>CAVUVH010000006.1:0-135189 GCA_963744735.1 uncultured Gammaproteobacteria bacterium
GCAGCAGCACCGCGCCGGTCGTGAGTGCAGCAGCGAACACGGGCTTGCGCAGGCAGCCTGGCGGCGCGCGCGATGCAGTCCGAACAGCAAGGCCGCCACCACGCCCGCGAGCGGCTCCCAACCGCCGTCACGTATGTTCAGGATGCTCAGCGGCTGGTCGAAATACTGCTCACGCCATTGCAGGACGAAGGCGAGTCGAGCGGCGCCCAGGCCGACCAGCAGCATATAAGTAAGTGTCGGCTCGATGTCGATGTCCGCCGCCCGCGCCATCCGGTTGGCAACGAATCCGCCAAGAGCGATAGCGACCAGGGCCACCAGCACCGAATAGGGCAGCGAAAGTGGACCAATCTGCAGCGCCTGGTTCATGACTACCGTTCGACCCCTTCATGCCGACCCACTCACCCAGTGAACTTGCGGCCGGCGCCCGGCACTCGTGTAGCATCCGGGCCAACGCATGGGGGGAAGGCGCTGATGTCAAATGCACAGGGCGAGGCGCGCGGCCGGTCGTGGCCGCGGTATTACACCATCGTGCTGCTGCTCTTCGCAGCTGTTTTCATTTCCTATATCGATCGCACGAACATCTCGGTGGCCGCCATCGCGATGAAGGACGATCTCGGCTGGACCGAGACGCAGAAGGGAATCGTCCTCTCCTCGTTCTTCGTCGGATACCTGCTGCTGATGGCAGCGACCGGCGCCCTCGCGAACCGCTATGGGGGCTGGCTGGTGCTCGGCGTCGCGGTGCTCTGGTGGTCCGCATGGACGGCACTCACCCCGCCCGCCGCAGTGATGTCGCTGGGCGCGCTGATCGCGGCACGCATCGCGCTTGGGCTGGGCGAAGCGGCGGTGTTTCCCGCCTCGATGAACATGATCTCGCGCTGGGTGCCACCCGAGCACCGGTCGCGCGCCACCGCGCTGATCATCAGCGCGATCTCGTTGGGAACCGTGTTCGCCTTGCCCGCCACGGGCTGGCTGGTACGCGAATACGGCTGGGAAGTTGCCCTTCTACCTGTTCGGGGCCGTTGGACTGGTCTGGTACGCGGCATGGCATTTTCTTGCCCGCGACGGCGAACCTGCGAGTTCATCGGTCACGACGCCGCAAACCGCGCACCGCGGCCATTCCGTGGGGACAACTGCTGCGCCTGCCGGCCGTGTGGGCCATCATCGTTGGCCACTTCGCGAGCAACTGGGGCCTGTACGTTCTGCTCGCGTGGATGCCGACCTACTTCAAGAGCACGTTCGGCGTATCGCTCGCCAGTGCTGGCGTGCTTTCGGCGGCGCCATGGCTGGTCAATTTCGTCGCCGCGAATTTTGCCGGCGCCTGGGCGGACCGCATGATGCGAGACGGTCGCAGCGCCGGCTTTGTCCGCAAGCTGATGCAGAGCATTGCACTCGTCGGCTGCGCGATCTTCCTGCTGCTGCTGACCCAGGCGACGACGCCGCTGGCGGCCGTCCTGATCATGTGCGGCGCGACGGCAACATCCGCGTGCGCAATGTCGGGTTTCGCCCCCAACTGCTTCGACATCGCCCCGAAGTATGCGGACGTCATCTGGGGCATCAGCAACACGTTCGCCACGCTGCCGGGCATCGTGGGCATCTACGTCACGGGCTGGCTCGTCGATCGCACGGGGACGTTCGGCGCGCCTTTCGTGCTTACCGCAGCGGTGTCGCTGTTCGGCGCAGCCTTCTACCTGGCCTTCGGCTCAGGCCGTCGACACATTGATTGAAGGTGTGCGCTGCAGACCCGCGCGCAGACGCGTCAAGAATTGCAGTCGAGCCTGTATAGCGACGTACCAGCTCATCGACACTTGTCCTGCTGAAATAGTGGTCGCATGACCGGGATCGCCGCACTCGCAGGATTGTTCACCGCCGCGTTCGTCGCGGCCACCATCATTCCTGCCCAGTCCGAGGCCGTCCTCGCTGCGCTGTTGCTGGCGGGAAATCATCCAGTCGCCCTGCTGCTCGTGGTGGCGACCGTGGGTAACGTACTGGGCTCCGCGGTCAACTGGGCACTGGGCAGGGGCATCGAAAAATTCAGGGATCGACGCTGGTTCCCGGCTGACGCCGCAGCCCTGGAGCGTGCGCAAGGCTGGTACCAGCGTTATGGCAGGTGGTCGCTGCTGCTGAGCTGGGCACCCTTCGTCGGCGATCCGCTGACGATCATGGCCGGGGTGCTCCGCGAACCGTTCTGGTCGTTCCTGTTGCTCGTGACGATCGCGAAACTGGCGCGATACCTCGTGCTCGCCTCGATCGTCCTGCAAGTCATGTGAACCAGAACGTGAAGCGAGACCACACGGGCGTCATGCCGGACGCTCCGCGGCCTCCGTGCAATCGACCGTTACCGATCATCGATCGTCGGCTGCGAATGTGATGACATGCTCCGTATCGAGGCGGACGCCGATCGACTCCCCGATGCGGTGGTCGTGGTGGCTGGGCACCAGGGCGAGCACGTGCCGGCCGCTCGCGAGCTCGAGCGTGTACAGGAAGTTCGCCCCGCGGAACACGCGGTCGACGATGCGGCCGCGCCGTGGCGCATCGTCGTCATGCACGATGTCGTCAGGACGCAGCAGCACGTCGCAGTCCATTTCGTCGCCAGTAGAGTCCGCAGCCGGCGCGACGAGCGGTCCGAGTTCCGTCTGCAAGACGCCGTCCGCGGTGCGAGCCGCGGGAAGGAACGACGCCCTGCCGACGAAGCGTGCAACGAAACGCGATACCGGCCGATGGTACAGCTCGTAGGGCGTGGCCCATTGCTCGAGCCGTCCCTCGCGCATGAGGCCGACCCGGTCGGCCAGGGCAAACGCTTCCTGCTGGTCGTGTGTGACGACGAGCGCGGTCATCCCCAATGACTTGAGCAGCGTTCGCAGCTCCTCGACGAGTCGTTCGCGCAACGTGACGTCGAGGCTCGCGAAGGGCTCGTCGAGCAACAGCACGGCAGGACGCGGCGCAAGCGCGCGCGCGATCGCCACGCGTTGCTGCTGGCCGCCCGAGAGTTCGGCGGGGTACGCCTCGGCGCAGTCGTCGAGACCCACGAGGCGCAGGGTCTCCACCGCGCGGACTCGTCGCTCCGCGCTTCCTAGCGCCCTCAGGCCGAACTCGACGTTGCCGAGCGCGGTCAGGTGCGGAAAGAGCGCATGTTCCTGGAACACCAGCCCAACCCCGCGTGCATGCGGCGGTACGTGCAGGTCGCGTTCGCTGACGACTCTACCCTGCAGCAGGATGCGTCCCGCGTCGAGCGTCTCGAATCCGGCGACGCAGCGCAGCGCCGTCGTCTTGCCACATCCGCTCGGACCGAGCAGGCAACCGATCTCGCCCGCGGCAAGCGCAAACGACAAGTGTTCGACGGCCGGCCGTGGCCCGAAGCATTTCGACACGTCGTGCAGTTCAAGCGACATGGGCAAAACGCCTTGCAAGCAGCCACACAGGAATCAAGCCGGCCGCCACGATGAAGACGGATGGCAAGGCCGCGCGCGCCCACTCTCCTTCTGCAGCCATCTCGAAGACGCGCACCGCGAGCGTCTCGAAACCGAAGGGACGCGTCATCAGCGTGATCGGCAACTCCTTCATCAGGTCGACAAAGACGAGCATGGCCGCCGCGAGCACGCTGCCGCGCAGCAATGGCAGGTGCACTCGACCGAGCCTGGCAACGCCGCGCGCGCCGAGAGAGACCGCAACTTCGTCGAGGTTGCGGTGGATTCGCGCGAGTCCGCTTTCCACCGGGCCGACACCTACCGCAAGAAACCTCGCCAGGTAGGCCAGCAACATCGTGAGCAGCGTGCCCTGCAGCGCCAGTTGCGGGGCCGCATCGCCCCAACGCACGTCGAGCCAATCCTGCATCCAGCCATTCATCGCGGCGATCGGCGCGAACATGCCAACGGCCAGCACCGTGCCGGGCAGCGCGTAGCCGACTGACGCAAACCGGCCCAGCGACTGCAACCACGGGCGGCGATCGCTCCGCAGGGCGTAACCCAGGGCGACGGCGGCCATTACGACGACGATCGCACCGGAGGCCGCCAACGCAACACTGCGCAGCACGAACCCCAGGTAGCGACCATCGAGATCCACTGCAGCATGCTGCCAGGCCCACGCCAGCAGTTGCGCGAGCGGCAGCACGAAAGCGACGGCGAGTACCGTCGATGCGGCCGCAGTGGCCCACAGACCCTGCGCTGCCGGAAGGCGCACACGTTGCAGCATCCCGCCCGAGCTTCGTTGCGATGCGAAGCCACGCCCGCCACGCAGCCGACGCTCGATGCCGGCCACCACGAGCGCGAGCAAGGCGAGCAACGCAGCCATCTGCAGCGCCGCAGCCAGCGAAAACATGCCGAACCACGCGCGGTAGATCGACGTGGTGAAGGTGTCCACGTTGAACGCAGCGACCACGCCGAAGTCAGCGAGCGTCTCCATCGCGACAAGCCCGATGCCCGCAGCAATCGCAGGTCGTGCCATCGGCAACAGGACGCGCCGGAATGCCGCCCGCCGGTCGAGCCCGAGTGACTGCGCAGCCTCGAGCGCCCTCGCGCCGGCCGACTCGAAAGCAACTCGGGCCAGCATGTAAACGTACGGATACAGCGTGAGGGTGAGCACCAGCGCGGCGCCGCCGATCGAGCGCACCGGGGGCAGCCGCCACGCGTCGCCGAGCAATGCGCGTCCCGCGGTCTGCAGCGGGCCCGAGAAATCCAGCGCGCCCGCAAAAACGACTGCCATCACGTATCCCGGGAGGGCGAGCGGCGCGAGCAATGCCCAGCCGAAGAACTTGCGTCCGGGAAAATCATGCGCGGCGACGAGCCAGGCAAGCGCAGTACCAAGCGCGCCGGCGGCCGCGCCCACCAGCAGGACCAGCAGGGCCGTGTTCAAGCCGGCGCGCGGCAGCACGTGCTGGAGCTGGTGCGACCACACATCCGCGGCAGGAGCCGCCCAGGCGGCGAACGCCGAAAGTACCGGCACAGCCACCGGGACGGTCAGGAGCAGCACCGTCGTGGTGGCGGCGGCCCGTGCAGGGAACGGACTCACGAAGGCTCAACGATAGCCGGCACGATCCATCAGCTTGACGGCAGCGGGTTGCAGTCGACCCGCCTCGACCACGTTGAGCTCGCTCGGTTGGAACGTGCCCCACGAAGCCACGAGCGGATCCTTCGCGACTTGCGGGTTCGTCGGATACTCCATGTTCGAAGCCGCAAAGAACTCCTGCGCTTTGCCCGCGGACAGCCACTCGAGGAAGCGTTGTGCTGCGGCAGCGTTGCGTGAGGTGGCGACGACACCGGCCCCCGAAATGTTGACGTGCACACCGCCCGAGCCCTGGTTGGCCCAGAAGAGACGCGCATTGAAGTCGGGGCGCTCGCGCACGATGCGGCCGTAGTAGTACGAGTTGACGATGCCGACGTCGCACTGGCCCGCCGCGATGGCTTCAAGCAGGGCCGTGTCGTTCGCGAAGACGTCGGTGGCGAGGTTGGCGACCCAGCCGCGCACGACTCGCTCTGCCTGCGCCTCGCCCAGCGTCTTGATCATCATCGCGACCAGCGACTGGTTATAGACCTTCTTCGAGGTGCGCAGGCACAGGCGGCCCTTCCACTCCGGTCCGGCGAGCGCCTCGTACGTGCTGAGCGACTTGGGGTCGACCTTGCGCGGGTTGTAGACGATGGTCCGCGCGCGCTGCGAGAAGCCGAACCACCGGCCTTGCGGGTCGCGCAAGTGCTTCGGCACGTTCTTCTCCAGCACTGGCGAGCGCAACGGCTTCAGCAATCCGCGCTCTGCCGCGTTCCACAATTCTCCTGCGTCGACCGTCATCAGGATGTCCGCCGGGGAATTGCGTCCTTCGGCAGCGAGCCGGGTCACCAGCACGGCGGCATCCGCAGTCGTGAACTTCACGTCTACGCCGGTTTCCTTCGTGTACAGGTCGAAGACCGGCTTGATCAGCTGCTCGTTGCGGGCCGAGTACACGACCAGGCTCTTCGCCATGGCGATGGCGGGAACGACGGACGCGACGGCGGCAGATGCGATGGCGAGGCCGATCAGCAGCCGATGCAGCGGAGTGCGTTTCATGGGGGTCTTGCCAGATACGTATATGCGAATGATTCTTGATTGTATCTGAGCATGGGATTGCTCGTCACGCCCACTGCGCTGGTTACTGCCAGCACGCGAAGACCTCTCCCTTTTGATCCCGCTCGACCTGCATGGAGAGTTGGCGTGACCTTGGCCCGCCTTTCTTTCTAGCCGGGCTCGCGGTAACTGGGGCGAGCGTCCCCGGGTTCGACCGGCGCAGCTATCTCGACCTCGCCGAGGCTTTACACCCCGGAGCATCGGAGCCGCGCGTATTCGCACGGTGGCTTACAGAAACTCCGCTGCCACCCAACCGCCTCTTGCCGATGCTGCAGGCACAACCGGACCATGCAGCCTGAGACTGGAATCCATACGAAGTCTGGATGACTCGCATCAATCTTCCACGCAACCGACCTGACCTCAGGCCGCGAATTGCACGCGAACATTGCGTCCAAGCGCCGCCGCAGCACGACTGATCGTCGACAACGTGACCGACGGGTCTTCGGCGTCCAGTAACCGATGTATTACCGCCCTGCTCGTCTTCATGCGGCGTGCAAGTTCGGCTTGGGACACTTTCTCGGCTTTCATCGCTTGGGCGATCTGCCAGGCGAGTACGCGTTTGATGGCAACCGCAGTCGCGCCCTCGAGTTGCCCTTCTTCGGCGAGGAAAGCTTCAAAATCACTGCCAGCGTGCGGGTTGAGTTTCTTGCGTGCCACGTATGTTGCTCCTTCCGCACTTCGACTCAGCGACGTCTTGCGCCGCGCAGTTGCTTAAGGCGCACGTGCGCCGTGTAAAGCTCGTACGCAGGCGTCCTCTGCGACTTCTTGACGAAGCCATGCAGCAGGAGCGCCTCCTGCGCCTCAATCGTGAATAACACTCGCGCAATTCCGTCTTTGACGTGTACCGGATTTCCCACAAATCGGCATCAAGCTTGCGAACGACCGGCATTCCAATCGGCCAACCGAGTTGCACGGTGCGAATCTCCTCACCGACCAACTTGCGGTCTATCGCGGAGAGCGATCGAAGCCAATCGCGAACGGGCTCATTGCCCTGCGAGCTGCGAAAGAATCGAACCGCTAGCGTAGGCAATTTCAAGTCGGAACTGTATCAATATCGATACACCCATGCAAGCCGAAATGGAGGTAACGCCCTTAGAAATCACGGTGACCATAGTGACGATCGAAGCCACGGCTTACTGACGGCAAAGTCAGCGCAATGCCTTGATTTGCATGACCTGACACGCGTGGAGGGGGACGGACGAAAGGCGCGCTTCGTGTACCAGCAAGAGTGCGGTACCCGCGCGTGAGTCCTTGAAAGTGGTGGGCCGTGTAGGATTCGAACCTACGACCTACTGATTAAGAGTCAGCAGCTCTACCAACTGAGCTAACGGCCCATCCTGTGATGGCGAGTGGGGTGGACGATGGGGCTCGAACCCACGACCGCCGGGACCACAACCCGGAGCTCTACCAGCTGAGCTACGTCCACCATCGTCGACCAAAACGCAAACACGCTTCCAAAAACCAGCGCCATCCTGGTGATGGCGCGCCCGGCAGGACTCGAACCTGCGACCCTCGGCTTAGAAGGCCGATGCTCTATCCGGCTGAGCTACGGGCGCATGTGCTGCGGCAACGTCGCTGCATCCGAGTGGTCGGGGCAGAGGGATTCGAACCCCCGACCCTCTGCTCCCAAAGCAGATGCGCTACCAGACTGCGCCATGCCCCGCCATGCATCGATCGACCTGCCGTCGTCGCCAGGCCGTTTTGGGTGCTGTCACCGTCCACGGACCCGCACGGGAGGGCGAATCATACGGATCGACCCCCACAGCGTCAATTTGGGAAACGCGCGCGTGGGCGACACCGGCGGCCCGCTCTGCGAAAATGGCGGATTACCGCCCGATCTGCGAGAGATTCGCCATGCCAGTCCCCGATTCCGGCGCCAAAGTCATCGACGGCAAGGCCATTGCCAGCGGGATCAAGCGCGAAGTGCGCATCGCGACCGACCGGCTCGCGGCCAGGGGACAGCGCCGTCCGGGACTGGCCGTGATCCTCGTGGGCGACAATCCGGCCTCGCAGGTGTACGTGCGCAACAAGCGGCTCGCCTGCGAGGAATGCGGCATCGTCTCCTCGAGCCATGACCTGGCGCAGTCCACGACCGAGACCGAGCTGCTGTCGCTGATCGAGCAGCTGAACGCCGACGACACGATCGACGGCATCCTGGTGCAGGTGCCGCTGCCCGACCACATCGACGACCGCCGCATCATCGAGGCGATCGACCCGGCCAAGGACGTCGACGGCTTCCACCCCTTCAACATCGGGCGCCTGATGCTGCGGCATCCGTTGATCCGGCCGTGCACGCCCTACGGCGTCGTGCGGCTGCTGGAGAAGTCCGGCATCGCCGCGAAGGGCCAGCACTGCGTGGTGGTCGGTGCGTCCAACATCGTCGGCCGGCCGATGGCGCTGGAGCTGCTGCTGTCGGGCGCGACCGTGACCGTGTGCCACCGCTTCACGCAGGGACTGGAGCAGTTCGTCGGCATGGCCGACATCCTGGTCGTGGCGGTCGGCAAGCCCGGCATCGTGCGCGGCGAATGGATCAAGCCCGGCGCGGTGGTGATCGACGTCGGCATCAACCGCCTGCCCAGTGGCAAGCTCGTCGGTGACGTCGAGTTCGAGGTCGCGCGCCAGCGCGCGTCGCACATCACGCCCGTGCCGGGCGGCGTCGGGCCGATGACCGTGGCGATGCTGATGAAGAACACCCTCGAGTCAGCGCACGACCGGGTCAAATAGCGTCCCTATTTAGCCGGAACCAGCACCGTTGACCGGGTCAGCTGTGCGAGCAGATTGTCGAGCGCGACGTCGAGCTTGAGTGGCGACGCCTGGCAGGTCATTGCGGCGCTCGTCGCGTGAGCACCCTCTCGCAGTTCTACGCGTCATCGAACGTCGCTGACGTCGCCCACCGTTTGCGCCAGGAACGGCGTGTCCCTGAGCACGATGCCTTCGGCGCCGGCCCGCACGACCCTGCCATTGGCATCCACCAGTACCGCCGTGAGGTGCAGGACTTCGACCGGCTTGTCCTCGGCCGTCAGAAACTTCACCGGCTGGCGATAGCCCGTGCCAAGGGCCACTTCCTTGTTGAAGACTCCCGAATAGCCCTTCATGTACTGGCTCACGCCGAGCTGGATCGCGACGGCATAGGCGCGTCCCGACTCGCGCGACCAGCCCGCCGGCCTCGCTGCTGCCACTCCGGCGCCCGGGCGGTCGAGGTGCAGGACCATCGGCGCGAAACGGTCGCCCGGCACCCGCTGGTCGCCGACGTCGAGCGGCGCGTACTCGCTTTCGGCACTGCCGACGTAGACACGTGGCGCGCCTGCGGAGCCGCTGGCGCTCGGGCACACCGCGAACGCAGCCCTGCCTGCGAGCCTGGACCCTCGCGTTGACTGCGCCGCGACGATCGGCTCGAGTTCGCGCGCCCGCCCGGCATACCCGAACGTATCCTCGAATTCTGGATCGATCGTCACCGGCAAGACGATGGCGCAGCTGCCCGGCGTGCGGCTGCGGCTGGGCGATCTCGACGTAGTACGGCGCGTCGTCGAGCCGGTGGGTCTCGGCAACGGCCACGGCATCGAGCGACGCGCAGCCGGCAAGCGAGCCGCTCAGCCGCGGACGAACAGCGCCAGCGGACCGGCAAGATACTGGCATCACGCGCCGCGCCGCACCTGCTGCGCAGGGTCTGCTCTGCATGTTCAGCCACGCCGCCAGAGCGTCTTGCCGCCCGGCATGGTCCTCGAGCACGATGCCGTTCGAAGCGAGCAGGTCGCGGATACGATCCGATTCCTTGAAGTTTTTCGCCTTGCGCGCCGCGGCGCGCTCTTCGATCAGGCGCTCGATGTCGGCGTCGGTGAGCGCCGGTCCGAGCGGTCGTCGCTGCGTGCATGCCGCCTCCCGACGCCCGCGGCCTGCTTCAGGGCGCGCTTGCGCAGGAACACTTCCGGATCCAGGCCAGCAGGCCCAGCCGCGCGCCGAGCGCCTTCAGCTCGGCCGCAAAGCCCGACGCCTTGCCGAGGTCGCCCGCCGCCTTCGCGGTGTTGATCTCGCGCGCCAGCGCCTGCAGTTCCGACACGGCGATCGGCGTGTTGAAGTCGTCGTCCATCGCGGCGACGAAGCGTTCGGTGGCGGAACTGCCCTCACCCGCGCTGCGCGCGACCTCTCCCGCGAGGCGGGAGAGGTAGACCCTCACCCGCCTGCGGCGCGACCTCTCCCGCAAGCGGGAGAGGTACGCCCGCGCAGCGCGAGGTACAGCCGCTCGAGCGCGGCATCCGCCTGCGCCAGGCTGTCCGGGCGTGTAGTTGATCGGCCCGCGGTACTGGCTGTTGACGATGAAGTAGCGCACCACCTCGGGGTCGCGCACCCACTCCAGCACCTCGCGCACCGTGAAGAAGTTGCCGAGCGACTTCGACATCTTCTCGTCGTCGACGCGCACGAAGCCGTTGTGCATCCAGACGTTGACGAACGGCGAGTCGCAGGCCGCGCAGGTCTGCGCGATCTCGTTCTCGTGATGCGGGAACTTCAGGTCCATCCCGCCGCCGTGGATGTCGAAATGCGGGCCGAGGATGTCGACCGACATCGCCGAGCACTCGATGTGCCAGCCGGGCCGTCCGGGCCCCCACGGCGACTCCCAGGCGGGCTCGCCCGGCTTGGCCGCCTTCCACAGCACGAAGTCGAGCGGATCGCGCTTGGCCTCGTCCACCTCGATGCGCGCGCCGGCACGCAGGTCGGCCAGCCGCTTGCCCGACAGCCGCCCGTACGGCTCGAACTTCGCCACGGCGTAGTACACGTCGCCGTTGCCGGCGGCATAGGCATAGCCCTTGTCGACCAGCGTCTGCACCATCGCCACGATCTGCGCCACGAACTCGGTCGCGCGCGGCTCGCGATCGCCCAGCCGCACGCCGAGCGCCGCGCAGTCTTCCTGGTAGGCCTGGATGAAGCGCTCCGTCAGCGCCTGCATCGGCTCGCCGTTGGCTTGCGCGCGCTGGATGATCTTGTCGTCGATGTCGGTGATGTTGCGGATGAACGTGACGTCGTAGCCGGACGCCTCGAGGTGACGCCGCACCACGTCGAACACGATCAGCATCCGCGCGTGGCCGAGGTGGCAGTAGTCGTAGACGGTGATGCCGCAGACGTACATGCGGACCTTGCCCGGCTCGAGCGGCTGGAAGGTCTCCTTGCGTCCGGTCAGCGAATTGTGAATCTGCAGCATGATCCGTTGGGACGATGTGGAAGGGATTAGGGATTAGGGATTAGGGATTTGCGGCCAGCGCGCGCGCGTGTTCCAGCCGGTGCCGCGCGCGCTCGCCGCCCATCAGGGCCACCAGCGGCGCGAGTTCCGGGCCGTGGGTGGCGCCGGTCAGGGCCGAGCGCAGCGGCATGAACAGTTTCGCGCCCTTGCAGCCGGTCGCCTCGGCAATCGCGCGCGTCCAGCCCTTGAAATCGGCGGCATGCGTGGCGACGAGTTCGCCGGCGCGCACGAAGAACTCCGGCCCGGCATCGGCGATCTGCGCCGCGGCCTCGGGCGACAGCGGCACGGCGTCATGGCGTGACCACCGCGACCAGTTCATCGACATCGGCCGGGAACAGCACGTTGCCCTTCACGGCGGCGACAAAGGCCGCGCGGTCAGCACCCTGCCCCAGCGCGTCGAGACGTGACCCCAGCCAGCGGTCGATCTCGGCATCGGTCGAATGCATCACTGCCTCGCGCTGCCAGTGCCGCAGCTGCGCGGCATCGAAACGCGCGGCGGAGTGACTGGTGCGCGCCAGGTCGAAATGGGCCGGCAGCTGCGCCAGCGACAGCCAGTGGTCGTCGCCGCAGGAGTGCCCGAGACGCGCCAGGTAATTGCAGATCGCGCCCGGCAGGTAGCCCTGCGCGTGCAGGTCGGTCAGGCTCGCCGCCCCTTCGCGCTTGGACAGCGGACTGCCGTCGGGCGCGAGCACCAGCGGCAGGTGGCCGTAGTCGGGCCGCGGCATGCCGAGCGCCTCGAGCAGCAGCAGTTGTCGCGGCGTGTTGGCCAGGTGATCGTCGCCGCGCAGCACCAGCGTGATGCCCATCGCCGAATCGTCGATGGCATTGCCCAGGAAGAACGAAACGCTGCCGTCGGCACGCCGGATCACGAAGTCGCCGATGTCGTCGGTCAGGAACTTCTGCGGACCGTGGATGCGGTCGACGAACTCCACGGCGCGGTGGTCGGGCACGCGAAACCGCAGCGCGGGCGTCCTGCCCGCCGCGATCCGGCGCTGGACCTCTGCCGGCTCCAGTCCGGCGCAGGTGCGCGCATAGCGTGGCGGACGACCCGACGCGAGCTGCGCCTTGCGCGACAGCTGCAGCTCTTCCGGCGAGCAGAAGCACGGATAGGTCTGGCCCTGCGCCGCCAGGCGCTGCAGCGCTGTCTCGTAGACCGCCGCACGCTGGCTCTGCCGGTACGGCCCGTGCGGGCCGCCGACGTCCGGGCCTTCGTCCCAATCGAGTCCCAGCCAGCGCAGCTCGCGCAGCTGCAGCTCGAGCAGCGCCTCCTGGCTGCGTTCGGCGTCGGTGTCCTCGACGCGCAGCACGAAGCGGCCGCCCGTGGCGCGCGCCGCCAGCCAGCTGAACAAGGCCGTGCGGGCATTGCCGAGGTGCAGCGCCCCGCTCGGACTGGGCGCAAAACGGGTGATGTGGCCGGGCGCAGGCATGAACGCGCATCTTACCGGATACGCCCGTTCGGCTCCTGCGGGACGCTGGCCCGGGCGCGCCGGGACGCTTACCATCCGCGCTGTCCTTGCCCAGGGGTGCGCCATGCGTCTGAAGAATCCTGCCTCGTTCCGCGTGCTCTGCGCGTGGCTGGCCGTCGCCATCGGTCCTGCCCGCGCCGTGCCCAGGCCCAGTCCTCCCTGCCGGTCGCGGCCACCGGCCCGGTGCAGGTGCGCATGACGACCACGCTCGGCGCGTTCACGGTCGAGGTCGACCCGGCGCGCGCGCCGCTCTCCGCCGCCAATTTCCTGCAGTACGTTCGCGACGGGCACTACGACGGCACGATCTTCCACCGGGTGATCGGCAGCTTCGTCGTGCAGGGCGGCGGGCACCTGCCCGACGGCAGCGAGAAACCCACGCGCCCCGGCGTGCCGAACGAAAGCGGCAATGGCCTGAGCAACCGGCGCGGCACGGTCGCCATGGCGCGAATCGAGGCGCCGCACAGCGGCACGGCCCAGTTCTACATCAACGTCAACGACAACATCGCCCTCGACCCGTCGCCCTCGCGCTGGGGCTACGCGGTGTTTGGCCGCGTGGTGTCGGGCATGGACGTGGTCGACAGGATCGCGAGCACGGCCACCGGCGCGCGCGGGCCGTTCGCCGAGGACACCCCGCTCGAGCCCATCCTGATCGAGAGCGCGACCGTGCTCGGTGACGCAGCCCCGGCCCGGTGAGCGCCCTCCCCGACAGGACCCTGCTGGTCTCGGATCTGCACCTCGATCCGTCGGCCCCCGGCATTGCCCGGCAGTTCACGCAGTTCCTGCGCGGACCGGCGCGCTCAGCCCGGGCGCTCTACATCCTCGGCGACCTGTTCGAGGTCTGGCTCGGCGACGACGACCCGGACCCGGCCGCGCGCAGCATCGTGATGGAGCTGCGCGCATTGACCGACGCCGGCGTGCGGCTCTACTTCATGCACGGCAACCGCGATTTCATGCTCGGCCAGCGCTTCGCCGCGGAAACGGGCGGCACGCTGCTCGCCGACGGCACGGTGGTCGATCTGCATGGCGAGCGGGTGCTGCTGCTGCACGGCGACGTGCTCTGCACCGCCGACACGAGCTACCAGCGGCTGCGCCGCTGGCTGCGCAATCCGCTGACGCTGTTCGTGCTGCGGCACCTGAGCCTGGACGCGCGGCGCCGGATCGGCCGCAGGCTGCGCGCCGGCAGCCAGATGCACGTCGGCACGACCGCGGCGGAGATCATGGACGTGACGCCGGCCGAGGTGGTCGCCGCCCTGCGGCGCGCGGGCGTGCAGACGATGGTGCACGGCCACACCCACCGGCCGGCCGTGCACCGGCTGGAAGTCGACGGCCGGCCGGCACGGCGCATCGTGCTCGGCGACTGGTACACGCAAGGCAGCGTGCTGGAGTGGCGGGACGATGGGATCGAGCTGCGCGCGCTGCCGCGCGCTGAAGGGGACAGGGGTTAGGGCGCTAGCCCCTTTCCGGCGTGCCCGAATGGAAGCGGAACTCAGGGTCCGGCGCGACGGCCAGCTCGGCCTCGACCGCGGCCAGTGACGCGAGCCGCTCGCGGGCGCCCTCGCCCCGCTTCTCGGCCAGGCGCAGGTACAGCCCCGCGTGCCGCGACTCCGCGGCCGCCAGCGACTCGTAGAACGGCCCCAGCGGCGCGCCGAGCAGCGGGATCAGCCCGATGAAACGCTCGTGCGAGCGCGCCTCGATCAGGGCCCCGGTCAGCAGCAGGTCCATGCGCCGCCCAGGTTCGTCGCGGCGCAGCGCCTTGCGCAGGCCCTCGGCATAACGCGACGGACTCAGGCGCCGGAACGGCACGTCCAGCGCCAGCAGCTGCTGCTGCACCAGCTCGAAATGCCGCAGCTCCTCGCGCGCCAGCCGCGACATGCGGTCGGCCAGTTCGAAGTCCTCGGGGTACGCGAACATGATCGACAGCGCGGTCGACGCCGCCTTCTTCTCGCAATTGGCATGATCGAGCAGCAGCTCCTGCCAGCGTTCGGCCGCCAGCGCAAACCAGCGCGGGTCGGTGCCTGACAACAGCGTGACGGGAACGGCCACCGCGGTGCCTCAGGCGGCGGCGCTCTTCAGCGCCGCATCGATCGTCGCGACGATGTCGGCGGCGGAGGCGAAGCGGTCCGCCGGCTTCTTCGCCAGCAGGCCGTCGAGCAGCGGCTGCAGGTGCGACAGGCCGGCCGGCAGCCGCGGGATCGGGGAATTCGCGTGCAGGTAGATGACGGCGAGCGGCGTCTCGGCAAAGTACGGCTTCTCGCCGGTCAGCATCTCGTACAGCACGACGCCCAGGCTGTAGAGGTCGCTGCGCTCATCGAGCGGCAGGCCGTGTCCCTGCTCCGGGCTCATGTAGTGCGGCGTGCCGAAGATCGTGCCGACACCGGTGATGTCGCTCTCGAGCCGCAGCTGCCGGGCCAGGCCGAAGTCGATGAACGCGACCGTGCCGTCCTCGCGCAGCAGCAGGTTGCCCGGCTTGACGTCCCGGTGCAGCACGCCGATGTCATGCAGGGCGCCGAGCGCCGCCGCCATCTGCCGCACGTAGCCCAGCGCCGCGGCGGGCGTCAGCCGCTCGCGCATGCGCGAGCGCAGGTCGCCGCCGGGGAAGAATTCCATCGACAGGAACAGGTGATCGTCGGCGACGCCGATGTCGTAGATGCGCGCGATGTTCGGGTGCGACAGGTGCGCGACGAGTTCGTACTCGCGCAGGAAGCGGTCGAAGGTCGTGCTGCCTTCGACCACGTCGGGCACCTGGCGGAAGATCTTCAGCACGCGCTGTGCGCCGCTGCGGACATCCTCGGCCAGGAACACGCTGGCCGAGCCGCCCACGGCCAGCCGCCGCGTGCAGCGGTAACCCCTGATCCGCACCGAGCCGAAGCGGTCCGGCGGCATGCGCTCCAGCGCCGCGCGCGAGGTGTCGGCCAGCACGTTGTGGCGCAGCGTGAGCGCTGCGCGCAGCGCGTCGCAGAGCTGCACGTGCTCGAAATCCGTCCGCGGCAGCACTTCGTGCACGCCGGCGGCGCGGGCGCGGCCGGCGGTCGCGGCATCGGCGTCGACCGGCAGCAGGTAGACGATCGGCGGAAACGCCGGGCGCTCGCGCAGGTCGTCGATCCACTCCAGCCCGCGCGCGCCCTGCACCTCGTGATCGAGCAGCACGACGTCGTAGGCGACGCCGGTGAAACCCGCTGGCAGCCGGCCGCGGGTCGCGGGCTCGTACTCGGCCGGCAGCGCGTCGCGCCACTCGAGCGTGACGTGATGCGCGAGCAGCTGCCGATAGTCGGCACGGTCGCTCACGATCAGGACACGCAGGCTCATCGGACGGCTCCAGGGTTCAGCGCCAGCACCAGGTCGCCGACATTGGTCAGCGTGGCGCCAGTATGCAGCAGATCACCGGACGCCTCGAGCAAGCTACCGGAATCCGCTCGCGCGAGCGATACGCGGGGATCGAAGCCGCCGTCACGGGCGCGAGCGCAGGTGCCTGCGTCGACCACGGCACCCGCATCGGGCGAGGTGCCGTCGATGCCGTCGGTGCCGGCCGCCAGCAGGCAGGCCCCCGCGACGCCGCAGCGCTCGAGTTCGATGGCGGCCGCCAGCGCCAGGTGCTGGTTGCGTCCGCCGCGTCCCGGCGTGGGCGGAAGTCGGACGGTCGATTCGCCGGCCCGCACGAACACGGTCCCGGCGGGCAGCCGCGCGAGTTCGCGCGCGAAGCGCCGGCCGAGCCTGGCGGCGTCGCCGGCATAACGCCTGCGCGCGACGCGCGCGGTGAGTCCCTGCGCCGTGGCAGCGGCCGCCGCCGCCGCGCAGGCCAGTCGCGCCGAGGCCACGATGCGGGTCGGGATGCGCCGCACCTCGTGCGTGGCCGAGCGGGTGCTGGCCGCGCGGGCGAAGACTGCGCGCAAATGGGCCGGCAACTCCGCGTCACTCGCGGAGATGAGCCCGGGCCGCGGCGCGTGCAGCAGCCCCGAGCCGATCACCCGTGGATCGTCGCCCGGCACGTCCGAGACCAGCAGCGCGCACGCGCGGCGCGCCCCGGCGAGCTGCGCCAGGCCACCGCCCTTCAGGCGCGACAGCCTGCCGCGGAGGCCATTGACGGCCCCGATGGGCAGGCCCGACTGCAGCGCCCAGCGATTGAACTCCTGCAGCTCCGCCAGCGTGACGCCGGGTCGCGGCCACTCCAGCAGGCTCGAGGCGCCGCCGGAGACCAGGAACAGCAGCCGGGCCTGCGGTGGCAGCGAGCTCACGTAGTGCGCGACGCCTTCGCCGGCCGCGAGGCTGTGCTCGTCGGGCACCGGGTGGGCGGCAATCCAGGTCTGGAGGCCATGCGCCCCGGCGGCGAAGCCCGCGGGCAGGTGCCCGGGCGGCACGACCAGGCAGCCACCCGCCACGCGCGCACCCAGCACGTCGACGGCGCCCTGCGCCATCGCACCGGCGGCCTTGCCGACGGCGACCAGGTGCCAGGCTCCGTCCTGCAATGGCCGTCGTTCGAGTTCGCGGCGCACGGCGCGGCGCGCGTCGCTGGCCGCGAGCGCGGCGTCGAAACATCCCAGCAGGAGATCGCGGGGGCCCGCAGTCTTCAGACGACGGCCTTGAGCATGCCGGAGCCGATCGAGCCTGTGCTGCGGGTCTGCTTGGCCTGGTCCGAGCGCTCGGACTGCAGCTTGTCGAGGTATTCCGGCGTGATGTCGCCGGTGACGTACTCGCCCGAGAAGCACGAGGTGTCGAACTCGGTGACGCCGGAATCGTGGTGGCGCACGGCGCGCTTGAGGTCGTCCAGGTCCTGGTACACCAGCCAGTCGGCGCCGATCAGCTGCGCGACTTCTTCCTCGGTGCGGCTCGAGGCCACCAGCTCGGACGCGGCCGGCATGTCGATGCCGTACACGTTCGGGTAGCGCACCGGCGGCGCGGCCGAGGCGAAATACACCTTGTTCGCGCCCGCCTCGCGCGCGATCTCGATGATCTGCGCCGAGGTCGTGCCGCGCACGATCGAGTCGTCCACCAGCAGCACGTTCTTGCCGCGGAACTCGAGGTCGATCGCGTTCAGCTTGCTGCGCACCGACTTCTTGCGCTGGTCCTGCCCCGGCATGATGAAGGTGCGGCCGATGTAGCGGTTCTTGATGAAGCCCTCGCGGTACTTCACGCCCAGGATCTGCGCGACCTGCATGGCGCTGGTGCGGCTGGTGTCCGGGATCGGGATCACGGCGTCGATGTCGTGGTTGGGCCGCGTGCGACGGATCTTCTCGGCCAGCAGCTCGCCCATGCGCAGGCGCGCCTTGTAGACCGAGATGTTGTCGATGATCGAGTCGGGCCGGGCAAAGTACACGTACTCGAAGATGCACGGCGTGTGGCGCACGGGCGGCGCGCACTGCTGCGTGTGCAGCCGGCCGGTCTCGTCGATGTAGACGGCCTCGCCCGGGCCGACGTCGCGCAGCAGCTCGAAGCCGCTCTGGTCGAGGGCGACGCTCTCGGAGGCGATCATGTGCTCGCGGCCGCGCGGCGTGTCGCGCTTGCCGATGACCAGCGGACGGATGCCGTGCGGATCGCGGAACCCGATCACGCCGTGGCCGAGGATCATCGCGATCACGGCATAGCCGCCGATGATGCGGCGGTAGGTGGCGCTGAGCGCCGCGAAGATGTCGGCCGCCGAGGCGCGCGTGGTGCCGAAGCGCTGCAGCTCGCTGGCGAGCACGTTCAGCAGCACTTCCGAATCCGAGGAGGTGTTGAGGTGACGGCGATCCTCGCGCATCAGCACCTCGGCGAGTTCGGTCGCGTTGGTGAGGTTGCCGTTGTGCGCGAGGCAGATGCCGTAGGGCGCGTTGACGTAGAACGGCTGCGCCTCGTCCGAGCTGTCGCAGCCCGCCGTCGGGTAACGCACGTGGCCGATGCCGATCGAGCCCTTGAGCTGCAGCATGTGGCGCTGCTGGAACACGTCGCGCACCAGGCCGACGTCCTTGCGCAGGAACAGCGCGCCGTCGTGCTCGGTCATGATGCCGGCGGCGTCCTGGCCGCGGTGCTGCAGGACCGTGAGCGCGTCGTAGATCTGCTGGTTGACCGCGGTGAAACCTACGATGCCGACGATGCCACACATGGTTGCGCCCTCAGGTGCCCGGCTCGGTGACGTCTTCGACCACGCGACGCCCGGTTTCGACGTAGCCCTGCAGCACCGAGGCCATTTCGACGCCCACCGGCATCAGCCTGCGACTCCTTCCACCAGGGTTCGTCCTGCATCTCGGCGGCCTGCGCCAGCATCACGGCAAAGCCGACGATGACTGCGCCACGGACCAGGCCGAAGACGGTGCCGAGGATGCGGTCGAGGCCGAGCGTGAGGCCGCTGCGCTGGACCAGGTAGCCGAGCAGGCTGCCGATGATCCATGCGGTGACCACCGCGGCCAGCACCAGCAGCAGCCGCGCCACCCATTCCTGCAGCTCGGTGCCGGCCAGCGAGCCGCCGATGTAGGGCTCGACCAGGGGCGAGTAGCGCCAGGCGAGCCAGAGGCCGACCAGCCAGCCCAGCAGCGCCACCGATTCGCGCAGGAAGCCGCGGATGGCCCCGAACAGCACCGAAACGAGCATGATCGCGATCAGGATGTAGTCGACTGTGGTCATGCGGCCGGGCGTGCCCTGCGACTGGAAAAACAGGGTCGGGATTCTAGCAGAGGGGGCATTCAGCCGCCGGTGACGACAGTGGCAGGAAGTTTCCGCGCCTTGAGCTGCGCGGCGAGCTTGTCGGCGGCGGCGCGGTCGGCCACCGGACCCACCCGCACGCGATAGAGCGTCTTGCCGGCCTTGGCCAGCGGGGCCACGTAGGCGGGATAGCCGTCGCCCTTGAGTTCATCGACCAGCTTGCGGGCGGTCGCGGCCGAGCCAAAGGCGCCCACCTGCACCGCAAGCCCGCCCTTGACGGGTGCGGTGGCCGGCTTGACCTCGTCTGCCAGCGGCCGGGCGACCGGCGCCGGCTCTGGCGGGGCGCTGGACGGCGCCGGAGTCTCCCGGGCAGCGCCGGCCGGCTCGCCGATGGCCGGCGCAGCGGCGGGATCGGGCGCTTCCGCCACGGGTGCCGTCTTGATCGCAGGCATCGATTCGGGGGCCGCCGCGGCGGGCGCGGGCGCGCCTGCCGGCAGGCGGGAGCCTGCGGCCACTGCGCCGCCCAGGTCGATGGTGTAGGTGCGCGTGCCGCGCGCGTTCTCGCCCGCTGCGACGGTGGCCGCCTGCTTGCGTCCGGACAGCAGTTCCGGCACCAGCACGACGGCCAGCACGACGAGGATGCTCGCGCCGATCAGCCGTGCCTTGAGGGTTTCGTCCATCAGGTGCGAATTATAGGGGAACGCCCAGGCTCGCGAGCGCGGGACCGACGGTATGGAACGAACCCAGCACGACGATCCGGTCGCCGGGACGGGCGACCGCGGCTGCCTGCAGCAGCGCGGCGGGGATCTCGCCCGCGGGCGTCATGGCGACGCCGGCTGCCCGGGCCCGGCGCGCGAGTTCGACATCGGCGATGGCACGCGGGCCTGCGGACGATGCCGCGAACCACAGGTCGACGTCCCTGGCCAGGCTGCCCACCACGCCCGGCACGTCCTTGTCGCCCAGCATCCCGCAGACCGCCAGCGTCCGGCCAGGGGCCGGCAGCGCCCGCAGCGAGCTGGCCAGCGTGGCCGCTGCGGCCGGGTTATGTGCGACGTCGAAGACCCACTCGAAGCCGCGGGCGTCGTCGACACGCTGGAATCGGCCCGCCAGCCGCACCGACCCGAGGCCCGCGACCACCGCCTCGCGTGGCAATGGCAGGCGCGCGGCCAGCGCCCCGAGTGCCGCCAGCACCGTCGCCGCATTGGCCACCTGGATCGGCCCCGGCAAGGCCGGCGGCGGCAGCGCTGCGTGCACCACCTGCCCGCCGACGACGAAGTCCCAGGCCCCCGCTGCCGCCGGCCGCGCATCGAAGTGTTCCCCGCGCACCTGCAGTGGCGTGCCGAGTGCGGCGGCGCAGTCGCGCACCGACTGCGGTGGCCGCGGCGTGCCGAACACCGCCGGCCGGCCAGCGCGGAAGATGCCGGCCTTCTCGCGGCCGATGGACTCGAGGTCGGGCCCGAGAAACTCCATGTGGTCGAGACCCACCGAGACCACGACCGCGACGTCCGGGTCGACGACGTTCACGGCATCGAGCCGGCCGCCGAGCCCGACCTCGAGCACGATCGCGTCGGGACAGGCGGTCTCGAACACCAGCAGCGCCGCCAGGGTGTTGAACTCGAAGAACGTCAGCGAGTCGGCTGCGAGCGCGTCCGCGATGCGCTCGAACGCGGCGACCAGCGACGCCGCCGACACCTGCTCGCCGTCGATGCGGATGCGCTCGCGGTAGTCGACCAGGTGCGGCGAGGTGAAGGTGGCGACGCGATGACCACCGGCACGCAGCAGCGCGTCGAGCAGCGCCACGCAGGAGCCCTTGCCGTTGGTGCCGCCGACGGTGATGACCGGCACGCGCGGCGGCCGCCAGCCGGTGCGGGCCAGCACCCGCGACACGCGCTCGAGGCCGAGCTCGATGGTCGACGGGTGCAGCTGCTGCTGCCACTCGAGCCAGTCGTCGAGTCGCCCGAAGCGCGGTCCGGCCGCCATGGCAGGCCTCAGGGGGCGGGCGAGGATTCGTCCGGACGCGCGAGCGGCGGCCGGCCGAGCAGCAGTGCGAGCAGGCCGGCGATGCGGTCGCGCAGGTCGCGGCGGTCGACGATCAGGTCGATGGCGCCGTGCTCGAGCAGGAACTCGCTGCGCTGGAAGCCTTCGGGCAGCGTCTCGCGCACGGTCTGCTCGATCACGCGCGGCCCGGCGAAGCCGATCAGGGCACGCGGCTCGCCGATGTTGAGATCGCCGAGCATCGCCAGGCTCGCCGACACGCCGCCCGTGGTCGGGTCGGTCAGCACGGAGACGAACGGCAGGCGCGCCGCGGCCATGCGCGCCAGCACCGCGCTGGTCTTGCTCATCTGCAGCAGCGACAACAGGCCTTCCTGCATGCGCGCGCCACCGCTCGACGAAAAGCAGATCAGCGGCAGCCGGTACTCGATGCAGTGCTCCGCGCCGCGCGTGAAGCGCTCGCCCACGACCGAGCCCATCGAGCCGCCGAGGAAGCGGAACTCGAACGCACAGGCGACGACGTCGATGCCGTGCAGCGCGCCCGCCATCACGATCATGCGCGTCCTTCTCGCCGACGGTCTTCTGCGCCACCGTCAGCCGGTCGCGGTACTTCTTGCTGTCGCGGAACTTGAGCGGGTCCTCGGGCTCGACTTCGGCCGCCAGTTCGCGGCCCGTGCCCTCGTCGAGGAAGCGCTCGAGCCGGTCGCGCGCCTCGATGCGCATGTGGTGGCTGCACTTCGGGCAGACCTGCAGGTTGCGCTCGAGCTCGGCGCGATACAGCACTGCATCGCAGGCCGGGCACTTGATCCACAGGCCCTCGGGCACGGACCGCGTACGGCGCTCCGTCTTGATGCGCGAGGGCATGATCTTTTCGAACCAGGTCACGGCGGTGCTCCAGGACGCGGACGCAAAAGTGTACCCGAAGGCACGCCGCAGTCTGCGGGGTACTCGGCCGCCTCGAAATAAAGTCCCTGCGGCGGCGCCGTGGGACCCGCCTGCCGCCGATCCGCGGACTGCAGCACTTCGGCCAGCCAGCCCGGCGAGCGCTCGCCGCGCCCCACCAGGATCAGGCTGCCGGCAATGTTGCGCACCATGTGATGCAGGAAGGCGTTGGCGCGGACGCGGAGTTCGACATGAACGCCCTGCCGCTCGACCGCGATGTCGAGCAGCCGGCGCACGGCCGTCGGTGCCTGGCACTCGGCGGCCCGGAAGGCCGAGAAATCATGCTGGCCGAGCAGCGCCTGCGCCGCCGCGTGCATGGCTGCGGCATCGAGCGGCTGTCGTACCCAGCAGACCCGTTGGCGTTCCAGCGCCGGCCGCAGGCGCCGGTCGAGGATGCGGTAGAGGTAGCGCCGGGCCTCGGCGTGAGTGTCGCGCGTGGAAGGATCCGGCCACGGGCTGCGCCCACAGCACGGTCACTTCATCACTCAGGTTGGCGTTGGTGCCGAGCGTCCAGGCATGCAGCGGGCGCTCGGCCGTGGTGTCGAAATGCGCCACCATTTCGAGCGCATGCACGCCCGCATCGGTGCGGCCCGCCGCGTGCAGCTCGACCGGGTGATCCGCAACCGCCGACAGGGCCCGCTGCAGTTCACCCTGCACGCTGCGCGCGTGCGACTGGAACTGCCAGCCGGCGAACGCCGAGCCGTCGTACTCGATCCCGAGCGCGAGACGCGGCATCCGCCCGTCAGGGCAGGCTGCCGATCAGCCGCTCGGCTTCCTGCCGCTGGTTCGGATTGCCTTCCGTCAGCACCTCTTCGAGGATGCTGCGGGCGCCTTCCGGGTCACCCATGTCCATGTAGGCACGAGCCAGGTCGAGCTTGGTGCCGACTTCGCTCATCGTCGCCGGTTCGCCGCCGAGGTCGAAGTCGACGCCGGAGCCGAGGGCCTTGGTGAATGCGGTCGAATCGAGCGATGGCAGCTCGCCGGTCGCGTCGGACAGGTCGACGAGGCCTTCGGGCACGTCGGGCTTCGGCAGCAGCGAGGTGTCGTCGGCCATGCGCATCAGCGCCGTCGAGTTGAGCAGGTCGGCCGAGGTGTCGTCGAGCAGTCCCTTGCCAGCGGCGACAGGCGTTTCGACCGTGTCGCTGGTCGAACGCTTGCGCATCGCCGTCGCCTCATCGACATCGAGCGAATCGAGCGCATCGAGGTCCTGCAAGGCGCCGAGTTCGAGTCCCAGCCGGTCGACGGTCAGCTCCTGCGTGTCGCCACCCGCCTCGTCCAGCGGCGACTTGCGGATCTGCGGCATCTCGATCGTGGGCAGCACGGTCGAATCACCGCTGGCGCGTCGCAGTGCTCGTCGAGGTTGAAATCGATGCCACCCTGCGGCGGCGGCGAGATCTCGGTGTCGGACAGGTCCATGTCGGGCTTGAGGTTCGCGCCCGCCGGGAGGTCGAGATCGAGCGTGCCCGGCGCACCGTGCAGCTCCATGTCGAGCATGTCCGAGGCGGCCGCCGTCGGGGCGCCACTGAACAGCGCATCGCCCGGGGCAATCTGCTTGCCCATGATCAGGATCTTGTCCCACTCGCCCGCCGGCGCATCGGCACGGGAGCCACCGAGCTCGCGCGCCAGGCCGAGGAAGCGGTCCTTGTTGCCCCAGACGAAGTAGATCTCGAGCAGCTTCAGCTTGAGGTCGCGGCGTTGCGGCTCGCGCTTCATTGCCAGCTGGACCAGGTCGGCCGCCTGGTCGTACAGGCCGTAGGCCATGTGGAAATCGGCTTCGGCCAGCGGATCGCTGGACTCGGTGCTCGACGGACCGTCACCCGACAGCGTGTCCTCGACCGTCACGACCTTGCGTGAGGACTCGGCCGCACGCGCGGCGGTCGCCGTCGCGGCGCCCGTGGCGACGCGGCCGATGTCGCCGCGCTTTTCCTCGACCAGGATGTCCGTGTCGCGCGGGCGCGGCGTGAACTTGGGCTGCGTCGCCCGCAGGTCGCGGCTGCCGAGCGCTTCTTCCAGGGTTTCTTCAGCCGTGCCGCGCTCGCGACGCATGCGACCGGAACAGCAGGGCACCCAGGCCCACCGCCAGCAGGCCCAACAGCACCCACCAGTACTGCAGCAGCCGTTCGAGCAGCGTGGGACCCGGCGCCGGCGCCGGTTCGACGGCAGGCGGCGGCGGCTCTGCCGCAGCCGGCTCGGCGGCGACGGGTTCGGCCGGCGCTGCATCAGTGGTCGTCTCTGGCGCAGGTGCAGCCGTACCCTCGGCCGGCGCGGCGGGCGTCCCGCCCTGCAGCGTCGCCAGCTCGGCGTTCCGGACTTCGAGCAGGCGCTTGGCTTCGGCGAGTTCGGCCTCGAGCTGCTGCACGCGCGTCTGCAGGTCGCCCGTCGGAGCTTGCGGGGGTCGTGGCAGCCGGCGCTGCCGTCGGCGTCGTCGGTGCGTGGTCGTGGTCGTGGACGGCGCTGCCGTGCCCTGCTCCGGCGGCACCAGGCGCAAACGGCTCTCCGGCTGCGCGGAGCTTGCCGCGGCACTGGCCGTGCCATTGCGCCAGGCATCGTACTGGCGGGCGACTTCCGCCGAGGCTTCAGCCGCCGAGATCGACTGGATCTGGCTCGAGTCCGGGATGCGCAGCGTGCTGCCCGAACGCAGCACGTTGATGTTGCCGTCGAAGGCCTGCGGGTTGTTCTGGAAGATCGACACCATCGCGCGGTTCACGTCCGCGCGCGAACCCGGGCTGGCCGAGCGGGCGATCTCCCACAGCGTATCGTTCCGTTGCACCTGGTAAGTGCTGCCGGGTTCGATGCTGGCGGCCGGCGCGGGAGCCTGCGACCGGGGCGACGGGCGCACCGGCTCGGTCTCGCGGGCGACCTGTTCTTCGGCGCGGACGCTGGTGGCCCCGCCCGAGCTCACGCGCGGTGCGGCAGCCACCGGTGCGCTGGCGGCCGGACCCGGGGCATACACCGGCGGATCGAGCAGGACCGTGTATTCCCGCAGCAGGCGGCCGCGCGGCCAGTTGGCCTCGACCAGCAGGGTGACGAAAGGCTCGGTCACGGGCCGCGGCGAAGTGACGCGCAGCACGTCCCTGCCGTCCGCCGCCGTGGCGACGCTGAACTTGAATTCAGTCAGGAAGGCCGGGCGGTCGAGGCCGTAGCGGGTGAAGGTCTCGCCGTTGGCGAGCGAGGCCCGCAGGGCGCCCAGGTCATCCGCGGTGGCCGCCACCAGTTCGATTTCAGCGTCAAACGGCTGGTTCAGGGCCGAGTTGAGCTTGATTTCGCCCAGGCCGAGCGCGTACAGGGCACTCGGGGTCATCAGCGCACTCAACAGGAGGACGCGGCGTACTGCAGTTCTCATCGAGTCTCCCAACGATCGCGAATCGAGTCATGGGCGCGGCCTTGCGCCACTGGTCCGAAGGGTTCGCGATTCTTCAGCCAATTAACATAACTATAGCCCACGGCCCGGTCGGCACCCAACAGGACCGCCGCTGCAGGCGTCTTTGTAGCCCTTTGGGCGGTCGTTTGCCGGACGCACTGCACAATTCGGCGGGTTGCGCCACAGAAACGCGCGGATCAGGCGATTCGCGGCGTGGTAGAGCGGACCTCGGCGTTCTGGGCCCGATGCCGCAGGCAATGGTCGGCCAGCACCAGCGCCAGCATCGCCTCGGCGATCGGCACCGCCCTGATCCCGACGCAGGGATCGTGGCGCCCGGTGGTCACGACCTCGACCGGCGCACCCGTGACGTCGATCGAGCGACCCGGCTTGACGATGCTGGAGGTGGGCTTGATCGCCATGCTGACCAGCAGGTCCTGCCCCGAGGAGATCCCGCCCAGCGTGCCGCCCGCGTGATTCGAGAGGAAGCCCTGCGGCGTCATCTCGTCGCGATGCTCCGAGCCGCGCTGCTCGACGCTGGCGAAGCCCGCGCCGATCTCCACGCCCTTGACCGCGTTGATGCTCATCATCGCGTGCGCGAGGTCGGCATCGAGCCGGTCGAACACCGGCTCGCCCAGGCCCACCGGCACGCCGGTGGCAACCACGTTGACGCGCGCGCCGATCGAGTCGCCGTCACGGCGCAGCGCATCGATCATCGCCTCGAGTTCCGGCACGCGCGCCGGCTCGGCGCAGAAGAACGGGTTGCTGTCGATCGCGGCGCGATCCTGCAACTGCAGCCGCAGGCCGCCCATCTGCGCCAGGTAGCCGAAGATCTCCACGCCCTGCCCCGCCAGCCACTTGCGCGCAATGGCGCCGGCCGCAACGCGCATCACCGTCTCGCGCGCGGACGAACGGCCGCCGCCGCGATAATCACGCAGGCCGTACTTCTGCTGGTAGGTGTAATCGGCGTGGCCCGGCCGGAACCGGTCCTTGATCTTCTCGTAGTCGTAGGAACGCTGGTCGGTGTTCTCGACCAGCAGGCCGATGGGCGTGCCGGTCGTGTGTCCCTCGAAGACGCCCGAGAGGATGCGCACCTGGTCCGGCTCGCGGCGCTGGCTGGTGTACTTCGACGTGCCGGAGCGGCGGCGCTCGACGTCCGCCTGCAGGTCGGCTTCGGTCAGCGGCAGCCCGGGCGGACAGCCGTCGACGATGCAGCCGAGCGCGGGCCCGTGGCTTTCGCCGAAGGTCGTGACGGTGAAGAGCGTGCCGAAGGTGTTGCCAGACATGCCTAGCCTGTCCCGGAAAGCTCACGACGGTGCCTGTGCAGGTCGTCCTTCGTCAACAGGAAGACGCCGCCACCGCCGTGCTCGAACTCGAGCCAGAGGAACGGCACGCCGGGAAACGCCTGCTGCAGGCGCTCGTCGCTGTCCCCGACCTCGACCACGAGGATGCCCCCGGGCGCAAGGTGCGCCCCCGCATCGCGCAGCAGCCGCCGCACGACATCGAGCCCGTCCCCGCCCGCGCGCAGGGCCATGTCCGGCTCGTGCCGGTACTCGGCCGGCAGCGCCGCCATTTCCGCGTCGCTGACATACGGTGGATTCGACACGACCAGGTCGTAGACGCGTCCCGCCAGCGGCCCGAACACGTCGCCCTGGTGCAATTGCACCCGCGACGCGACGCCGTGCCGCGCCACGTTGCGGCGCGCCACCTCGAGCGCGTCCGGCGACAGGTCGACCGCATCGACCGTGGCGGCGGGAAAGCGCACGGCGCAGGCGATGGCGATGCAGCCCGAGCCGGTGCCGATGTCGACGATCCGCCGCACCCGGCCGGCGTCGATCCAGGGCTCGAACCCGGCCGCGATCAGTTCGGCAAACGGCGAACGCGGCACGATCACCCGCGGGTCGACCTCGAACTCGAGCCCCGCAAACCACATGCGGCCCATGAGGTAGGCGACCGGCACGCGCCGGCGCAGGCGCTCGGCAAAGAGCGACAGCACCTGCTCGACCTGCGCTGGCTCCGGGCGCAGCGCATAGGCTGCCTCGGCGTCGGCATGGTCGAGGGCCAGCGCGTGAAACACCAGCGCTGCGGCGTCGTCCTGCGCATCACCCGTGCCGTGGCCGAAGCTCAGGCCGGCGGCGTCGAACTCGCGCGCGCCGAAACGCACCAGTTGCGCGACGGTGGGCCGGGCGGGCGGCGGGCGTGTAAAGGGTTCAGGCGTCGGCATGGCGGCAACGGTCCTATGGGATAATCGCGGCGATGACCGCACGCCCCAGACTCCCTGTCGTACTGCTCGCCATTGTAGCGTTTGCCGTCGGGCTGTTCCTCGCCCGCAGCCTGCTCGTGCCGCGCGTCGTGCCCGTGCCGGCCACGGAGAACGCGACCATCCTGCCGCAGCCACGCGCGCTGCCGCCGCTGCCGCTGGTCGACCAGGACGCCGAGCCGCTGCCGGCCGGATACCTGCGTGACCGCTGGACGCTGGTGTTCTTCGGCTTCACGCAGTGTCCCGACATCTGCCCCAACACGCTGACCGTGCTGGCGCAGATGCAGCAGGAGCTGGCCGACCTGCCGCAGGCGCAGCGACCGCGCGTGCTGCTGGTCAGCGTCGATCCCGAGCGCGACACGCCCGCGATCCTGAAGGCCTACGTGCAGTTCTTCGATCCCGCGTTTGCTGCCGCCACCGGCACGGCGGAGGGCGTGGCCGCCGACCGCGGCGGCGTTCTCGGTGCCGTATGCCAAGGTGCCGCGGGCGGACGGCGGCTACACCATGGATCACGGCGCGGGCCTGTTCTTCGTCTCGCCGGCCGGGGCGCTGGCCGCCTACGCCTCGCCGCCGCTCGATCCGCGCGTACTGGCCCGCGATTTCCGCCAGCTCGTGCAGTACTACGAGGAGACGCATCGATGAGCGCAGCAACGGAAACTTCCGGCGCCGACGCGCTGTTTGCGCGGCTGCAGCAGTCGCTGCCGCAGCACCTGCTGTCGCGCGGCATGCATGCGCTCGCGCGCAGCCGTCGTCCGGCGATCAGGAACCTGATCCTGAAGTCGGTCCTTGCGCGCGTATCCGCAGATCGACATGCGCGACGCGCTGCAGCCCGATCCCTACGCCTACGCCTCGTTCAACGCGTTCTTCACGCGCGAACTGCGCCCGGGCGCCCGGCCCGTGGTGGAGGCCGCGGCGGCGCTGGCGTCGCCGGTCGACGGCACGGTGAGTCAACTGGGCCGCACCGAGGCCGGCCAGCTGCTGCAGGCCAAGGGCATGCAGTACAGCTGCGAGGGGCTGCTGGCCGACGCCACGGCGCGCGAACGCTACGGCAGCGGCAGCTTTGCCTGCCTGTACCTCGCGCCCTACAACTACCACCGCATCCACATGCCGTACGACGGCGTGCTGCGGGCCACGCGCTACGTGCCCGGGAAGCTGTTCAGCGTCAATGCGTCGACCGCGCGCGCGGTGCCCGAACTGTTTGCGCGCAATGAGCGCCTGGTCTGCGAATTCGACACCGCGCATGGCCCCCTCTGCCTGGTGCTGGTGGGCGCGCTGTTCGTCGGCAGCATCGAGACCGTGTATGCGGGCGAGGTCAACCCGCCGGCCATCCGCGGCGCCGGCGCTGTGCGCACGCTCGACGCCGGCGTCGGCCGCGCATTCCGGCGCGGCGAGGAACTTGGCCGCTTCAACATGGGCTCGACCGTGATCCTGCTGACGGGACGCGCCCTGCGCTTTGCGCCGCGCGTCGAACCGGCCGAGCCCGTGCGCATGGGCCAGTGCCTGGCGCTGTTCGACGCGTGACCGAGGCGCGCGTGAGCACTGCACCCGACTGGCGACCGACCGCCGACCTGTCGCGCCTGCAACCTGCGCGCGGAACTGCTGGCGCGCGTGCGTGGTCACTTTGCGGCGACCGCGGCCCTGGAGGTCGAGACCCCGGCGCTGGTCCAGGCCGCGGTCACCGACGTGCACCTGGAATCGCTGCGGGTGACCGACGATGCCGCGGCCGGCCGCACGGTGGGCTACCTGCAGACCTCGCCCGAGTACGCGATGAAGCGGCTGCTCTGCAGCGGCGCGCCGGACATCTTCCAGGTCTGCAAGGTGTTTCGCGCCGGCGAGCGCGGCACGCGCCACAACCCCGAGTTCACCATGGTCGAGTGGTACCGTCGCGGCATCGATCACCAGGCGCTGATGCTGGACGTCGAGACGCTGATCCGGCGCGCGCTGGCCGGTCTGCAGCCGCTGGCGACGAGTGAGTACGTGAGCTACAGCGATGCCTTCGGGCGCAGGCTCGGTGTCGACCCGCTGCGCGATCCGGTGCCGCGCATCGTCGCTGCGCTGGCCGGGGCCGGCCTGTCGCTGCCCGAGTCGATGCGCGCGGCGCCGGCCCGGGACGATGTCCTCGACCTGGCGATGGGCACGGTCGTCGCCGACTCGTTCGCGCGCGACCGGCTGACGTTCCTGTTCGATTTCCCCGCGAGCCAGGCGGCGCTTGCGCGTGTGCGCGGACCGGTCGCCTCGCGTTTCGAGACGTTCCATGGCCCGCTCGAACTCGCCAATGGCTTCCACGAACTCGGCTCCTCGGCCGAGCAGCGCGCGCGCTTCGAGGCCGACATGGCCGTGCGCCGGCGGCAGGGTCAGCCGGTCCGTCCGGCCGATGAACGGTTCCTCGCGGCGCTGGCCGCAGGGCTGCCGGACTGCGCCGGCGTGGCGCTGGGTTTCGACCGCCTGGCCATGGTCGCCGCGGGCACGCGCAACATCGACGACGTCATCGCCTTCCCGTTCGAGCGCGCCTGAGCCCCGCCCGGAGACCCGACCCATGCACGCACTGAATGACCTGGAATCGCTCGACAAGCCCGCGCTCTACGCCGAACTCGAGGCCAACCTGCGCGCGTTGCTCGAGGGCGAACCCAACCTGGTCGCATGTGCCGCCAACATGTCGTCGTTGCTGTACTGGAGCCTGCCGGACCTGAACTGGGTGGGCTTCTACCTGCTCGACGCCGCCTCCGGCGACCTGCTGGTCGGGCCCTTCCAGGGCAAGCCCGCGTGCGTGCGCATTCCGCTCGACAAGGGTGTGTGCGGGGCCGCTGCGTCGCGACGCACGACCATCGTCGTGCCGGACGTGCATGCCTTTCCCGGTCACATCGCGTGTGACTCGGCCTCGAACTCGGAGGTGGTGGTGCCGGTACTGGTCGACGGTGCCCTGCTCGGCGTGCTGGACCTCGACAGCCCCACGCGCAACCGCTTCGACGATGAAGACGCGCGCGGCCTGGAGCGGCTGGTGGAGGTGTTCGTGCAGGGAATAGCAGGCGCTAGCGGGCTAGCCCGGCTAGGCAATCAGCCCTTCGCGCGGCTGAGGTACTCGGAGGTCCGCGTGTCGACGCGGATCACTTCGCCTTCGTTCAGGAACAGCGGCACGCGCACCACGGCGCCGGTCTCGAGCTTGGCCGGCTTCTGGCCGCCGGTTGCGGTGTCGCCGCGCACGCCCGGGTCGGTCTCGACGATCTTGAGCTCGACGTGGGCCGGCGGGTTGACCGACAGCGGCACGCCGTTCCACAGCATCACCGTGCACATCGTGCCGTCCTTGAGCCACATCGCGGAGTCGCCCATCGCTTCCTTGCCGGCGGTGTGCTGCTCGAAGTTCTCCGGCACCATGAAGTGCCAGAAATCCCCGTCGCTGTAGAGATACTGCATCTCCGATTCCTGGATGTCCGCGCCTTCGACGGTGTCGCCGGACTTCATGTTGCGCTCGAGCGTGCGCCCCGACTTCAGGTTGCGGATGCGCACGCGGTTGAAAGCCTGGCCCTTGCCGGGCTTCACGAACTCGTTCTCGACGATCACGTACGGATCGCCGTCGAGCATGATCTTGAGGCCGGACTTGAATTCGTTCGTGCTGTAGGTGGACATGACTGCTGCGCCTGGAATCTGCGGTTGAACCGGTGGCGGCAAGCCCGGACAATGGCGGGCTACCCGATAGTTAGCCGCGCATGATACCCGCAACCCCCCTGCCCCGTCACCTGAGCCCGCCATCCTGGCAAAAGGCGCTGCAGGCCTGCGTCAGCGATCCGCAGGCGCTCGCGGCGGCGCTGGGGCTGGACGATGCCTGGCTCGCGGACGGCGCGGCGCGCGGCGGCGCGCTTTCCGCTGCGCGTGCCGCAGGGCTACCTGGCACGGATCCGCCGTGGCGACCCGGACGACCCGCTGCTGCGCCAGGTGCTGCCGCTCGGCGCGGAACTCGTCGAAACGCCCGGCTACGTCAGCGACCCGGTCGGGGACCTGCAGTCCGTGGCCGGAACGGGCGTGCTGCACAAGTACCACGGCCGCGCCCTGCTGGTGACGACCGGCGCCTGCGCCATCCACTGTCGCTACTGCTTCCGCCGCGAGTTCCCCTACGCCGAGCAGCACGCGGGCGCGCGGCGAGTTCGCCGGCGCGCTGGCGCTGATCCGCGAGGACTCGAGCATCACCGAGGTGCTGCTGAGCGGCGGCGATCCGCTGACGCTCGGCGACCGGCGCCTCGGCCAGCTGCTCGGCGAACTGGAACGGATCCCGCACCTGCAGCGCGTGCGCGTGCACACACGCCTGCCGGTCGTGCTGCCGGAGCGGATCGACGCGGGCTTCATCGCCATGTGGGGTGCCGTGCGGCGCCTGCAGCGCATCGTCGTGATTCACGCCAACCATGCACAGGAACTCGCCGGCGCGGCCGACGTGCACGCGGCGCTCGCGGCGTTGCGCGACTGCGGCACCACGCTGCTGAACCAGTCCGTGCTGCTGCGCGGCGTCAACGACTCCACCGCCGCACTCGAAGCACTGAGCCTGGCGCTGTTCGAGGCCGGCGTGCTGCCGTACTACCTGCACCTGCTGGACCCGGTGCGAGGCGCCGCGCATTTCGACGTGCCGGCCGCCGAGGCGCAGGCGCTGCATGCGGGCCTGACCGCGCGACTGCCCGGCTATCTCGTGCCCCGGCTGGTGCGGGAAGTCGCTGGCGCGCCCGCCAAGACAATGCTGCCACCTGCGTCACGCTAGCGCGCCGGACCCCGGTGCTATCATCACGCCGGATTTGACATTAACCGCGCCCACCCGCGCGGGCCGGGGTACGATTTTGGGCGAAAACAGCGCCATTCCAGTGGTGGTCCTGTCGCGGCAGCAGGACCCCGTCGAGATCATCAACAGCACGCTGCGCAACGCCGGCCACGTGGTGCATTGCACCTGGGTGCGCGAGGTGGCGGACCTGGCCGATGCGCTGGCGCCCCCCAGCGCGCCACAGCTGCTCTTTTTCTGTGTCGGCGACGCCGGCGAACTCGAGAGCGCGATGCAGCAGCGGCAGCGGCTCGCCGCGCGCGTGCCGGCGCTGGTCGTGCGCGAGGCGCTCACCGAGGACGACCTGCTGCGCGGCCTCGAACTCGGCGCGGCGGACGTGGTGACGCTGAACGCCCGCGGCCGCCTGCAGTCGGTTGCGGCACGCGAACTCGCGGCCGCGCGGCTCGATCACGCGCTGAACGGCACGCTTGCCTCCGCGCGCCAGTACCGCGACCAGATGCGCGCGTTCATGACCGGCTCGACCGACGCGATCGCGCACGTCCAGGAAGGGATCGTCGTCGACGTCAATCCGGCCTGGAGCGAGCTCTTTGGCCATGCGCAGGCGGGCGACCTGCTGGGCCAGCCGCTGATGGACCTGTTCGACGGCCGCAGCCACGCCGCGCTCAAGGGCGCGCTGGTCGCGGCGGCACAGGGCCGCTGGGCCGGGCACGCGCTCAGCACGCTCGCGGCCCTGCCCGACGGCGCCACACTGGCGCTGGAACTCACCTTCGAGCGCTTCGAGTTCGAGGGCGAGCCCGCGGTGCGGCTGCGCGTGGCCACGCAGAACCGCGACAACGTTTCGCTGGCGCAGCAGCTCGAGGAGGCAATGCGCCTGGATTCGCGCACCGGCCTGTTGCGCCGCGCCGCGTTCATCGAATCCGCCAAGGCCCGGGCCGCACAGCCGCTCAAGGGCGGCCTGCGCGCCATCGCCTACCTGGCGCCGGATTCCTTCGGCGACGTCGAGCGCGACTTCGGCCCGATCCTGGCCGAGGAAGCCCTCGACGTGCTGGCGCGGCGCCTGCACGAGCAGCTGCAGCCCGGCGACCTGGCGAGCCGCGTGGCGCCCACGGGCTTCGCGCTGCTGATCGAGCGCGGCAACGCCCGCGACCAGGAAGCCTGGTTCGCCCGCCTGCGCGAACGCATCGAGTCCGAACCGTTCCTGACCGACGATGCCGCGGTCAAGCTGACCTGCAGCATCGGCTCGAGCCCCCTGCCGGCGCAGGGCGGCCCGCTGCAGAAGGCGCTGGAGACCGCGATCGCGGCGCAGCGCTCGCGGCGCGGCCGGCGGCGGCAACCGCTGCGTGCATCGCGATCCGTCGGGACCGAAAGCGGAGATCGACGATGCCGACCGCACCTGGGCCGGCCAGATCAAGTCGGCGCTGATGGCAAACCGCTTCCGCCTGGTGCAGCAGCCGATCGCGAACCTGGTCGGCGAGGACCGGCCGATGTTCGACCTGCTGGTGCGCATGGTCGACGACGGCGGCCAGGAAGTGCTGCCGACCGAGTTCCTCGCGGCGGCCGAGCGCACCGACCTGATGAAGAACATCGACCGCTGGATCGTCGGCGCCGCGATGTCGTTCTGCGCGACGCGCAAGCCGCACAAGGTGTTCGTGCGACTGTCGAAGGACTCGATGCAGGACCAGACGCTCGGCACCTGGCTGCAGCAGCAGTTGAAGGCCTCGCACGTCGAACCCGGCAACATCGTGTTCGAGATCACCGAGGAGATGGCGCAGGAACACCCGCGCGAGGCACGCTCGCTGCAGGGCCTGCTGTCGGCGCTCGGCATCGAGTTCGCGCTCGAGCATTTCGGCGCCTCCGGCGACGCGGCCGCGCTGCTGCACCGGCTGCCGGTCAACTACGTCAAGATCGACGGTGCGCTGATGCAGGGCCTGGCCAACGACCGGCCGCTGCAGGAGCGGGTGAAGGCGCTGGTGGACGTGGCGCGCGAACACGGCGTGACCACGATCGCCGAGCGGGTCGAGGACGCCAACACCATGGCCGTGCTGTGGCAGCTCGGCATCGAGTTCATCCAGGGCTATTTCGTCAACAGCCCGGAACAGGTCGTCATGTAGGGTTGAGGGGTCGGCGTGCTGGGACAGCAGCCGCAGCAGTTCCTGCTTGACCACCGCGTAGCATTCGCACGCACGGGCCTCCAGTCCCGCGCGCTCGAGCACCTCGATGTGGCCGCGGCGGTAACGGATGACGCCGGCACGCTGCAGGTTTCCGGCAGCCTCGGTAATCCCTTCCCGCCGCACGCCGAGCATGCTCGCGACCAGTTCCTGCGTCATCACCAGCTCGCGCGACGGGACCCGGTCGAGAGTGAGCAACAGCCAGCGGCACAGTTGCTGCTCCACCGCATGGTGCCGGTTGCAGACCGCCGTCTGGGACATCTGCGTCATCAGCGCCTGCGTGTAGCGCAACAGCAGCTGCTGCAGCAGGCCGGCGCGATCGAACTGTTGCCTGAGCACGCGGGCCGGCAGCCGATAGGCATGTCCGGCCGTCTGCACCACGGCCGAACTCGGGGTGGTGCCGCCACCCATGAACAGCGCGATGCCGATCATGCCTTCGTTGCCGACCCCGGCGGACTCCGCCATCGCGCCTGACTCGAGCACGTAGTGCAGCGAGACGATGGCAGTGGTCGGGAAGTACGCGAGCTGCAGCTGCACACCCGGCTCGTACAGCATGTCGCCGAGTTGCAGCCGGACCGGCTCGAGGTGCGCCACCAACGGCTCGAGATCGGCCGCGGGCAGGAGCGCGAGCAGGTGGTTCTGCAGCGGGCTGTGGAGTGTCGGCATCGGAGGGCGTCGGGTGTCGCTGCAGCTACCTGGGGGTCGTTTCCACGCCGATGCCGCGGTAGCCGATGAAGCGGCAGGCGCGGTTGAACATCGGCTCCCCGCTCACCCGGAACTGCTGGCGTGAGCCGTCGGCATTGACGCGGCTGAATGCGAAATCGATGAAAGGCTGGCGCTCGGCAATCCTTGCCTGCAGCTCCGCCCGCTCGGCCTCGTTCCATCCAGTCGGCACGCCATCGTCCTTGGCGCCGGCCAGCGACTCCACCCGGATGCCGAGCATTTCCAGGACAGGGCCGGAGACCTTGGTGAAATTCCCCGTCTCGTCCTGTTCCCAGTACCAGTCGGAGGCCAGTTCGGTGAGGCTGCGATAGCGCGCTTCGCTCTCGCGCAGCTCGGCGGTGCGTTCCTGCACGGCCTGTTCCAGCGCCCTGGCGTGCCCCTCGAGCTTCCGGTACAGCAGCCGGACCTCGAGCATGTTGTGTATGCGGGTCTTCGCCTCGACCAGGTCGAAGGGCTTGCTGATGAAGTCCTTGGCGCCGGCCTGCAGCGCACGCAGCTTGTGGCCGGGCTGGGCCGTGAGCACGATCACCGGCAGGTAGCTTTCGGTAACGCTCGACTTGAGGCCCGCCATCACGGCGAAGCCGTCCATGCCGGGCATCTGCAGGTCGAGCAGGATCAGGTCGTACCTGTTGCTGCGATGGAGACCGCAGACCTCGGCCGGGTTCATCGTCGAGGCAATGCAGGTGTAGCCCGCCTCGCCCAGCAGCTGCTCGAGCAGCTGCACGTTGGCCTCCTGGTCGTCGACGATGAGGATGCGGGCGCCGAGAATGTCGAGAGTGTCGTCGGTCATGTCTTGCTCTGTTCCCCCGGGAAAGCCAGCCGCGCCTCGGCAAATTTCAGCGCGACATCCAGCGTCGCCATGAACTCGTTGACCTTGATCGGCTTGGTGAGATAGCGGAAGAAGCCCGCCTCCATGCCGCGCGCGATGTCGCGAGGCATGGCGTTGGCACTGAGCGCGACCACCGGGATGCGGGCCGTGGCGGCATCCTGTGCCAGCACTTTCAGCGCCTGGATACCGCTGATGCCCGGCAGGTTGATGTCCATGAGTATCACGTCCGGCAGCGCAGTGCGGGCAATCTCGATGCCGCGGTTGCCGTCCCGCGCGGTCAACAGGCGGACGTCGGGGCGGCGCGTCATGAGGTCCTCGACCAGCATCAGGTTGGCCGGGTTGTCCTCGACGTAGAGCAGGGTGCGCAGGCTCGACGGCGCCGGCTGCAGGTCGCTGGTGGCCACCGCGGCAACGGCGCCGCGCTCGGCGTGATGCGCGCCACTCGCCAGGTTCAGCTCGATCCAGAACACACTGCCCTTGCCGACCGTGCTTTCCACCCCGATGACGCCGCCCATCAGTTCGACCAGCCGCTTGCTGACCACCAGGCCGATGCCCGTGCCCTCCTCGGCGCCTGCCGCCCGACCGAGGCGATTGAACGACTGGAACAGCTGCGCGATGTCCGCGGGGGACAGGCCCTCGCCGGTGTCCTCGACGCAGATGCGCACGCGTCCGGGCGTGCTGACGGAACATTCCACCACGACCGAGCCGTCCGCCCGGTTGTACTTGATCGCGTTGGAAAGCAGGTTGATCAGTACCTGCTTGATTCGTGTCCGGTCACCTTCGACGAAGAGCGGGATCTCGAGCCGGGGAAAGCTCACGCGGATGCCGCGTTGCCGCGCCTGCGACTCGACCATCGCCTGGCATTCCAGCATGACGTCGGCCAGCGACACGGGCTCCGGCGACAGCGACATCTTTCCGGACTCGATCAACGCCAGATCGAGGACCTCGTTGATCAGCTCCAGCAGGTACCACCCGGCCTTCAGTATCTGGTCGATGCTGCGCTTCTGCGACGGCGTCGGCTTCGGGGTGCCGGATTCCATGAGTTGCGCAAAGCCGAGGATCGCGCCAAGCGGCGTGCGCAGCTCGTGGCTCATGCTGGAGAGGAAGTCCGACTTGGCCAGGTTGGCCTTTTCCGCGATGGACATCGCCTTGTGCAGTTCCAGCTCGACCCGCTTGCGCACCGAGTTGTCGGTGCCGATCAGCAGGTAGCCGATGATGCCGTCGTAGTCATCGCGCAGCGCCGTGATCGACACGATGGCCGGAAAGCGGCTGCCGTCCTTGCAGATGTAGGTCAGCTCGTAGTTGTCCTCGATCCCGCGCGAGGCCTTGAATGCCAGCGCCTCGAAGCCGGGGGTAATGCTGGTCCCGAGTTCGATGCTCAGTGCCTGCGCACGCGCGACCACTTCCTCGGGATCGTGGATGTCGCTGGGCCGGATGCGGTTGACGACCTCGGCGGCCTGGTAGCCGAGCATCCGCTCGGCGCCGACGTTGAACAGCTGGATGATGCCCTTCTCGTCGGTGGCGATGATCGAGAAATTGGCGCTGGTCAGGATCGCGTTCTGCAATGCGCCGGTCTTGAGCATTGCAGCCTGGCGGCGCAACTCGGTGACGCCGGCCGCACTGGCGCCTGCGTCGACGGCGGCGGGATCCTTTCCCTGCTCGGACACGGTCACCCTCCGGGAAAGTCGCGCGGTTGCGGCACGGGCAGCCGGACGGAGGTTTCCGCCGGATCGGACGACGTTCGCGGATTGGCCGCCGCACGTCTGTGCGGTGGCATACACAGGCCCACAGGCCGCCGGGGAGGTTTGCCGTTCGAGCCGGGCCCGGGGCCCTATTCCACTTCCAGGCCTTCCGCCTTGCGCCAGCCGCGTGGCAGTACCGCGCCGCGCTGGCCGCGTTCGCCGCGGTAATCGCCGAGGTCCCTGTAGGTCAAGCTCATCGTGCGCTCGCCGCACAGCACCTTCAGCGCCTGGCCCGGCGCGACCGCCGCGATGGCCAGCAGGGTTTCGGGCTCGACCAGCGACTTCTTCGTCGAGATGCCGAAGATCTTGTTGCCCTTGCCGCGCGGCAGTTCGGGCAGGTCCGCGACCGGGAACGCCAGCAGGCGCCCTTCTGAATTGACGGCCGCCAGCAGCACCTGCTCCCCCGCCGGCACCACGGCAGGCGCAATGGCGACGTAACCCTCGGGCACGTTGAGCGCCGCCTTGCCGGCGCGGTTGCGGCTGTGCAGGTCCTCGAGCTTCACCACGAAGCCGTAGCCCGCGCTGCTCGCGAGCACCCAGCGGTCCGCGGGTTCGCCCAGCATCACCCCCGGGAAGGTGGCGCCATCGGGCGGATCCAGCCGGCCCGACAGCGGCTCGCCCTGGCCGCGCGCCGACGGCAGCGTGTGGGCCAGCAGGCTGTAGGCGCGCCCCGTGCTGTCGAGGAAGACAGCGAGCTGCGTGCTGCGGCCACGGGCACTGACGTGGTACTCGTCGCCGGTCTTGTACGACAGCGAGCGCGGGTCGATCTCGTGGCCCTTGGCCTGGCGCACCCAGCCGCTCTTCGAAAGCACTACCGTCACCGGCTCGCTCGCCACCAGCTCGGTCTGGTCGATCGCCTGCGCCGCGGCGCGCGCGACCAGCTTGCTGCGGCGGTCGTCGCCATACTTCTGCGCGTCGGCCTGGATCTCGTCCCGCACCAGCTTCCTGAGCTTCGCCTTGCTGCCGAGCAGCTTCTCGAGCCGGTCGCGCTCCTGCGCAAGCTCGGCCTGCTCGCCGCGGATCTTCATCTCCTCGAGCCGTGCCAGGTGGCGCAGCTTGGTCTCGAGGATGGCCTCGGCCTGCGCCTCCGACAGCTGGAAACGCGCGATCAGCGCCGCCTTCGGGTCGTCCTCCGTGCGGACGATGCGGATGACTTCGTCGAGGTTCAGGTAGGCGATCAACAGGCCGTCGAGGATGTGCAGCCGCGCGTTGACCTTCTCCAGCCGGAACTGCAGGCGGCGCGTGACCGTGTCGATGCGGAACGAGAGCCATTCCTCCAGCACGCCGCGCAGGCCCATGACGCGCGGCCGGCCGTCGCGCGCGATCACGTTGATGTTGACGCGATACGTGCGTTCCAGGTCGGTGGTCGCAAAGAGATGCGCCATGACCTGGTCGGTGTCGACGCGGTTCGAGCGCGGCGTGATCACCAGCCGTGTCGGATGCTCGTGGTCGGATTCGTCGCGCAGGTCCTCGATCATCGGCAGCTTCTTGGCGCGCATCTGCGCCGCGATCTGCTCGAGCACCTTCGAGCCCGACACCTGGTAGGGCAGCTCGGTGACGATGATCTCGCCGTCCTCGAGCTCGAACCTGGCGCGCGCACGGAAGGTGCCGTTGCCGGTCTCGTAGATCTTCTGCAGCTCCTCGCGCGGCGTGATGATCTCGGCGCCGGTCGGGAAGTCGGGGCCGAGCACGTGCTCGCACAACTGGGCCGTCGTGGCCTTCGGCTCGTCCAGCAGGCGCACGCAGGCCGCGGCCACCTCGCGCAGGTTGTGCGGCGGGATGTCGGTGGCCATGCCGACCGCGATGCCGGTCGCGCCGTTCAGCAGCAGGTTGGGCAGGCGCGCCGGCAGCAGCGCGGGTTCCTCGAGCGAGCCGTCGAAGTTCGGCTGCCAGTCGACCGTGCCCTGGCCCAGCTCCGACAGCAGCACCTCGGCGTAGCGCGCCAGCTTCGACTCGGTGTAGCGCATGGCCGCGAACGACTTGGGGTCGTCCGGCGAGCCGAAGTTGCCCTGCCCGTCCACGATCGGATAGCGGTAGGAGAACGGCTGCGCCATCAGCACCATGGCTTCGTAGCAGGCCGAGTCGCCGTGCGGATGGAACTTGCCGATCACGTCGCCGACCGTGCGAGCCGATTTCTTGTGCTTCGCCGTCGCGGCCAGCCCCAGTTCGCTCATCGCGTAGATGATCCGGCGCTGCACGGGCTTCAGGCCGTCGCCGATGTGCGGCAGGGCGCGGTCGAGGATCACGTACATCGAGTACTCGAGGTACGCGCGCTCGGTGAAGCTGCGCAGCGGCTCGCGCTCGACTCCGTCGAAGTCGAGCGTCGCCGTCGGTTCGGTGTCCTTGCTCTTGCCCATCGTCACTCTGCCGCCACGGCGCCGGTCGCGTCGTCCGCCGTCACGACGGGTGCGACCACGCTCGCCAGATTGCCCTTGGTTTCCAGCCATTCGCGCCGGTCGGAGGCACGCTTCTTGGCCAGCATCATGTCCATCAGCTGGTCGGCGTTGTCGGCCGCGGCCACCGTGAGCTGGACCAGCCGGCGCGTCTCCGGCGCCATCGTCGTCTCGCGCAGCTGCAGCGGGTTCATCTCGCCCAGGCCCTTGAAGCGGGTCACCGTCGGCCGGGCGCGGGCGTTCTCGGTGCGGATGCGCTCGAGGATGCCGTTGCGCTCGGCGTCGTCGAGCGCGTACTCGACGTTCTTGCCGTAGTCGATGCGGTACAGCGGCGGCATCGCCACGTACACGTGGCCGGCCAGCACCAGCGGCCGGAAGTGCCGCAGGAACAGCGCGCACAGCAGCGTCGCGATGTGCAGGCCGTCGGAGTCGGCGTCGGCCAGGATGCAGACCTTGTCGTAGCGCAGGTTGGAGATGTCGTCCGAGGCCGGATCGACGCCGATCGCCACGGTGATGTCGTGGACTTCCTGCGAGGCGAGCACCTCGGCCGGTTCGACTTCCCAGGTGTTGAGGATCTTGCCGCGCAGCGGCATCACGGCCTGGTAGGTGCGGTCACGCGCCTGCTTGGCCGAGCCACCGGCCGAGTCGCCCTCGACCAGGAACAGTTCGGTGCGCTTCGAGTCCTGGCTGCTGCAATCGGCCAGCTTGCCGGGCAGCGCCGGCCCCGCCACGACGCGCTTGCGCGCGATCTTCTGGCTGGCCTTGAGGCGCGTCTGCGCATTCAGGATGGCCAGCTGCGCGATCTTCTCGCCCGCCTCCGGGTGCTGGCTGAGCCACAGCCCGAACTGGTCCTTGACGATGCCCGAGACGAACGCCGCCGGCTCGCGCGACGACAGCCGCTCCTTGGTCTGCCCCGCGAACTGCGGGTCGCGCATCTTCATCGACAGCACGTAGCTGGTGTCGTCCCAGACGTCCTCGGGCGACAGCTTCAGGCCGCGCGGCAGCAGGTTGCGGAACTCGCAGAACTCGCGCACCGCCTCGGTCAGGCCGAGACGGAAGCCGTTGACGTGGGTGCCGCCCTGCGCCGTCGGGATCAGGTTGACGTAGCTCTCCTCGAAGCGCGTGCCGCCGTCCGTGCGCCAGACGACCGCCCAGTCGACGCCTTCCTGCTCGCCCTCGACCTTGCCGATGAAGGGCTCGTCGGGCAGCCACTCGGTGGAATCGAGCGACTCGCGCAGGTATTGCGCCAGGCCCTCGGTGTAGAGCCATTCCTCGGTCTCGCCGGTCTTCTCGACCGTGCAAGCGCATCTTGAGGCCCGGGCAGAGCACGGCCTTGGCCTTGAGCACGTGCTTGAGCTTCGGCAGCGCGAAATCGGGGGCATCGAAATACGAGGTATCCGGCCAGAAGCGGACCGTGGTGCCGGTGTTGTTCCTGCCGACCTCGCCGACGACCTCGAGCTTCGAGTGCACCTTCCCGTTCTTGAACGAGATGTTGTATTCCTTGCCACCGCGGCGGACCCAGCACTCGAGGTGCTTCGACAGCGCGTTGACCACCGAGACGCCCACGCCGTGCAGGCCGCCGGAGAACTTGTAGCCCGAGTCGGCCGAGAACTTGCCGCCCGCGTGCAGCCGGGTGAGGATCAGCTCGACGCCGCTCACCTTCTCCTTCGGGTGGATGTCGACCGGCATGCCGCGCCCGTCGTCGATGACCTCGAGCGACCCGTCCTTGTAGACGGTCACTTCGATCCTGCTGCAATGACCCGCCAGCGCCTCGTCGACGCTGTTGTCGACCACTTCGTGCGCGAGGTGGTTGGGCCGACTGGTGTCGGTGTACATGCCCGGGCGGCGCCGGACGGGCTCGAGTCCGCTCAGGACTTCGATGTCTTGAGCGGTGTAGGACTGGCTCATTCTTGGATCGGTCCGCGGGCTCGCGTGGGTTGTAAAAAGCGCGCGAATGGTAGCAGAGCACGGCGCTCCGTTGGCTCGAAGGTCTGAGTCCGCAGAGCGAGACACCGTGCTACGCCCGGTCCGGGAGTTCCCCGGCGAGCGGAAAGGCAGATACGCTCGCCGGAAGAACTCCCGGACCAGGCGCTGCGGTAGACGCCACGGCATGAGCGTCGACGTCGGCATCAACGCGTCGCATCGCGCGGCGGCTCTGCGCCGTCCGCTGTGGGTCAGCGCCGCTGCTTGCGCCGTGCGCTTTCCCGGCCCCTCGGCCAGGAAAGCGCTCAGGCGCGGTCGTGCCAGCGTCCGATCCGGGCTTGTCCTGCGCGCGCGCGTGTCTGCCTTTCCAAGCGCGACAGGACAAGCCCGATCGGATCGCCTGCGACCGCTGCAGCCCCTTGGATATGCGGGCTCCGAACAAGGCGCAGGCACGCGGCGCGTTGACCCCCGCGGACCCGTATGGGAGGCTTCCGGCCCTCTGGAGGCCTCCTGCCGTGACCGAAAAGCCATCGCCCGCCCCACCGGACTTCGAACGCGCCCTCGGCGACCTCGAAGCCACCGTCGACCAGCTCGAGCACGGCGACCTGTCGCTCGAAGAGGCGCTCAAGCAGTTCGAGCGCGGCGTCGCACTGGCGCGCGACTGCCAGGCGGCGCTGAAGCAGGCGGAGCAGAAAGTCGAGATCCTGCTGCAGAAATCGGCGACCGCGGCAGCCGAACCGTTCGAGCCCGACGACGCATGATCGCGCCGGCCGCAGCCGCGCGGCTGCAGGAGCCACTGCCCCTGGCGCTTGAACGCTGGCAGCAGCGGGTCGAGCGGGAACTCGACGCCTGGCTGCCGCCCGCGACGGCGGTGCCGCAACGCCTGCATGCCGCGCAACGCTACAGCGTGCTGGGCGCCGGCAAGCGCATCCGGCCCGCGCTGGTGTACGCCACCGCCGAGACGCTGGGCCTGCCGCTGGAGCGGGTCGATGGGCCGGCCTGTGCGGTCGAGCTGATCCACTGCTATTCGCTGGTCCACGACGACCTGCCGGCCATGGACGACGACGACCTGCGCCGGGGCCGACCCACCTGCCACCGCCAGTTCGACGAGGCCACGGCCATCCTCGCCGGCGACTCGCTGCAGGTGCTGGCCTTCCAGCTGCTCGCCACGCATCCGGGACTTGGCGGCGATGCCGCCGTGCAGAGTCGACATCATGGGCACGCTGGCAGCCGCCAGCGGCACGGCCGGCATGGCCGGCGGGCAGGCACTGGACCTGGCGGCGGAAGGCGGCTCGCTGACCCTGGCGGACCTGGAGCAATTGCATGCCCTCAAGACCGGCGCGCTGATCCGGGCCAGCGTGCTGATGGCGGCGCGCTGCGCGGCCTTGCTCACCCCCTCCCAGTTGCAGTCGCTGACGACGTTTGGCGATCGTGTCGGCCTGGCGTTCCAGGTCCAGGACGACATCCTCGACATCGAGGGGGACGTCGCGGTCATCGGCAAGCCGCCCGGCAGCGACCAGGCGCGCGGCATGCCCACCTATCCGGCGCCTGGTGGGGCTGGAGGCGGCCCGGGACCGGGTGCGGACGCTGCACGCCGAAGCCAGTGCCGCGCTGGCGGCCCACGACTGGGCTGCGAGCCCCCTGGCAGCCCTGGCGGACTGGATGCTGACCCGCAACCGGTAGCCGCAGGGTACCGGGCCGCCAGCGTGTAAACTGACGGCAATGTCCGCCCCTGATTCCTATCCCCTGCTGGCGCGCATCGTCGGCTCCGGCGGAGCTGCGCAAGCTGCCGGTCACCGAGCTGGTGCCCCTGGCCGGCGAGCTGCGCGAGTTCCTGATCCAGACCGTGAGCCAGATGGGCGGTCACTTTGCCGCCGGCCTCGGCACCGTGGAGCTGACCGTCGCGTTGCATTACGTCTTCGACACACCGCACGACCGGCTGGTGTGGGACGTCGGCCACCAGGCCTACCCGCACAAGGTGCTGACGGGGCGGCGCGAGCGGTTGCAGACGATCAAGTTCAAGGGCGGCCTGGCGCCGTTCCCGAGCCGCTTCGAGAGCGAGTACGACACCTTCGGCGTCGGCCATTCCAGCACCTCGATCAGCGCGGCGATCGGCATGGCGCTCGCCGCCAAGCACAAGGGCGAGAAGCGGCGCGTCGTGGCCGTGATCGGCGACGGCGCGATCACCGCGGGCCAGGCGTTCGAGGCGCTGAACCACGCCGGGGCGCTCGATGCCAACGTGCTGGTCGTGCTGAACGACAACGACATGTCGATCTCGGAGAACGTCGGCGCGCTGTCGAATTACTTCGCGCGCATCCTCACGGGCAAGACCTACGCGGCGCTGCGCGAAGGCGGCAAGAAGATCCTGCGGCGGATGCCCACCGCGTGGGAACTCGCGCGCCGCTCGGAAGAGCACTTCAAGGGCATGGTGCTGCCGGGCACGATGTTCGAGGAGATGGGGTTCAACTACTTCGGCCCGATCGACGGCCATGACCTCGATGCGCTGGTGAAGACGCTGACCAACCTGCGCGACCTCGAGGGCCCGCAGTTCCTGCACGTCGTCACGCGCAAGGGCAAGGGTTACGCGCCGGCCGAGGCCGATCCCATCAAGTGGCACGGCCCGGGTCCGTTCGATGCGACGAGCGGCAAGATCCACAAGGAAAAGACCAGCGGCCCGGCGTATTCGCAGGTGTTCGGCAACTGGCTCTGCGACATGGCCGAGCTGGACCCGCGGGTCGTGGGCATCACGCCGGCGATGCGCGAAGGCTCCGGCCTGGTCGAATATTCGAAGCGCTTTCCCGACCGCTACTTCGACGTGGCGATCGCGGAGCAGCACGCCGTGACGCTGGCGGCGGGCTTCGCCTGCGAAGGCCTGCGGCCCGTGGTCGCGATCTATTCGACGTTCCTGCAGCGCGCCTACGACCAGCTGATCCACGACGTGGCGCTGCAGCACCTGCCGGTGACCTTTGCGATCGACCGCGGCGGACTGGTCGGCGGCGACGGCGCCACGCACCAGGGCGCGTTCGACCTCTCCTACCTGCGCTGCATCCCGAACATGGTGGTGATGGCGCCGGCCGACGAGAACGAGTGCCGGCAGATGCTCTACACCGGCATCACGCTGGACGGGCCCGCCGCCGTGCGCTACCCGCGCGGGCAGGGTCCCGGCGTCGCACAGGTGCAGGAGATGAACGCGCTCGCCGTGGGGCGCGCCGAGGTGCGGCGCGAGGGGCGCTCCGGGCTGCTGCTGCTCGCGTTCGGCACGATGGTCGCGCCTTGCGTCGACCTGGCCGACAGGCTCGACGCGACGCTGGTCAACATGCGCTTCGTCAAGCCGCTGGATGCGGAGACGGTGTGCCGGCTCGCGGCGAGCCACTCCTGCATCGTCACGCTCGAGGAAAACGTCGTGGCCGGAGGCGCCGGCAGCGCCGTCAGCGAATGCCTGGCGCAGCACGGCATCGACGCCACGGTGCACCACATGGGCATCCCGGACCGCTTCATCGAGCACGGGACGCGCGAGGAGTGCCTGGTGATGGCCGGACCTCGACGCCGCCGGCGTCGCGCGCCAGGTGCAGCGCATCTGGGCGGAACACAGGCCGGTCCGGCCGGCGATGGCCAGCCGCGCTTCCTGAGCGCACGGCACGGCGCGGGCCCGCCCCGGCAGGCAGCGGCCGAGTTTCGTATACTTGCGCTTCTGCCCGCGGGAAACCGTGCCCCGCCCCCGCCCGAATGGACGACCAGACCCACCCGCCGGAATCCCGCATGAGCCGCCCCTCCCCCACGCCAGGCAGCGCCAGCGTCACGCCCATCGAAGACGTGCAGGGCCGGGCCGACTCGCGCCAGATTCCGATCAACAAGGTCGGGATCAAGGACGTCTTTCACCCGGTGCGCGTGCGCGACCGCTCCGGCGGCGACCAGCACACGGTCGCCAACTTCAACATGTACGTGGCGCTGCCCCACAACTTCAAGGGCACGCACATGTCGCGCTTCGTCGAGATCCTGCACCTGCACGAGCGGGAGATCTCGGTCGACTCGTTCCGCGCGATGCTCACCGAGATGACCGGGCGGCTCGATGCCACCTCGGGCCACATCGAGATGACGTTCCCGTACTTCGTGATGAAGCAGGCGCCGGTGACCAGGGTGGAGAGCGTCGTCAAGTACGACGCCAGCCTGATCGGCGAGATCCGCGACGGCGTCGAGGAGATGTGGATCCGCGTCGTCGTCGCGGTGACCAGCCTGTGCCCGTGCTCGAAGAAGATCTCCGACTACGGCGCGCACAACCAGCGCTCGCACATCACCATCAAGGCGCGCGTGCGCGAGCACGTGTGGATCGAGGAGCTGATCGACATCGCCGAGCAGGAAGCCTCGTGCGAGGTGTTCGGCATCCTCAAGCGCCCGGACGAGAAGTACGTGACCGAGCGCGCCTACGACAACCCCAAGTTCGTCGAGGACATCGTCCGCGACGTCGCCGTGCGGCTCAACGCCGAGGAGCGCGTGCTGGCCTACGTGGTCGAAGCCGAGAACTTCGAGTCGATCCACAACCACAGCGCCTACGCGCAGATCGAGCATGACAAAGGGTAGCGTCGCTTATTTCTTGCCGCGCTGCAGGCGGCCGATCAGCTCGCGCAGGAACACCTTGTTGAAGCGCAGCTGGCAGGAGATCGACGCCTGCTCGAGCAGCGTCGCGGTGACCTTGAGCAGCGTGACGTCGCCTTCCGCCTCGACCACGGTGTCGCGGCGCGAGCCTTCGGCGTAGCCCGCTTCGCCGAAGCAGCCGCCCGCCGGCACGCGTGCCGACGATGTCGCCGCCGCGGCTGCAGCGGACGGTGCCCGAGACCACGATGTAGAAGCGGTCGTCGATGTCGCCCGGGCGCAGCACCGGCTCGCCCGCCTGGCAGTCTCGCACCACACGCCGGCGCGCATGACCTCGCGGATCTCGGCGTGCGAGAAATCGTGGAAGAAGCGCAGCTTGCGCAGCACCGCGAAGCGCTCCTCGTCGTCGATCTCGGCCTGGTTCGCGCGCAGCTTCTGGTGCACGCGGGTGAGTTCCGCGGCGAACTCCGCTCCGGTCGCGATAGCGCGCGTCGGGGTCCTTCTGCAAGCGCGCAGATGACCACGGCCTCGAGTTCTTCCGGGATCTCCGGCCGCACGCTGCGCAGCGACTCCGGCGTCCGACTGCACGACCTGGCGCAGCAGCTTGCCGAGCGCGCCGGCGCGGAACGGGCGCTGGCCGCAGAGCATCTCGTACATCACCGCGCCGAGCGAATACAGGTCCGAGCGCGCATCGAGCTCGAGCCCCTGCACCTGCTCGGGCGACATGTAGGCCGGGCTGCCGGCCACGCCCTCGAGCCGCGAGACGTCGGAGTCCGCGACCAGCGCGATGCCGAAATCGACGATGCGCACGTCGCCGTCCTGCGTCAGCAGGATGTTCGACGGCTTGATGTCACGGTGGACCACGCCGCGCGAATGCGCGTAGTGCAGCGCCTTCGCGCACTTGTACATGATCGACACGACCTGGTCGATCGGCAGCAGGCTGCCGAGGCGGCAGTACTGGCTCAGCGTGCGCGCGCCGTGGATGTGCTCGGTGACGACATAGCGCCGCCCGTCTTCCTCGCCGGCGTCGTAGATCGGCACGATGTTCGGGTGCTGCAGCTTGCCGACCATCTTCGCCTCGCCCAGGAACATGCGGCGGGCATTGCGGCCTTCGGCGTCGTCGCCGCTGGTCGCATGGTAGAACTTGATGGCGACGTCGCGGCCGTAGAACGGGTCGTGCGACAGGTACACGGCGCCCGTGCTGCCGCGCCCCACTTCGTGCACGACGTAGTACTTGCCGATGCGCTCGGGCGCGAGCGGCGGCGGCTGCATGGTCTGCGTCTGCACGTGGGCGTGCGGCGGTGCAGAGCGGGGGTGGCGCGGCGGCTTCGGCGATGTGTGCTTCGGTCACGTGTAGTGTCGGATCAGCAGCAGTGGGACGACAGCCATGAGGGCGGCCATTACGTCGTCGAGCATAATTCCGGCGCCGCCACCCATTCCGTGATCGACCTCGCGGATCGGCCAGGGCTTCCAGACGTCGAACAGGCGGAACAGCGCCGAAACCCAGCGCCGCGCCCCACCAGGTGGCCGGCGCCGCCAGCAGCGACGATCATCATGCCGGCGACCTCGTCCCAGACGATGGCCGAGTGATCATGCACGCCGAGCCGGCGCGCGCTCTCGCCGCAGATCCAGACGCCTGCCAGGCGTTGCGACCAGCGTCACAGCGGCCGCGATCCACCAGCCGAGCGGCGCGATCGCCAGCCCGAGCAGCAGCCCCACCACCGAGCCGAAGGTGCCGGGCGCGACCGGCGCGAGCCCCGCACCGAAGCCGAGCGCCAGCAGGTGCACCGGCTCGCGCAGCAGGCTGGCCGGCAGCGGCACGCGCTTGGCCGAGGTGCGGCCGGTTCAGGCGAAGTGGTCATAGCCCTGTCCTGCAACGGTGACTGGCCTGCCGTCGCGCACGGCACGCCACGCCCGAGCCCGCCATCGACCGTGCCGATGCGATGCAACGCGACACCGGGTCGTGCGCGTCGCGATCGAGGCGACGCGCGCGACTGCGCGGCCGGCACCGTGAACAGCAGTTCATAGTCGTCGCCGCCGTGCAGCACGAGGCGCTCGGCTGCCGCGGCGACTCGTAGCGCGCGGCCTGCAGGCCGGCGCGAGCGGCAGGCGCTCGAGCTCGATCACGGCACCGACGCCGCTCGCCGCGGCGAGCTTGCGCAGGTCGCCGAGCAGCCCGTCGGAGACGTCCATCGCCGCCGTCGCGACGCCGCGCAGCGCGCGCCCGAGTTCGCAGCCGCGGTTCGGCGCGCAGGAAGCGCACGCACGCGCGGATCCTGCGAATCGAAGCCCGCGGCGCCTGACGCGCAGCAGCTCGAGTCCGGCCGCCGCCTCGCCGGGCGTGCCCGACACGTAGATGGCATCCCCGATGCGCGCGCCACTGCGCCGCAGCGCCTCTGCGGGAGGCACGAATCCCAGCACCTCGATCGTGATGACCAGCGGGCCGGCGACCGTGTCGCCGCCGACCAGCGCGACACCGTGCTGCCCGGCGAGCGCGTACAGGCCCTCGCGCGAACGCCTCGAGCCACGCGTCGTCCGGCCCCGGCAGCGACAGCGACAGCAGGCACCACGCCGGCTCCGCGCCCATCGCGGCGAGGTCGCTCAGGTTCACGGCGAGCGCCTGGTGGCCGAGCGCCGCGGCCGGCGTGCCCGGCAGGAAATGGCGGCCCTCGACCAGCGTGTCGGTGGCGGCGACCAGCGCCTGGCCGGGCGGCGGCGGCAGCAGTGCCGCGTCATCACCCACGCCCAGCAGCACGTCGCCGCGGCGCGCGGGCCGCGAGAAGTAGCGGGCGATGATGTCGAACTCACCGAGGGGCATGGGCACTCCTGCGGTCGCGGGCAGTGGGCGGTCAGTCGCGGGGCTTGCGCTGCCGTGCCGCCGCCTGCTGCTCGGCGGCGCGCAGCTGGCGCGCGGCGCGATCGAGCACGGCGTTGATGAACTTGTGGCCATCGGTGGCGCCGAACTTCTTGGCGAGCTCGACGCCTTCGTTGAGCACCACGCGGTACGGCACGTCGAGGTGCTGCCGCAGCTCCTGCGAGGCCGATCAGCAGCACGGCGTGCTCGACCGGGTCGAGCTGCGCGACGGGGCGGTCGATCCACTGGCCGAGCAGCGCGTCGAGCTCGCTGCGCGCCCTCGACCACGCCCTGCAGCAGCGCCTGGAAGTACTCGGGATCGACGTCCGGATAGCCTTCGTCCTTCGTGAACTGGTTGCGCAGCTCGGCAAACGAGTGGCCGGTCATCTGCCACTGGTACAGCGCCTGCATCGCGAGCCGGCGCGACAGGCTGCGCGCGCGGCCCGACCGCTCGCTGCGCGGCTTCGCCATGCTCAGACGTCCAGCCGGCGCAGCAGGTTGGCCATCTCGAGCGCGACCAGCGCGGCGTCGGCGCCCTTGTTGCCGGCCTTGGTGCCGGCGCGCTCGACCGCCTGCTCGATGGTGTCGGTGGTCAGCACGCCGAACGCGATCGGCACGCCGGTCGCGTCGGCGGCGCTGCGCGAGCCCCGAGGCGCACTGGCTGCAGACGTAGTCGAAATGCGGCGTGGCGCCGCGGATGACCGCGCCGAGCGCCACGATCGCGTCACAGCGCTTGGCGGCCGCGACACGCCGCGCCACGAACGGCAGGTCGTAGGCGCCCGGCACGCGGATGATCTCGATCTGCTTCTCGCTCGCGCCGTGCCGCAGCAGGGCGTCGACCGCGCCGCGCACGAGCTGGTCGACGATCGCGTCGTTGAAGCGCGAGGCGATGATCGCGATGCGCAGGTCGCGCGCGAGCACGTCGCCCTGGACGGTACGGATGTTGTCCATGCTGCCTTTCTCCTCAATCCACGTAGTCGGCCACTTCGAGGCCGAACGCCGCAAGACCATGCATCTGCTTGGGCGCGCTCAGCACGCGCATGTTGCGCACGCCGAGGTCGCGCAGGATCTGCGCCCCGATGCCGTAGGTGCGCAGCACCTGCGCGCCCTGCGCCGGATTGGACCGTGCACCGGCCCGGGCGAGCGCACGGCCTCGGCGACCTCGAGCGGGCTCTCGTGCGGGCCGCAGCAGCACGACGATGCCCGAGCCCTCGCGCGCCATGCGCTGCATCGCGCCGCGCAGCGACCAGCTGTGCCCGTCCTCGATCGCGCCGACCAGGTCGCGCACCGTGTCCTTCAGGTGCACGCGCACGAGCGGCGCCTGTTCGGCCTGCGGGTTGCCGCGCACCAGCGCGAGGTGCACCGTGCTGTTGACGTGGTCTTCGTAGCAGTACAGCCGGAACGGGCCGAACTCCGTGTTGATCTCGCGCTCGGCGATGCGCTCGACCGAGCGCTCCTTCTCGAGCCGGTAGCGGATCAGGTCGGCGATCGTGCCGATCTTGATGCCGTGCTCGCGCGCGAACTGCTCGAGGTCGGGCCGGCGCGCCATCGTGCCGTCGTCGTTCAGGATCTCGACGATCACCGCCGCGGGCTCGAGGCCGGCGAGTCGCGCCAGGTCGCAGCCGGCCTCGGTGTGGCCGGCGCGCGTCAGCACGCCGCCCGGCTGCGCCATCAGCGGGAAGATGTGCCCGGGCTGGCGCAGGTCCTCGGCACGCGCCGCGGCCGCGACGGCCGTGCGGATGGTATGCGCGCGGTCGTAGGCCGAAATGCCGGTGGTGACGCCCTCGGCCGCCTCGATCGACAGCGTGAAGTTGGTGCGCTGGTCGAGGTCGGTGTCCGTCACCATCAGCGGCAGGCGCAGCTGCCGGCAGCGGTCGCGGGTCAGCGTCAGGCAGATCAGGCCGCGGCCATAGCGGGCCATGAAGTTGACGTCCTCCGGCCGCACCATCGTGGCGGCCATGATCAGGTCGCCCTCGTTCTCGCGGTCCTCGTCGTCCATGATCACGACCATCCTGCCCTGCCGGATGTCGGCCAGGATCTCGTCGATGGAGTTGAGCGAGTTCATGACAAAGAGCACCTAAGGCATTGAATTACAGCGATTTTAACCAGACCCTGGAGGCGCCCGATGCACGCTTGCGGCGCGCAGTTTAGCAGGGGGCGCGGCCGGGCGCCGGTGCCGCCGGCGTGACCGGTGGCGCCAGGGGTGACGCCAGCGGGGCGTCCTAGCCTGGCCGCAGCATCCGCTCGACGTAGCGCGCGATGATGTCGACCTCGAGGTTGACGCGACTGCCGGGCTGCAGCGTGCCCGAGGGTCGTCACCGCCAGCGTGTGCGGCACCAGGTTGACGTCGAAGCTGTCGCCGGTCGCGCCGTTGACCGTCAGGCTGACGCCGTCGATGCAGATCGAGCCCTTGCGCGCGACGTAGTGGCCGAGGCCGGCCGGCACCTCGAACTCCATGCGCACCGATCGCGCATCGTCGCTGCGCGCGAGGACGCGACCGACGCCGTCGACATGCCCGGTGACGTAATGCCCGCCGAGCGCCTGCCCGGCGAGCAGCGCCTTCTCCAGGTTGACCCGGGTGCCCTGGCGCCAGTCGCCGAGCGTCGTCAGCGACAGCGTCTCGCGCGACACGTCGGCCGCAAAGCTGCCCGCGTCCAGGCGCGTGGCCGTCAGGCAGACGCCGCTCACCGCGATGCTGCCGCCGAGTTCGACCCCGGCCAGCGACACATCCCCGGTGTCGAATACGAGCGTGACGTCGCCGCCGCGCGGCTCGATCGCGCGCACCGTACCAATGCCCTGCACGATCCCGGTAAACATCGGCTCAGACCTCCGCGGGCCGCAGCGTCAGGCGCAGGTCCGGCCCGACCTGGCGCACGTCATGAAAGTGGAAGCGCGGCCGCGCGGCCAGCGTCGCCAGCGGCTGCGGCAAGGTGAAGGCGGGCCGCGACGGTGTCGCCGAGCACCGTCGGCGCCACGTAGAGGACCAGTTCGTCGGCGAGTCCCGCGGCGAGGAAGCTGCCCGCCAGCCGCGGGCCGGCTTCGACCAGCACTTCGTTGCATTCGAGCTGCGCCAGGTGCCGCAGCGCCGCGGCCACGTCGATCCGGCCTGCGGCATCGACCGCCACCGCAGCGGCGGTCAGCACCAGCGTCGGCATCCCGTCGGTCCGCAGCTTCGCCGTTGCGGGCGTCCTGCCCTGCGCATCGAACACCACGCGCAGCGGCACGCGCCCGGCCAGGTCCAGCGTCGGGTCGCGCACCGTCAGCGAAGGATCGTCCGCCAGCACCGTGCCGATCCCGGTAATGATCGCCGCGGCGCGTGCGCGCAGGCGCTGCACGTCGGCCCGCGCCGCCGCGGACGTGATCCACTGGCTGCTGCCGTCGGCGAGCGCCGTGCGACCGTCGACGCTGCTGCCGAGCTTCAGGGTCACCCACGGGCGACCGCGCGTCATGCGCGAGAAGAAGCCGCGATTCAGTTCCCGCGCCTGCGCCTCGCACAGGCCGACGGCGGTGTCGATGCCGGCGTCGCGCAGCCGCTGCAGGCCTGCGCCCGCCACGCGCGGATTGGGATCGGTGGTCGCGACGATGACGCGCGCGATGCCCGCGGCGATCAACGCGTCGGCGCAGGGCGGCGTCCGGCCGTGGTGCGAACACGGTTCCAGCGTGACGTAGGCCGTGCCGCCGCGGGCAGCGCTGCCGGCCGCGGCCAGCGCCACGGGCTCTGCGTGCGGCTTCGCCGGCACGGCGGTGCCAGCCCTCGCCGGCGACCTGGCCCGAGGCCGCGACGATCACGCAGCCCACGGCGGGATTCGGCGGCGCCGAATACAGGCCCCGCGCCGCCAGCTGCAGTGCCCGCGCCATGTGCGCGTGCTCGGCCGCGGTGAAGGCGGTGCCGGCACGCTCGTCTACTTCTTGCCCGGCGCCGCCGCAGGCGGCGGCGGGCGCGGTTCGTCGACGCCGGTCCACAGGCCCAGCTGCAGTTCCTCGACCGAGCGTGGCCGCCGATGACGCAGTTTCTCGATCTCCTCGCGGAACGCATCGACGTCCTGGAAGCTGCGATACACCGAGGCGAAGCGCACATAGGCGACCTCGTCGAGCTGGTGCAGCTCGTCCATCACCAGTTCGCCGATCAGCCGCGCCGGCACTTCGCGCTCGCCGAGCGTGCGCAGCTTGTGGCAGACGTGATTGACCGCGGCATCGACCGCCTCGATCGCCACGGGGCGCTTCTCGAGCGACTTGATCATGCCGGAGCGCAGCTTGGCCTCGTCGAACGGCTCGCGCGTCGCATCGCTCTTCACGACCCGGGGCATGACCAGCTCGGCGGATTCGAAGGTCGTGAAGCGCTCGCCGCAGCGCAGGCACTCGCGCCGGCGCCGCACCTGCTGGCCCTCGCCCGACAGGCGCGAGTCGATCACCTTGGTTTCCTCGAACGAGCAGAACGGACAGTACACCGTGCGGCCTCCTGCCTGCCCTGCCCGTGCGGCGGCCGCTCAGCGGCCGTACACCGGGAAGCGGCGACAGAGCTCCTCGACCGCGGCGCGCGTGCGCGCGATCACCGCCTCGTCGCTGGCATTCAACAGCACGTCGGAGATCCAGTGCGCCAGCTGCGCTGACCTCGGCTTCCTTGAAACCACGCGTCGTCACGGCCGGCGTGCCGATGCGGATGCCGCTGGTCACCATCGGCGGCCGCGGATCGTTCGGCACCGAGTTCTTGTTGACCGTGATGTGCGCACGGCCGAGCGCCGCGTCGGCTTCCTTGCCCGTGATGGCCTGGTCGGACAGGTCGAGCAGGAACAGGTGGTTGTCGGTGCCGCCGGAGACGATGCGGAGGCCGCGCTGCTGGAACACCTCGACCATCGCGCGCGCGTTCGCCACGACCTGCTGCTGGTACTGCACGAACTCGGGCTGCATCGCCTCGAGGAAGGCGACGGCCTTGGCGGCAATCACGTGCATCAGCGGGCCGCCCTGCGTGCCCGGGAAGATCATCGAGTTGAGCTTCTTGGTGATCTCGTCGTTCTCGCGCGCGAGGATCAGGCCACCGCGCGGGCCGCGCAGCGTCTTGTGCGTGGTGGTCGTGACGACGTCGGCAAACGGCACGGGGTTGGGATAGACGCCCGCGGCCACGAGGCCGGCCACGTGCGCCATGTCGCACGAGGAAATACGCGCCGACGGCATCGGCGATCTGGCGGAAGCGCGGGAAGTCGAGGATGCGCGAATACGCCGAGAAGCCGGCGATGATCATCTTGGGCTTGTGCTCGTGCGCGAGGCGCTCGACCTGGGCGTAGTCGATCTCGCCGGTGGCCGGGTCGAGGCCGTACTGCACGGCATTGAAGATCTTGCCGGAGAAGTTGACCTTGGCACCGTGCGTGAGGTGGCCGCCATGGTCGAGGCTCATGCCGAGCAGCGTGTCGCCCGGCTTGATCAGCGCGAGGAACGCGGCGGCGTTGGCCTGCGAGCCGGAGTGCGGCTGCACGTTGGCGAAAGCGGCGCCGAACAGCTGCTTCGCGCGATCGATCGCCAGCTGCTCGGCGATGTCGACGTATTCACAGCCGCCGTAATAGCGCTTGCCGGGATAGCCCTCGGCGTACTTGTTGGTCAGCACCGAACCCTGGGCCTCGAGCACGCGCGGGGTCGCGTAGTTCTCGGAGGCGATCAGCTCGATGTGGTCTTCCTGGCGGACGCGCTCGTGCGCGAGGGCAGCCTCGAGTTCGGGATCGAACCCGGCGATGGTCATGCTGGCGGGAAACATGTGCTCTCCACGATCGGGGACGCGCAATTGTAGCCGATGTGCGGTCGGGCCTCGGGCGCAGCGTCGCCGGACGTCTGCGTCAGGCGCGGCAGGCCGGACGGCCGGGTCGCGGAGTCGGAAGCACTGCGTCAGGCGCGGCGGGCCGGACGCCGGGTCGCGGCCGGGATCGCCGTGAACCCATCCCTGGGGGCTCCGCCGCGCCATCCCTGGCGCGGACGGTCCCGGCCCGCGACCCGGCCGCCCGACCCACCGCGCCCTGCCACGGTCGTCGCGGCGTCCAGCGGCGGCTCGGCGAGCGTCGGTGACGCAGCGCTCGATCGCGACACACGGCGGCCCGCGACCTGCGTGGACGACCCGACACTCAACGTTGCAGCAAAGCGCGATGCGACGCCGACGCGTGGGTGGTTCCGGATCGCTGTTCGGGACCGTCCGCGCCAGGGATGGCGCGGCGGAGCCCCCAGGGATGGGTTCACGGCGATCCCGAACAGCGATCCGGAATCAACCGCGCGTCGGGCGGCGCACCGCGCACCCGCAAGCCTCGCGAAGTGGCAGCCCGCTACGCGGCCGACGGTCGCTGCACCGCTACTGGCTCGCGACCAGCGACTCCACCACCCGCGTCCAGGCCCGCGCGAGGTTCTGCCGGTTGTACCCGCCGCCGCCCATCGCCAGCACCCGGCCGTGGCCGAGTCTCGTCGGCGATGCGGCACACCGACGCCGCCGCATGGGCGTGCGCTTCCTCGCTGAAGGCCAGGTGCGTGATCGGGTCGCCTTCGAGGCTGTCGGCGCCGCACTGGAGCAGGATGAACTCGGGCTGGGTGCGTCGCAGGTAGGCCTCGACGCGCGCCACTGCCGCGTGGAATTCGTCGTCGCCCGCGCCCGGCGGCAGCGGCAGGTTGAGCTTGGTCCCGGCCGCCTCGCCCTCGCCGGTCTCGTGCTCGTGCCGGTGCCCGGGTACAGGTGACGCCCGTCCTCGTGGATGTCGGCGAACAGCACGTCGGGATCGGACTCGAACGCGTAGAAGACCCCGTCGCCGTGGTGCGCGTCGATGTCGACGTAGGCGACGCGGCGCACGCCGTGCCGGCGGCGCAGCTGCTCGATCGCCACGCCGCAGTCGTTGAACACGCAGAACCCGGCCGCGTGCGTGCGCGACGCATGGTGCAGGCCGCCGATGGGAATGAACCCGCGGCGGGCGCGGCCGTCCATGATTTCCTCGACGGCCAGCAGCGTGCCGCCCACGACGAAGCTCGCGGCCTCGAAGATGCCCCGCGTCGCCGGCGTGTCGCCCGCGTCGAGGTAGCCGCGGCCTTCGGCGGACTTCTGCTGCACGAGATCGACGAACTCGGGCCGATGGAAGGTCTCGAGTTCGGCGCGCTCGGCGATGCGCGGCTCGACCTGGCGCAGCTCGGGGTAGACGGCACTGCGCCGCAGCTCGCGCAGGAAGGCTTCCTGCCGATCGAGGCCGAAAGGGTGCGCGTCGCCGAAGCCGTAGCGCGACAGGCCTTCGCCGGACACCAGCAACACCGGCGGGGACGACACGGGTTCAGACTGCGGCACGCGAGGCGAAACCCCGGCAACGGAAAGTGGAGCAGACTAGCAGCACGGCGCTGGCGGCGGTAGCTTCCGGGGCCGCCGATGACCGATAATTCCCGACCTTTTTCCAGTCCGCACCACGGCCAACGCAGTCCTCCCAATGGCACAGTTCATCTACACCATGAATCGCGTCGGGAAGGTCGTCCCCCCGAAGCGGGTGATCCTTCGCGACATCTCCCTGAGCTTCTTCCCCGGCGCCAAGATCGGCGTGCTCGGCCTGAACGGCTCCGGCAAGTCCACGCTGCTGCGCATCATGGCCGGCCTGGACAAGGAATTCGAAGGCGAGGCGCGGCCGCAGCCCGGCATCAAGATCGGCTTCCTGCCGCAGGAGCCGCAGCTCGACCCGACCAAGGACGTGCGCGGCAACGTCGAAGTCGCTGTGCAGCACATCAAGGACGCGCTGGCCGGGCTCGACGCGGTCTACGCCGCCTACGCGGAGCCCGACGCCGACTTCGACAAGATCGCGGCCGAGCAGGCGCGGCTCGAGGCCATCATCCAGGCCACCGACGGCCACAACCTCGAGCGCCAGCTCGAAGTCGCGGCCGACGCGCTGCGGCTGCCGCCGTGGGACGCGGACGTCACGAAGATCTCGGGCGGCGAGCGCCGCCGCGTCGCGCTGTGCCAGCTGCTGCTGTCGAAGCCCGACATGCTGCTGCTCGACGAGCCGACCAACCACCTCGACGCCGAGTCCGTGCGCTGGCTCGAGCATTACCTCGAGCAGTACCCGGGCACCGTCATCGCGGTGACCCACGACCGCTACTTCCTCGACAACGTCGCCGGCTGGATCCTCGAACTCGACCGCGGCCACGGCATCCCGTGGCAGGGCAACTACTCGTCCTGGCTCGAGCAGAAGGAAGCGCGCCTCAAGGTCGAGGAGCAGCAGCAGGACGCGCTCAAGAAGATGCTGGCGCGCGAACTCGAGTGGGTGCGGCAGAACCCGAAGGCGCGCCAGGCCAAGAGCAAGGCGCGCATGCAGCGCTTCGAGGAGCTGCAGTCGCGCGAATTCCAGGAGCGCAACGAGACCAACGAGATCTACATCCCGCCGGGCCCGCGCCTGGGCGAACTCGTGGTCGAGGCCAAGGGGCTGTCGAAGGCCTACGGCGACAAGCTGCTGTTCGACAACCTCAACTTCAACCTGCCGCAGGGCGGCATCGTCGGCATCATCGGCCCGAACGGCGCGGGCAAGACCACGCTGTTCCGCATGATCACGGGCCAGGAGCAGCCCGACGCCGGCGAGCTGCGCATCGGCCCCTCGGTGCAGCTGGCCTACGTCGACCAGTCGCGCCAGTCGCTCGACGACAAGAAGACCGTCTTCGCCGAGATCTCGAACGGCCTCGACATGATCAAGGTCGGCAACTACGAGACGCCCTCGCGCGCCTACGTCGGCCGCTTCAACTTCCGCGGCTCGCAGCAGCAGCAGACCATCGGCGAGCTGTCGGGCGGCGAGCGCAACCGCGTCCACCTGGCCAAGGTGCTGAAGGAAGGCGGCAACGTCATCCTGCTCGACGAACCGACCAACGACCTCGACATCGAGACCCTGCGCGCGCTGGAAGAAGCGCTGCTCAGCTTCCCGGGCTGCGCGGTGGTGATCTCGCACGACCGCTGGTTCCTCGACCGCATCGCGACCCACATCCTGGCCTTCGAGGGCAACAGCGAGGTGGTCTGGTTCGAGGGCAACTACTCGGAGTACGTCGACGACCTGAAGAAGCGCCGCGGCGACGAGGCGGACGAGCCACACCGCATGCGCTATCGCAGCCTGCATGCATAAGCCGACGCTGGCGCTCGACGGCGCGTCGCTCACGCTCGGGCAGCTGCGGCAGTTCGAGGCCGAGCGGCCGCGGGTCGAGCTCGCGGCGGCGGCGCGCGAGCGCATGCAGCAGTCGGCCGCGACGGTCGCGGCCACCGTGGCCTCGGGCCGGGTCGCCTACGGCATCAACACCGGCTTCGGCGCCTTCGCCAATCGCGTCATCCCGGCGGCCAAGACACAGAAGCTGCAGCTCAACCTGGTGCGCAGCCACGCCTGCGGCGTGGGCGAGCCGCTGTCGCCCGCGCTGGTGCGGCGCATGCTGCTGCTCAAGGCCAACAACCTCGCGGCGGGATTTTCCGGCGTGCGGCCGGTGGTGGTCGAGACGCTGCTCGCGCTGCTCAACGCCGACGTGCTGCCGGTGATCCCGGCGCAGGGCTCGGTCGGCGCCTCGGGCGATCTCGCGCCGCTGGCGCACCTGGCCCTGGCGCTGATCGGCGAAGGGGAAGCGACGGCGCCCGCCGCCGGCGCGGGCCGGCCGAGCGGCGCAACCTCGCCGGCGGCCGAGGTGCTGCGCGCGGCCGGGGTCGAGCCGCTGGAACTGCAGGCAAAGGAAGGCCTGGCACTCCTCAACGGCACGCAGCTCAGCCTGGCGCTGGCGCTCGACGGGCTGATCCGCGCCGAGAACCTGCTCGCCGCCGCGGTCGTGTGCTGCGCCATGACGGTCGAAGGGCTCGCCGGCAGCCACGCGCCGTTCGACGACCGCATCCAGCAGGCCAGCCGCCTGCCCGGCCAGATCGACGCCGCGCGGCGGATCCGCTCGCTGCTCGAGTCGGACAGCGAGATCCGCCGCAGCCACGAAAACTGCGAGCGCGTGCAGGATCCCTACGCCGTGCGCTGCATGCCGCAGGTGTTCGGCGCGGTGGAGCACACGCTTGCGGCACGCGCGCGAGGTGCTCGGCAACGCGCTCAACGGCGTCTCGGACAACCCGCTGATCTTCGGCGAGGACGTGCTCTCCGGCGGCAACTTCCATGCCGAGCCGGTCGGCTTCATCAGCGACTTTCTCGCGATCGCCGTGGCCGAGCTCGCCAGCACCTCGGAGCGCCGCATCGACCTGCTCGACCGCCGCGTCAACCCCAACCTGAACATGTTCCTGACCACCGAGCCGGGGCTGGAGTCGGGCTTCATGATCGCGCACGTCACCGCCGCCGCGCTGGTGTCGGAGAACAAGACCTACGCGCATCCGGCCTCGGTCGACAGCCTGCCGACCTCGGCGGGCCAGGAGGATCACGTCAGCATGGCGCCGTGGGCCGGACGCAAGCTGGCACGCATCTGCGACAACACCGCGCGCGTGCTCGGCATCGAGCTGCTGGCGGCGGCGCACGCACTGGATTCGCTGCAGCCGCTGACCACGACCGCCGAGCTGCAGCGCGTGCACGCGCTGGTGCGCGGCCGCGTGCCGTACCAGCCGGAAGATCACCGGCTCGATCGCGACATCGCGCGGCTGGCAGCACTGGTCGAGTCCGGCGTCCTGGCCGGCCTGATCCCGGCCGGCTGAGCGGGCGGCGCGCAGCATGCGGGGCGTCATCGTCCTCTGCGTCGTCTTCGGCCTGCTGGCGCTGCTGGTGGCGTTCAGCCGCTGGCTGGCGCGGCGTCACTGGGCGGCCGCCGGCAACGTGCTCATCGCCGTGCTGCTGCTGGCGCTCGCGCATCGGCTGTGGCCGCCGGTGCTGCACCTGCAGTCGTACCAGAAGATGCCCGCCGCCGCGGCCATCGCCCAGGTCCAGAGCGAGCGCACCGGGCCGCGAACCTATCGCGTGACCCTGACGCGACTGCCGGCCGGGGAGATGCAGGTGTTCGAGATGGCGGCCGAGGAGTGGCGCCTGGATGTCCGCACCCTGGTCTGGACCGGGCGCGCCGCAGGCCTCGGCCTGCCGCCGAGCTTCCGGCTGGAGCGCCTGAGCGGCCGCTTCGTCCGCACAGAATCCGCGGATGCGGCATCGGCCGAGACCCCTGCCGGACTGCCTGCCAGCTTCCCGCTCAGCGACCCCGACGAGGCGGGCGAGGACATCTGGGCGCAGGCCCGGACCGGCGCCCGCTGGCAGGCCCATGTCGATGCCCGCCACGCCTATGGTCCCTGGCGGCCGCTGGCCGACGGCGCCCGCTTCGAGGTGCGCCTGATCCGCCCCGCCGGCAGCGCCGAGGCCGTGCTGGAGGCGGTGCCGGCCAATGAAGCGGCCACCAGGGCGATGCGCTAGACTCGCCCCGTCAACGTTCGATCCCAAGGCTGACGACACCATGTCCGTCTACGTCGATTCGAACAGCCAGCTGCACCACGACCAGGAGCGCAGCCTGGCGCTGCCCTGCCCGCACTGCCAGGTGCATTCGCACATCACGGCCGTGTCGGTGCCCCGCTACGCCGAACTCGTGGCCAGCCGTCCGAACCACGTCGGCATCGTCTACCGCTGCGATTCGTGCAGCGCACCGATCTTCCTCAAGTTCGCGGTCAAGATGTACGCGGCCAACCGCGTCGAGCTCGCGAACAACTTCGTCGAACTCGAGCGGGCGCGGGAGAAGTTCAACTTCACCTACCTGCCGGACACCGTCGAGCGGCTGTTCCGCGAGGCGCTCGGCTGCTATTCCAGCGGCTGCTTCAACGCGTTTGCGTCGATGTGCCGCCGCACCTCGCAGGCCGTGTTCCAGGACCTGGGCGAGAACGGCCGCCTGCGCATCTTCGAGCAGGTGCGCGAGGCGCGCGAGATGGCCGAGATCGACAACGAGACCTTCGGCAGCGTGAAGAAGGTGATGTTCGGCAACGACGCCGACCCGTCGCCACAGTGGCCCGAGCTGAGCGCGAGCGAGGCCGGCGTGCTGCTCGAACTGATGAAGGACATGCTGTACGAGGCCTACGTGCGCAAGGGCAAGCTGCAGCAGGCGATGCTGGTGCGGCGGTTCTTCGCCGAAGAGACGCTCGACAAGATCACGCCGATCGGACGAGCTGCCAGAAGTGAATAGGGGCTAGGGGATAGTCGGATGTGCGCACCTCCGACTATCCCCTAGCCCCTGGTCCCTAGCCCCCTCCTACCCGGCCCAGGCCCTGGCATTGCGGAACATCCGCATCCAGCCGCCGTCCTCGCCCCAGCTTTCCGGATGCCACGAGTTCTGCACGGTGCGGTAGACGCGCTCGGGGTGCGGCATCAGGATCGTCACGCGGCCGTCGACGGTCGTGAGCCCGGTGATGCCCGCGGGTGAGCCGTTGGGGTTCGACGGATACGTCGCCGCAACCTCGCCGTGGTTGTCGACCCAGCGCAGGCTGACCAGCCCGCTGTTGGCGCAGTCCCGTTCGGCCGCTTCGTTCCTGAACTCCGCCCTGCCCTCGCCGTGCGCCACCGCGATCGGCAGCACCGAGCCTTCCATGCCACGGAAGAAGATCGACGGCGTCGGCAGCACTTCGACCAGCCCGACGCGGCCCTCGAACTGCTCCGAACGATTGCGCACGAATCGTGGCCAGTGCGCGGCGCCGGGGATCAGCGGCTGCAGCGTGGACATCATCTGGCAGCCGTTGCAGACACCGAGCGCGAAGCTGTCGGGCCGCGCAAAGAAGGCCGCGAACTGCTCGCGCAGCTCTTCGTTGAACAGGATCGACTTGGCCCAGCCTTCGCCGGCGCCGAGCACGTCGCCGTAGGAGAACCCGCCGCAGGCGACCAGGCCGCGGTAACGCTCGAGTTCCGTCCGGCCAGCGATCAGGTCGGTCATGTGCACGTCGATGGGACGGAAACCCGCGCGGTCGAAGGCGGCTGCCATCTCGAGCTGGCTGTTGACGCCCTGCTCGCGCAGGATCGCGATCTCGGGGCGTGCGCCACGCGCGATGTACGGCGCCGCGACGTCCTCGGCCGGGTCGAAGCTCAGCGTGGCGAACAGGCCGGGATCCTTCGAGTCGAGGACCTGCTCGTGTTCTTCCCGGGCGCAGGCCGGGTTGTCGCGCAGCGCCTGCATCCGGTAACTCGTTTCCGACCAGGCGGCGCGCAGTTCGGTGCGGGTCGCGTCCAGCACGCCGGTTCCGGCGGCATCCTCGATCACGATGCGGTCGAAGGCCTCGACCGTGCCCAGCTCGTGCACCATCGCGCCGAGGCCCGCGGCAGCGAATACGGCTTGCACGTCGGCAAGGCGCGCCGCCGCCACCTGCAGCACCGCGCCGAGTTCCTCGCTGAACAGTTCGGCCACGGCCTCGGCCTGGCCGCGGGCCCGCAGCTGAGATCGTCAGGCCGCAGTGGCCGGCAAACGCCATCTCGGCCAGCGTGGCGAACAGCCCGCCGTCGGAACGGTCGTGATACGCCAGCAGCAGCCCGCGCCGGCGCAGTTCGAGCACGCAGTCGACGAAGGCGCGCAGCCGCTGCGGATCGTCGCAATCCGGCGGCACGTCGCCGATGCGGCCGTAGACCTGCGCCAGGCACGAGGCGCCGAGGCGGTTCCTGCCCGCGCCCAGGTCGACCAGCAGCAGGCGCGTCGCGCCCTGGTCGAGCCGCAGCTGCGGCGTCAGCGTGCGGCGCACGTCCGCGACCGGGGCGAACGCGGAAACGATCAGCGACACCGGCGACACGACCTTGCGCGGGCCGTCGTGCGCGGTCCACGCCGTCTTCATCGACAGCGAATCCTTGCCGACCGGGATGGCGATGCCGAGCGCCGGGCAGAATTCCTCGCCGACGGCGCGCACGGTGTCGTAGAGGTCCGCGTCCTCGCCCGGCTCGCCGCAGGCGGCCATCCAGTTGGCGGACAGCCGGATCTCCTCGATGCGGGCGATGTCGGCCGCCACGATGTTGGTCACTGCCTCCGCCACCGCCATGCGGCCCGAGGCCGCGGCGTCGAGCAGCGCCACCGGCGTGCGCTCACCCATCGCCATGGCTTCGCCGCGGGTCGAGAAGTAGTCGGAGATGGTCACGGCCACGTCGCTGACCGGCACCTGCCACGGCCCCACCAGCGGGTCGCGGCTGATCATGCCGCCGACCGAGCGGTCGCCGATCGTGACCAGGAAGGTCTTGTCCGCCACCGTCGGCAGGCTCAGCACGCGCAACGCGGCCTCGCGCAGGTCGGGGACGTCGGCGGCGGTGAAGCCGTCGCCCGCGTGCGGCAGGCGCCGCACGTCGCGCGTCATCCGCGGCGGCTTGCCGAGCAGCGTCTCGAGCGGCATGTCGACCGGGGTGTTGCCGAACAGCGGGTCGTCGACCCGCAGGCGCGCATCGTCGGTGACATCACCCACGACGGCGAACGGGCAGCGTTCGCGGTCGCAGAGTGCGCCGAACGCCGCCAGTTGCGCGGCCGCGATCACCAGCACGTAACGCTCCTGCGACTCGTTGCACCACAGCTCGAGCGGCGACATGCCCGGCTCGTCGCTCAGGATCCGGCGCAGGTCGATGCGGCCACCGGTTTCGCCGTGGTGCACCGACTCCGGGATCGCATTCGACAGGCCGCCCGCGCCCACGTCGTGGATCAGCAGGATCGGGTTGTCGTCGCCCATCGCCCAGCAGGCGTCGATCACTTCCTGCGCGCGCCGCTGCATCTCGGGGTTGCCGCGCTGCACCGAGGCAAAATCGAGGTCGGCCGAACTCGAGCCGGCGCCCATCGACGAGGCCGCGCCGCCGCCGAGGCCGATCAGCAGCGACGGGCCGCCGAGCACCACGATCTTCGCGCCCGGCACGACCGGCGCCTTCTCGACGTGCGCGCGGCGGATGTTGCCGAGCCCGCCGGCGATCATGATCGGCTTGTGATAGCCGCGCAGCGGCGAGCGCCCGGGCGATTCCACCCGCTGCTCGAACGTGCGGAAGTAGCCGTAGATGTTGGGGCGGCCGAACTCGTTGTTGAACGCCGCGGCGCCGATCGGGCCCTCGAGCATGATCTGCAGCGCAGGCACGATGCGCTCGGGCTTGCCGAAATCCCGCTCCCACGGCCGCTCGTAGCCGGGTATGCGCAGGTTCGACACCGAGAAGCCGACCAGGCCCGCCTTGGGCTTGGAGCCGCGGCCGGTCGCGCCTTCGTCGCGGATTTCGCCGCCCGAGCCGGTGGCGGCGCCGGGAAACGGCGAGATCGCCGTCGGGTGGTTGTGCGTTTCCACCTTCATCAGGATGTCGATCTGCTCGTCCGAGCCCTCGTACACGCCGTCGCCGGCCTGTGCGAACCAGCGCCGGCCAGGCCAGCCGGCGATCACGGCCGCATTGTCGCGATAGGCCGACAGCACGCCGTCCGGGCTGACGCGATGCGTGTTGCGGATCATGCCGAACAGCGACTTCTCGCTGCGCTCGCCGTCGACGATCCAGTCGGCATTGAAGATCTTGTGGCGGCAGTGCTCGGAATTGGCCTGCGCGAACATCATCAGCTCGACATCGGCCGGATCGCGCCGCAGCTGCTGCGTGAAGGCGTCGACCAGGTAGTCGATCTCGTCGTCCGACAGCGCCAGGCCAAGTTCCTGGTTGGCCCGCTCGAGCGCCACCCTGCCCTGCGCCAGCACCGGCACGGTGGCGAGCGGCTGCGGCGTGTGATGCGCAAACAGCCCGACCGCGGCGGCCAGCGAATCGAGCACGTTCTCGGTCATGCGGTCGTGGATCACCGCCGAGACTTCGCGCCGCTCGTCGAGCGTGAGCGGCCGCGGCGCGCTCACGTACCAGGCCACGCCGCGCTCGATGCGCAGGACGTCGGCGAGTCCGCAGACGTGCGCGATGTCCGTGGCCTTGGACGACCACGGCGACACCGTGCCGAAGCGCGGCACGACCAGCAGCAACTCACCCTGTGGAGCGCCGGCCTGCGTCGCAGGCCCGTAGTGCAGCAGGGCTTCGACGACACGGGTGGCCGCGTCCGTCAGCGGCGCCGAGGTGTCGACGAAGTGCTGGTAGCGCGTGTCGACGGCCTGGACCTGCGGCACCCGGACGCGAACGGCGGCGAGGACCTTGTCGAGGCGGAAATCGGAAAGCGCGGGTGCGCCGCTGAAGATGAGCATGAGCGAGGGCGGCCGCCGGTCGAAAGTGAGCCGCGAATGATACCGGACGGGACCTGACCGGGCCAGCGCAGGGCGGCGTAAGGCCCTGCTGCTGCTCTATTTTTCGCGCGATCCCGGGCCGCCCGGCGGCGGATAGACCGGGAACGGGAACTGCGCCACGTTGGAGCCTGCGTCGGCGCTGGAAACCTTGCTGGTGCCGGACTTGCGCACCTCGTCGATACGGATGATCGAGTGCAGCGGCAGGTAGGTCCGCTTCACGCCCGCGAACTCGGTCTGGATCTTCTCCTCGGAGGGGTCGACGACCACGGTCGACTTCTCGCCGAAGATCAGTTCCTCGACTTCGATGAAGCCGAACATCGAGCCATGCCCCACCTTGCGGGCATAAAGCTCGAACACCTTGCCCTGGTTGTGGAAAATGACCTTGAAAATGTGACTGGAGGCCATGGGGCCGGCACGCCTTGCGTGTTAGGGTCGGCGCATATTACAAGGGTCGCGGACCAGCGTCAGCGGCAGCGGGCCGACCGATGCGCCGGCCGATGAGTTAGATTGGAAGCCTCCGCGCCGCCAGTGCCCATTGCAACATGGCCATCAAACTCCGCGTCATCAGCGAACAATACCGCGACCTGGGCGACAGCCGCTCGCGCGTCTTCGGCGTCAACGGCGGCACCGTCGGCCGTGCGCCCGACAACGACTGGGTGCTGCCGGATCCGCGCCGCGTCGTGTCGGGGCACCACTTCCAGGTGCTGTTCCATGGCGGCAAGTACTGGCTGGTCGACACCAGCACCAACGGCGTCTTCGTCAACGATGCCGAAGAGCCGGCGTCCGTCGCGGGCCGCACCGAACTGCGCGACGGCGACCGCCTGCGCATGGGCGATTACGACATCCTGGTCAGCGTGGACAACCGCATCGACTTCCTGCCCGCCGCGGGCGAGGAGCAGTCGGCCACGAAGCACATGGACTCGGACATCGGCCACAGCCTCGACCTCGACAGCCTGCTGTCGCCGCGCGATCCCGGGCGAGTCGAACTCGGGGTCGGTGGGCAACGCCTTCGGCGTCCGGCTCAACGCCGAGGCGCGCGCCAACCTGCTGGAAACCCTGCAGCGCTCCGTAGACACGCTCGGCGAGTCCGCCCCGGAGACTCCGGCGCACCTTGCGACCGGGCGGCACGATTCGGCCGTGCCATCGAGCGAACCGCCGCTGACGTCCACGCGTACGGCGATGCCGCCGCTGCCCGCCCGCGGCGGCGCGGAGCCCGCGCCTGCCAGTCCGGACTGGGCGCTGCGCACGCGCCAGATCACCCAGGAAGAACTGGCCGACGCCCTCGCCCGGCGCAAGAGCCGGGTCGAAGCGCGCGAGCGTTCGATCCCGTTTCACCAGCAGGCGAGCACCTGGACGGACCTGCGCTCCGCGGCGCAGGCGTTCTGCCGCGGTGCCGGCATCGATCCCGCATCGCTGTCGCCGGAAGCGCTGGCCATGCTGCCGCTGGTGGCCGGCCAGCTGCTGCGCGAGGCCGTGGTCGGACTGAACGACATCGCGCAGTCACGCGGCACCGGCGTGATCGGCACGGCACTCGCCGCGGTGCCCGTGACGCCCGGCAGCAACAGCAATCCCCTGCGCTCGTCCAGCAGCATCGAGCAGGCCTTGCAGCGGCTGTTCGAATCGCACGGACGCCTGTATGCCGGCCCGGTCGAAGCGCTGCGCGACGTGCTGCAGGACGCGCGCGACCACGAGCAGGCGCTGGCGGCAGGGATGAAGTCCGGCCTGGACGCGATGCTCGGACAGCTGGCGCCGGCCAGCGTGGCGGACCAGTTCGAGCAGGGCCGGTCGCGCACGCTGGCGCCGGGACAGGACCCGCGCCCGCGCTACTGGGAACATTATTCCGAGCTGTATCGACTGCTGGCCCAGCCGTCGGGCCCGGCCGAACTGCCGCGTCCCTTCATCGACGCGTTCGAGCAGGAATACGTGCGCGTGCGGGCCGAGCTGCGCCAGAAGCGCCCGACCTGAGCGCGGCGCAGGAGCCACCGCCCCGTGACCGAAACGTCCGTCATCGCCCGCCTCGGACGTTCCGGCCACCGTGAAGCGCGCCGCGCGGCCCGCTCGCAGCGCGCGGCGCTCAAGCTGCCGTACATCCGCCGCGCGCTGCCGGAGGTCGAGCTGCTGAGCAGCGAGGCGGCCGCGGTCATCGAGCACAACGCCGAGACGATCCTCGAGGAAATCGGCATCGAGTTCCGTCGCGACCCCGAGTCCCTGCGGCTCTGGCGTGACGCCGGCGCGGACGTGAGTGGCGAGCGTGTGCGCATTCCGCGCGGCATGGCGCGGCAGCTGCTGCGGACGGCGCCGCGCGAGTTCGAGCTGCACGCGCGCAACCCGGCCCGCTCGGTGCGGTTTGGCGGCAACGCCACCGTGTTCTCGCCGGTCGGCGGACCGCCCTTCGTCGCCGACCTCGACCACGGTCGCCGCTACGGCACGCTCGCCGACCTGCACAACTTCATCAAGCTGGCGCAGATGGCGCCCGCGATCCACTTCAGTGGCGGCTGCATGGTCGAGCCGATGGACGTGCCGGAGGGCAAGCGTCACCTCGACGTGCAGTACGCGTTCTTCCGCTACAGCGACCAGGGCTGCGAAGGCACGCCCGAGACGCCGGGTCACGCCGCCGATGCGCTGCGCATGGCGCAACTCGTGTTCGGCGCGGACTTCGTCGACTCCCATTGCGTGCTGCTCGGCAACATCAACTCCAACTCGCCGCTGACCTTCGACGGCCGCATGCTCGGCGCACTGCGCGCCTTCGCGGCCCACGGGCAGGGAGTGATCGTGGTGCCCGCCGTGCTCGCCGGCGCGATGGGACCGGTGACGCCGGCCGGCTGCATGGCCGAGCTGCTGGCGGAAACGCTGGCCGGCATGGCGCTGACGCAGCTGGTGCGGCCGGGTGCGCCGGTGATCATGGGCTCGTTCGTCGGCGCCATCTCCATGCGCACCGGCGCGCCCACCTTCGGCACGGCCGAGGCCACGCAGATGATCTTCGCCACGGCGCAGCTCGCGCGGCGGCTCGGCGTGCCCTGCCGCAGCGGCGGCTCGCTGTGCTCGTCGAAGATGGCCGACGCACAGGCGGCCTACGAAAGCGCGCACACGCTGCTGCCGACCCTGCTCGCGGGCGTCAACCTGGTGACGCACGCCGCCGGCTGGCTCGAGGGCGGGCTGGTCGCCAGCTACGAGAAGTTCGTCATGGATGCCGACCAGCTCGCAATGATGCAGGCGCTGGCCGGCGGCATGGACCTCTCGCCGCGCGGACAGGCGCTCGATGCCATCCGCGAGGTAGGCCCTGGCGGGCACTTCCTCGGCTGCGCGCACACGCAGGAGAACTTCGAGGCGGCGTTTCACCAGTCGAACATCGCCGACTACTCTTCCTACGAGCAATGGTCGAGCGAGGGCCGCCTGAGCGCCGAGCAGCGCGCGAATGCGGTATGGAAACGCATGCTGGCGGAGTACGAAGACCCCGGGCTCGACCCGGCCGTGGATGAAGCGCTGCAGGCATTCATGACCGAACGCCGCGCGGTCCTCGCCGACAGCCTCGACGAGGACTGACGCGGCATGCAGAGTCACTATCGCGTGGTCGTGATCGGCGGCGGCATCGTGGGTGCCAGCGTGCTGTATCACCTGGCGCGCAAGGGCTGGACGGACATCGCGCTGATCGAGCGCGCCGAACTCACGGCCGGTTCCACCTGGCACGCCGCGGCCGGCTTCCATGCGATCAACGACGACCCGCACATCGCCGCGCTGCAGGCCTACACGATCAAGCTGTACCGGGAGATCGAGGCGGAGAGCGGCCAGAGCGTCGGCATGCACATGCCGGGCGGCTACAGCCTGGCCACGACGCCCGAGCGCTGGGAATGGCTGCAGTCCGAATACGCCGTCTACCAGACGCTCGGCATCGATGCGCGCCTGGCCACGGCGGAGGAAATCGTCGCCGCCTGCCCGATCGTCGATCCCACCGGTTTGCTCGGCGGACTGTTCGATCCGCACGAAGGCGCGGTCGATCCACACGGCACCACGCACGCCTTTGCCATCGCCGCACGCAGGCGCGGCGCGGAGGTGATCCTGCGCAACCGGGTCACCGGCCTCACGCCGCACGCCGAAGGCTGGTCGGTCGCCACCGAGCACGGCACGATCGTCGCGCAGCACGTGATCAACGCGGGCGGACTGTGGGCGCGGCGCGTGGGCCGCATGGCGGGCGTCGACCTGCCGCTGACGCCGATGCAGCACCACTACCTGATCACCGAGGACCTGCCCGAGCTGCTCGCACGCAAGGACGAGATGCCGTGCGTGACCGACCTCGAAGGATTCACGTACCTGCAGCAGGAGCGCAAGGGCGTGATCCTGGGCGTGTACGAGCGCAACCCGCGCCACTGGAAGACCGAGGGCGCCGACTGGGACTACGGCATGGAACTGCTGCCGGAGGACATCGACCGCATCAGCCCCGAACTGCTGATCGGCTTCAGGCGCTTCCCGACGCTCGAGCGCGCCGGCATCCGCAAGTGGGTGAACGGCGCGTTCACCTTCACCCCCGACGGCAACCCACTGGTGGGCCCGGTGCCGGGCCTGCGCAACTTCTGGGCCGCCTGCGGCTGCATGGGCGGCTTTTCGCAGGGCGGCGCGATCGGCAAGGTGCTGGCGGACTGGCTGGTCGAGGGCGATCCGGGCACCGACATCTTCGGCATGGACGTCGCGCGCTATGGCAGCTTCGCGAGCAACGACAGCTACCTGCGCGACACCACGGCGCAGTTCTACGCGCGGCGTTTCGTCATCGCCTACCCCAACGAAGAACTGCCCGCGGGACGACCTCTCAAGACGACGCCGAGCTACGCAGCGCAGCAGGCGCTGGGTGCGCGGTTCGGCGTGGTCTGGGGCATGGAGTCCCCGCAGTACTACGCGACAGGCGAGCCGGATTTCGTCGAACCGCCGACGCTTGCGGCGCTCCGCGGCCGATCGCTTCGTCGCGGCCGAAGTGGCGGCGACACGCACCGCCGCCGGCCTGCTCGACACGGGCGTCTATGCGCGCTACGAAGTGCAGCGGCCCCGGCGCCGGGCGCTGGCTCGATCACCTGCTCGCCTCGCGCCTGCCCGAGGTGGGCCGCATCCGCCTGGCACCGATGCTGAACCCCGCCGGACGGCTGATGGGTGACCTCACCGTCACCCGGCTCGACCCGGATCGCTACTGGCTGGTCGGCTCGTACTACCTGCAGGAGTGGCACCTGCGCTGGTTCCGCGAGCACCTGCCCGCCGAGCGGCGTGGAGATCGAGAACCTGTCGGAGAGCTGGCTCGGCTTTTCACTCTCCGGGCCGCGCGCGCGCGAAATCCTGGCGGCACTCACGCCCGGCGACGTGTCCGATCGCGGCCTGCCGTTCATGGGCTGTGCGTCGATCGAAGTGGCGGGCCTCCCCGCCGTCGTGGCGCGCCTGTCGCTGACCGGCGAACTCGGCTACGAGATCAACGTGCCGGCCCTGCGTCAGCATGAACTGTGGCAGGCACTGATCGCGGCGGGCACGCCGCTCGGGATGCGGCCGATCGGCATGCGCGCGCAGGACAGCCTGCGTCTCGAGAAAGGCTACGGCGTCTGGTCGCTGGAATTCTCGACCTCGTGCACGCCGGCGATGGCGGGCCTCGACCGCTTCGTGGCCGCTGGCAAGGGCGACTTCATCGGACGCGATGCGTTCGTCGCGGCGCAGGCAGCGGCTCCACCGCAGCGACTGGCGCTGCTGCAGGTCGATTCGCCCGAAGCCGACGCCACGGGCTACGAGCCGGTCTACCGCGGTGATCGTCGCATCGGCTACGTCACCTCCGGCGCGTACGGACACCACGTGCGGCAAAGCCTCGCGCTGGCTTACATCGACACCGATGCCTGCCAGACCCGCGAGCCGCTCACGGTCACGATCATCGGCCAGCCGCGACCGGCGCGGATCCTGCCCGCCCCTCCGTATGACCCTGCCGGCACACGGCTGCGTGGCTGAACGCATGCACCGACCGCCGAGTCCCGCAACGTCCAGCCCAGGCGATGCCGCATGAAAGTCCGCTGGACGATATTCCTGTTCATGTGCGCCTTCGCGATGATGGCGTACCTGCAGCGCACCAGCCTGGGCGTGGCCGCGCAGAACATCATGCCGGACCTGCATCTCTCGCAGCTGCAGATCGGCTGGCTCAACGCCGCCTTCGCCACCTGTTACGCGCTGGCACAGCTGCCGGGCGGCATCGTCGGACAGCAGTACGGCGCGCGGCTTGACGCTGAGCATGGTCGGGCTGTTCGGGCTCATTGCGACCCTGGCGACGCCGCTGGCGCCAATGGTGCTCGGCGGCACCGCGCTGTTCGTCGCCCTGCTCGCGGTGCAGGGCCTGCTGGGGCTGTCGCAGGGCCCGGTGTTTCCGATGGTGGCCGCGGTCCTGCAGACCTGGTTTCCGCAACGGCAGTGGGCCGTCACCAACGGCCTGAACTCGCTCGGCGCCAACATCGGGGGTGCGATGACGGCGCCGCTGGTCGTGATCCTGACGCTGCATTTCGGCTGGCAGGGCGCGCTGCTGTGGATCGCGCTGCCGACGGCGCTGCTGACCGCGGCCTGGGCCTGGTACGGACGCGACACGCCGCAAGGGCACCCGCGCGTCAAGCCGGAGGAACTGGCCGAGCTCGATGCCGGCGACCTGCAGAAGCCGCCGCCGATGACGCTCGCGCGCCTGCGCCGGATCATCGGCCAGCGTGACGTGCAACTGCTGACGTTCTCGTACTTCTGCCTCAATTACGTGTTCTACCTGCTGGGGACGTGGTCCTTCCTGTACCTGGTGCAGGAGCGCAGCTTCACCGGGCTCGAAAGCGGCTTCGCCGGCATGCTGCCGTGGATCGGCGCGGGCATCGGCGCCGGTATCGGTGGCTACCTCTCGGACCGCCTGGCCCAGCGGCTGGGCTTTCGCTGGGGCTACCGCCTGGTGCCGCTGGTGTCGCTGCCGCTCGCGGGCCTGCTGCTGCTGGCCGCGGTCGGTGTCTCGGCGCCGTACATGGCGGTGCTCGCGCTGATGGCGACGTTCTTCATGATCGAACTGAACGAGGGCGCGTACTGGGCCACGACGATGCGTGTCGCCCGCGCCGACACGGGCGCGGCGACCGGCGTGCTCAACACGGGCGGCAATTTTGCCGGTATCGTTTCCGCGCCGATCGTGGCGGGCTTGTCCGGTGCCGGCCACTGGCCCCTCGCCTTCATGCTCGGCACCGCGTTCGCACTGGCGGGCGCGGCCTGCTGGCTGATCCTGGATCCGGATCGAAGGGTATAGGCCGATGCTGCCTGCGACGATGCGCTACATGACGACCACTGCCGCGGGCGGCCCCGAGGTACTGGTGCCCGGCACGACCGCGCTGCCACAACCGGCCGCGGACGAAGTGCTGCTCCGCGTGCAGGCGGCGGGCGTCAATCGCCCGGACGTCCTGCAGCGCAAGGGCCTGTATCCACCGCCGCCCGGGGCGAGCCCGATCATCGGCCTGGAAGTGGCGGGCGTCGTGGTCGCCATGGGCACCGATGTGCGCGGTGTCGCCCTGGGTGACCGGGTGTGCGCGCTGGCGAACGGCGGCGGCTACGCCGAATACTGCGCCGTGCCCGCCACGCAGTGCCTGCCGTGGCCCCGCGACTACGATGCCGTGCGCGCGGCCGCCCTGCCGGAGACATTCTTCACCGTCTGGGCCAACCTGTTCCTGCACGGACGATTTCGCGCGCGGCGAGACCGTGCTGGTGCATGGCGGCAGCAGCGGCATCGGCGTCACGGCGATCCAGCTTGCGCGCGAGTTCGGCGCGGCAGCGGTGTATGCCACGGCCGGCAGCGACGAGAAATGCACCGCGTGCGTGCGGCTTGGCGCGACGGCGGCGATCAACTACCGCAGCCGAGGATTTCGCCGAGCGCATCGCCGCGCTGACCGAGGGCCGCGGCGTCGACGTGATCATCGACATCGTCGGCGCGCCCTACTTCCAGCGCAACATGGACAGCCTCGCGTTCGACGGCCGCCTGGTCGAAGTCGCCACGCAGTTCGGCACCCGGGTCGAGAACTTCGACCTGCTGCAGGTGATGCGCAAACGCCTGACCGTCACCGGCTCGACGATGCGGCCGCGCACCACGGCGCAGAAGGCAGCGATCGCCGCGGAGCTGCAGCGCCAGGTCTGGCCGCTGCTCGACGCCGGGCGGATCGCGCCCGTGATCCACGCCGTGTTCCCGCTGGAGCAGGCGGCCGAGGCGCACCGCGTCATGGAGTCGAGCACGCACATCGGCAAGCTGATGCTGACCGTCGGCTGAGGCGGCCAGAAACGCGAACGCCCGCTTGCGCGGGCGTTCTTTGTAGCTGGCGGAGAGGGTGGGATTCGAACCCACGTGGGGCTATTAAACCCCCATCCGATTTCGAGTCGGCGCCGTTATGACCGCTTCGGTACCTCTCCGCGAGGGCCGCGAATTCTATAGCAGCCGGCGGCGCAGCACCACCCGCGCAGCGCGCCATCGCGGCAGGCACAATGGGGCCGGCCGCCGGGCCCTAAGTCCATGAAAGTATTACTCGCACTGCTCGCGACGCTGCTGCTGGCCACCTGCGCCCAGCCGCCCCCCCTGCTGGAGCGGATCCTGGCGGATGGCGAGCTGCGGGTGGTCACGCGGAACAGCCCGGACGCCTACTACCTGGGCAGTCACGGGCCCGAGGGCCCGGCCTACGAACTGGCGAGCCAGTTTGCCGAGCACCTGGGCGTGCCGCTGCGCCTGTACACCGTCCGCACGCGCGAGGCGGCCATCGAAGAGGTGGCCGCCGGACGTGCGCACCTGGCCGCGGCGGGGCTCTCGACCGGCATCGAGCTGCCGCGACTCGGTCCAGTTCGGCCCGGGATACCAGCGCGTGCGCGAACACCTGGTGCACCGTCGACGGACCGGGCGGCCAGCCTCGATCCAGGAAGCCGCGCGCGGCCAGATCGAGGTGGCGGCCGGCAGTGCCCATCAGCGCACGCTGGAGGACCTGCGGCTGCGCTACCCGGACCTCACCTGGGTCGAGCGAGCGGACGCCGACACGGAGGAGATCCTGGCGGACGTCTCGCAGGGCAAGGTGCAGTACACGCTCGCCTCCTCCACCGAGTTCGCCCTGAACCGTTCGGTGCATCCGGAACTCGCCATCGCGCTCGACCTGTCGCCGGAGCGCGCGCTGACCTGGGTGGTCAGCACCGCCGGCGACGATTGGAGCCTGCTCCATCGCGTCAACGCGTTCTTCGTGCTGGCGCGCCGCGAGGGCGTGATCGCCGCCCTGCTCGATCGCTACTACGGCAAGGACGATCGCTTCGATTACCTGTTCTCGCGCAATTTCATGGAGCACCTCGACAGCCGCCTGCCGCGCTACCAGTCGTGGTTCGAGGAAGCCGCGGCGGCGCATGGCCTGGACTGGCGGCTGCTGGCGGCCATGGGCTACCAGGAATCGAAGTGGGATCCGGGGGCGGTCTCGTACACCGGCGTGCGCGGCCTGATGCAGCTGACCGAGGACACCGCGGCGCGCATGCGGGCGGGCGACCGTCGCGATCCACGCTCGAGCATCTTCGGCGGCGCCAAGTACCTGGCACTGCTGATGCGGGAGATGCCGGAACGCATCCCGGAGCCCGACCGCACCTGGTTTGCCGTGGCCGCGTACAACGTCGGTCTCGGCCACCTCGAGGATGCGCGGGTCCTGGCACAGCAGGCGGGACGCAACCCGGACAGCTGGGAGGACGTGCGCGAATTCCTGCCGCTGCTCAGCCAGGAGCGCTGGTACACGCGCACCAAGCGTGGCTATGCGCGCGGCTGGGAACCGGTGCGTTACGTCGACAACGTGCAGGCGTACCTGAACATCCTGCAGGTGGCGGGCACTTCGGCCAACACGCCCGGCACGCCGCCGGAGCCCGAGCTCGAGCAGCGCGCGGGCAACGGCCGGCAAGCGCGGCAGCTGAGGTCAGCCCCGGCGCGCGAGGAAGAAATTGCGCAGCAGCGCGCCGCACTCCTCGCCCAGCACGCCCTCGTCGACGTTCAGCCGGTGATTGAGGGCCGGGCTGCGCACGACGTTGAAGACGCTGCCGGCCGCGCCGGCGCGCGGATCCGGCGCGGCGTAGACCAGCCGCTCGACCCGCGCGTGCACCATCGCACCCGCGCACATCGCGCAGGGTTCCAGCGTCACGTACAGCGTGGTGCCGGTCAGGCGGTAGCTGTCGCTGCGAGCGGCGGCGGCACGCAAGGCGATCATCTCCGCGTGCGCCGTGGGATCGTGCGTGCGAGATCGGGCGGTTGAAGCCCTCGCCGATGATCTCGTTGCCGCGGACGATGACCGCGCCGACCGGCACTTCGCCGGCGGCTTGTGCCTGCCGTGCCAGCTCGATCGCCCGGCGCATGTACATCTCGTCTGGGGTGTCCATCGCTCGTCCTCAAGGAATCCCAGCCGGTCGTCGCTGCGCGGCGCATTGTCCCCAACCCAGGCGTAACATGAACGCTCTGTTCCTGCCGCTCGGCACGCCTGCTCGACGCGCCTTCGCCGATGACACCGCCCGCCCCCGCGTCCCGCGGCAACCAGGCTGAGCTGCGTCGACCTGGTCCTGGTGCTGGGCGACCAGCTCGACCTGGACGCCGCCGCGTTCGACGGCTTCGACACCGCGCGCGATGCCGTGTGGATGGCCGAGGTGGCCGAAGAATCGACGCACGTGTGGTCGAGCAAGCCGCGCACGGTCATGTTCCTGGCCGCGATGCGGCACTTTGCGCAGGGCCTCCGGACAGCCGGCCGAACCCTGCATTACATGCGGCTGGACGATCCCGCCAACCGCGGCAGCCTGCCGGCGCAGCTGCACGCCGACATCGAACGCCTGCGCCCCGCCCGGCTGGTGCTGACGGCGCCCGGCGACTGGCGGGTGCTGCAGGCAATCAAGGCCGTCGCGCAGGCCCACGGCCTGCCGCTCGACCTCCGCGAGGACCGTCACTTCTATTGCAGCGTGCGCGAATTCGCGGCGCACGCGCGCGGCCGCAAGTCGCTGCGCATGGAGTACTTCTACCGCGAGATGCGCAGGCGCCACGGCGTGCTGATGGGCGGCGCAGCGGGCGACGAACCCGCAGGCGGCCAGTGGAACTTCGACGAGGAAAACCGTGAGGCCTTCGGCGCCGCCGGCCCCGGCGACGTGCCGCCGCGCGCGGCATTCGCGCCTGACGCGATCACGCGCGAGGTGATCGCGCTGGTCGGGCAGCGCTTTGCCGCCCACCCGGGGAAGCTCGACAGCTTTGCCTGGCCGGTGACGCGCGCGCAGGCGCTCGAGTCCCTGCAGCGCTTCGTCAGCGAGCGCCTGCCGCTGTTCGGCCGTCACCAGGACGCGATGTGGCCGGGCGAGCCGTGGCTGTACCACGCGCACCTGTCGGCTGCGCTGAACCTGAAGCTGCTGAACCCGCGCGAGGTGGTGGCGGCAGCCGAGGCCGCCTACCGCGAGGGCACGGCGCCACTGGCCAGCGTGGAGGGCTTCGTGCGCCAGGTCCTCGGCTGGCGCGAATACGTGCGCGGCATCTACTGGACCCGCATGCCTGGCTATGCCGGGCTCAACGCGCTGGAGGCGCAGGAAGACCTGCCGGCCTGGTACTGGAGCGGCGCCACCGACATGGCCTGCCTGCGCGATGCGCTGGCCCAGACGCTGGAGCATGGTTACGCCCACCACATCCAGCGACTGATGGTGACGGGCCTGTTCGCGCTGATGTACGGCGTGCAGCCGCAGCAGGTGCACGCCTGGTACCTGGCGGTCTATGTCGACGCGGTCGAATGGGTGGAACTGCCCAACACCCTGGGCATGAGCCAGTACGCCGACGGCGGCCTGATGGCCAGCAAGCCCTACGTGGCCACCGGCAAGTACATCCAGCGCATGAGCCCGCACTGCCGGGGCTGCCGCTACGATCCCGCGCAGCGCACGGGCGACACCGCCTGCCCGTTCACCACGCTGTACTGGGATTTCCTGCTGCGACACCAGGCCGCACTGGCCGCCAACCCGCGCATGGCGCTGCAGGTGAAGAACGTGGCGCGCCTGGACGGCTCGCTGCAGCAGGCGATTCGCGTGCGTGCAGCGGCCATCCGCAAGGGCGAAGTGGGATCAGCTGAGAGTCAGCCGGCCGTTGACTAGTAGGTCATGTACCCGGCCCGGCTGCTGCTGCTGGTGCATTCGCGGAAGCGCGCCATCAGCTTCGCCGGCCCGGAGTTCGGGTCCGCCTGGGCCGCATTCCACTCATCCAGCCCCCGGCCGAATGCCTCGGCATTCGCGGCTCGCCCGACCCAGTAGAACGTCTGGATGTCGGCACTCTGCTGCGGTACGAGAATCTCAACTCTGTAGTTGTGGGACTTGCCCCACTGCTCGGTGAAGTCCTTCACGATCTGCAGGTACTTGGTCATGCTGCAGGCACCAGTCATTTTGGACGCGATCACGTCCACGTAGTCAGCCTGAGATGCCATCGGAAACGCCAGAACGAACAATATGAACAGCTTCTTCATGACGATTCCCCCGTCTGTCGATGATTGTCGTGCGCGTCGCGTCGTCTCCCCCCTCGGCGGCGCGAGGCGTGCGGACACTTGGCTCCGCAGACGACGAGACCTCAATAGGCGGAAATGCCTAGGGCCGGAAGTAGCCGGCCTCGCGGCCGGGTTCTGTGCGATTGCATGCCATGCGCTCAGGCCATCGATTTGGTCACACTGCCCCGATGCCGCAGAATGCGGACAGTGGCCCCGGCGTCGGGGCACGTCCCCTGGAGACCGGCACCGATGAGTTCACTCGACCTCGCCTTCGTGCGCGCCCAGTTCCCGGCGTTCAGCGAGCCGAGTCTCGCCGGGTTCGCGCACTTCGAGAATGCCGGCAGTTCGTTCGCCTGCGGACCGGTGATCGCCGCGCTGGAGCGGCATTACCGGCAGACCAGGGTACAGCCCTACTACGCCTTCGAGCCTTCGGCCGAGGCCGGCGCCCGCATGGACGACGCGCAGCGACGGCTGGCCGAGTGGCTGCACATCGACCGGGACGAACTGCACCTCGGGCCGTCGACCTCGCAGAACACCTACGTGCTGGCGCAGGCATTCCGCCGCTACCTGCAACCGGGCGACGAAGTCATCGTCACCAACCAGGATCACGAAGCCAACATCGGCGCGTGGGCGCGGCTCGAGGACGCGGGTTGCGTGGTGCGCACCTGGCAGGTGGACCCGGCCGGCGAGTTGCGCATCGCAGACCTCGCCGCGCTGCTCGGGCCCCGCACGCGCGTGGTTGCGTTCACGCACTGCTCGAACGTCATCGGCAGCATACATCCGGTGCGGGAGATCACCGACCTGGTGCATGCGGCGGGTGCGTGGGCCGTGGTTGACGGCGTTTCCTACTGCCCGCACGACCTGCCGGACATTCCTGCGACGGGCGCCGACATCTACCTGTTCTCGCTCTACAAGGTCTACGGGCCGCACCTCGGTGCGATGTATGTCCGCGCCGCCCTGGCCGCGCAGCTGCCGTCGCAAGCTCATTTCTTCAAGGGCGACGCACTGCCCGGCCGCTTCACTCCCGCCGGACCCGACCATCCGCAGGTGGCGGCAGTCAATGGCGTGATCGATTACCTGCAGGCCGTCGCTGCGCGACACGGCCACGGGACTCGATCCGTGCAGGAGCAGGCCGCGGCGGTGCGGCAATTGTTTCGCGAGCAGGAAAGCGCACTGCTGCAGCCGTTGCTGGATTTCCTCGCGTCCCACGCCAGGGTGCGGATGCTCGGCGGCACGGATGCCCGATCACGCGCGCCAACCGTCGCTTTCACGGTTGCCGGCCAGTCCTCGGCATCACTCGCGCGGCAGCTGGCCGGCCAGGGCATCGGCGTGGGCAACGGCAACTTCTATGCCTGGCGCCTGCTGCAGGCCATGGGGATCGACACCGCGGACGGCGTCGTGCGCGCCTCGTTCGTCCATTACACCTCGCCGGCCGAGGTGGACCGCCTGATCGCCGCGCTCAGGCAGTTGCTGCATTGAGCGGATACCCGCCGCGCGGGGGTCCATGAAGGCGCCCCCGAAACGCAAGCAGAGCTCCGTCCCGACGACCCGCGTGGGGCGCATGCTGCGCTTCGGCCTGCTGAGCGGCGAGCTCGCGCTCTCGACGGCGATCGGCACGGCCCGCCAGTGGTCGACCGGCAAGCCGCTCGACCTTGCGGCAGCCGTCCTCACGCCGGGCAACGCCAACCTGCTTGCGCGCCGTCTTGCCTCGCTGCGCGGCCCAGCGATGAAGCTGGGACAGCTGCTGTCCCTGTCGGGCGACGAGATGGTTCCGGCGGAGTTCCAGGGCGCACTCGCCATGCTGCGCTCGCAGGGCTACTCGATGACGGACACGCAGCTGCGGCGCGTGCTCGGCCGGGAGTACGGCAAGGGCTGGCAGCAGAAGTTCGCGCATTTCGAGTTCGAACCGATGGCGGCCGCGTCGATCGGCCAGATTCACCGGGCGCGCAAGCACGGTGGCCGCGAGCTCGCGCTCAAGATCCAGTACCCCGGGGTCGCGCGCAGCGTGGACAGCGACGTCGACAACCTGGCGAGCCTGCTGCGGCGACTCGATTTCATCCCGATCCAGCTCGACGTGGCGGCACTGACCGCCGAGGCGAAGCGCCAGCTCAAGCTGGAGACCGACTACGAGGGCGAGGCGCGCAACCTCGAGCGTTACCGGCGACTCGTGGCGGACATGCCCGACCTGGTCGTGCCGCGCGTGGACCGCACGCTCACCACGCGCCACGTGCTCGCCATGGACTGGATCGAGGGCGAGCCGCTCGAGGCGCTCGCGAGCGAGGCCGTGCCGCAGGCGCGCCGCAACGCGGTCGGGCGCACGCTGTACGAGCTGATGTTCCGCGAGCTGTTCGAGTTCCGCTTCATGCAGACCGACCCGAACATCGCCAACTACCTGTACCTGCCGCCCACGCACCAGGTCGCGCTGCTCGACCTCGGTTCGGTCGGGGAGTACCCGCAGGCGCTCGTCGATGGCTACCGCAAGGCCTGCCGGGCGGTCCTGGCGGACGATGCCGGGGCCCTGCGCGAGGCGGTGTTCGAGATCGGCTATGCGCACCCGGACGATCCCGAGGCGATGACGCGCAACTCGCTGGACATCGTCCGCCTCGCCTGCGAGCCGATCACGCACCGCGGGCCCTACGACTTCTCCGGTTCGGGGCTCATGGTCCGGGCCCGCGACCTCGGGCTCGCCGTGGCCTTCGGCAAGGGCCTGCGCTCGCCGCCGCCCGAGACGACCTTCCTGCACCGCAAGCTCATCGGCACGTTCCTGATCTGCGCGAAGCTGCGCGCGCGGGTGAACGTGCACGCGGCGATCGAGAAGTACCTTTAGGGATGCTCGGCAAGGGAGCGCGCAGATGACGGAATTCGCGTGGGCGATCGTGGGTCCCGGCCGGATCGCGCAGCGGTTCGCCGAGGCTGTCCACCGGCTGCCCGGGACACACGTGCGCAGCGTGCTGGGCCGCGACCAGCAGCGCGTCGGGAAATTCGTCGCGGACTGGTCGCGACCCGGCAAACCGCCACCGCGGCCGGTACTGGATCTCGACGCACTGCTCCGCGACGCAAGCATCGATGCCGTCTACATCGCGACGCCGCACTCCTCGCATGCCGCGTTCATCCGCGGATGCCTGCTGGCCGGCAAGCCGGTGCTCTGCGAAAAGCCCCTCGTTCCCAGCCTTGCGGTCGCGCGCGAGCTCGTGACGCTGGCGCGGGAGCGACGAGTCTTCCTGATGGAAGCCCTCTGGACGCGCTTCCTGCCGATCTATGCACGGGTGCGCGACTGGCTGGGCAGCGGCGCCATCGGCCGGGTGCAGGCCATCCAGTCGAGCTTCTGCTTCCACGCCCCATTCGACCCGGGCAGCCGCCTGTTCAATGCGGACCTCGCCGGCGGCAGCCTGCTCGACATCGGTATCTACAATGTCGCGGTGACGCGCTGGGTGCTGGAGTCGGCGCTCGGTGCCTGTCCCGACGCGACGAGCCTGCGGGCCGAGGGCACCCTGGCACCGACCGGCGTCGACCAGCGCGTGGCTGGCACGATCCTGTTCCCCGGTGGCGTGGTCTCGCAGTTCGTCTGCGCACTCGACGGCACGGCGGACAACTCTTTGCGCATCTTCGGCGACCGCGGCTGGATCCGTGTCGAAGCCCGCTTCTGGGAGGCCACCGAGGCCACGCTGTCGCGGCGCGACCAGCCACCCGAGACGGCGCAGGCGCCGTTTCGCATCAACGGCTTCGAGGAGGAGATCGAGGAGACCATGCGCTGCGTGCGCGCGGGCCTGACGGAGAGCGCGCGGATGCCGCACGACGAGACCCTGGCGATCGTCGGCTGGCTGGATGAGCTGCGGCGGCAGATCGGGGTTCGTTACCCGTTCGAACCCGTCAGCGACGAACAGGCCTGGACGAGGTTCCGCTAGTCCATGGACTATCGACCGCTCGGCAACACCGGGCTTCGTGTCAGTGCCGTGGGTTTCGGCGCCTGGCAGCTCGCCAACCCGATCTGGGCTGGGCCGGACGAAGCCGGCTCCGTGGAACTCGTGCACGCGGCGCTCGCCGCGGGCTGCAATTTCTTCGACACCGCGCCCGGCTACGGCGGCGGGGCCAGCGAGCAAGTGCTCGGAAGAGCCTTGCAGGGGCGCCGCGGGCAGGCCGTGCTCTGCACGAAATATGGCCACGCAGATCCGCGGCAGGCGGATTTCTCGGTGACGGGGCTGCGACCCTCGCTGGAGGCCAGCCTGCGCCGCCTGCAGACCGACCATGTGGACCTGCTCCTGCTGCACAATCCCCCGCGCGACCTGCTCGACGGAGCAAGGGCAGCCGACCTGTACAGCGAACTCGAAGCCTTGCGGTGCGAGGGCAAGCTCGGGGCATTCGGCGCCTCGATCGACACCCGCCAGGAATTGCGTACGCTCGCCCTGACCACGTCGAGCGGCGCCGCTGAAGTGCTTTTCAACGCCTTCCATCAGGATGTGCGACGCGAATTTGGCGAGGCTGCGCGCCGTGGCCTGGGGTTGATCGCCAAGGTTCCGCTGGACTCAGGCTGGCTCAGCGGCAAGTACGACGAACGCAGCCGCTTCGACGGCATCCGCGAACGCTGGTCGCCAGAGGTGGTCGCCCGTCGGGCCGCGCTGGTGCGAAAGCTGCGCGCCTTGCTGCCCCCCGGAATGCCGCTGGCACAGGCGGCGCTGTCCTTCGTACTCGCCCATCGCGAAATCGCGACGGTCATCCCGGGCGCGAAGACCCGTGCTCAACTGGAGGCCAACCTGGCCGCCGCGTCGGAGCCAATGCCGGCAGCCCTGGTCGCGGCCATCCATGCCCTGTGGGAAACGGACCTGGCGGACGATCCGCTACCCTGGTGAATCGAACAACGACCTCGATGCCTCGAAGTGCGTGTCCGCAATCTCGTCGAGGCCCGGGCGCGGCCGCAGGTAACTGAAGTAAGCCACCCAGCGCTCCTGCTCGCTGTCATTGGCGAGGCCCCGGTGCAGGATCCGGTCATCGAAAATCAGGACATCCCCCGCCGCCATCGCCTGCACGCGCAGGTTGTTCCACCGCGTCTCCGTCCTGCCCGGCTTGCCGCAGGATCGCCGGGGTGACCTCTGTCGCCGACTGATACAGCAGGCTGTCGCGGTCCAGCCACGGCCGCTGCAGATGATTCGTCAGCAGGTGCGTGCCGCGCGCCACTTCGGTCGGGCCGGCGGCGAGCGGGATATCGGCCAGCGCCAGCAGCACATTCACCGCATGCGCGGGCCGGTCCTCCGCCGACTCGTGCGGCGAGTCGATATGCCATTGTTGCGCGGGCGAGCCGGGACGCGAGAACACGACCCCGCAGAACGATGGCCTGGCGTCGGGTCCCAGCACCGCGCGGACAAGTCCCAGCCACGGTACCTCGGGCGCAGTAGAGCCCTGCATGCCCCAGATCGGCCGCAGGTCCTCTTCGCGCATCGGGACGTCGAACCTGCCGGGCGACCGCTGGACCAGCTCGTGGTAGCCGTTCCTGCTGCCGATCCCGATCGGCCTGGAGCCGAGTGCCGCCATCACGCGCGTTGCACGAGCGCGCATCACCGAGTTGATCATGGCCAGCAGCTGCCCGGGAACGAGTCCGCGCACCCGGGCAACGCCTTCGGCGGCGAAGTGCTCGGGGCAAAGCGCCATGTTCATGGGGTTGCTCATGGGAGGATTACAATCCTAGCAGACCCATTCGACTGTCCCGTGACGGAGTCATCGCCATGAAGATCGCCCTGCCAACCGAAGCCCAGGCCCGCGTGGACCTGGCCGCGGCGTTTCGCTGGGCGGCGAGGCTGGACTGGCACGAGTCGATCGCCAACCATTTCAGTGTTGCGATCTCGGCGGACCGCTGCCAGTTCCTGATGAACCCGAACGGGCGGCATTTCTCGCGCGTCCGCGCCAGTGAACTGCTGTTGCTGGACGCGCGCGACGAATCCTCGGTCGAAGGACCCGACGCGCCCGACCCGACCGCCTGGCATCTGCACGCGCAGTTGCACCTGCGCCTGCCGCAGGCGCGCTGCATCCTGCACACGCACATGCCCTACGCGACGGCGCTGTGTTGCATCAGGGATTTCGAGTTGCTGATGCTCGACCAGAACGCCTGCCGCTTTCACGGACGCATCGCCTATGACCGCGAATACGACGGGATGGCGCTCACGGCTGCGGAAGGCGCGCGCGTGGCCGCCCTGCTCGCCCCGGGCAGGAGCGTGCTGATGATGGGCAATCACGGCGTGCTGGTGGTTGGGGCCACGGTCGCCGAAGCTTTCGACGACCTGTACTACCTGGAACGCGCCGCAAAGGTACAGATCCTGGCGCTGTCCACCGGGCTTGCGCCGGCGCTGATTCCTGACGAGGTCGCGGCCAGGACCTGCGCGCAATGGCACTCGTACCCTGGCGACTATTCCAGCCGGCACTTCGATGCGCTGAAGGAAATCCTGGACGAAGAAGAGCCGAGCTATCGGCAGTGACGTTGCCTTGTCCCGGGCCTCCTGTCGTCTTGACGGCCCGGCGACCCGCGCCGGCCTCGCTCAGCGCCCGCTGCCGCCCGCGGCCGCAGCCGGCCTGCGCGGCTCGACGAACCGCTCCATCACGGCCTGCTCGAGCAGGTCCGGTGGCAGCAGGCCCTGGTCGATGATGAAGTCGTGGTAGGCCAGCGCGTCGAAGCGGGGCCCGAGTGCGAGCTCGGTCTTGCCACGCAGCTTGAGCTGGGCACGGTAGCCATAGAAATAGGACGTCGCCTGGCCGGGCGCATTGAAGCTGTAGCGGTCGACCTCCTGCTTGGCCATCGGCTCGGACAGGCCGACCTCCTTCATCAGGAAATCCTGCACCGCCGCCGGCTCGATCAGGCCCAGGTTCACCATCGGGTCGAGGAACGCGCGAGCCTCGCGCAGCATGCGCAGCTGCAGCGTGCCGACCTGGCCCTCGAGCGGCAGGTGACGCTTGACCAGTGATTCCGCGTACAGCGCCCAGCCCTCGACGTTGGCGCTGTTGAAGGCGAAGATCGCGCGCGGAATCGAGACGCCGTTCTCGATCATCTTCGCGAACTGCAGTTCGTGGCCGGGTCGCGACTCGTGCGCCGTGAGAGTCCAGGAGATCGCGTCGTTGGTGAAGTCGTCCATCCTCGTGCCGGGCGGTGCGTTCGGGTTCTCGAGCGGCAGCACGAACTCGGCCGACTCGCCGGTGTTGCCGATCAGCCGTGGCGGGCTCAGGAAAGGTGCTGGCTGCGCAGCCGACTCGGCCGCCGTCGCCAGCCGGATCACGGCCGGGCGATCGGGCATCGTCACGATACGCTCCCGCCGGATGATGTCTTCGAGGCTCGCGAGCCGGGACTTGTACGTCGCGAGCAGGGCGTCCTTCGGTATCGTCTCGGCCTTGAGGCGCGCGAGGACGGCGCGGTAGTCGGCCGATGGGTAGCCTCGCTGCTTTGCGACCAGCGTCGCGAGGGTCTGCATTTCCTCCCGGGTCTGCACGAAGCTGAGCATCGCCTCGTCCATCAGCTCGCGGGGATCCGCCGAGACGCCGAAGTTGCGCAGGTTGTCTGCGTAGATCTCGGGCGGCAGCCGGTTGGTGGCACTCGCGCGCGGCAATAGCTCGGCGCGAAGCCAGCGTTCGTGCTCGACGAGCTGCTGGTCCAGCAGCTTCAGGTTCTGCTGCCAGCCTTTCAGCCCGCTGCGCTCGAACAGCTCGCGGATGCCCTGCACGTAGCGCTCGCGATTGCGCAGGTTCTGCTCGATCTCGACCTTCCAGGGGCCGGTGACCCCCGGAACGGCGAAGCGCTCCTGCAGCCGCGCCTCGGCCAGGCGGGCGATCGGCTCGTGGCCCGGCGCGCGACCCACGTAGCGCGCCAGCCGCTCGAGCGCCGCCGGATAACGTTCGCGGGCGACCCGCGTGTCGAGCAGCGAATTGAACGACTGGAACAGCAGTTGCGGCAGGTCGGCGTACGGCAGCATCAGGCGACGGTTGAGTTCCGAGGTCCTGCGCTGATCGCGCGCGGAATTGATCAGGATCTGGAGATCCGCGCGGACCCGTGGATCCGCCTCGGTGGCGAGCCGGGCCTCGAGCTCTGCCTGCACCTTGGCGAGGTCGGCTTCCAGGCGCTCGTCGAAGCGCGGCTTCAGGTCGATGATGTCGGCGTCGCGACCGTCGACGCCGAGCGACGATGCGCCCTCGGGACTGGTAGACCGCAATGAGTTCGAGCAGCGGCGCGCGTTCGCGTTGCTGCGCACCACCCATTCCGGGCTCTCGCCGGTGGCATGGACGGACGCTGACGACGCAAGGATGAAGACGAAAAATGCTCGCGGCAACCAGGACATGCTTCGGCCCCATGAAGTGCAGGAGTCGCGATTGTGGCAGGAATGCACCGACGGACAAGCACCAATGCGCGCGGAGGTCACGTCGCCCCCGCCCTCGCCCGCGCCGTGCGTCGCGAGCGCCGCCAGAACACCAGGCACAGCACTGCGCCCATGTAGCCGCAGAGCGCGACGCTGGTGAAGTAGATCTGGAAGCTCTGCGCGCGCGGGTAGTGGCGCGAAAGGAAGCCGTCGTAGAGCGGCAGCAGCACGTCGGGCATGTAGCCGATGAAGCTCACCAGGCCGATGGCGAGCCCGATGATGTGCCGCGGCACCGGGCAGAGGTCGAGCAGCGCCCAGTAGAGGCCCTTGATCGCGTAGGTGAGGTAGCCGATGACCAGCACGATGCCGACGATCGCCACCATGCTGCCCGCCAGCGGCAGGAAGCATATTGCGATCAGGCTCGTCGCCGCGAGCGCGAGCAGCAAGGCGAGCAGCAACTCCTTGGAATAGATGTCGCCGAGGAAGCCTATGGTGATGCCGCCGATGGGCCGCATCCAGAGTTTCGTCAGCACGACGGACCCGGCCGCGAGCGCCGACAGCCCGAAGTTGACCTGCAGGAACGCCGAGATCGAGTACGTCACCCAGAACAGCATCTGGCCGATCGCCATCACGATCGCCAGCAGCCAGAGTTCCGGGATGCGTGCCAGCAGGCCGATGTCGGCCAGCAGTGTGCCGCCGGTGCGCTTTGCGTCCCGGGCGCGCGGTGCCGGTGTCACGCGGTTCGGGTCGTCCTCGACGAACAGGTAGACGAGCACGGCGAGCACGATCGCCGCGATGGCGTACATGTGGATCACCGGCGCGAGCCGCAGGGTGGCCGGGTCGCCCGGCTCGGACAACCCGCGGAACATCAGCACGGCGACCGAGGCGAGCAGCGCCTCGACCAGGCCGCGACCGCCGTCGAGGATGCCGAAGAACCGCCCCTGCTCGGTCGAACCTGCGAGGACGTTGACGGCCTTGATCAGCGCGGCCCAGAAGCACAGCCCGCCCGCGACTCCCCAGCCGAGGAAAATCAGGCGCAGCTCGAGCAGCGACGGGAAGGTCGCGAACCACAGCCCGAGCAGTCCGACCGCCGCGAGCGCGAAGGCCATCAGCTTGCGCGGCTGGTAGCGGTCGGCCAGCCAGCCGCTCGGGATGTAGGTCAGCGAGAACACCAGGCCGAGCAGCGAATAAAGCTCGCCAAGGTCGGTCGGTGTGATGCGCAGCGCCTCGAGCACGCTGATCTCGAAGTTCTGCCGCAGGTACATCAGCGGATAGAGCGCGCCCGCACCGAGCACGATGATGGCGAACTGCGCGTAACGACGCGCGCGGCTGCCGGACGAGGCGATGGGTTCGATGACGGTGATCTCCGGTGGAAGTTCGATCCTGGGTCAGGCCAGGCCCCACAGGCCCTGCGCCTTCAGCCGGGCGGCAATATCGCAGCCACCGACGACCAGCACGTCGCAAACCAGGTCTGCTCGAGTCACTCGCGCTGGCGTCCCGGTCACTGCGCGTACGCGTTCATCACGGCCTGCGCTGTGCGCATGGTCTCCCCCCGCGGCCATTGTTGTTGCGCGAACGTAACCCGCGCGACCCGTGCGCGCCAGCCCCTTGAGCAGACGGGCCCGAACTGTTCCCGGGAGGCTCTGCAGCCGCCCACTCGAGGCACCGGACGGGCACCGGCCCCCGAACCTGCGATTTGGTGTAATGTCCCGCTCTCCCCGGCCACCTTCGAAACATGCCCGTACAGACGCCGATCCGCGTCCTGCACTTCGTCACCGGTGGCTTCGCCGGCGGCGCGACCCAGGTTGCGATCAAGCTGGTGTCGGCCGCACTGCAGACCGACACGGTGCAGCCGCTGCTGGTGCTGCGCCGCAAGCGCCACACCGACCCTGCGCGCATCGCCGAATTGCGCGCGCAGGGCATACCGGTCGAGGTCGTCAGCGGCATGTTCCACTGGCTGACGATCTGGGCGCTGGCTGCGGGTGTGCCGCCGCTTCCGGCCTGACATCCTGGTGGCGCATGGTTTTCCGGAACACATCCTGGGGCGCCATGCCGGTCGCCTCGCCCGGGTGCCGCACCTGGTGCAGGTCGAGCACAACTCGAGGGAACGGTACACGGCGTGGCGGCGGTGGCAGGCGCGCCGGCTCGACCGCCACACGGCGCGCATCGTCGGCTGCGGCGAGGGCGTGCGCCGCAGGCTGCTGGAGATGGGTACACCGCCCGATCGCACGATCACGATCAACAACGGCATCAACCTGGTGCCATTCGCCAGCGCCGATGCGCATCCTTTCGAGCAGCGCGCGGCGCAGATCCTGATGGTGTCGCGTTTCGCCCGGCAGAAGGACCACCTGACGCTGATCCGGGCAATGGCGCTGCTGCGCGAGCGTGGCCTGCGCCCGCCGCTGCTGCTGGCGGGCGGCGGCAAGCAAGGCCACCGCCGCCGCGCAGAACGGCTGACGGCCGAACTGGGGTTGCAGGACCAGGTGCAGTTCCTCGGACTGGTGCGGGATGTGCCGCAACGCCTCATGGCCTCCCGTATCGCCGTGCTGAGCACGCACTACGAGGGCATGCCGCTCGCCCTGGTCGAAGGCATGGCTGCTGGCTGCGCCGTTGTCGGCAGCGCAGTTCCCGGCGTGCAGGAGGTTCTGCGCGACGGGGTCAACGGCCGCCTCGTCGCGCACCAGGATCCGCGCAGCCTGGCCGATGCGCTGGAGGGCCTGCTGCGGGACCCGGCCTTGGCTGCCCGGCTGGCCCGGCAGGCCAGGCTGGACGCGCTCGATGCCTACAGCCTCGAACGCATGAACCGCGACTACGAGGACCTGTTCTGCAGCCTGATGCAGGGGCGCCCTGCACCGGCAGCCGGCGCTGGCCAGCCTCCTCCTTAGCCCATCAATTCCGGCCATCGCGCCGGTGGGTCAGTAACTCTCCGACTGGAGACCGGCCACTCGCAGGCCGATCATCGGAGCCATGGCCGACCGCACCCCCACCCTGCGCGCGCGTGGTCTGTGCAAGGTCTACCGGACCGGCGAGGTGGACGTGCACGCCCTGCGCAGCCTCGACCTCGTGCTGGAAACGGGCGAGCTGGTGGTGCTGCTCGGCCCGTCCGGCAGCGGCAAGTCAACCCTGCTCAACATCCTCGGCGGACTCGACACTGCGACCAGCGGCGAGGCCTGGTTCCTCGACCACGAACTCTCGAGTCTCGACGACGCGGGCCTGACGCAGTACCGGCGCGAACACGTCGGCTTCGTGTTCCAGTTCTACAACCTGATCCCCAGCCTGACCGCGCTCGAGAACGTGGCGCTGGTCACCGAGATCGCACGCAACCCGATGGCGCCCGACGAGGCGCTCGCGCTCGTCGGGCTGGGCGCGCGCATGCACCATTTCCCGGCGCAACTGTCGGGTGGCGAGCAGCAGCGCGTTGCGATCGCGCGCGCGATTGCCAAGCGTCCCGACCTGCTGCTCTGCGACGAACCCACCGGTGCGCTCGACAGCCAGACCGGCCTGCTGGTGCTCGAAGCCATCGAACGCATCCACGACGAGCTGGGCACCTCCACCGTGCTGATCACCCACAACGCGGTGATCGCCGACATGGCCGACCGCGTACTGGTCATGGGTGACGGCCGCATCCACGAGGAGCGGCGCAATTCGCAGCGGCGCCCGGCGCGCGAGATCACATGGTGATGCGCGCGCTGCACCGCAAGCTGCTGCGCGACCTGTGGCGGATGCGCGGGCAGGTACTGGCCATCGCGCTGGTCATGGCCTCGGGCGTCGGCGTGCTGGTGATGTCGCTCACCACGGTCGAGTCGCTCGAGGAAACGGCGATCGCCTACTACGAGCGCTACCGGTTCGGGCACGTGTTCGCCCGCGTCGAGCGGGCACCCGAGCACCTGGCTGCGCGGCTGCGCGAAATCCCCGGCGTGCAGGCGGTGGAAACGCGCGTCGTGCGCACGGCGATCCTCGACGTCGAAGGCTTCGAGGAACCGGTGATCGGGCAACTCGTGTCCGTCCCGGAGCGGTCCGAGCCACGGCTGAACCGCCTGGCGCTGCGCGACGGGCGGCTGCCGCGCATCGGTTATCCCGACGAAGCCGTGCTGACGGAGCCGTTCGCGCAGGCGCACGGGCTGGCGCCGGGCGACCACCTGCGCGCCGTCATCAACGGCCGGTGGCGCGAGCTGACGGTCGTCGGCATCGCCCTGTCGCCGGAGTACGTGTACGCCATCGGCCCGGGCGCACTCATGCCCGACGACCGGCGCTTTGGCGTGCTGTGGATGGGGCACGAGGCCCTGCAGGCCGCCTTCGACCTTGACGGTGCGTTCAACGACGTGAGCCTCGCGCTTCTGCGCGGCACGGACCCGGACGCGGTCGTCGAACGCGTCGATCGAATCCTCGCGCGCTACGGCGGCATCGGGGCCTACGCACGTGCGGACCAGTTGTCGAACTGGTTCCTGATGAGCGAGATCGACCAGCACCGCACGCTGGCCACGATCCTGCCCACCATCTTCCTGGCCGTGGCAGCGTTCCTCACGCACATGGTGCTCGGCCGGCTGATCGCGGTCGAGCGCAGCGAGATCGGCCTGTTGAAGGCTTTCGGTTACACCAACCGTGACATCGCCGGTCACTATGCGCGCCTGGCGCTCGGCATCGGCACCGTCGGCGTGCTGCTCGGGTGGTTCCTCGGCTACTGGCTGGGCCTCTACCACACGCGGCTCTATGCCGACTTCTATCACTTTCCGTTCCTGCTGTTCCGCCCGGGCCCGCAGGCATTCGTGATCGCCGGGGCCGTCAGCATGGGCGCGGCGCTGATCGGCGCGCTCGCGGCGGTACGTGCGGCGGCGGCGCTGCCGCCGGCGGAGGCCATGCGCCCGCCGGCGCCGCCGCTGTTCCGGCGCACCGCGCTGAGCGAACTGGGCTGGGTACGACGCCTCGACCAGCCCACCCGCATCCTGCTGCGCCAGGTCGTCCGCTGGCCGGCGCGGTCGTTCATCACGACGGCCGGCATCGCGATGTCGGTGGCTGTGCTGGTGACGTCGATGCAGTGGCTCGACGCGATCAACCACATGGTCGACGTGTACTTCCTGCAGGCGCAGGGACAGGACATCAGCGTCGGCTTCGCCGAACCCCGCTCGAGCGAGATCGAGCGCGACCTCGCCCGCCTGCCCGGAGTCCGCACGACGGAGCCAATGCGCGCGGTGCCGGCCAAGCTGCACAACGGCTGGCGCGAACAGCGCGAGGCACTGCAGGGACTGCCGGCCCGGCAGGAGCTGTACCAGGTTTTCGACGCCGAAGGCCGCGCCCTGGAGTTGCCGCCCGACGGGCTGGTGATCTCGACGATGCTCGCCAAGCTGCTCGACGTCCGCGTGGGCGAACGGATCACGGTCGAAGTGCTCGAGGGACGGCGGCCGCTCGTCGAGGTTCCCGTGGTGGCGACCTTCGAGACCTACATCGGGTCGCCCGCCTACATGGACATTCGCGCCCTCGACCGGCTCATGCGCGGCCGCCCGAGCGTCACCGCCGTGCACCTGCGTGTGGATCCCGCGATGCGCGGCACACTGTTCCGCGAGCTGAAGACCCTGCCGCGGGTCAGCTCGATCACCGTGCGGCAGGCCGCGGTGCAGACTTTCCGCGACACCATGGCGAAGACGATCACGATCTTCGTGTCGTTCTTCATCGTGTTCGCGTGCGCCCTCGCCTTCGGCGTCACCTACAACGCCGCGCGCATCGCGCTGTCCGAGCGCGGCCGCGAACTCGCCACCCTGCGCGTGCTCGGCTTCACGCGGGCCGAGATCTCCTACATCCTGCTCGGCGAGGTGGCCCTGCTCACGTTCGTTGCGCTGCCGCTCGGCTGCGCGGCCGGCTTCGGGCTGGCGAGCCTGATCGTGCAGGCCTTCGAGACCGAGCTCTACCGCGTGCCGCTCGTGATCCTGCCCTCGACGTACGGCTGGGCGATGGTGATCGGGCTGGCTGCGACGGCAGCGTCGGCATTCCTGGTGCGGCGCCGGGCCGACCGGCTCGACCTGATCGCCGTGCTCAAGACCCGGGAGTAGAACGATGACCCCCGCGCTGAAAAGACTGACGTTCTGGGCCCCCCTGGCGCTGGCACTCGCACTGGTGCTCGCCTGGCTGTTCCGGCCCGCCGCAGTACCGGTCGACCTCGTCGCGGTGGATCGCGGTCCGCTGACGGTGAGCGTGAGCGACGAGGGGGAGACTCGCGTCACGGACATGTACGTCGTGTCGGCCCCGGTCCCGGGTCGCATGCGCCGCATCGATCTCCAGGTCGGCGACACGGTGGTCGCGGACCAGACGCTCGTGGCGCGCATCGAGCCGAGCGATCCCTCGTTCCTCGACGTGCGCAGCGCCGCCGAAGCGCGGGCCGGCGTGGACGCAGCCGCCGCCGCGCGGACTCACGCCGAGGCCCAGATGAGTCGCGTGCAGGCAGAGCTTGACTTCGCACGGGCCGAATATGAGCGCATGCGCGCACTGGCGCGGAGCCACACGGTGTCCGAGAACGAGCTGGACTCGGCGCAACGGCGGGCGCGGACGGCCGAGGCGTCACTGGCAGAGGCGAAAGCCGAGCGCAGGATGCGCGAGTCCGAGTACCAGGTGGCGCGCGCGCGCCTGATGACTCCGGGCACGGCGCGCGGAAGCGTCGCCGACTGCGACTGCGTGTCGGTCTACTCGCCGGTGAGCGGCCGGGTGCTCAGGATCGTCAACGAGAGCGAAGGCGTGGTCGCCTCCGGCACGCCGCTGGTCGAGGTCGGCAATCCAGGACTGCTCGAAGTGGTCGTCGACCTGCTGTCGGCCGACGCCGTTCGGGTCGGGCCAGGGCAGCGCGTGGTCATCGAGGCGTGGGGCGGCGACCAGCCGCTCGACGGCGTCGTGCAGCGCGTGGAGCCTTTCGGCTTCACGAAGGTATCGGCGCTCGGCATCGAGGAACAGCGCGTCAACGTGGTGATCGACATTGCCTCGCCGCGCGAACGCTGGGAACGCCTCGGCCACGGCTACCGGGTCGAGCCGCGCATCGTCCTGTGGGAGTCCTCCGACGTGCTGCGCGTGCCGCTGTCGGCCCTGTTCCGCCAGGGTGACAAGTGGGCGGTGTTCGTCGCACGCGACGGGCGCGCCGAACTGCGGGAAGTCGAGATCGGCCAGGGCAACGGCTTGCAGGCCGAGGTCCGCGCCGGTCTCGATGCCGGTGAACGCGTGGTGCTGCATCCGGCCGAACGGGTATCTCCCGGAGTGCGGCTGGCAGAGCGCGGGTGACCCGCCCGGCGCAGGCCGCGCACAGCGATGCACGTGTTGCGCCTGCTACGACCGGTGAGCCGGGCGGGATTGCCGGTCGCGGGGCGCGCGGCGTAGCATCGGCAGCGCACGACGCCGGGAGTGCACCATGTCGGTACGTGGAGAAGCGCGACGGGGTCCGCGCTCGCGACTACTGCATTTTCTGCACGTAGTCGGCAATCGACACCCGGAAGTGCTGGATGAACTGGCTGACCATGGCCGGCGTGACGCCATCGTCCGCCAGCAGTTCGGCCCGCAGCACCGGGTCGCCGTCCTCGTCGAGATAGGCCCGCGAGTACAGCTGCTCGGAATTCCACTGGTTGGCCTTGTCGAGGCTGGCGCCAGGCGCCTTGAATGCGAAGTACGCGCCAAGGTGCCTGCCCCGGTCGTAGAGCGCGAACCGGATGTCGGCAACGCCCATTTCGACGACATACGTGTCGGGCTGCGGTCGCTCGTACTTCAGTCCCAGCGCAGCGAGCTGCGCCTGGATCACTTCCGCACTCAGCGCGACCTGCGCCGGCGGGTCGGCTGCCTGCGCTGGCGCAACCGCCAGGACTTGCATCGCCATCAGTGCGATGAGTACCCACGCAAGTGAACAGCGAGCCGCAGTGCCTTTCATGACGCTCTCCGGAAGACCGACGCCCCAGGACTTCAAGCTTGGCCGGAATCTAGCACGCCTGCCGCAGAAAACGATGGCCGGTACCGACCATGATCGCCGCGACGGTCGCTGGATGGCGACTGTCCTGCAGGCAATCCTCGCGGCGAGCATGGCGTTGATGACGCATCCGGTCGTCCACGCCCAGTCAACAGCGGCGACATCGAGGCCGGCGGCCGTGCAGGAGCAGTTGGCGGAACTGCAGCGGCAGATTGCAGCGAGCACGGAAGCGCTGGCGCAGGGGTACGCTGCGGGCGACCTCACCACGGCGGAGCCCATGCTCCGGGCCGCGTTCGACTCGGCACGCCGCCTGCTCGGTGACGACGACCTGGTTACCGCCAGGGCCGGCCGTAATCTCGCCATCGGCCTGCAGGCGCAGGATCGCTACCTCGAAGCCGAACCGCACCTCGTGCGCGCACTGGAGACCTTCCGCAAGCGGCGCGGCGACGATAATGCCGAGACGGCGCAGGTGCGTCGGCTGCTGGCGGCCAATCTCCGCTGGCAGGAGCGCTACGCGGAAGCGGCGCCATTGATACTGCGGGACCTCGAATTGTGCCGCTCAAAGTACGGGGATGAGCATGCCGAGACGGCGACAGCCCTGTCCACCCTTGGGGTGAACCTGGACGACCTCGGGCGGCATGCCGAAGCCACGTCCGCGCTGAACCAATCGCTCGAGATCCGGCTCCGACTATTGGGCGAGGAACATGTCGACACGGCGAGCAGCTACGAACAGCTTGCAAAGAACCTGGATTATCTCGATCGATCCAGCGAGGCCACGCTGCTGCTGGCCAAGGCGTTGAGCATTCGCCGCAAGGTGTTCGGAGAGGAACACCCGGAAACCGCTCGGAGCTACCGTCAGCTGGGACTGAATTTCTCCAACCGGGGGGCTCCGGCCGAGGCGGCGCAGTTCCACGACCGCGCGCTGTCGATCTACCGCAAGGTACTGGGCGAAGGGCACCCGCGCACGACCCAGTCCTACTACGCCGTGGCGGTCAACCTGATCGAACTGGGGCGACCCGCCGAGGCGATTCCGCTGCTCGAGAAGGTGCTGTTACGGTGGCGTGCGGTGTACGGAGACCTGCACCCTGCAGTGGTGGACACTCGCGGGCTGCTGGCTCTTGCGCAACTTCAGGTGCCAGGCCAGGAGGCTGCGGCGGTCGAAAACGCACGCGCGGCGGTGGCGACACGGCGTGTACGGCGCGCCCTTTCGGCCCCCCGCTCCGACGATGCGCAACAACTCCGGGACGCCCGTCAGGCGACAGGGGAGTATCGCGTCCTCGCCGACCTGCTCTGGCTGACAGGCAAGGGCGAAGCCGCTGCACGCGACGAAGCGTTTGCGGCGCTCCAGGACTCGATCGTCTCGTCGGCAGGTGCAGCCGTCGTCCAGATGGGAGCGCGCCTCAGCGGGGGCGACGACGTGCGGGGCCAGCTAGCGCGCCAGCGCCAGGACCTGGCGGCCCGGCTGAAGGCCAATGACGAAGAACAGGTGCGCGCCGTGGCAATCGGTGGCATCGCCGGGACACAACGACTGACCGCGCTGCGCAAGGACGCGACGCTCATCCAGCAGCAACTAGACCGGGTCGACGCGGACCTCCGCAACCGATTTCCCACGTATTTCGACCTGGTGAACCCGAGCGCGCTGTCGATCGCCACCCTGCAGGGGCTGCTCGCGGACGGCGAGGCGCTGCTGCTCGTGGCTCCGGGTTTCCGCGGTACCGATGTGCTCGCCGTCACGAAGTCGCAATCCAGCTGGCAGCGCTCGAATTGGACGATCAAGGAAGTGGACGCGGCCGTGTCGCGACTTCGCTGCGACCTCGACAGCACACGCTGCAGCGGTCTCGCGGACCCGACTGGATCACGGGGCGCGCAACGCGAAGGCAGCGTGCCGCGACCGGGCGGCCTGGCGCGCTTTGCGCGCCGCACCGCGTTCGAACTCTACGAGCAGGTGGTTGCGCCCGCCATGCCGACGCTGCGTGGGGCACGCACCGTGTACGTCGTCACGGCAGGGACCCTCACCTCTTTGCCGTTCTCGGTACTGGTGACCGAGGCGCCGGCCACCGGCGAGGACGATTCCGATCCGGAGGCGATGCGCCGTACGCCGTGGTTGCTTCGCCGCTTCGCGCTCGTCAGCCTGCCGTCGGTCGCGAGTCTCAAGGCGGTCCGGTTGTTCGAGCAGGCAGCATCCTTCGGCGAGCCCGCCAAACTGGATTTCATCGGATTCGGCGACCCCGATCTCGGCGGGTCTTCCGGGGCGAGCAGCCGCGGACTCCGGGCGGGCGACCTGTTCCAGGCGGCTGGCAGCGATGGCGCCGGACGTGCCGATCCCGACGCCCTGCGGCGCGCCTTCGCGCCGCTGCCGGGAACGAAGGTCGAACTCGAAGCAATGCAGGCCGCATTCGCGCCACGCTCGCACATCATGCTCGGTGCGCAGGCGACCGAGTCGCAGGTCAAGCGGACGTCGTTCGCGGGTGTAAAGGTGGTCGCATTCTCGACCCATGGCCTGATCGCGGGCGAGATCGACGGCATCGCCGAACCGGGCCTGGTGTTCACGCCTCCGGCGACGGCGACAGCCGACGACGACGGCCTGCTCGGTTCCAGCGAAGTCGCGCAGCTGAGGCTGAACGCCGACTGGGTGATCCTGTCGGCCTGCAATACGGCGTCTTCGGACGGAACACCCGGGGCGGACGCTCTCTCCGGCCTGGCTCGAGCGTTCTTCTACGCTGGGGCCAGGACCCTGCTCGTGTCGCACTGGCCGGTTCGGGACGACGTCGCCGCGGTGCTGACGGTCGATGCCATTCGCCGTCGGCGCGAGGACACCTCGCTCGGCCGTGCCGAGGCCGTGCGTCAGGCGACGCTCGCGGTGCTCGACAGCTCCGCCGACCCGGCGATGGGTAAGCGTGCTTTCGCACACCCGTCCGCGTGGGCTCCTTTCGTACTCGTTGGTGAGGGGCGGTAGCGATGACGGTCGACGGCGTCCATTTGGTCTACACTCGCGCGTCGTCGCAGCGCGCCACGCGGAGGTCGGATGGACTCGGTTCTGGAATTCTTCCTGAAGGGATTGATCCTCGTCCCGGTGACGCTGTTGCCGATCATCAATCCCCTCAGCAGCGCGCCCGTGTTCGCGGCCACCGTCGGCTCGAACCGCGTCATCGCCAGCCGGCTCGCGCGCCAGGTCGCGGTCAACGCCTGGTTCGTGCTGGTGGTGTCGATGCTCATCGGCACCTACGTGCTGGCGCTGTTCGGCATCTCGCTGCCCGTCGTGCGCATTGGCGGCGGACTGCTGGTGGCCGCCACGGCGTGGCGCATGCTGCACGACACCCGGGATGACGATGTGCACGCGGTCGCAGCGCAGGACGCCGCGACGCTGTCGGACGCCGAGATCGTGCAGCGCAGCTTCTTCCCGATCACGTTTCCGCTCACCACCGGGCCCGGCACGATCGCCGCGTCCATCGCCCTCGGCGCCCAGATTCCGGCCGACCCCGCGCTGTATGCCGTCGGCGTACTCGTGGCCGGGGGTGGGGCCGCACTGGTCTCGGTCGTGCTCTACCTGATCTTCAAGAACTCGGTTGCGGTGCTCGCCCGGCTCGGCAAGATCGGCACGCTGGTGCTGATCCGGTTGATGGCTTTCATCCTGCTCTGCATCGGCATCGAGATCATCTGGACCGGCTGGGCCGAGCTCAACGGCCTGTAGCAGGCTCTGCGGGCCGGGATGTCCCTGCGCCGCGTGTCCAGCGGGGTATCCGCCTTGACGCCCGGCCCCGCGCGGGATAAACGGATCGAATGCTCAGCCTCCGATCATTGCTCAGTCGCGATGACCTCACGCTCATCAACGCGCGGCTCGATGCTGCCGCCTGGGTCGATGGCCGCGAGACGGCTTTCGGCGCGACGCGCAAGATAAAACGAAACCTGCAGCTCGCCGCCGGGGACCCGCTGGCGGCTGAACTCGGTGGACGAGTGCGCACGGCACTGCTGGAAAGCGAACAGTTCCGTGCGGCTGCGTTTCCCGGAGCACATCGCACCGGTACGCTTCGCCGCCTACCAGCCGGGCATGACCTATGGCTGGCACGCGGACCTGGCGCACATGCGCTACGGCGAGCAGGTGCTGCGCTCGGACGTGGCCTGCACGGTCTTCCTCTCGGCCCCGGAGAGCTACCAGGGCGGCGAGCTCGCCGTGCGGACGCCCCTCGGCGAGTTGCGCCTCAAGATGCCCGCCGGCGACGCGGTGGTCTACCCGGCGACGACCATGCACCGCGTCGAACCCGTGACGTCGGGCACGCGCCGGGTGGCGATCACCTGGATCCAGAGCCTGATCACGACGGCGGAGCACCGCGAGTTGCTGTTCGACATGCGCCAGGCCATCGCTCGCCTGCGCGAGCGGGATCCGGAGAACGAGGACCTGATCCGGCTGAACGTCGTCTACCAGAACTTCGCGCGGCTGCTGTCGGGCTGAGCGGAGTCTCGACCGGGTCAGACGCCGACAGGGCGGCGATACCCTCACTCCCACTCGATCGTGGCTGGCGGCTTGCCGGTGATGTCGTAGACCACGCGCGAGACACCCTTGACCTCGTTGACGATGCGGCGCGAGCAGACGTCGAGCAGCTCATACGGCAGGTGCGCCCAGTGCGCCGTCATGAAGTCCACGGTCTCGACGGCCCGCAGCGCGATCACGGGCTCGTGGCGCCGGCCGTCGCCGGTGACACCGACGCTCTTCACCGGCAGGAACACCGCGAAGGCCTGGCTCGTCTTCTCGTACCAGCCGGCCTTGCGCAGTTCCTCGATGAAGATGTGGTCGGCGAGCCGCAGCGTGTCGGCCGCGGCACGGGTCACCTCGCCGAGGATGCGCACGCCCAGCCCGGGCCCCGGGAACGGATGGCGCTGGACCATCTCGGCCGGCAGGCCGAGTTCGACGCCGATGCGCCGCACCTCGTCCTTGAACAGCTCGCGCAGCGGCTCGACCAGCCGGAGCTTCATGTGCTCCGGCAGGCCGCCCACGTTGTGGTGCGACTTGATGACGTGCGCCTTGCCGGTCTTGCTGCCGGCCGACTCGATCACGTCCGGGTAGATCGTGCCCTGCGCGAGGAACTCCACGCCCTCGAGCTTGTGCGCCTCCTCGTCGAAGACCTCGATGAACAGCCGGCCGATGATCTTGCGCTTGGCCTCGGGGTCCGCGACGCCCGCCAGTGCCGTGAAGAAGCGCTCGGCGGCGTCCACGCGGACGACCCGCACGCCGAGATTGCGCGCGAACACGGCCATCACCTGGTCGCCTTCGTGGTGGCGCAGCAGGCCGTGGTCCACGAACACGCAGGTCAGCTGGTCGCCGATCGCCTTGTGCAGCAGCGCCGCGACCACGGAGGAGTCCACGCCGCCGGACAGGCCGAGCAGCACCTTGCCGCCGCCGACCTGCGCGCGCACCCGCGCGACCGCATCCTCGATGATGTTGCCGGCGTTCCAGCCGGCGTCGCAGCCGCAGATGCCGTGCAGGAAGCGCTCGTAGATGCGCGCGCCCTGGCGGGTGTGCGTGACCTCGGGGTGGAACTGCAGCGCGTAGAGCCCGCGCGACTCGTCGGCCATGCCCGCGATCGGCAGGTCGGGCGTCGAGGCGACGACCTTGAAGCCGGGCGGCAGCTCGACGACGCGGTCGCCATGGCTCATCCAGACGTCGAGCAGGCCGTGGCCCTCGGCGTTGACGCGGTCCTCGATGTCGCGCAGCAGCGCCGAGTGCCCGCGCGCGCGCACCTCGGCGTAGCCGAATTCGTGCACGGCGCCGGGCTCGACGCGGCCGCCGAGCTGCGCGGCCATCGTCTGCATGCCGTAGCAGATGCCGAGCACCGGGACACCCGCCTCGAACACGGCTGCGGGCGCGGCCGGCGCGCCCGGCTGCGTGACCGACTCGGGGCCGCCCGACAGGATGATGCCGCGCGCGCCGAAGGCACGCACCGCCTCGTCGCCCATGTCCCACGGGTGGATCTCGCAGTAGACGCCGAGCTCGCGCACGCGACGCGCGATCAGCTGCGTGTACTGCGAGCCGAAATCGAGGATCAGTATCCGGTGCGCATGGATGTCGGCGGGACGCACCGCCGGCGGGGACGACTGCTCAGCTGACACGGTAATTCGGCGCTTCCTTGGTGATGGTCACGTCGTGTACGTGGCTCTCGCGCACGCCCGCATTGGTGATGCGCACGAACCTGGGCTGCGTGCGCATCTCGTCGATGTTGGCGCTGCCGGTGTAACCCATGGCGGCACGCAGGCCGCCCGCCAGCTGGTGCAGGATCGCGACGATGCTGCCCTTGTACGGCACGCGGCCCTCGACGCCTTCCGGCACGAGCTTCTCGATCTCGGCGGAGGCGTCCTGGAAGTAGCGGTCGCGCGAGCCGTTCGACTGCGCCATCGCGCCGAGCGAACCCATGCCGCGATAGCTCTTGTACGAAGCGCCCTGGTACAGCTCGACCTCGCCCGGGGATTCCTCGGTGCCGGCAAACAGGCCGCCCATCATCACGCAGTGCGCGCCGGCCACGATCGCCTTGGCGACGTCGCCCGAGAAGCGGATGCCGCCGTCGGCGATCAGCGGAATGCCGTGCGGCGCCAGCGCCGCGGCGACGTTGGCCACCGCCGTGATCTGCGGCACGCCGACACCCGCGACGATGCGCGTGGTGCAGATCGAGCCCGGGCCGATGCCGACCTTGACCGCGTCCGCGCCGGCGTCGATCAACGCCATCGCGGCTTCGGCCGTGACGATGTTGCCGGCGATGACCTGCTGGTTCGGCCACTTCGCCTTGATGCGCTTGACCGTCTCGATCACGCCGCGCGAATGCCCGTGCGCCGTATCGACGACGATGACGTCGACGCCGTTCTCGCGCAGCGCCGCGGCGCGGTCGAGCGTGTCGGCACCCGTGCCGACGGCCGCGCCAACGCGCAGCGCGCCGCGCTCGTCCTTGCAGGCGCGCGGGAATTCCGTCGCCTTCTGGAAATCCTTGACCGTGATCATGCCCTTCAGCTGGAAGTCGTCGCCGATGACGAGCACCTTCTCGATGCGGTGCTTGTGCAGCAGCATCAGCACTTCTTCCTTGGGCGCGCCTTCAAGCACCGTGATCAGGCGTTCGCGCGGCGTCATCACCGCCGAGACCGGCGCGTCGTAGCGCGTCTCGAAGCGCAGGTCGCGGTGCGTGACGATGCCGACCGCCTTGCCGTCGCGCACCACCGGCACGCCCGAAATGTTCTTGGAGCGCGTGAGCTCGAGCACCTCGCGGATGGTCTGCTCGGGCCGGACGGTGATCGGATCGTGGATGATGCCGCTCTCGAAGCGCTTCACCCGCGCGACTTCGCGCGCCTGCGACGCGATGGTCATGTTCTTGTGGAGGATGCCGATGCCGCCCTCCTGCGCGATGGAAATCGCGAGGCGGTGCTCGGTCACCGTGTCCATGGCGGCCGAGACGATGGGCAGGCTCAGCTCGATGCCGCGCGTCAGTCGCGTGGACAGGCTGACCTCTGCGGGCAGGACCTGGGAATAGGCCGGCACGAGCAGGACGTCGTCGAAGGTGAGGGCTTCCTCGAGAATTCGCAGCATTTGGCGACCCGGAGCGAAAGGAAGCGCGGCATTGTACCCGCTCGGGGCGTCGGGCGTAACCAAGAGGCCCGCGCGGCGCGGCGGCGGGAAGCCGCGTGGCGTTCCGGCGCCCGCTGGGCACTGCCGCCGCCACGGCAGCGCGGGCCCGGACGGTCCGGATCGTGGGCCGGGGAGCCGTGCGCCGCAGGGACGCGGCGCCCGGAGCCCCCAGGGATGCGGTTTACGGCGTCCCCGGCCGCGATCCGGACCGGCCGGACCCGCGCTGCTGTGGTCCATCAAGAGCCCAGCCGGACGCAACGTCCGACCGCGCTGGAACCCACGCCCGCGCGCCCGCCCGGTACTATTCCGCCATGGCAGATTCCTGGCCCGACGACGACGCATCCCCCGCGACCGGCATTCCGCCACGCGAAATCCTGTCGATCACGCAACTGAACGCCACGGCGCGGTCGCTGCTCGAACGCGGGCTGGGCTCGGTCTGGCTGGAGGGCGAAATCTCGAACCTCGCCCGCCCCGCCTCGGGCCACTGGTATTTCTCGCTCAAGGACGAGGCGGCCCAGGTGCGCTGCGCCATGTTCCGCAATCGCAGCCTGCTGGTGCGGTTCCCGGTCAAGGACGGTGCCCGGGTGCTGGCCCGCGGCCGCGTCAGCCTGTACGAGGCCCGTGGCGAGTTCCAGGTCGTCATCGAGCACCTCGAGGAGGCCGGCGAAGGCGCACTGCGCCGTCGCTTCGAGGAGCTGAAGCGCAGGCTGCTGGCCGAAGGCCTGTTCGACGCCGGCAGGAAGCAGCCGTTGCCCACCCTGCCGCGGCGCATCGGCATCATCACCTCGCCGACGGGGGCCGCGCTGCGCGACATCCTGCACATCCTGCAGCGACGCTTTCCGGCCGTGCCGGCGCTGATCTACCCGGTTTCGGTGCAGGGCGAAGCGGCGCCGCGCGAAATCGTGCAGGCACTGCAGCTCGCCGACGCGCGCCGTGACTGCGACGTGCTGATCGTCGCCCGTGGCGGCGGCTCGCTCGAAGACCTGATGGCGTTCAACGACGAGGCCGTCGCGCGCGCGATCGCCGCCTGCACCATCCCGGTGATCAGCGGTGTCGGCCACGAGACTGACTCCACGATCGCGGATTTCGTCGCCGACGAACGCGCGCCCACGCCTTCGGGCGCGGCCGAGCGGGCGGTGCCTGACAGCGCCGAGATCCTGCGCGATGCTCGGCGCACTCGAGCGCAGCCTGGCGCAGTCGATGCGGCGCAAGCTGCAGACGCTGCGCCAGGCGCTGCAGCAGGGACCAGCGCTCGCTGCAGCAGCTGTCGCCGCGCGCGCGCCTGCAGCAGCACGCGCAAAGGCTGGACGAACTCGAGCAGCGCCTGCAGCGCGGCATTCGCCATCGCCTGGAGCGGACTCGGCTGCGCCTGGCCGGTGCCGCGGCCCTGCTCGCGCGCAGCAGTCCGGCGCGGCGGCTGGCGCCGCTGCAGCAGCGGCTGCAGGTCGCGGGCAGGCGCCTGCCGGGCGCGATGCAGCGTCGCCTGCTCGAGGCCCGCGAGCGCTTCGAGCGCTCGGCGCGCACGCTGCACGCGGTCAGTCCGCTGGCCACGCTCGAGCGCGGCTATGCCATCGTCACCGACGAGAACTCGCGCGTGATCACCGACGCCGCCGGACTGGCGCCGGGCGCGCGCATCACGGCGCGGGTCGCGCGCGGGGTCGTGCTGGCAACAGTCACCGCAGTCACGCCGGGCGCGGTCGGCACGGGCGCGACGCGCAGCAGCGCCGCGCAGACGGACCCGGCGCTGACCGTGCGGCCGACCTTGCTTTCCTGCCTGCTCGCCGCGCTGCTGCCCGGCACCATGGTTACGGCGCGGGCGCAGGACGTCGCGGTCACTGCCAGCCGACACGCGCGTGCCTGGCGGAATCGCCATCCTCGACCTGGGCACCGGCGAGGACGCTCCTGGCGCGGTGTTCTACGACAAGTACCGGGTGCCGGTCGTGCGCACGCGCGATGGCCGCTGGCAGGCGATCGTCGGTATCCCGCTGGCCGTCGAACCGGGGGTGCAGCAGGTGAAGCTGGTGGCGCCCGGCGTGGACGGCGGCAGCCGCAAACTGCCGTTCACCGTCGCGGCGAAGACCTACGCCACGCAGAGCCTGAAGGTCGAGCCGCGCAAGGCCGAGCCGCTGCCCGAGGACCTGAAGCGCATCGATGCCGAGTCGCTGCGCACCGAGACGGCGCTCGCGACCTTCTCGGAAGACCTGACGCCGACGCTGGAGCCTGGCAGGTGCCCGTGCCGGGCGAGCGCTCGAGTTCCTTCGGCTTGCGCCGCGTGTTCAACGGCCTGCCGCGCAAGCCGCACAGCGGCATGGACATCGCGGCGCCGACCGGCACGCCGATCCGCAACCCGGCCGCCGGTCGCGTGGTCGAGGCCGGGGATTTCTTCTTCAACGGCAACACCGTGTTCGTCGACCACGGCCAGGGCGTGCTGACGATGTACTGCCACCTGAGCCGCATCGACGTGAAAGCCGGCGACAGTGTCGAGGCCGGCGACGTCCTGGGCCTGGTCGGGGCGACCGGCCGCGTCACCGGACCGCACCTGCACTGGGGAGTGAGCGTGAATCGCTCGCTGGTGGATCCGCAGCTGTTCTTGAGGAAGTGACTAGGGGCTGGGGACTAGGGGCTAGCAAGAGGCTTTATGCATCCCATGAGCCCGGCTCATTGCATCGCGGTTTCAGCGGCGAAGCTGCGAGCTTCCGACTAGCCCCTAGCCCCTGATCCCTAGCCCCTTTCCAGGAAACTCCGGATCGCCGGCTCGAACCGGGCATTGTCGACCAGGAACGCGTCGTGGCCCTGCGGCGACGGGAACCCGTGGAACTCGACCTCGGCGCCGGCCCGCCGCAACTGCTCGGCGATCAGCGTCTGCTGGTCGATGGTGTAGAGCATGTCGGTCTGCGCGCCGAGCACCAGCGCACGCGACACCTGCAGCCGTGCAAACGCAGCTTCCAGCGAACCCGCGCCATGCTCGGCCAGGTCGAACTGGTCCATCGCGCGCGACAGGTAGAGGTAGCAGTTGGCGTCGTAGACCTCGGCGAAGCGCTGGCCCTGGTGCTCCAGGTAGGACTCCACCTCGAACTGCGCGCGGAAGTCGCCGGGCATGCCCGAAGCCTCCGCCACGCGCCGGCGGCCGAAGCGCTGGTCCCATTCTTCGTGCGAGCGGTAGGTGATCGTGCCGAGCTTGCGCGCGAGCCGCATGCCCTGGCGCGGACCGCGGCCCGGCTCGTAGTTGCCGCCGCGCCAGGCCGGATCGTTGCGCACGATCTCGCGCTGCAGCGAGCGCAGCGAGATCGCGAACGGATTCGCGGCCGCCGCGCCGGAAATCGAGATCAGGCTGCGCGCGACGCCCGGAAACTGCGCGGCGAAGGCGAGCACGGTCATGCCGCCCATCGACGGTCCTGCGACGCTGGCAACGCTCTGGATGCCCAGCGAGCGCAGCACCTCGAAGCCGCCGCGGGCCACGTCCTCGAGCGCGACTTCCGGAAAGCTGATGCCGAACGGGCGCCCGGTGCGCGGATCGATCGACGCGGGGCTCGAGGAGCCGTACGGGCTGCCGATGGAATTGACGCAGACGACGAAGTAACGCTCGGTGTCGATCGGCCGGCCGGGACCGATCATCTGCTCCCACCAGCCCGGCTTGGGATCCGCCGGCGACGAGGCCGCGTGGGCCGAGGGCGAGAGACCGGTGAAGAGCAGGAACGTGTTGTCGCGTGCCTCGTTCAACTGGCCCCAGGTCTCATAGGCGATGACCGGGTGCTCGATCGTGCCGCCGCGGTACAGCAGCATTGGCTCCTGCAGCAAGGCAAGGCGCGTTGCCGGCAGGTCGTGGGCAGCAGCGGGCGATGTGCGGGCGACAGCCATGAGCATGCCTGCAGTCTAGACCCGGCCCCGGGGGCCACTAGCCCGAGCGGATTGCCGCTCAGAACCGTCGGTTATGAGTCGTCCGACAACTCTGCCACGGCTCAGCGCTTGCCGCCGGGCTTCCCGCCTTTATTCCTTGAAATCAACCGCTTACGGCTTCTTACTTGACGCGGGGTCAACTCGTTGCGGCGACCGGCGAAGGGGTTGTCGTCGGTGCGGAACTCGACCCGCATCGGCGTCCCCAGCAGCCGGAAAGTCTGGCGGAAGTGGTTCTCGAGGAAACGCCGGTAGGCGTCCGGCACGTGCTGGGTCTGGTTGCCATGGATCACCACGACCGGCGGGTTGCGCCCGCCCTGGTGCGCGTAGCGCAGCTTGATGCGCCGGCCGCGGACCAGCGGCGGCTGGTGGATCGTCAGGGCCTGCTCCATCGCGCGCGTCAGGTCCTTGGTCGGCAGCTCGCGCATGGCCGCACGGTAGGACTTGAGCACGGACTCCATGAGTTCGCCCACGCCGGTGCCATGGCGCGCGGAAATGAAGTGCACGTAGGCAAAGCGCAGGAAGTCGAGCCGCAGGTCGAGCCCGTCGCGGATCGTGTTGCGCTGGTCCTGCGGGATGCCGTCCCACTTGTTCACGGCGATCACCAGCGCCCGCCCCTGCTCGGCCACCAGGCCCATCAGGCTCGCGTCCTGCTCGGCGATGGTGTCGTGCGCGTCGAGCACGCCGATCACGACGTTGGCGCGGTCGATCGCCTGCAGCGTCTTGACGACACTGAACTTCTCGACCGCCTCGCTGACCCGCGCGCGGCGCCGCACGCCGGCCGTGTCGATCAGCACGTACGGCTGCCCGTCGCGCTCGAACGGCACCTCGACCGTGTCGCGGGTCGTGCCGGGCTGGTCGAAGGCGATCAGCCGCTCCTCGCCGAGCAGCCGGTTGATCAGCGTCGACTTGCCCACGTTCGGCCGCCCGACGACGGCGACCCGGATCGCGTCCGGCGCGTGCGCCAGCACATCGGGCGCGTCGGTGGCGCCGGTGAGCCCATCGAGCGCGCGCTCCATCAACGCATCCAGGTTCTGCAGGTGCGCGGACGAGATCGCGATGGGCTCGCCGAAGCCGAAGCGGTGGAACTCCGCGGTCGCCATGTCGTCGTCGAGGCCTTCCGCCTTGTTGGCGACGACCAGCACCGGGCGGCCGCTGCGACGCAGGATCTCGGCGACGTGCAGGTCCTGCGGCGTGCAGCCCTCGCGCGAATCGACCACGAGCAGCACGCGATCGGCTTCTTCCACCGCCTTGAGCGTCTGCTCGGCCATGAGCTTTTCGACGCCGACGACGGTCTCGACCAGCCCGCCCGTGTCGATCACGACACAGGACTTGCCGTCGCGGCGCGCGTAACCGTACTTGCGGTCGCGCGTCAGCCCGGGAACGTCGGCGACCAGCGCATCGCGCGTGCGCGTCAGCGCATTGAAGAGCGTCGACTTGCCGACGTTCGGGCGGCCGACCAGCGCGATGACTGGCAGCACATCAACGACCCGCGAGTGGGCCGCTGCGGAAGGCGACGATGCGGCCGCCGTCGTCGATCGCGAACAGGCGACCGTCGACCACGATCGGCTGCACGCTGAAGCGCGTGCTGCCCGCGTGTTCGCGCGCGACGAACTTGCCGGTGTCGCGGTCGAGCCAGTGCAGGTAGCCGTCGAAATCGCCGACCACGACCGCGTCGCCCATCACGGCGGGGGCGCTCAGGCCGCGGCGCTTGAGGCCTTCCTGCTGCCAGACCACGGTGCCGTCGCGGCGTCGCAGCGCGCCCACGGTGCCGTTCGAATTCGCGACATACAACTGGCTGTCGTCGACCGCCGGCGTCCGGTAACTGGAAAAGTCGCGGGCCCACCAGACCTGGCCGGAATCGAGCGCGAGCATGACGACGCGGCCCTGGTAACCCACGGCAAACGCGTCGTTGCCGTCGACGACCACGGCGCCGTCGATGTCGGCCAGGCGATCGAGCTCGGAACGCCCCCCGGGGGTCGTGACCTGGGCTTGCCACGCGACATCGCCGGTGGCGAGCGCAAACGCGATGACGCGGCCCGAATCGAAGCCCGCAAGCACGGTCTCGCCGGCGAGCGCCGGCGCGGCGTTGCCGCGCAGCGACAGGCGCGGCACCGGCTCTTCGCCGGTCCACTGCGTCTTGCCGTAGGCCGCATCGAGCGCATGCAGGCGCCCGTCGACCGAACGGACGATCACGCGCCCGCCGGCGACCAGCGGCGCCGCCAGCACTTCGCTGCCGACGCTGACGTCCCACAGGCGCTTGCCCGAGGCGGGGTCGAGCGCGATGACGCGACCGTCGCTGGCGCCAACGGCCACCAGGCCCGCACCGACTCCCGGACCGGCGGCGAGTTCGGTCTTGGTGTCGGTCGACCAGCGTGTCTTGCCTGATGCCGGATCGAGCGACACGACCTTGCCGTCACGAGACGCAGCAAACAGTGCACCGCCGTCGTATGCGAGTCCCAGCGCAAGGCGCAGCTTTTCGCCACCGCCGCCGACACTGGTGTCCCACAGCTTCTCGACGGCGAGCGTCGGCTTCAGGTCGATCAGTTCCGCCGGCGGCTCGACATTCTTGTTCTTGTCGCAGCCCGCCAGCAGCAGCAATCCGGCCGCGCAGGCAATGGCGAGTGACCGACCCGGGCGCATCATGGCTGCGTCCCGGCAGCCGGTGTCGTGGCCGGGGTCGCGGGGCCGGTGCGGCAGCCGCGGCCGGCAGGGCGTCACGCTTGAGTTCGACGTACGCGCGATCGAAGCCCTGCGGCGGGCTGGCCGCGGTGGCCGCGAGTGCCGCGTCGTAGGCCTGGCGGGCGCCGGCCGCATCGTTGCGGGCAGCAAGGATGTCGCCGCGCAGGTCGTGATACAGCGGCGCAAAGGCGCCGGCCTGGGCCACGTCCAGCAACTTGAGCGCCTCGTCGTGCTTGCCCTGCTCCGCCAGCACCCGCGCCAGGCGGGTCGTGGCGATCAGCCGCAGTTCGGCGTCGCGCGAACTGTCGGCGACCGCGCGCAACCGCTGCACCGCAGCGTCGAAATCGCGCTGGTCGACCGCATACCGCGCCAGCGCCAGGTCGGACTGGTCGGCATACGGCGACTTGGGATGGAGCTTGCGCAGGTCGGTGGCCTGCTTGACCGCCGCCTCCTTGTCGTCGCGGCCCAGCGCGTCGAGCACGGCAAGGTAGGACGACTCGTCCAGTTCGGCCGCCTTCACTTTCGAGGTCTGCCAGTAGTTCCAGCCGGCGAGCGCGCCGAGGCCGAGCGCGATGCCGCCGACGATCCAGAGCCAGTTGTCCGCCCACCAGCGCCGCAGTTGTTCTTCGCGTTCGTTGTCTGAGAGATCTTCCACTTCGCCACTCCATCAGCCGCCCGTCGGGGCGGCACACTGTGATTATGCCGGCTTGGGCAGCAGTTCCCGGCGCAATTCGGCCGCCAGCTCGCCAAATGCCACGTTGCGCTGGGCCGCATCGATGCCGCGCAGGGGCTTCAGGGCGGCCATGCCGCGTGCCGCCTCGTCCTCGCCCACGATGACCGCGACCCGCGCGCCGCTCTTGTCGGCGCGCTTCAGCTGCGACTTGAAGCTGCCGCCGCCGCAGTTGGTCTCGACCCGCAGTTCCGGCGCGCCGTCGCGGATCCGCTCGGCGAGGCCGAGGCCGGCCGCCTCGGCCGCAGGACCCGCCAGCACGATGTACACGTCCGGGTTGCCCGCTTCGGTCACGAGGCCCTGCAGCCGCATGAGCTCGACGATCCGCTCCTCGCCGAGCGCCCAGCCGATGGCCGGGACCGCGTCGCCGCCCAGCTGTGCGACCAGGCCGTCGTAACGGCCGCCGGAACAGACCGCATCCTGCGCCCCGAGGTCGGTGGTCACCCACTCGAACACCGTGCGCGAATAGTAATCGAGACCGCGCACCAGCCTCGGGTTGACCACGAAATCGACCCCGGCCTGCTGCAGCTGCGCGCACAGCGTCGCGAAGTGCGCCGCGGATTCAGCATCGAGGTGGTCGGTGATGACCGGCGCGCCCGCGATCAGCGTGGCCATGTCCGGGTTCTTGCTGTCGAGGATGCGCAGCGGATTGCCGCCGAGCCGCCGCTGGCTGTCCGCATCGAGCTGGTCCGCGTGCGCCTGCAGGTACTCGACCAGCCGCGCACGGTAAACGACACGCGATTCCGGCGTGCCGAGCGAGTTCAGGTGCAGCCTCAGTCCGCGCAGGCCGAGCCGCTGCCAGAGACGGGCCGTCATCAGGATCAGCTCGATATCGACGTCAGGGCCCGGGAAGCCGAGCGCCTCGGCGTCGATCTGGTGAAACTGGCGATAGCGGCCCTTCTGCGGCCGCTCGTAGCGGAACATCGGCCCCATCAGCCAGACCTTCTGGCGCTGGTTGTGCAGCAGTCCATTGCCGATGCAGGCCCGCACGATGCCGGCGGTCGCCTCGGGCCGCAGCGTGAGCGAGTCGTCGCCGCGGTCGCGGAACGTATACATTTCCTTTTCGACGATGTCCGTGAACTCGCCGATGGAGCGCTTGAAGAGCTCGGTGCGCTCGAGCAGCGGCAGGCGGATCTCGCGATAGCCGTACTGCGCGAAGATCTCGCGCGCCGCGCGCTCCAGCTGCTGCCACGCGGCGGTCTGCTCCGGCAGCACGTCATTCATGCCGCGAACGGCCTGCAGGGTTTCGCTCATCGCGTGTGCACCGGCATCAGCGCAGCGACCCGTCGGGGCCGATGCTGAACCGCGCCAGCAGTTCGCCTGGCGCACGCGGCGGCACGGCGACGGGGCGGCCATTGATCGCCACGGTGACCGCGCCGATGTTGCCGATCGTCACGCTGAGCGGCGCCGTGCCCGTCACCGTGCGTTCGGAACCGGCCTTGCCGAGGTCGTAGATCACCGCCCTGCCCGCGCCGTCGAACACTTCGACCCATGAGTCGGCATTGAAGCGCAACTGCAGGCTGACCTGGCCCGGCTGCAGCGCGGGGGGCGGGCTTGCGGGATCGGTCGCGGCGGCGGCGGGAGTGGTCGCCGACGGTGTTGCGTCCGTCGTCGCTGCCGTTGCATCGGCATCGTCGGGCGTGACCGCCGCGGCGACCGGTCGCGACGTCGCTGGCCGGCCCGGTCGTGAGCGCGGGCACGTTCGCATCCGCCGGTGCATCCGGGCCATCGGCCCAGGGCAGTCCGTTCTCCGACAGGTACGCGATCAGTGCCGCGGCCGCGAGGAACGACACCGCGCCGCCCATGACCCACGGCCAGCGCGGCTTGCCGCGGACCGGGGCCATCTCCAGCCGCGACTTCGGCACCAGCGTGGGTTCCTGCACCTGCAGCTTCGAACGCTCGTAGGCGGCGACGGTCTCGTCCTCCGCCAGCCCCAGCAGCGCGGCATAGCGTCGCAGGTGCCCCTTCACGAACACCGGCGCGCCGAGCGCCGCGAAATCGTTGGCCTCGAGGGCGATCACGACCATCGGATCGAGGTTGAGCGTGTCGGCCGCCTGCTGCTGCGTCAGCCCGCGGGCTTCGCGCTCCCGCCGCAGGCGTGCGCCCGGGCTCGCGGGGAGCTCGGTGACATCGGCCTCCGCGGCACTCATGGCCGCGTCCGTTCGGCTTCGAACAGCAGCCCGGCTTCGGTCGAGGTCGGGAACTGATCCCTGAGCTGGTCGGCATACCGCGCCGCCTGGGCGGTATCGCCCAGCGCAAGCTCGATCGTGCGCCCGAGCCAGAGCGAAGCGGCCGACACCGGGGCCACGGCCGCATGACGCTCGAGGAACGCGCGCGCCTGCAGGCTGTTGCCGTTCTCCTGCGTCAGCTGCGCCATCTGGAACAACGCGTCCGCCTGCCTGGGGTTGAGCGCCAATGCCTTGCGAAAACTGGCTTCGGCGTCCTGCGGACGGCCATCGGCGCGCGCGCAGCGACCGGCGTTGGTGTAGGCGACATCCGGGTTCTGGTTCAGCGCACTGGCCGCCGCCTGCAGCAGGTACTGCTCGCCGCGCTTGCGCTCGCCGTTCATGCACAGGTACACGGCCGCGTTGGCGACCACGTCGGGGTTGTCCTTGCCGGCCAGGCGGATCGCCTGCTCGAAGTGCGAGCGGGCCTTGCGCTTGTCGTCGAGCCGGTCGTAGATGAACCCGGCCGCCATCTGCGTGCTGGGCATGCGCGAATTCTGCTGCAGCGCCTTGTCGATCTTCTCGCGCGCGGCCTTCAGGTTGCCTTCGCGCATGTACGCAAGCGCCAGTTCGGTGTTGACGGCCCCGGCCTGGTCGATCGCCTCGCGGCTGCCGGGCTCGGCAGAGGCCGCGGCCCGCGGCGCCCCGAGGCTCGCGGCGACGAGCAGGCTGGCGGCGACCAGGCTGATGCCGGCGCGGCGGCGCATCATCCCGGACACCACGGAGAGCGGGAAGAACTTCTCGCCGAGCCGCGTCGTGACCCGGTCGTTGACGCGGCCGACCAGCTGGCCGCAGGCAGCGTCGATGTCGTCGCCGCGCGTGCGCCGGATGGTGACCATCACGCCGCCCCTGATCAGGATGTCGCGGAAGCGCTCGATCGCCGTCTCGGTCGAGCGCCGGTACTGCGTGTTCGGAAACGGGTTGAACGGGATCAGGTTGACCTTGGCCGGATGGCCGCGCAGCAGCTGCACGAGTTCGCGCGCGTGCTGGGGCTTGTCGTTGATGCCGTCGAGCATCACGTACTCGAAGGTCACGCTGCGCGCGTTCTGCTTCTCGACATAGTGCCAGCAGGCGGCGAGCAGGTCCTTGATCGGGTGGCGGCGGTTGATCGGCATCAGCTCGCTGCGCAGCGCGTCATTGGGCGCATGCAGCGACACCGCCAGCGCGACGTTGGTCTCGTCGGCGATGCGGATCATCTGCGGCACCAGCCCGGAGGTGCTGACCGTCACGCGGCGGCGCGAGAGGTCGAGCCCCAGGTCGTCCATCATGATTTCGGCGGCCGGCACGACGTTGCGGTAGTTCGCCAGCGGCTCGCCCATGCCCATGAACACGACATTGGTGATCACGCGGTCGCCGTCGGGCGAGTAGCCGAGTTCGCGATTGGCGAGCCACACCTGGCCCACGATCTCGGCGACGTCGAGGTTGCGGTTGAACCCCTGCTGCGCGGTGGAGCAGAAGCCGCAGTTCATCTGGCAGCCGACCTGGCTGGAGATGCAGAGCGTGCCGCGGCCCGGCTCCGGGATGAAGACCATCTCGATCGCCTGGCCGCTCTCGAACTTGAGCGCCCACTTGCGCGTGCCGTCGGCCGAGACCTGCGCGGTGAGGATCTCGGGGGTGCGGATCTCGGCGACCTCGGCCAGGCGGCGGCGGAAGTCCTTGCCGAGATCGGTCATCGCGTCGATGTCGCCCTCGGCGCGCTTGTACATCCACTTGAACAGCTGGCGGGCACGGAAGGGCTTCTCGCCCATCGCCAGCACGAACGCCTCCAGCCCGGTCCGCGTGAGACCGAGCAGGTTGGTGCGTGCCGGTGAGGTTGCTTCGCCCATGTTCGGTGGACTGCGCGCCGCCGCGCGAGTTCACCCGCGCTTCAGCGCGGGCAGAGCTCCGTCTCGGAAAAGAAGAACGCGATCTCGCGCGCGGCGTTCTCGGCGCTGTCCGAGCCGTGCACGACGTTCTGCTCGATGCTGTCGGCGAGATCGGCGCGGATGGTGCCCGGCGTCGCCTTCTTCGGGTCGGTCGCGCCCATCACGTCACGGTTCTTGAGCACGGCGCCCTCGCCCTCGAGCACCTGCACCATGACCGGGCCGGAGATCATGTAGGCCACGAGGTCCTTGAAGAACCCGCGCTCGCGGTGCACGCCGTAGAACGCCTCGGCCTGGGCCTGCGTCAGCTGCAGCATGCGGGCCGCGACGATGCGCAGGCCGGCCTTTTCGAAGCGGTGGTAGACGTCGCCGATGACATTCTTGCGGACGCCGTCGGGCTTGACGATGGAGAGAGTGCGTTCGAGGGACATACGGATCCTTGACGAGATGATCCGGCAGTCGGTGCTGCCGGCAATGACGAACCGGCCCCGGAATTCCGGCGCCCGCGCAGGCGCGGGGCGGGACGGGGCCAACCTGAAAACTTAACGGCGCAGTATACCCGGACGGGGGTGGACGGCCAAGAAATCATAGCCCTGACGGGCAGTTAGACGTTGAAGCTCTCGCCACAACCGCATTCGCCCTTGACGTTGGGGTTGCGGAACTTGAAAGCCTCGTTGAGTCCCTGGCGGACGAAATCGATTTCCGTGCCGTCGACGTACTTGAGGCTGTCGGCGTCGACCACGACCTTGACGCCCGAGTCCTCGAACACGACGTCCCGTGCCTGCACCTCGTCGGCATAGCTCACGACGTAGGCAAAGCCCGAGCAACCGGTCTGCTTCACCCCGAGACGCAGGCCCACGCCCTGGCCACGGCTGGCCATGAACGTACGGACGCGTTCGGCGGCGGCGGCGGTCAGGGAGATCGACATGCGGCGGGGTCCTCGGGCAGGGCGGTGCGAAAATTCTACACCGTAGACCCGGCCTGCAGCGCCCAGTTCCGGGCCGCGTCGCGCACAGCGTCCTGCAACGTGAGCAACCGCCCGTATTTGGCCGCGGGAACCTGCAACTCCCGGGCGACGTCCTGCCAGTCCCAGGCCGCCAACTGCGCCTGCTCGAACCCGGGCAGCGCTTCGACCAGCCAGGAGGCCGCTGCCAGCAGGTGCGGACAGCCGAAGGCCTCGAAGCGCGCGGCTGCGATCCGCCCGGATTCCACCCGCAGCCAGCAGCTCGACCGCGGCGCCCTGCTCGCGGTCCCCGGCCCGACCGGTGACGAGGCCAGGTGCATCGCCTGGAGCGTCCCCACCCCGGCAGGGCATGCAACCGACGCAGGACTTCGACGCTGTAACGCGGGTCGTCATCGCCATGGCGGAGTCCACTCGCCGGGTCGCGGTGCGCCGGCCCGCAGGCGCAGGACCTCGTCCCGGATGCGGGCAGCGGCCGTGTCGACCTCGTCTGCAGTGGTGTAGCGGCCGAGGCTCAGGCGCAGCGAGCTCTGCGCCAGCCGGTCGCTGCGGCCGAGCGCGCGCAACACGTAGGACGGCTCGGCACTCAGGCTGGCACAGGCCGAGCCGGAGGACAGCGCCAGGTCGGCCAGCGCCAGCAGCAGCGTCTCGCCCTCGATGCCGTCGATCGTCAGGTTGAGGATCCCGGCCACGCGACGCACGGGATCGCCATTGAGTTCCACTCCGGGCACCGTCGACAGCGCGCGCCAGAGGCGCTCGCGCAGCGCCTCGATCCGCGGTATGTCGTGCGCCATCCGCTCGGCAGCGATGCGGCAGGCCTCGCCCATGCCGACGATCTGGTGCGTCGGCAGCGTGCCGGAACGCAGTCCGCGCTCCTGGCCGCCGCCGAACTGCAGCGGCACCAGTCCCAGTCGCGGCTCGCGCCGCACGCACAGTGCGCCGACGCCCTTGGGTCCGTGCAGCTTGTGCGCCGTGAGCGCGAGCAGGTCGATGCCGTCGGCCTCGACATCGATCGGCAGCTTGCCGAGGCTCTGTGCCGCATCGACATGGAACAGCACGCCGCGCGCGCGGCACAGCTGCCCGATCGCGCGGATGTCCTGCCGTACGCCGATCTCGTTGTTGACGTGCATGATCGACACCAGCACCGTCTCGGCGCGCAACGCCGCTGCCACCTGTGCGGGCTCGACGATGCCGTCGGGTCCCGGCTTGAGGTAGGTCACCGCGCAGCCTTCGCGCTCGAGCTGGCGGCAGGCGTCGAGCACGGCGGCATGCTCCGTGCGCGAGGTGATCACGTGCCGCCCGGCCTGCCGCTGGAAGCGCAGCGCGCCGAGCAGCGCCAGGTTGTTGGCCTCGGTCGCCCCCGAGGTAAAGACGATCTGCTCGGGCTGGGCGTTGACCAGCGCCGCCACCTGCGCGCGCGCCCGCTGCACCTGGCGCGCGGCCTCGCGCCCGCAGGCGTGGTTCACCGCCGCCGGGTTGCCATACGCGCCCTCGACGCCGAGGCAGGCCGTCATCGCCGCGACGACCTGCGGATCGACCGCGGTCGTTGCCGCGTTGTCGAGATAGATCACGCGGGAACTCATGCCGCGGGCCCGGCCGGCGGCGGATGCGGGTCGCCGGCACGCCGGCGCCTGCCCTGCACCGCCGCCAGGATGCCGCGCAGGATGTTCATCTCGTTCTGGTCGAGCACCGTGCGCTGGAACAGCCGGCGCAGCCGGGCCATCAGGTGCCCCGAGTTCGTCCGGTCGCGGAAGTTGATCTCGTCGAGCACCTGCTCGAGGTGCGCGTAGAACTTCTCCATGTCAGCGGCGCTGGCGAGCGGCACCGGGCCTTCGGCCTGGCTGGTCGCGGTGCCGCGGTCACGCAACGCGAGACAGATCTCGTAGGTGACGACCTGCACTGCCATCGCCAGGTTCAGCGACGAATAGAGCCCGCCGGTCGGTATCGTCAGCAGCGTGTGGCACTGCCGCAGCTCGTCGTTCTCGAGTCCGACGCGTTCGCTGCCGAACAGCACGGCGACTTCGCTGGCCTGCGAGGCCGCGGCAATCTCGAGCGCCGCCTCGCGCGGCTCGACGATGCGCCAGGGCAGGTGGCGGCCGCGCGCCGTAGTGCCGACGACCAGGCCGCAGTCGGCGACCGCGGCACGCACGTCGGGCAGGACGCGCGCGTTGCGCACGACGTCGTCGGCGCCGGCGGCCAGCATCGATCGCCTCGCCGGCCGGGAACCGCTCGGGCGCGACGAGGTACAGGTCCTGCAGCCCCATGGTCTTCATGGCGCGCGCGGCCGAGCCGATGTTGCCGGGGTGGGAGGTGCCGACGAGGACGATGCGGATGGACATGCTCTGGTATTCTAGCGGCCCTCGGGCGGGGCCATCCCTGCCGTTCTTGCCCACCCGCCACGTCGAGATCGCCGCATGAACCTGCAGCCGATGATGAATATTGCCGTCCGTGCCGCCCGGCGCGCTGGCGACCTGATCATTCGCAACCTCGACCGGGTGCCGAGCCTCAACGTGCAGTCCAAGGGCCGCAACGATTTCGTCTCCGAAATCGACCAGATGGCCGAGCGCGACATCATCGAGACGGTGCGCCGGGTGCATCCGGACCACGGCTTCTTCGGCGAGGAGTCCGGCCGCAGCGGCGGCGACGAGTACGTCTGGATCATCGATCCGCTCGACGGCACGACCAATTTCCTGCACGGCTTCCCGGCGTTTGCCGTGTCGATTGCCGTCGAATGGCGCGGGCGGCTGGAACACGCCGTCGTCTACGACCCGATGCGGCAGGAACTCTTCACCGCCTCGCGCGGCGGCGGTGCGCAGCTCGACGGCCGGCGCATCCGCGTCAGCAAGCAGCTGACGCTCGACGGGCTCGCTGGTCGCCACCGGCTTCCCGCAGCGCGACAACTCGCGCTACCTCGACGACTACATGCTGATGCTGCGGGAGATGATGCTGCAGACCGCGGGCGTGCGTCGTCCCGGCGCCGCCTCGCTCGACCTTGCCTACGTGGCGGCGGGCCGGGTGGACGGCTTCTGGGAAATCGGCCTGAGCCCGTGGGACACCGCGGCCGGCACGCTGCTGATCACCGAGGCGGGCGGACGCATCGGCACGCTCACCGGGCAGCCCTACACGCAGGGCGGCCACGTCGTGGCCGGCACCCCCAAGGTGTACGAGGCCATCGTCGAGTGCATCGCGCCGCACGTACCGGCGTCCCTCCGCGACGCCTGAAACCAGGGACCGTCCCTATTTTCGGGAATCTCCGGTAGAGTCGGCGGGCATCTCACCAAGAGCACTGCCCCATGCCGCATCGCCTGTTTTCGACCAAGCCCATCGGTGAACTGCACGAAGCCGACGAGTCGCGCGACGAGCTCAACCGCACGCTCGACGCGCGCGCGCTGGTACTGCTCGGCATCGGCGCGATCATCGGCACCGGCATCTTCGTCCTGACGGGGACGGCGGCAGCCAATCACGCCGGCCCGGCGCTGGTCATCTCCTTCATGATCGCCGGCCTGGGGTGCGCGCTGGCCGGCCTCTGCTACGCCGAGTTCTCCGCGATGATCCCGGTCGCCGGCAGCGCCTACTCCTACTCGTACGCGACGCTCGGCGAACTGGTCGCCTGGTTCATCGGCTGGAACCTCATCCTGGAGTACCTGTTCGCCGCGGGCACCGTGGCCGTCGGCTGGTCCGGCTACGTGGTCAGCCTGGTCGAGCAGTTCGGCTACCACCTGCCGGACGCCCTGACCAACGCGCCCTTCACCAAGGGGGCGGGCCACTTCGAGATCGTGCGCACCGGCGCCATCATCAACCTGCCGGCCGTGCTGATCATCGCGGCGATGACGGCGCTCTGCTACGTCGGCATCCACCAGTCCGCGCGCTTCAACGCCGTGGTCGTGGCGATCAAGGTCGCCGTGATCGTGCTGTTCATCGGCTTCGGCATGTGGGCCGTCGACGGCGCCAACTGGCAGCCGTTCATCCCGCCCAATGCCGGCGAGTTCGGCAAGTTCGGCTGGAGCGGCGTGTTCCAGGCGGCGGGGATCATCTTCTTCGCCTACATCGGCTTCGACGCCGTCTCGACCGCCGCGCAGGAGGCAAAGAACCCGCAGCGCGACATGCCGATCGGCATCATGGGCAGCCTCGTGGTCTGCACCATCCTGTATGTCGCGGTGTCGGCAGTGCTCACGGGCATGGTGCACTACACGCAACTGAGCACCCCGGCGCCGGTGGCACTCGCGCTCGACCGTCACCCGGAACTGTCATGGCTCGCCGGCTGGATCAAGCTTGGCGCCATCGCCGGCATGACCTCGGTGATGCTGGTGATGATGCTCGGCCAGCCGCGCATCTTCTACGCCATGTCGCGCGATGGCCTGCTGCCGCCGTTCTTCCGCAAGGTGCACCCGAAGCACAAGACGCCCTACATCGGCACCCTGATCACGGGCTCGCTCGCGGCGCTGATCGGCGGCCTGTTTCCGGTCACGATCCTGGGCGAACTGGTGTCCATCGGCACCCTGCTCGCCTTCACCACCGTCTGCATCGGCGTGCTGGTGCTGCGCTACACGCGCCCGGACCTGAAGCGGCCGTTCCGCGTGCCGGCGCCGTGGATCGTCTGCGTCGGCGGCGCGCTGATCTGTTCGGCCATGATGGCGGCGCTGCCGCGGGACACCTGGCTGCGGCTGCTGGTCTGGACCGTGATCGGCTTCCTGATCTACTTCCTTTACGGCTTCCGCCACAGCGCCTTGCGCAAGACGAATCGCTGAGGCCGAGGCGCGCGTCGCTGCGCCGTTCAGCCGTCGCGGCTCGGGCCGCCGCCCTGCGCCTCGTCGCGCCGGCTGGCCCAGATCGAGGCGAGGATGCCGAGCCCCAGCGTGCCGAGGATGATCCCCAGCGAGACCACGTTCGGCACGTGGATAGTGGGAAACCAGCAGCATCTTCATGCCGACGAACGCCAGGATCAGCACCAGGCTGTAGCGCAGGTAGCGGAACATCGCCATCAGTCCCGCCACGGCGAAGTAGAGTGAACGCAGGCCAAGGATGGCGAAGGCGTTCGACGTAAACACCAGGAACGGATCGCGCGTCACCGCCAGGATGGCCGGGATCGAGTCGACCGCGAAGACCACGTCGGTGAGTTCGACCATGACCAGCGCCACGAACAGCGGCGTGGCGTACAGGCGGCCTTCCCTGCGCACGAAAAAGCGGGCGCGTTCCAGTTCCGGCGTGACCGGCACGAAGCGGCGGACCAGCCTTGCGGGGAAGCTGTTGCCGACGTCGTGCGCTTCCTCGCTGCCTTTCAGCATGCGCAGCGCGGACAGCAGCAGGATGGCGCCGAAGACGTAGAACATCCAGTCGAAGTGCTGCAGCAGCGTGGTGCCGGCCGCGATCATCATGCCGCGCAGCACGATCGCGCCGACGATGCCCCAGAACAGCACCCGGTACTGGTACTGCGTCGGGATCTTCAGGTAACTGAAGATCAGCGCGATGACGAAGATGTTGTCGACCGACAGCGACCACTCGAGCAGGTAGCCGGTGACGTACTGCACGACCGCATCGGCACCGTCCCTGACCCCGTGCCCGGGCACGAAGCCGAGCCAGCGGTACTCGTAGAGTCCGTAGATGACGCCGGTGAACGACATCGCCACGCAGATCCAGACCGCCGTCCAGAACAGCGCCTGCCGCACGGACAGTTCCGCCGACTCGCGGTGCAGGACGCTGAGGTCGAGGAACAGCAGCCCGAGGAACAGGACGAGGAAGCCGCCCCAGACGACCTCAATCACCGGCCGACCCGTCCTGGCGCAGGAGCCGTGCCGACATGCCGGTCAGGGCATGTCATCCACGGTGTCCTTGTCCTTCTGCACCGGCAGCAGGTCGCGCGCAGCGAGCTTGAGGTCGAGCGCCAGCGCGCTCGCGATGTAGATCGACGAGTACGTGCCGATCACGATGCCGATCGTGAGCGCGGTGGAGAAGCCGCGCAGGATCTCGCCGCCGAAGAACAGCAGCGCGAGCACGGTCAGCATGGTCGTGAGGCTGGTCATGATCGTGCGCGACAGCGTCTCGTTGATGGACGCGTCGATGACCTGCTCCGGCGTGCCCTTGCGCATCGACAGGAACCGCTCGCGGATCCGGTCGAACACGACGACGGTGTCGTTGAGCGAATAACCGATCACCGCGAGGATCGCCGCCAGCGCCGGCAGGTCGAACGTCATCTGCGTGGCCGCGAAGAACCCCAGGATGATGATCGGGTCATGCAGCGCAGCGACGATGGCGCCGACGCCCAGCTTCCACTGGAAGCGCAGCGCCACGTAGATCAGGATCAGCACGAACGTGAACAGGACGGCGAGCGCGCCCTTCTCGGCGAGTTCCGAACCGACCTGGCCGCCGACCACTTCCGTGCGGCGCAGTTCGACGCCCGGATTGCCGGCCTGGATCGAGGCCAGCACCTTGCGGCCGATCTCGCCGGTGTCCGCATCCTTCTCGGCCGGCGGCAGCCGCACGAGCACGTCACGCGAGGTGCCGAAGCTCTGCACCACGGCGCTGCCGTAACCGGCCGCCTCGAGCGAATCGCGGACCTTCTCCAGGTTGGCGGCCTCGGGGAAGCTCATCTCGAGCACGACGCCGCCGGTGAAGTCGATGCCGAAGTTGATGCCGCGCGTGACGAGCGCCGCCAGCGAGCCGAGGATCAGGATGGCCGACACCACGTACCAGCGCTTGCGCGTGGCCATGAACGGGTAGGCGGTCTTCTTGCGGAAAAATTCCATGTCAGTACCCCATCCCGATCGACAGCCGCTCGATCTTCTTCCTGCGGCCCCAGAGCAGGTGGATCAGCACGCGGCTGACGACGAGCGCCGTGAACATCGACGTGATGATGCCGAGCGACAGCACGACCGCGAAGCCGCGCACCGGGCCGGTGCCGAAGGTGAACAGCACGATGCCGGCGATCAGCGTGGTGATGTTCGAGTCGGCGATCGCCGAGAATGCCTTCTCGAATCCCGGCCGAGATGGCCGCGTGCGGGCTGACGCCGTTGCGCAGTTCCTCGCGGATGCGCTCGAAGATCAGGATGTTGGCGTCGACGGCCATGCCGACCGTCAGCACGATGCCGGCGATGCCGGGCAACGACAGCGAGGCCTGCAGCATCGACAGCAGCGCGGCCAGCAGCACCACGTTGGTGAGCAGCACGACGTTGGCGATCATTCCGAACGCCTGGTAGTACACCGCCATGAACAGGAACGTGACGCCCAGGCCGATCAGCAGCGCGTTGACGCCGCGCCTGATGTTGTCGGCGCCGAGGCTCGGACCGACGGTGCGCTGCTCGACGATGTAGAGCGGCGCGGCCAGCGAGCCCGCGCGCAGCAGCAGCGCCAGTTCGCGCGCCTCGTTGGCCATCACGCCGGTGATCTGGAAGTTGCTGCCGAACACGCCGCGGATCGTGGCGACGTTGATCACCTCTTCCTCGGTGCACTCGTTGCCCGAGCGGACGCCGGCGCAGGGCTGGCCTTCGGCGACCCGCTTCTGCTCGATGAAGACGACCGCCATCGGCCGGCCCAGGTTCTGGCGGGTGGTCTCGAGCATCTTCGAGGCGCCACGCGCGTCGAGCGTGACCATGACCGCGGGCTCGCCTTCCTGGAAGCCGGAGCTGGCGTCCGTCAGTTGCTCGCCGGCGACGATGATCTCGCGCTTCAGCAGCACCGGCCGCCCATCACGCGTCTTGTACAGGCGCGAGCCCAGGGGCGCGCGCTTGGTCCGCTCGGCCTCGAGGGCGTCGTTCTGGTCGTCGACCAGCCGGAACTCCAGCGTCGCCGTGGCGCCCAGCACGCGCAGCGCCTCGTTCGGGTCCTGCACTCCGGGCAGCTGCACGACGATGCGGTCGAGCCCCTGGCGGGCCACGATCGGCTCGGTGACGCCGAGTTCGTCCACGCGGTTGCGCAGCGTGGTGATGTTCTGCTGGATGGCGAAGTCCTGCCGCTGCTTGATCTGCGCCGGACTGAGCGTGACCGACACCGAGCCGCCCTCGCCGAGCACGTCGGTGTTGACCGTCAGGTTGGGGTCCTGCTTGCGCAGCAGGCTGGTGACCTTCTGTGCGTCCTCGCCGCTGCGCAGCCCGATGCGGACACCGTCCACGCCATTGCTGGTGACGGCGATGAAGGGGATCCGCTCCTTGCGCAGCAGGGTGCGGTAGTCGCTCTCCATGCTCTGCAGCAGCTGCTTGACCGCGCCCAGCGTGTCCACCTCGTACATGAAGTAGACACCGCCGCGCAGGTCGAGGCCGAGGCTCATCGGCTTGAGGCCGATGGCCCGCATCCAGGCCGGCGTGCGCGGCACGTCGGACAGCGCCGCCAGGTACTCCGCGCCCAACGACTCCTGGATGAGGTCCTTCGCCTGCAGGCGCACGCCGACGTCGTCGAAGCGCAGCACGAGACGGTCGCCTTCGAGATACGAGTTCTCGACGGTCACGCCCTTCGACTGCAGCGTCGAGACGACCTGCTGGCGCTGCGCGTCGGTGACGGCGGTGCGGTCATTGCGCGAGAGCTGCAGTGCCGGCGCCTCGCCGAACACGTTCGGCAGCGCAAGCAGCGTGCCCGCAAGCAGGATGATGGCGACCAGCCAGATTTTCCAGGCCGGATAACTGTGCATGCGCGGACTCCAGGACGGCTCAGGCGCTCTTCAGGGTGCCCTTGGGCAGCACGCTGGTGACCGTGTGGCGCTGGACCTTGACCTGCACGCCGCTTGCGATCTCGATGGTGAGGAACTGGTCCGAGGTCTCGGTGATCTTGCCGAGGATGCCGCCGGCAGTGACGACTTCCTCGCCGACGCCGAGCGCCGCGACCATCGCCTTGTGCTCCTTGGCCCGCTTGGCCTGCGGCCGGATCAGCAGGAAATAGAACACGACGAAAATGAGCACCAACGGCAGCATCTGCAGCAGCGCATTGGGTTGCCCACCGGGGGCGGCCGCCTGCGCCTGGGCGCTTGCAATCAACCAGTCCATCCGCGAACTCCTCTGACCCCCGGGTGAAATGGGGGCATGCCAAAAAGACCGGTGATTATACCCGAGGGTCGGGCGGACTGTGGGTCAACCCCGGGGCGGCCTCGGGACTGGCGAGGAACCCGGCCACGAAGCGGTCGAAACTGCCGTCTTCCAGGGCGGCCCGCAGGCGCCCGAACAGCGACAGGTAGTAGTGCAGATTGTGGATCGAGTTGAGCCGTGCCCCCAGGATCTCGTTGCAGCGGTCGAGGTGCCGCAGGTAGGCCCGGCTGAAATTCCGGCAGGTGTAGCAGCTGCAGGCCGGATCGAGCGGCCCGGTGTCCGACTGGTGGCTGGCGTTGCGGATCTTGACCACGCCCTGCGAGGTGAAAAGGTGCCCGTTGCGGGCGTTGCGGGTCGGCATCACGCAGTCGAACATGTCGATGCCGCGGGCGACGGCCTGCACCATGTCGGTCGGCGTGCCCACGCCCATCAGGTAGCGCGGCCGCTCGCGCGGCAGGGCCGGCTCGAGCGACTCGAGCACGCGGTTGCGTTCCTCGGCCGGTTCGCCGACCGCCAGGCCGCCCACGGCATAGCCGTCGAAGCCGATTTCCACCAGCTTGCCGAGCGATTCATGGCGCAGGCCCAGGTGTGTGCCGCCCTGCACGATGCCGAAAAGCGCATTGCGATTGCCGAGCCGCGCGAACTCGTCGCGGCTGCGGCGCGCCCAGCGCATCGACAGTTCCATCGACTGGCGCGCCTGTTGCTCGGTCGCCGGATACGGCGGGCATTCGTCGAAGGCCATGACGATGTCCGAGTTGAGCGCCGACTGCACCTGCATCGAGACTTCCGGGCTGAGGAACACCGCATCGCCGTTCACCGGCGAACGGAAATGCACGCCCGCCTCCGTCATCTTGCGCAGGTCGGCCAGGCTGAACACCTGGAACCCGCCCGAGTCGGTCAGGATCGGGCCCGACCAGTGCATGAAGCCGTGCAGGCCGCCGTGCGCGCGGATCACCTCGGGGCCGGGCCGCAACATCAGGTGGAAGGTGTTGCCCAGCACGATCTGCGCGCCGAGGCCGGTGAGTTCCTCGGGCGTCATCGCCTTGACGGTGCCATAGGTGCCGACCGGCATGAACACGGGCGTCTCGACCGTGCCGTGGGCCAGGTGCAGCCGCCCGCGCCGGGCCGCGCCAGAAGTACCCAGGGTCTCGAACCTCATGCCTGGGCCTCGCGTTCGAGCACGCCGGCGGCCGGCTCGAGGAACATGGCATCGCCATAACTGAAGAACCGGTAACGCTGGTCGACGGCGTGGCGATAGGCGTCGAGGACCCGCTCGCGCCCGGCGAAGGCGCTGACCAGCATCAGCAGCGTCGACTCCGGCAGGTGAAAATTGGTGACCATCGCGTCGACCGCGCGGAAGCGGCGGCCGGGCGTGATGAAGAGCCGTGTCTCGCCCGCAAACGGCCGCAGTTCACCGCTGTCCGCCGCCGCCTCGAGCGAGCGCACGGCGGTCGTGCCGATGGCGATGACACGCCCGCCCCGCGCGCGCGTCGCCTGTACCGCCGCGCAGACCGCCGCCGGGACGACGCAGAGTTCCGCATGCATGCGATGCGCGGCCACGTCGTCCACCCGCACCGGCTGGAAGGTGCCGGCACCGACGTGCAGGGTGACATAGGCGAACTCCGCCCCGGCGGCACGGCACGCGGCCAGCACACCGGCGTCGAAATGCAGCCCCGCCGTCGGCGCTGCAACCGCCCCGGGTTCGCGTGCATAAACCGTCTGGTAACGCTCCGTGTCGTCGGCTTCCGCCGCGCGCGCGATGTAGGGCGGCAGCGGCATCTCGCCGAGGCGGTCGAAGACGTCCGCCGCATCGGCGTCGAACTCGACGCGCCAGAAGTCGTCGTCGCGCCCCGTCACCGTGAGCTGCGTCCCGTCCCCGAGCCTGATCACGGTGCCGGTCCGTGACGGCTTGCTGGACTTGAGCTGCACCAGGGCCGTGCGCACACCTGTCACGCGCTCAAGCATCACCTCGACCTTGCCGCCGCTGTCGGCCTTGAGCCCGTGCAGGCGCGCGGGAACGACGCGGGTGTCGTTGAAAACCAGCAGGTCGCCGGCCCGCAGCAACTGCGGCAACTCGCGGAACTGCCGATCGACGAGGGCGCCGGAACGACCGTCGAGATGCAGCAGCCGGCTGTCGCTGCGTCGCGGCGCCGGACGGCGCGCGATCAGGTCCGGAGGCAGGTCGAAGTGAAAATCGGTGCGCCGCATAGGGGCGCGCATGCTAACAGAGGGGCCCGCTGCCCCGGACCCCTGCGCGGCATCCGCGACCCGCGGTCTTTCAGGACGACACGCCCGCACCTGGCGCAGTGGCCGCAGGCGCCGGCGGTGCCGGTGGCGGCGCAGTGCGCGGCGCCCGCGGTGGGGGCGGCCGCCGCTCGATCTCGAGACTCATGGGGTCGCCCGCCGGCACCTGCAGGTCGAGCGTCAGCCGCTTGCGCTGGCGCAGCACCTCCACCTTCACCTTCTCCTCGGGCTGGTACGAGCGCAGGATGCGGAAGGCATGCTTCGGCGATTCCGGCGCGCGGCCGCCGATGCTCAGGATCACGTCACCTTCCTCGAGCGTCGCGCCCTCGCCGGCCGGTGCCTTGACCACGAGCAGGCCCTTGTCCGTGCCGAAGTAGCGGCCCAGCTGCGGCGTCATCGGCACGAGCTCGAGTGCGCGGAAGCCGCGGCCGTCGTGCAGCGTCAGGAATTCCTCGATCTCCATCGGCGGGAACGGCATTCCCTCCGGCAGCGCCCTGCGCTCGCGCAGGACACGCACGATCCCGGGCTCGGCCGGCACGGTGGTCACCATGGCGGTGAGCGGCTTGCCGTCGCGCAGGTAATCGACCTTGATCTTCTGCCCGGGCGGCATGCCACGCATCTGCTCTACCAGCTGTCGGCTGGCGGTCCGATCGCCCGACCTGCGCAGCGGCTTGCCGTCGACTGCGACCAGTACGTCGCCCTTGCGCAGGCCGGCCCGCTCGGCCGGGCCGGACGGACTGACGCCCATGATCTCGACCCCTTCGGCCCGCTCGGCGCCGCCGGCAATGTTCACCCCCAGCATGGAGCCGCGCGGCTCGCCGCCGTGCGCTCCCGGCGGCGGCTCGTCGCCCGACAGCTTGCCGGTGAGTTCCGCCACGTCGCGCGCCGCATCGTCGAGGCGCTGGCGGGCATCGTCGAGCTGCTGGCGCAGCTGCGCGTCGTCCGGCGCCTGGGCCTGCGCGACCGGGACCGCGCCGGTCAGCGCGAGCAGGGCCAGCCACGGCGCGGGAGAGAAGCGGAGGGATTTCAGCATAGGTGGGACCTCGTTCGTCACATGTCGATGCGCTGCGCTTCGACGTAGCGCAGCTGCACCAGGGAATTCATGGCTTCGACGCGGCGGCGCCAGAGCTGCTCCGCCGAGCGCGGCTCGAGTTCGCCGACGCCGGCCGACAGCTGATGGTCGAGCCACTGCACCTGGGTCTCCAGCGTGTCGATCGGCAGGCTCGTGCCGGCCCGCTCGACCACGGGTCGTGCGCCCAGACCGCCCAGCACCTCGTCCAGCGCCTGCGACTGGGACTGCAGCTGCGCGACGCGGTCGGCCGAGATGGCCTGCTCGGCGGTAAGCGGCTGCAGCAACTCGGCCGCGCGACCCGGTCGTTCGGAGCTGACGTCGCCGATGCGCCAGATGGCAGTCACGGCCACCAGCGCCACCGATGCCGCGGCCGCCAGTCGCATGGCGCGGTAACGGCGCTCCGCCGCCTCGCGCCGCACGGTCGAGCCGACGCTGCACGTCGCTCCAGCCGTCCGGGCGCGCCGCCGCGGACGGCAGCGACCGCAGCCGCTCCGGCAGGTTCAGACGATGCTCGTGATGGGGTTGCATGGCGTCCCGACTCCGTCGACGTGCAGCAGTGTCCGCAGGCGTGCGTGCGCCCGCGCGAGCTGCGACTTGGAAAAACTGGCCGATGCGCCCCACAGCGCGCCGATCTCGGCGTGCGTGCAGCCCTCGACGTCGTGCAGCCAGACCACCGCGCGCGCCGTGGAGTTCAGTTGTGCCAGGGCGCGCTCGAGGTCGATGGCATCGGCGCTGTCCGCGCCCGTCGCGGCGTGTCCGGGCATGGCTTCCCAGTCAGCGCTGTCGGATCCCGCGTCGTCGACGCCGGTCGCCTGCACCAGCCAGCGGCGGCCTCGCTGCCACGGCGAGCGCAGGTGCATCAGGCAACGCGTCACGGCGATGCTGCGGACCCAGCCGGCGAAGGAGCCGCGGCCCTCGAACTGGTGCAGCCGCGTCATCACATCGACGAAGACATCTTGTGCGACGTCCTCGGCGGCCGTCCGCGACGCCAGCAGTCGGCGTGCGAGGGTCCTGACCGGCACTTCGAACGCGCGGTAGATTGCCGCGAGCGCCGCATCCTCGCCCGCGCGGGCGCGTTCGATCACGTCGGGGTCGATGGCGGTATCGAGAAAGGCGGACATTGCCGGGTTAGATGCGCGACCCGCTCAAAAGGTCGCAAACCGGGTCACGGCGGGCGCGACCCGGCCGACGCTCAGCCGCTGCTGGCGACCGCGCCAGCGCTGGCCATGGTCTGCCCTGACGGCCGGTCACACTGGAAATACGGCGACTCTTTCAGCCACTTGCGATCGGGGTAATAGGCGAACAGCAGCGCCCCGCCCTTCAAGGTGTCGATGACCATGCGCGCCACTTCAGGGCGCACGGCCGGACAGCCCCAGCTGCGGCCGAGGCGGCCCAGCCGCTCGGCGATCGCCTGGCTGACGTAAGGCGCCCCGTGCATGACGATCGCCCGTGCGAGGGCACGGTCGTTGAAGCCGGGATCGAGTCCGTTGAGACGCAGCGAGTAGCCGTTGCTGCCGTAATACGGCTCGAGCGTCTTGAACAGCCCGATGCTGGACATGTGGCTGCCTTCGGTGTTGGAGAAGCGCTCGGACCGGGCCTCGCCCGTGTTGCGCCCGTGCGCGACCAGTTCCTGGAACATCAGGCGGCCGCGCTCGACGTCGAACACCCAGAGTCGCGGTTGCGTCGAGGGCAGCGAGTAGTCGATCACGGCAAGGTGGCGAAAGCCGTCGAGCACGCCCTGCTTGCGCGCGCATTCGGCGGCGCGGGCGGCCAGGGCCAGCACCTTGGGGTTGGCCGTCGGGGCCGCGGCGACCAGGGTGTCGGCCAGGACGGGCTGCCCCGCCCGGGCGGGTGCCCCGGCCAGCATCGACAGGGAAATCAAACAGGCCGCCCAGACGGGCAGCGGGCCGTGTCGCATGATTCGGTCGGTCTCCGTGCCTGGGAACGGCCGCCGACAGGCGACACGTCCCTACAGACCCGCGAGAGTGTACCGAGTTCCGCGGCAGCCACCCGCGGATGCCACGACAAAGCCTGTCGACCCAGTCACGAAACAAACACAACCTATTGAAAATCAAGCTTTTTATATCAAGACCGTCACAATCGGGTAAGCTTCGCCACCCCGCGCCGGGATGGCGGAACTGGTAGACGCACCGGACTCAAAATCCGGCGGTGGCGACATCGTGAGGGTTCGATTCCCTCTCCCGGCACCAATCGAAGGCCTGCATGAAGTTCTGCTCGCACTGTGGCAACCCGGTCAGCCTGCGCACGCCGCAAGGCGACCACCTGCCGCGTTTCATCTGCGAAGGCTGCGGCGCAGTGCACTACCAGAACCCGAAGCTGATCGTCGGCTGCGTGCCCGAGCATGAAGGCCGGATCCTGCTCTGTCGCCGGGCCATCGAGCCGCGCCTCGGATTCTGGACGATCCCGGCGGGCTTCATGGAGAACGGCGAGACCACCCAGGACGGCGCCCGGCGTGAGTCGCTCGAGGAAGCCCAGGCGCAGGTCGAGATCGGCTCGCTGCTGGCCGTGGTCCACGTGCTGCACGCCGACCAGGTACACGTGATGTTCCGTGCGCGCCTGCCGCAGGCCAGTTTCGGCCCCAGCGCGGAAAGCCTCGAGGTGCAGTTGTACGACGAAGCCGAGATCCCGTGGCAGGACATCGCGTTTCGCAGCGTCGATTTCGCCTTGCGCCGCTATTTCGAGGACCGGCGGCTGGGAGTCGAGCAGCACCACTTTGCCGCGCTCGACCTGCGCAAGGGAGAACCGAAGTGAGATCGGTTTTGCGCTGCGTCAGGGCTTTGGCAGAATACCCCGCCCGCGTCACTGCGGCCCGGCCCGGGCCGGCCGCGTGACCGACCGATCGCCTGGCTGAATCAACGTCCGGAGAAACCGATGACCTTTGTCGTCACGGAAAACTGCATCAAGTGCAAATACATGGACTGCGTGGAGGTGTGCCCCGTGGACTGCTTCCACGAAGGCCCGAACATGCTGGTCATCGACCCGGACGAGTGCATCGACTGCACCCTGTGCGAACCGGAATGCCCGGCCGAGGCGATTTTCTCGGAGGAAGAACTGCCGGCGGCCAGCAGGACTTCAAGCAGCTGAACGCCGAGCTGGCCAAGCAGTGGCCGGTGATCACCGAGAAGAAGCGCGAGGCGCCCGCAGACGCGAAGGAATGGGACGGCCGCCCCGGCAAGCGCGAGTTCCTGCGAGCGCTGAGGATCCGGTGCCGGCCGCGCGCCGCCGGTCAGCGCGCGGCGACCGGCGCCTTCTGTGCTTCCTGGATGGCCTGCACCAGTTCCGGCGCGGTCAGGAAGCCGCCGATGTAATCGCCGTTCTGCGTGAACACGGCGGGCGTACCCTCGACGCCAAGATCGGAACCCAGCTCGTACTGCGACTTGATCGCGGCATCGCCGCAGGCCTTGCCCTTGAGCGCTTCGCCACGCTTGGCGCGGGTCAGCGCATCGCGCCGGTCGGGCGCGCACCAGACCTGCTCGGCCTTCGTCCATGACTCGGTGTCGGGGCCGGTGCGCGGATACATCATGTAACGCACCCGCACGCCGGCCTTGTTGACGTCCGCGATCTGGCTGTGAAACTTGCGGCAATAGCCGCAATCGATGTCGGTGAAGACCGTGACGGTCATCTTCGCGTTGGCCGGCCCGAACACGATCATTTGGCTTTCGGACGCTGCGGCCAGGGCCTTGGCGCGGGCCGCGTTGCGGCGCGTCGCGGTGAGGTTCACCTGCGAATCGAGGTCGTAGACGTTGCCGCTCAGCAGGTACTTGCCATCGGCGCTGACATAGGCGATCAGGCCGCCCATCGTGACTTCATACAGGCCCGGGACCGGTGACATGGCGACGTCGTCGGGCGAAGCGCCCTGCAACTTCGACACCACGCGCGCACGCACGTCCGGCGGCACGGCCGTGCCTTGCGGAGCGCCCGCGTGGCGCGGCTTCGGCGCGGCAGGCGGCTTCTGCTTGTCGCCCGCGGCCTGCACCGGCATGGCCTGCCGACGAGGGTGACGGCGAACGCCAGGGCGGCGAGCACGGGAGCGACGCGAGGCATGCGGCGACGCATGTGGCGTTCTATCCAGTGGTGTGGTGGTGCTGGGACAGCCACGGCAGTCGCGGGTTCAGTCCTGGCGGCCGAGCGGCTCGCTGCGCGGCGGCGCAGTCTAGCAGAGGGTTCGCGCACAGGAATGCGACGGCCGCGCCCGGGCCCGGCCGTGGTTGCCCGGCGAGCGGCTCGCCCTAGCCGCGCGGATGGTGCTGCGAGTGCAGTTCCTTCATGCGCTCCCGCGCCACGTGCGTGTAGATCTGCGTGGTCGAGAGGTCGCTGTGCCCGAGCAGCATCTGCACCACGCGCAGGTCGGCGCCGTGGTTCAGCAGGTGCGTCGCGAAGGCATGGCGCAGCGTGTGCGGCGAGAGTTCCTTGTCGATGCCGGCCTTGCGCGCATAGCGCTTGATGATGTGCCAGAAGGCCTGGCGCGTCATGCGATCGCCGCGGCGGGTCGGGAACAGGTAATCGGTCTGGCGCTCGAGCAGGATCTCGACGCGCGGGCCCTGCATGAACTGCTGCACCCAGTGCACGGCTTCCTCGCCCAGCGGAATCAGCCGCTCGCGATCGCCCTTGCCGACGATGCGCAGCACGCCCTGGTTCAGGTTCACCTGCGCAGCTTGAGGTTGACGAGTTCGGAGACGCGCAGGCCCGTGGCATAGAGCACCTCGAGCATGGTGCGGTCGCGGTGTCCGAGCGGATCGCTCACGGCCGGCGCGGCCAGCAGGGACTCGACTTCCTCCTCCATGAGCGATTCGGCAGCGAGCGGCCGACCTTGGGCATCGCGATCTGCGCCGTGGGGTCATCGCGCAGCGCGCCCTCGCGCACCAGGTAGCGGAAAAAGCGGCGGAAACTGGAAAGCTGGCGCGCCGTCGAACGGGGCCGGGCGCCGGCCTGGACGCGCGAGGCCATGAACGACAGGATGTCACCGCGCTGGGCGGCCGCAGAGTTCGATCGTCGCGCTCGGACGAGCCAGCGCTCGAGCGCCATGAGGTCGGCGCGGTAGGCCGCCAGCGTATTCGGCGACAGTCCGCGCTCCATCCAGACCGCATCGAGAAACCGATCGATCGGTCCCGGCCCCGCGGGCGCTCCGCCGCTCGTCGCGCGGGTCGCTGGGGGGGCGTGCAAGGACGCTTTTCACTGCTGTGCTCATGGCACCTCGCGGGTTCGTGGAGCGCAGTATGCGAGCCGCCCGCGGTCCGGGTCGTGACCCCGCTCACAGATCCCGTGGGCCGGCGTTAACATAACCGGAACTGATTCACAGAATGCCGCGGATCGGCAGACTGGCCGCTGCGGGTGCCACGGCGAGGGCACACGCATCGTGGCCCGAACACCACCGGACTGCCGCGAGCTAGCGCACAAATTCGAACCTGCCCGACACCCGCCCGCCCCCCTGGACAGCCTCGCTCGCCCGCTCGGCTGGCCTGGCACCTCTGTACGGCGCCTATGCGCTTTCGCTGCTGTTCCTGCTGATCGCTGGCCGGCCTCCTTGCCTTGATGGTGCCACCTGTCCTGGCGGCGCGCCCGTCGCATTGGCTGGCGTGGCTGCGACTCGCGGGACTGCTGCCGCAGGTGCGGGCTCGAGCGGATGCCCGAAGGCTCCTGCGTGCTCGTGGCCAACCACTCGAGCTATCTGGACGGCCTGGTCATGAAGGCGGCCTTGCCGCCGCGCTTCAGCTTCGTGGTCAAGCGCGAGGTGTCATCGACGCCGGTTCTTGGTTTTCTCCTGCGCCGCATCGGGTCGCGAGTTCGTGGACCGCACTCGCACGGGGGCCGGCAACGGGAGGCACGCCGCGTGATGAAACATGCCGAGGCCGGGCACTCGCTGGTTTTCTTCCCCGAAGGCACGTTCGATGGTCGGTGGGCATCAAGCGATTCCATATCGGCGCGTTCGTCGCGGCCGCACGCAGCAACGTGCCGCTCGTGCCGGCGGTGATCCACGGCGCCCGGCGCGCGCTGCCGAACGGCGCGCTGATTCCGAGGCCGGGGCGCATTCACATCGAGATACTCACGCCACTGTTACCGGCCGGCTGCAACTCGTCCGTCGAACACTGCGCGAGCGGGCGCGCGGACTGATGCTTGCGCGACTGAACGAGCCCGATCCGTCGCGGCGCCGTCGGCGGCCGCGATCGTGGAGCGCACCGCCGAGCGCGCCTGATCGGCGCGTTGCCGTCCCGACTCCTCCCCGCGGCCGCACCGGCGCTTCACATGCTGCGCCGATACTGCCCGCCAACTTCGTACAGTGCGTGCGAGAGGCTGCCGAGGGATGCGACTTTCACGGTTTCCATGAGCTGCGCGAACACGTTGCCGCCGGACGCGGCCGTCCTGCTGCAACTGCTCGAGCGCGGCCGGCCGGCGCTCGGCATTGCGCGCCTGGAATGCGCGCACCGCCGCTCACCTGCGTCCTGCTTCTCCTCCTCGGTCGAGCGGATCAGCTGGGCGTTCAACATCTCGACGGCGCGCCGTCGTGCGCCGAGGAAGGTGTTTACGCCGACGATCGGCAGCGTGCCGTCGTGCTTCAGCGTTTCGTAATACAGGCTTTCTTCCTGGATCTTGCTGCGCTGGTACATCGTCTCCATCGCGCCGAGCACGCCGCCACGCTCGGAGATGCGGTCGAATTCGCGATACACGGCCTCCTCGACCAGATCCGTCAGCTGGTCGATCGCAAACGAGCCCTGCCACGGGATTCTGCGTCTTGTTCAGCCCCAGTTCCTTGCTGATGATCAGCTGGATCGCGACCGCCCGTCGCACCGACTCCTCGGTGGGCGTGGTGATCGCTTCGTCATAGGCGTTGGTGTGCAGGCTGTTGCAGTTGTCGAACAGCGCATACAGCGCCTGCAGGGTGGTGCGGATGTCGTTGAACTGGATCTCGCGCGCGTGCAGGCTGCGGCCCGAGGTCTGGATGTGGTACTTCAGCATCTGCGAACGCGGGCCGGCGCCGTACAGGTCGCGCATCGCGCGCGCCCAGATGCGGCGCGCCACCCGGCCGATCACGGCGTATTCCGGGTCCATGCCGTTGGAGAAGAAGAACGACAGGTTCGGCGCGAAATCGTCGATCTTCATGCCGCGCGCCAGGTAATACTCGACGATGGTGAAGCCGTTAGCCAGCGTGAATGCGAGCTGCGAGACCGGATTCGCGCCGGCTTCGGCGATGTGATAGCCGGAGATCGACACCGAATAGAAATTGCGCACGTCGTGGTCGATGAAGAACTGCTGCACGTCGCCCATCATGCGCAGCGCAAATTCCGTCGAGAAGATGCAGGTGTTCTGCGCCTGGTCTTCCTTGAGAATGTCGGCCTGCACCGTGCCGCGCACGCGCGACAATGTCTCTGCGCGGATCTTGCTCGTAGGTCTCGCGCGTCGAGCAGCTGGTCGCCCGTGACGCCAAGCAGTCCGAGGCCCGAACCGTCGTGGTTCGGCGGCAGTTCGCCCTGGTACATCGGACGCTCGCGGCCGTGCAGCAGCCGTGCGATCTCTGCGCTCGGCCGTCTGCCAGCTTGCCGGTTGCGCGCAGGTGGCGTTCGACCCGCTGGTCGACCGCCGTGTTCATGAACATCGCGAGGATCATCGGCGCCGGGCCGTTGATCGTCATCGAGACCGAGGTCGTCGGCGCACACAGGTCGAAGCCCGAATAGAGTTTCTTCATGTCGTCGAGCGTCGCGATCGAGACGCCCGAATTGCCGATGCGGCCGTAGATGTCCGGACGCGGTCGGGATCCTCGCCGTACAGCGTGGCCGAATCGAACGCCGTGGAAAGACGGGCGGCGCCGTGACCGCCCGCCACGTAATGGAAGCGGCGATTGGTGCGCTCCGGACCGCCCTCGCCCGCAAACATGCGGGTCGGGATCCTCTTCCTCGCGGCGGTAGGGATACACGCCGGCGGTGTAGGGAAACTGGCCCGGCAGGTTCTCCTTCAGCAGGAAGCCCAGTTGCTCACCCCAGTCAGCGAAATGCGGCGCGGCGATCTTCGGCACCTTGTTGTGACTCAGCGTCGCCGACGTAATTGTCACCGCGGAGTTCCCGGCCGCGCACCATGTACGTGTACTGC
>CAVUVH010000007.1:0-202781 GCA_963744735.1 uncultured Gammaproteobacteria bacterium
GTGATGGAGATCACGCACGGTCGCGGCGCCGACGTCGTGCTCGACATCGTCGGGACCGATGGGACCCTCGCCCTGGCCGCGGCGATCACGTGGACGCTCGGCCACCTGACGATCGTCGGCATCGGAGGAGGCGCCATCCCGATCGGGTTCTTCACGATCGCCAACGAGGCCTCGGTCGTGACCACCTACTGGGGCAGTTTGCCCGAGCTGCATGAGGTGATCGTGCTGGCCTGCGCTGGGGCGCATCCGCACCCGGGTGCAACGCTTCGGCCTCGACGACGCTGTCCAGGTCTACCGTCTGATGGCTGCCGGCGAAGCTCCACGGCCGCGCCGTTATTGTCCCGTCCTACGGAGGCTGCTGCCGAGGTCAGTCGCACTCGATCGAGCTCGCGGCGGTGACGAACGCCTGGAACGACTCGGCGACCGCCGGGAGCAGGGTCTGCAACGAGGCCACCGTCTGCGCGGCGGTCTCGGACTCGTCGACTCCGGCCTTGACCGTGCTGATTGATGCGGTGACGGCGTCGATCTCGTCACGGAGCTCCTCCTCCGCCGACTCCCGGAGGGTCTCCAGGTCGCCCTTGATGACGTCGACCTGATCCTCGAGCTGCGCCTCCAACCCTTCGACTCCGCCACTGAGGTCGACGCTCGTCAAGCCCTGGACGGAGGTCTCGAGCTGGGCGCGGTCGTCGCAGAACGACGAGGTGTCCTCGTCGTCCGAGCATGCGGCCAGGCCGAGCACGGCGATCGACAGGACGATGGGGGTGATGCGACGCATGGCGGTCTCCTCTGGATCTCGTCGTCCATCGTGGCCCTGGGCTCGACGGCCCTGGCATTACCCCAGTTCGGCTCATTGGGCGCGGGCGACCCGATGGAGCCGCTGTCCGCGGGAGGTTTCGATGTGAGCCGTCTCGGGTACTCGCTCTTCGCAGCGCTGGACACGTGTCCGGCGCGAACAGGCAAGGAGACACCATGATCCCTCGATTGATCAAACGACGGGTACGCCCCATGTGGCTGGCCATGATCGCTTCGGCCGCATGGGCCAACCGCCAGGACCTCCGCCGTTGGGCAGGGTTCGCGACCCGTGCGGTACAGCAGCGCAACACCCGTCCGATGTCCGATTTCATGACCGAGGCCAAGGTCCGCGCCGCCGTGTCGCTGGACCCGTTGCTGCGGCGCGATCCCGACCTGTGCGACCTCGCCGTGCGCGACGGGGTGGTCACGCTGTTCGCCAACCGTCCGACGTGGCCGGCCTCGCCTGACCGTGTCGACAGGCTCGCGTGGGTGAAGGGCATCAGCCTCGTAGAGACGGCCATGACGGCCGACGCTCCCGGCGATCCGTTCGGCCCGAGCCCCAGGACGATCGCGGAGGTGGCGGCATGAGCTTCCTGCTCTGGCTCCTCGCAGTGGCACTCGTCGTCTCGGGCATCGTCGCCATCGTCGGCGCGAAGATCCTCTGGGGTGTCGTCCTCATCGTCGTCGGACTGCTCGTCGGCCCCGGCGGCGTGAGCATGTTCACCTGACGCTCGTCTACCTCCACCCACCTCCCATCTCCCACGCAGCGACATCACGTCGCTGTGACCCCACCAGAAAGGCAACACACATGAGCAATGGCAAGATCGACCAGACCAAGGGCCGTATCAAGCAGGCCGCCGGAAACCTGACCGACAACGACGAGCTCCGCCGTGAAGGCACGATCGACGAGCAGGCTGGCAAGGCCAAGCAGATCCTCGAACAGGGCAAGGACAAGGCGGAGGACCTCGTCGACAAGGTGAAGGACGCCGTCACCAAGGACTGAACGAGGCGGAGCACCGATCCGAACCGGTCGGTCCACGAACGACCAGGTTCCGGAAGGGGCGGTGAGCGACCGAGGTCGCTCACCGCCCCTTCTGTGTTGGGCGCCCGTGTTCCAACGAAATCCACGGATGTTTGGAACGCCGCCGCACAGGGCACCACCAGTCATCGTTCGCCGCTCCGGCGGACCGCTACACATCACCGATCTCCCCCGAGATCCAGCAGCGAAAGCGAGCACACATCATGGACATCGATCAGGATCGTTCCGTCGTCACCTCCTCGTCCCCCGCACCCCGGGTCGTCGGCGTCAGCCGCCGGTGGCCGAAGACCGCATCGTCGTCGCACCGACGGCGACGGTCGAGCGCGAGGTGCACGACGTGCAGACCCGCCGTACCGTGTCGTTTCCGGCGATCGCCGCCGGTGCACTCTCGATCGCGATGCTCGTCGTCGGCGGCGTGATGGTGGCAAAGCCGGCCTCGACGACTCTCTGAAGGAACCGGTCGTCGAGGTTCTCGGTGCCACGGGAACGGCGGTCGGCGGGATCGTCCTCGTCGCTCTCGGGCTCGGGCTGCTCTTCGCGGCGTTCTCCGGTGAGCGCGGCGTGATCCTGTTCCTGAGCACGCTCACCGGCATCGTTGCCACCATCATCGCCATCGAGCCGAACGTCGCAGATGGCGCCCTCGGCTTCTCGCGGGGCTTCGCGGTCCTGCTGGCCATCGCAGCCGCGGGTGTGGCCTTGGCCGCGGCGCTGACGCCGACGGTGCGCATGTCGAGCCGCCGGATCAGCGGATCTGAGAGAATGCGGGCCTCGACGTATTCCGGGGTCGGACGATGGGCATCCCCCACTCGTCCGGCCCCGCGGACCAGCCGAGCGGACGACCGAGCGACCACGAGAGCGAGCATCGATGACCACCGAACCTGCGAGCAGCGAAACCGTCACCATCGAAGTCGGGCCGGACGGCGCAATCATCGTGTCCGGCGAGATCGACATGGCCGGCGGCCCCCTGGTGGAGGCCGCCGCCAAACGAGCGGACGACTCCGGCCCCGTCGTCATCGATCTGGCGGGCGTGACGTTCATCGATTCCTCCGGCCTCCGCAGCCTGCTGGCCGCAACCGCGCCGCGGACGACCGGGGATCCTCGGTCACCCTCCGCGGCGTCGGTCCGGAGGTCGGCAGGCTGCTCGAGATCACGGGCACCGCCGAGCCTGTTCGGATCGAGGAACGGCCGTGACCGATCAGCTCGAACGTTCGACCGCCGTCGTCGGCCCCGTCGACATCACCGTCCCGTCCGATCCGTCGCTCTCACGAGTGGTCCGACTCGCAGCGAGTGGCCTCGTCTCCATGGCGGCCTTCTCGATCGACGAGATCGAGGACGTCAAGCTCGCCGTCAGCGAGGTCATGATCGCGCTCATCGAGCACGGTGCCGGCCGGCCGGTCTCGCTCCGGTTCGACGTGACCGGAGCGGTCTTCACCGTGCACGGTCGCACCGAGGTGGAGTCGATCGATGTGACACACCCCGACCTGGTGCTGTGCCGCACCGTCCTCTCCAGCGTCTGCGCGGAGCACGACATCGAGGCGATCGACGGCACGGTCCACATCCGGGCAACGGTGCGCCACGCAGTGGGCGGATGAACGATGCAGACGTCCACGATCGAGGAGACCGCCTGGCTCGACGACGCCCTCGCCCGGTTCGCATGCTCGCGTGATCCCCTGCTGCGCAACGAGATCGCCGAGCGAGCTGGCTGGATCGCGGAGCGCAGCGCCCGCCGCTTCGCCGATCGCGGCGAGCCGTTCGACGATCTGCTCCAGGTCGCGCGGATCGGTCTCATCAAGTCGATCGAGCGTTTCGACCCCGCCCAGGGCGTCCCGTTCGGCGCATTCGCGACGCCGACCATCCTCGGCGAGCTGCGTCGCCACTTCCGCGACCACACATGGGGCGTACACGTTCCCCGCCGAGCGAAAGAGCTGCGCCCGGCGGTCAACGCCGCTCGCGAGGAGCTGAACGGAACGCTCGGCCGGTCGCCCACCATCGCCGAGATCGCCAAGCATCTCGACGTGCCGGAGGACGCCGTGCTCGAATCGCTCGAGGCGAACGAGGCGTACCGTCCGCACCCCCTCGAGGCGGGCACGGGCCGCCATGCGATCGACGATGCCCCGTTCGAGCAGGCCATCGATCGCGAGATCGTCCTCCGGCTGCTCGACGGTTTGCGCCCGAGAGAGCGGACCATCCTTCGCCTTCGTTTCTACGACGAGCTCAGCCAAGCACAGATCGCCGAACGGATCGGGACGAGCCAGGTCCACGTCGGCCGGCTCATCGCCGCCAGCCTGAAGGACCTGCGCGCCCAGCTCGAGGACCCGAGCGAGGCGCCGTCGTGATCCCGTCGGAGGCAAGCTGATCAGCCATGGCACCCGTCTCGCGCTTCGAGCTCGACCCGATTCCCGCGTCGGTCGGACGCGGCCGCGCCGCGGTGCGCAGCGACGCCACGCTCGCCGACCTCCCCGATGCGACGCGGAACGACGTCACCTTGATCCTCAGCGAGCTCGTCTCCAACGCGATCGCGGCGTCGACCGGGACCGACCCCGTCGTGGTCGAGATCTCCCGCGAGGGATCGTCCGTCACCCTGGTCGTCCAGAACACCGGGACGAGGATGATCATCGGCGACGATCTCTTCGCCCTCCCCGCGCCCGAAGAACCTCGGGGACGTGGCCTCAGCATCGTCCATCGACTCGCTCGGCGAGTCGAGGTGACGAGTTCGGCGGACTCGACGATCGTGCGGGCGATCATCGATGTGGCGTCGGGCGAGGATCCGGCGGTGTGAACCCGACACCCACCGGGTACCAGGGGTCGTGGATTCTCTCGACCTCTTCGACGATCCGATCCGGTGGCGCGCCGAGGCGGCCGACGCCCACCGATTGGACGGCGAGGCGCTGCTCGCTGCACTCAGCCCCGGCGCGTCCTATCCGGCCGTCCTGAAGTCGCTTGCCGCATCCCTTCCGTCGACGGTGGACCTCCTCGTCGATGTGGGTGCCGGACCGGGCGCGGCGAGCGAATGGCTCCGAACGGCGACCGGCGCCTCGGTGATCGCCGTCGAGCCCGTCGCGGGTGCGCGAGAGGTCGCCCGACGGCACTTCCCGCACCTGCACGTCGTCGAGGGGACCGGTGCCGACACCGGGCTCGCGTCGGGCATCGCCGACGCGGTCACCCTCTGCGGTGTGCTCTCGTTGATCGGCGACGCCGATGCGGTGCTCGAGGAGGCGAGGCGCATCGCCCGGCCGCGGGGACGGTCGCCGTCGTCGACCTCTTCTCCACCGCGGACACCTTTGCGAGTGGCCCGAACGTCTTCCGCTCGCTCCCTGCGCTGCTCGCCGACATCGAGCAGCGCGGTTGGCAGGTCCGCCAGATCGGGTGCGGGACGACCGACGTGGGGACCTCGTGGGCCGAAGCGGTCGAACTGGTCGACGAGTGGATCATCCAGCATCGCAACGGCCACGACGGCTTTCCGCAATGGATCGCCGACCGCCATCACCTGCGACGGCACATCGAGCGCGGCGACCTGCTGGCCGGATGCATCGTCGCCCGCTCAGAGGTCGATGCCGAGACCGATGACGGCGAGGTCGTCGAACCGATCGGTGACCTCCGACACGATGGCTTCCACGAGGTCCTTCGTCGGCGCTTCGTCGAGTTCGGCGAGCCGCCGCTGCAGGCGCCCGAGGCCGATGTCGAGGTGTTCCGCCCGACGCTCGACGAGCCCGTCGGTGAACATCACGATCCGATCGCCCCGCTGGAGCTGGACGACCGAGGTGGCGTACCGCTGCCGCGTGTACAAGGCGAGTGGGAGTCCGGGCTGCTCCGGCAGTGATTCGACCGCGCCGCCGCGGTGGAGGAGCATCGGGGAGAAGTGGCCGGCCTGCGCCCAGTGCAGGCGCATCGTCGGTAGGTGCAGCACTGCGTAGCAACACGTGACGAACGGGCCGTCCGGATCGTTCAGTCTGAAGGTCACCTCGTTGGCACGGAACATCACCTCCCCCGGCTCGGCGTGCTCCACGGCGATCGCTCGGAACACGTTGCGGACCTGCAGCATGAAGGCGGCTGCGGCCTGACCGTGTCCGGCGACGTCGGCGATGACGACCGCGAGCCGATCACCGTCGAGCAGGAACGCGTCGTACCAGTCGCCGCCGATCGGTTGCTCGACGTCGCAGGGCACGTACGCCGCGGCAAGGGTCAGGCCGGGCACCTCCGGGAGCGCAGGCGGCAGGGCCGCGCTCTGGAGCAGTTCGACGGTGATCCGCTCCGCCTCGCGCTGGCGTTCGGCGAGCCGCGCCGCCTCCTCGGCGAGCACGGTGGCGGTGACATCACGGGAGGCCACGATGTAGCCGTCCCCGAGCTTGCTCACCTGGAGGCTCCACCATCCCTCGACGGTCGATCCGTCCGGGGCTCGGTCGACGTAGTGCAGCCGCTCGACCTGGAACGGTTCACCCGTCTCGACGACGTGGCAGAACCGGTCGAAGAGCCCACTCGTCCGCCACTGTGGATACAGGTCGCAGACGCGACGGCCGATGATCTCGGCTGCTGCTCGGCCGGCCCCGTCGAGGCTGGCGAGGTTGGCGAACTCGAGCTCGAAGTCCGAGATCTCGCCACTGTCGGAACGGATGGCGCGGCCGATCCGACGCTGTCGATCATCGCGTCGAGGGCGCCACGGAACTCCAGCTGATGCCGCGGCGTTCGTCGCGACGATCCGGGCCGGGCGAGGGTGACGAGGGAGGCCACCGTCTCGATCAGGGTCATGCTCTTGCTGGTGATCGCCCGCGGTGCGCCCCCCCGACGTAGAGCACCCCTTCAGCGGCGCCGATCCCGCGGTCGGGGCCGATCCCACGGCGAGGCAGGCCGAATCCCAGTTGATCGTCCGACGCTCGGCGAGCGCCGGATCCGATCGTCGAACTCGGCGGATCGTCAGGGTGAGCGGCCGACGTGACACCGCCGCGTCCGCCAACGGTGAAGCGGCTCCGACGTCCAACGTCATCTCACGCCAGCGTTCCGCGTCCTCGTCGCCGAACCCGGCGAGTGCCATCACGTGGAGGACGCCGCCGGTTCTCAACAGCACGGCGGAGCGACCGTGGAAGACCTCGACCAGATGCCGGCTGACGGTCGTTGCGACCTGCTCGTCGGTGATCGCGTTGGAGAGTGCCTGGGACAACCTCAGGAGCACGTCCGCGCGCTCGCGAGCGACCACCTCATCGGTCTCGTCGGCGACCGCTGCGCTCACGCCCACGATCCTGCCCACGTCGTCGTAGAGCGGCTCGGCGTTGACACGCCAGTGTCGCTGGAGCCCGACCTCCGGCATGGACATCACGATCTTCTGGTTCGAGACCGACTCACCACGATCCCGCACCCTGGCCAGCAGCGGCTCGTACAGGTGCCCGACGACCGGACTCAGATCGCTGGGACGCAGCCCCATGTGCTCCGCCACGGATCGTTCGTTGATCACCTCCATCTGCCGGTTCACGCGTCTGAATCGCAGGTCGCGGTCGAAGACGGCCATCGCCACCGGCGCCTGGTCGAGCAGCGTGTCGCTGAGCCGTCGCTCGGCACGTTCGTCGGCACGGGCGCAATCGACGCGCCAGACGACGAAGGTGACGCCGGTCGCGCCCACTGCGAACAGCACGAGTCCGATCGTCGCGTCGGCGGGGTTGCCGATCTGGAAGGAGTACCGAGGTTCGATGATCCCCCACCAGAGTGCGATGGTGCTCGTGATCGCGGCGATGACCGCAGCAGGAGTCCCACCGACGATCGCCGAGGCGACACAGGCCAGCAGGAAGATCCCGCCGGGGAGGTAGTGGCTCGGCTCGTCGGCGGGGAGCAACATCGCCAGCACCACCAGTGGCAGGGCGAGGCCGAGTCCCGCTGCGGCCACCCGGCGCCGCGCCCGCGCCCGCCGGAGGCGATCGACGTGCTCCGGCACCGGCTCGGCGACCTCGTCGGTCGGGATCGGATCCACACCGGCCAACCGACGCGACGCGTCGCTGACCAGGGCGAGATCGTCCTCCCCGTACGGCTCGTGCCGTCGGCGCCGGCCGGCGATCAGCAGTGTCGTCTCCCCGTCGGGGGTCGGGGTCGGGACCGCGATGAAGCCGTGGATCGGATATGTCCGCAGGTACTCCGGCCAGGGCTCGGGAAACGTCTCGATCGGATGGTCGGCGAGATCGAGCACCGGCACCAGGACCGGCTCGCCGCGACGTGCGATCTCGACGACGAAGGAACGCTCCGAGGACGCGGGTCCCCGGGGCAGTCGATCGGCGGTGACCTGGGCCTCCGGCACCGGGTCGACGACCGCCGCGATCGTCACCGCGTCGTCACGGTCCACCGTCATCCAGATCACCAGATCGCCACCGAGGGAGGAACTCACGGCGCGCAGGAGACCGGACGTGACGTACTCGGGGTGGTCCGTTCCCGACGGCTCGGCCTCTGCGTTCATGATGTGTCCTCGACGCTCCGACGCTAGCCCGAGGAGCGATGGGCGGCTCCCGGCCCGCTGCCGCCTCAGGCCGGTCGACGAGCGACGACCTGGACCACCGACACCGGCTCCGTGTGGCCCGGACCCTCCACGACCTCTCGTTCGAGCTCGTGCCCATGGACGAAGTCCAATGGCCGGCGAGCTCCTCACGCGAGCGCCGGCGAGCGTCATCGTCATCTCGGCGACCTGTGGCCCGCCGGTACCCCGACCGATCTGGTCCGGGGTGTACGCCTCGAGCAGGAAGCTCCTCCCGGCTGCAGGGCGTCGACCACCCGGCGATGCAGGTCACGGCGTACGGGCGGCGGCATGTGAGCGAAGATCGAGACGATCAGGTCCCACCGTGTCGACCGAGGTCGTACTCGGCGAGGATCGCCGACGCACCGCGCTGCACCTGCACGCCCCGGGCCGCTGCGAGCCGGTGTGTCTTGGCGACACCTGCCTGCGTCAGGTCGACGCTGTGCACCTCGAAACCCGACTCGGCGAGGAATGGACGGCGTTGCGCCCCTCCCCTTCTGCGAGGCACAGACGCGACACCGGTCTCGAGCCCGGGCACCTGGCTTCTGAGGAAGTCGTTGGGCTGGGCGCGTCCCGGAGAACGTAGTGGTCGGCGCTGAAGCGCTCCTCCCACATCGCCCTGGGCGCAGGTCGGCCGCTCATCGGCACGGTGTCGTCGACGGAGCGGCGCTCCGAGGAATCACCGGAACGTGGCCGGGAGCTGTCCCGCGCCGTCGCACTGACAACGGTCGGACGGCGGGCGTGACCGAGCACTTGCTCGACATGGGCAAGCCTCGGCAGGGCGCCGGCCCAGCTCGGCCGCTCACAGGTGGGGCAACTGATCTTCCAGTACACATACGCCCGGAGGGTATCCTCGATCCGGAGGCCCGGATCAACGTCGGGTTTCACGGTGTCGTCGCCGGCCGCACCGCGCCGGTCGGATCGCCGCAAGGCGAGATCGAGGAGGGGTCCGGCGAGCCATGTCGACGTGGGGAGGCGACGCCGCCCGACGCGCGCAGGCGCGCACCTCCCCGAAGCGAGCCGGAAGGAGTCGACGTCGCTGCAGCTGACGCGACGGCAGGGCGGCGTGGCGAGCCCGTGCCGTTGCCCGACATCGTAGCTCGTCGTCGCCCTCGACGGTGATGTGGATTCGTCGTCGAGCGATCGTGCGCGACCGGTACTTCGCCGTCCGTGGGAAACCCACCGCGGTGGTTGCGGCCATGACGGTCTCTGAGCGCCTGGCGAGGCCATTGGTTCATCCGGTGCGTGGTCGTGGCGGCGTCCGGAAGCAGGGCATCCCCACTGCGCCAGCTCCGACGAGATCCTCGCCAGCTCGAGACCACGATCGGTGAGGGCGTAGAGCTCGCCGGCGCGGGGCGCTTCAGCTCACCTTCGTGACGGCGCCGGCCGCTTCGAGCGCACGCAGTCGCTCGGCAAGCACGTCCGTGGCGATCCCGGGCAACCCCTCGAACAGGTCGGTGAATCGTCGAGGACCCGGGGCCAGATCCCGCCGATCAGCAACGCCCAGCGCTCCCCGACGACGTCGAGTGCGGCGGCGAGACCGACGGTACTGCTGGTAGGTGCGCTTCGTCACGATGCGGCACAGCACAGGCTTTCCAAGTTGACAGTTGGATACCACAGTGTTCTACTCGACCGATGACAGCTCGGACCGACCTTCCGGTCGTGAGATCCCGTGGGTGATCTTCACGATCTGCGCGCTCGCCGCATTCATCACGACGCTCGATCTCTCGATCGTCAACGTTGCCTTCCCGGAGATCCTGTGGAGTTCGGCGCGACCAGGGCAGAAGCGTCGTGGGTGGTGACGATCTACAACATCTGCTTCGCCTCGCTGCTCGTGGTCGCCGGGAAGAGCGCCGACCAGCTCGGTCGGCGGGATTCTTCCTCGCCGGCGTGGCCGTGTTCGGCCTCGGCTCGGCGGTCTGCACGGTCGCTCCCTCGCTCGAGGTACTGATCGCAGGACGGGCCGTCCAAGGCATCGGCGGGGCGCTGCTGACACCGGCGTCGCTCGGCCTCCTGCTCGCTGCCTTCCCCATCCAACGACGTACGCAGGTGGTCGCGATGTGGGGTGGCATCGGAGCCCTCGGCGTCGCGTGCGGTCCGAGCGTCGGCGCCGTGCTCATCACCGCCACCGATTGGCGTGCCGCGTTCTGGGCCAACCTTCCCATCTGCGTCGCGCTGATCCTGGTCGGTCGGCGCGAGCTCGTGGAGACGCCGCGTGTCGTCAGCGAGCACCGGCCGGACTACGCCGGGGCAGCCATGATCACCGTTGCACTGGGATCACTCGCCCTCGGTCTCTCGCAGTCCGACGTGTGGGGATGGACCGACGCAAGGACGCTCGCCTGCCTCGCCGTCACGGCGGCGACGGTCCCGCTGTTCGTCGCCCGCCAGCGCCGCCACCCGGAGCCGGTCCTCGACATGACCCTGTTCGAGCATCGCTCGTTCCGGGTCGCCAACGCCGGCGGCTTGGTCTTCTTCGCAGGCTTCGCCGCACTCGGGCTCAACAACGTGCTGTTCCTCCGACAGGCCTGGGGGTACACGGTGCTGCATGCCGGCCTGCCACGCGCTCGCCCCGCTGACCGTCGCACTGCTGGCACCGTTTTCCGGCCGCCTGGCCTCACGACACGGGTTCCGTCCACTCCTCGTTTCCGGCCCCCTACTCGTCGCCGCCGGCATGGTCGCGTTCTTCGTCCTGCTGGACGGCGAACCGACGCCGTGGCGATTCGTCCTGATCGGCGAACTGAGCGCCGTCAGCATCGCGGCCTTCATCCCCGTGAACGCTGCTGCGGCCGTGTCCCAGCTCCCACCGCCGCGACTGTCGATCGGTGGAGCGGTGAGCAACACATCGCGACAGGTCGGCTCGGTCGTCGGCGTCGCGCTCCTGGTCGCCGTCCTCGGGACGCCGGCCGACCTCGATGCGCTGGTCGATGCCCACCAGCGCGGCTTCATCTTCATCGCCCTCGCCATGCTCGGGGCCGCGGCGGTCTCCACCGGCCAACCGCAGACGCAACCAGCTCCCGTGGTTGCCGTCGAAGCGGCCGATGCGGTGCTCGGCTGATGCCACCGCTGCCGCCGCGTAGCCTCGGGCGATGGCCGATCTCCGACCGACACTGCTTCCCGCGGACTACGCCGATCCCATCGTCCACCAGCTCGAGATCGAGCGGGTCTTCCGACGCTCGTGGCTGGCCGCGTGCCGGACCGATCAGCTCGCCCAGCCTGGTGACCGTCGCGGTGACGCTCGCCGGTCGACCGATCATCGCCGTCCGCACCGGCCCCGGCGGCAACGACATCATCGTGCTCGGCAACGTCTGCCCGCATCGAGGATCGACGATCGTCGAGGATGGCCCTGGACACGATTCCACCTTGATCTGCCCCTACCACCGCTGGGCGTTCCGGCTCGACGGGTCCTCATCGGCGCTCCGCTCGCGGACGGGACGGATCTCGACGGCGTGCTGCCTCCCGTCCGTGCGCCACGCGATCTGGGAGGGGTTCGTACTCGTCGACTCACGGGGGAGGCGCCGGACCCGGTTGAACGCTCGCCGTCCTGGCGGCGCAGATCGCACCCTGGGGGTTCGCTGATCTCATGACCATCGCTTCGACCACCTACGAGTCGAGCTGGAACTGGAAGGTGATGGTCGAGAACTGGATCGAGTGCTACCACCACATCGGCACCCACCGCGACTCGTCGAACCCTTCCAGCCTGCGCGAACCACGAACGTGCTCCAGAACGACGGGGGGCCGTGGGCGGCGATGACCGTCGAGGGAGTCGAGGGCATCGAAGGCGATCCGGCCACCTGGCTGCCCGGATTGCCGGCCGACCATGCCAGGGATCTGCTGGTCTGGGCCGCGTTTCCACGCTGTTGGCCGGCGCCATGTCGGGCTACGCGTTCTGGTTGCAGCTCACACCCGTCGACGTCGATCGCCACCTCGTCACCTGGTATCTCCTGACGCATCCCGACCGACTCGAACACTTCACACCCGAGGCGATCGCTCATCACATGGCGACGATCGGCGCGGTCCACGCCGAGGACATGGCCACGTGCGCACGGGTGCAGGCCGGACTCGCAAGCGGACTCATCGACCGATTTCGACTCGCCCCGCTCGAGGAGCCGATCGCCGACTTCCAGCGCTGGGTCACTCGACAACGCAGCTGACGTCGCAGCCGCGATCGGGCGATGCCGCGCCGCCGGACGCACCGGTCGCGCGTCGCCGCAGCGCGGGTTCGAGACGTGTCGGGAGAATTTCTTCGTCGAGCTGTTGCGAACGTCTGTTCGACTGCGGTAGCGTTCTGTTCGTACTCGTCTTCCCCCGAGTGCACCCGATCGCCCGCCTTCGTGTGGGCCATGAACTGACCGGTTGCTGCGCACAGAAGGGGGTGGATGCATGTCCGACGACACGACGATCGACCTCTGTCGCCGACGCGCTCGATCTCGTTCCGTCAGGGCTGTGCCGCGGTCGCCGGGATCGATCGTGACGCGTGTGCACCCCGGACGAGCTGGCCCGTCTGGTGGTCGGGGTCGGCCGTCTCCAGGACCGGTTGCGGGCGGTGCACGCCCTGCACGTGCTGGAAGCGGATCGGGCCCGGGTGTGGCATCCCGGCGGGTCCCGAAACGTGACCGGCTGGTACGCGGATCGGCTCGGTGTCGGCTACGGCGACGCAGTGCGGATCGTCAAGCTCGGCGACGTGCTGGAACGCTCCACCCGGGTGTTGGACGCCGTGCTCGACGGACGGCTGTCGGCGGCGACCGCCGAATCGCTGCATGCCGCGGTCGTCCAAGGCCCCGCCGGCGCCGACCTCGATGAGTTCCTGGACACGATCCTCGGCCCACGCCCCGCCCAGCCAGCAGCTCCGGAGCCAGCGGCGAGCGGCCCGGGACCGGGATCCGCCCGACGACGACGTCGTCGTGCCGGCGACGCCCCGATCGACGACCTCGACAGCCGGACCGGCGCCGAGCCGGATCCCGAGCCGGCACCGGCAGGGTTCGGGTTCGGACCCGCCCCCGACAGCCACGCCTCGCCCGGTCCAGCCCCGAAGACGCCAGACAGGCCGCCGACGAGTGGAAGCAGTCGCATGCCGATCCGGCCGACGAGACCGAACGGATCCGTGCGAAGCGGGCGGTGGTCGCCGGCGCCCCGCGACGACGGGCTGGTCACCACCACCATCGTGCTGCCGGTCTGGAGACCCGCCAGTTCCTCAACGCCCTCGACCACATCGCCGGCCGACCCGCCGAGCCCGACGACCGGACCGTCGCCCAACGACGCGCCGACGCGCTCGTCGCCCTGTGCGCCGCCTACGCCAGAGGGCACCGTCACCGGCGGACGCGAACACCCCAAGATCATCATCGCCATCGACCTCGACTCCTATCTCGGGACCGCCGACCGGCCCGCACTCACCTCGATGGGTGACCGGATCCCCGCCGCCGTCGTCCGCGAACTCGCCGAACACGCCGAACTGCGCTGGATGCTCCACACCGGCACCGAAATCCTGCAGTTGGGACGCACCCAACGGTTCGCGTCCGACGCCCAATGGGAAGCGTTGATCGCCCGCGACGGCTGCTGCCGGTGGCCCGGCTGCACGATCCCCGCCGCCTGGTGCGAAGCCGACCACTCATCCCCTGGGACCCCGGCGGACTCACCGACATCGACTGCTCGCCCTGTTCTGCAACCACCACCACCACGTCCGCCACCGCAACGGCGCCACCCTCCACGGCGACGCCAACGACCTCACCATCGAACTCCCCGACGGCACCCTACTCGACTGCCCACCCAACGGCATCGCCGGACAACGACGACAACCCCAGCCCGGCCAACAGCCGGGCGGACCCCGAACCACACCAACCACCGGGACACCGCCCCCACCAACCACGCCCCCAGGCACCCGACCGACACCCCCACCCAACCCGGACTCTTCGACGCCGCCTGACGGCAGCGCGGACGATTCGGCGAGCGACCCCCGGCGTGTGCACCGTGCCGATCGCAACCGACGCTTCCGTCGGAGGTCGGTCATGTTCCCCACATTGCGGCCATGGCACGTCGAAGGTCGAAGAAGCGCTCCCCCTAGCTCAACCGTCAGGTTCGCACCAGCGCGGAGGCGATCCCCGTCGTCGCGGTACTGAGCCGGCGGATCGAGCCCGGGGTCGACGCGCCTGCTCGGCTTCGACCCGCGGGCCGGCTCGCCGGGATCCTGCAGTTCGAGCCGGGCACGTCGCTCCCCCGGTGGTGGAGGCCGTCGCCGAGGTCGCGCTGCCGGGCGAGCAGCTCATGTGGGTGAGCAACCGGACCGGTGAGGCCACCGCCGACCGGTGGGGCACGATGAGCTCGTCTGGGAGGAGATGGTCGGCATCACCCAGGCCCACCGGCTCGTCCTGCTCGACTGGTTCGTCACATGGGGCACCACCGCGTACTCCCTGGCCGAAGTCGCCCCGACCCCAGCCCCCTGGGACCACTGAGCCATGGTTATACCCATCGGTATGACTCATCGGGTCGGCCCGAAGGGGCAGGTCGTGATCCCGAAAGATCTCCGCGACGAACTCGGCATCGAGCCGGGTGACGAGATCAGCTTCTGGCGCGAGGGCGACCACGTGGTGCTGCGGCCGACTCATCGACGCCCGCCGCTGCTCGGTCGCTTCGCCGGAACGAAGCTCCACGAGATCCTCGACGTCGAACGCGCCGCCGACCGAGCCCGCGAGCCGTGACCGTCGTTCTCGACTCGTGGGCGATCGTTCGCTTTCTTGAGGATGACGGTGCGGCGGCCAGGAGGTGGCGGAACCTGCTCCAGTCGACACGGCCGGTGGTCAGCTGGATCAACCTCGGCGAGGTCTGCTACGTCCCCGACGTGTGACCGACCATGCCCCGCCAGTACGACGATCCGCTGATCTCCGTGACGTGGTGACAGCGGAGACACCCGACGACACCCGGATCCTGGGCGGCGGCCCGGATCAAGGCGCAGCATCCCATGGCGTACGCCGACGTGTTCGCGGCGGCGACAGCGATCGCTTACGAGGCGACCCTGTGGACCGGCGACCCCGAGCTCCTCGTCGTGGACGCGCTCTGTGGCAGTGGCGGGATCTCCGTCGCCCAACCGCTGAGCTACAGGCCGAGCGACTTGCCGATGATCTCCTTCATGATCTCGGTCGTGCCGCCGTAGATGCGGGTGACGCGGGCGTCGGCGTAGGCGCGGGCGATCGGGTACTCGAGCATGTAGCCGTAGCCGCCGTGCAGCTGCAGGCAGCGGTCGACGACGCGGCTCTGCAGCTCGGTGCACCACCACTTGGCCATGGCGGCCTCCTCGGCGGTGAGCTCGCCGGCGTTGAGGCGCCAGGACGCACTGGTCGACGAACGCCTGCGCCGATCTCGACCTCGGTCGCCATCTCGGCCAGCACGAAGCGGGTGTTCTGGAACGAGCCGATCGGCTGGCCGAACGCCTTGCGCTCCTTCACGTACTCGAGGGTCCAGTCGAGCGCGGCCCGGGCCGCGGCGACGCCGGCGATGGCGATCGACAGCCGCTCCTGGGCAGGTTCGCGACGAGGTAGAGGAAGCCCTGGCCCTCCTCGCCGAGCAGGTTCGCGACGGGCACGCTGCACGTCGTTGAAGAACAGCTCGGCGGTGTCCTGCGCGTGCATGCCGATCTTCTCGAGGTTGCGGCCGCGCTCGAAGCCCGTCCATGCCGCGCTCGACCACGAGCAGCGACATGCCCTTGTGGCGCTGGGTCGGGTCGGTCTTCGACCGCGGTGATCACGAGGTCGGCGTTGATGCCGTTGGTGATGAACGTCTTCGAGCCGTTGACGACGTAGTCGTCGCCGTCGCGGATGGCGGTGGTGCGCATGCCGGCGAGGTCGGAGCCGATGCCCGGCTCGGTCATGGCGATGGCGGTGATCAGCTCGCCCGAGCGATGCCGGGCAGCCAGCGCTGCCTTCTGCTCGTCGGTGCAGTAGCGTCGAGGAAGTAGGGCAGGCAGATGTCGTTGTGCAGCGTGATGCCGAGGCCCGGCGCCGCCGACGCCGGCCGCTGGCATCTCCTCGGCGATGACCAGGTTGTAGCGGAAGTCGTCGACGCCGCCGCCGCCGTACTCCTCGGGCACGGCCATGCCGAGGAAGCCGTGCTGCCCGCCTCGGCGAACAGCGTCGCGGGGCACGATGCCGGCGCGCTCCCACTCCGGGTAGTGCGGCACGATCTCCTTGTCCACGAAGGCGGGAAGCTGTCGCGGAACGCCTCGTGCTCGTCGGTGAAGAGGTCACGCATCGCCGGAACCGTAGCCACCGTGATTGCACCCGACCACCTCCCGACCGAGGTGGATCACCAATCCACTTCATCGCAGCCGAGATGGTCCTCGGGCTCGACCTGCAACGTTGCATGGGTGACGCCGTGCCGGTCGGCCAGCACTTCGCGCCCGATCGAGCACCGAGTGGCTGTCGACGCCGGCCCCCACCCCGGAGATGCGCCGTGACGACCTCCATGTCCGAGGTCAACGTCCACACATGGAGGTCGTGCACGTCCACGACACCCTCGATCCGGGCCAGGTCGTGCTGCAGCGCGGCGACCTCGAGCCGGGCGGGTGCAGCCTGCACCAGCACCCGGATCGCCTCACGGCCGAGGCGCCAGGCCCGGGGCAGGATGAAGAGCCCGATCGCGGCGCCGAGCACGGGGTCGACCCACGACCATCCTGTCACCCCCCACACGATCGCACCGACGATCACCGCCACCGAGCCGAGCGCATCGGACAACACCTCGACGTACGCGCCTTCGAGGTTGAGACTCTCCTTCGCTCCGGGACGGAGCAGCAGGAACGCCGTCACGTTCACGGCCAGCCCGATCACCCCGACGACGAGGACGGGCGTCGACAGGAACGTCCGGCGCATCACCGAGTCGAGTTGCTGCCTCGTAGAGCACGTATCCGGCGACCCCGAACAGGAGCACCGAGTTGACCAGCGCCGCCAGGATCTCGAGCCGGTAGAGCCCGAACGTCCGCTGCGGGCTCTCCCGTGCATGCGTCGCCGCCTGGATCGCTGCGAGCGCCATGCCGAGACCGATCGCATCGGTGGCCATGTGCCCGGCGTCGGAGAGCAGCGCCAGCGAACCGGTCGTCAGCCCGACGACGACCTGCACCACGAGGAAGGCGACGGTCAACCCGAACGAGATCACCAACGGCCGCACGTACCGAGCCCCACGCGCAGGGCTGCCGCGCCGTGGTCATGACCGTGACCATGACCATGACCATGACCATGGCTGTGGCTGTCGCCACCGCGCTGCTCCATCCCGCCATCATCGTCGATCCAGGATCCTCCGGCACCTGCACGCGACGCTCGTTCGGGTGATGTCGGCTCACGATGGGACGAAGGTCGGTGGTCGACCTCACGCCGTCGGCGTACCGTGTGCTGCAGAGCGAGAAGGAGGTTGCCGTGTCCGACGGCTACTGGGATGCGGTCATGAGCGGTGCCCGTCGTGGATCCCTCCGATCCCTCCGAACCGTTGACGGGACGGTTCCATGTTGCAGGCCGAGCGACCTCCTGTCGAGGGGCTCCCGGTCGATGAGGTCTATGCAGCGGCAGCGAGTGGCCCCGGCGGACTGACCAACGAGGAGGCGACCGCCCGCGCCGCCGTCTACGGTCCGAATGTCCTGCGAGCCGCCCGGCCAAAGCCGCTCCTGCTGCGCTTCGGCGCCCATTTCACCCACCTCATGGCGCTGCTGCTGTGGGTCGGCGGCCTGATCGCGCTTCGTCGCCGGTCTCGCCGCAGCTGGGCGTCGCCGATCTGGCTGGTCAACGTGATCAACGGCGTCTTCAGCTTCTGGCAGGAGTACAAGGCCGAACGCGCCACGGAGGCCTGCGCAAGCTCCTGCCGGCGTACGCCCGGGTGCTGCGCGACGGCCGCGAGGCACGCATCGCCGCCGACGAGCTGGTCCCCGGCGACGTGATGCTGCTCGACGAGGGCGACCGCATCACGGCCGACGGCCGCCTGGTGCGAAGCAGCCGAGCTGCGCGTCGACCAGTCGACCCTCACCGGCGAGTCGACACCCGGTCCGCAAGACGTCGGAGCCGACGCCGGCAGACGGCCTGGCAACCGCGCGAACATGCCCAACCTGGTGTTCGCCGGCACGAACGTGGCCGCCGGTACGGGGCAGGCCGTCGTCTCCGCCACGGGCATGGAGACCGAGTTCGGCAGGATCGCCGCGCCTGACCCAGGCGATGGGCGAGCGACCTGAGCCCGCTGCAGCGGGAGATCGCAAGCGTGACGCACACGTCGTCAGCATCATCGCGGTCGGCGTCGGCGTCGCTGCTTCTTCGCGGTCGCGCTCGGCTTCGCCGGGATGGACGCTGGCCGAGGGCTTCATCTTCGGCACTGGGCATGATCGTCGCCTTCGTGCCGGAGGGCCTGCTGCCCGACGGTGACGCTGTCGCTGGCGATGGGCGTGCAGCGCATGGCGCGAGCGCAACGCGCTGGTCAAGCGCCTGTCCGCCGTGGAGACGCTCGGGTCGCACGACCGTGATCTGCACCGACAAGACCGGCACGCTGACCCAGAACGAGATGACCGTCCGCGAGCTCTGGCTCGCCGGGCGGCCGCTCGACGTCGACGGGCGTCGGCTACGCGCCCGAGGGCGAGATCCGCGGCGGCCGGCCGACGGCCGGCCGACGCCGGCCGACGGCGACTGCGCAGCTGCTGCGGGCGCCGGCGCTCGTGCAACGACGCCCGGCTGCTGCCGCCGCGACGACGAGCGCGCTGGACGCGTGCTCGGCGACCCGACCGAGGCCGCGCTGCGTGGTCGCGGCGCGCAAGGCGGGCATCGACCTCGAGCGACGAGCTCGACGCGCGCCCCGCGATCCACGAGCTGCCCTTCGAGTCGCGGCGCAAGCGCATGAGCACGCGTGCACCGGCATGGACGCGACGGCGCAGCGTCGCCTACGTCAAGGGCGCGCCCGCGAGACGTGCTCGACCTCTGCACGCACGTCCGCCTCGACGGCAGCGACGCGCCGCTCGACCGACGAGCTGCGCGCCGCGATCATCGACGGCCAACGACGACATGCGCCGGCGCGGGCTGCGCGTGCTGGCCGTGGCCCGGCGCGAGCTCGCCCGACCGGTCGCGCGACCGCACGCCCGAACGCGTCGAGCGCGACCTGACCTTCCTCGGCCTGGTGGCGATGATGGACCCGCCGCGGCCCGAGGTCGCCGAGGCGGCCGTGCGGACGCTGCCACCGGGCCGGCATCCGCATCATCATGATCACCGGCGACTACGGCCTCACCGCCGAGAGCGATCGCCCGCCGCATCGGCATCGTCGCGCGGCGACCAGCGCGCGCATCATCACCGGCGCCGACTCGACGGCGATGACCGACGACGACGCTCGAGCGCGGCGCTCGCAGGACGAGGTCGATCTTCGCGCGCGTCGCCCCGGAGCACAAGCTGCGCGTCGTCACCGCGCTCAAGGAGCTGGGGCAGGTCGTCGCCGTGACCGGCGACGGCGTCAACGACGCGCCGGCGCTCAAGAAGGCCGACATCGGCGTGGCCATGGGCCTGACCGGCACCGACGTGGCCAAGGAGGCGGCCGACATGATCCTGACTCGACGACAACTTCGCCTCGCATCGTCAACGCCGTCGAGGAGGGGCGCGCCGTCTACGCCAACATCAAGAAGTTCATCGACCTACATCTTCACCAGCAACATGCCCGAGCTGTGCCCGTTCATCGCTGTTCGCCCTCAGCGGCGGGCGCATCCCGCTCGCCCTGAGCGTGATGCAGATCCTGCCGATCGACCTGGGCACCGACATGGTGCCCGCGCTGGCGCTCGGCGCCGAGCCGCCCGAAGCCGGGCTCATGGACCGGCCGCCGCGGCAGCGCTCGGAGCACATCGATCACCCGCCGCCTGCTCGCGCGGGCGTACCTGTTGCTCGGGGCGTCCAGAGCATCGCCGTCATGGCGGTGTTCTTCGGCTGGTACTGGACCCACGGCTACTGGGGCCAGTTCCTCGACCTGCCGGATGAAGGAACGATCTACCATCAGGCCGTGAGCATGGCCCTGGCGACGGTGGTGTTCACCCAGATCGGCAACCTGTTCGCCCAGCGGGCGACGAACACCTCGATCCGACGGGTCGGACTGTTCTCGAACCGGCTTGGTCTGGATCGGTATCGCATCCGAGCTCGTCGTCGTTGCCTTGATCGTCTACACGCCGTTGCTGCAGCGCATGGTCGGCACGGAGTCGATACCGCTGCTGGCCTGGCTCTGGCTGGTGCCGTTGATCCCCCTGCTCGTCATCGCCGACGGACTGCGCAAGGCAGTCGACCGGACGACGCCGACCGATCAGAAGGAGGTGACCGGAACATGAAGATCATCCTGATCGGCTGCGGCCGGACCGGTGCGGGCCTCGCCCTCGTCCTCGACACCGCCGGCCATGCCGTGACGGTCGTCGACAGCGACGAGGCGGCGTTCCGGCGGCTCGGCCCGGCATTCAGCGGGACGAGCATCTCCGGTGTCGGCTTCGATCGAGGACGTGCTCCGGCGAGCCGGCATCGCCGCCGCCGACGGCGTCGCCGCGGTCACGGGGAACGATGAGGTCAACGCTCGTCGTCGCCCGCATCGCCGGCCGCATCTTCCGGGTGCCGAAGGTGGTCGCCCGTCTCCACGACCCACGCAAGGCCGACATCTATCGCCGGCTCGGGGTCCAGGTGATTGCCCCGGTCGACTGGGGCATCCACCGGGCAGCCGACCTCCTGACGTTCTCCGACGTCGGTGCGCTGATCAGCCTCGGCACCGGCCAGGTCGATCTCGTCGAGGTCCGGCTCCCCCATCTGCTCGCCGGTCGCTCGATCGAGCGAGCTCACAGCAGCGGGCGAAGTCCTGCCGGTCGCCATCAGCCGGGCCGGACGAACGTTCATCCCGACGATCGGCACCACCTTCGAGGTGGGCGACATCGTCCACCTCGCCGGTCGTCGGCGCATCTACGCGGCCGGCTCGAATCGATGCTGGGCACGAGGTGAGGAGGCAGTCATGACAGAGGTCCTGATCGTCGGAGGTGGCCGGATCGGCACCTACCTCACCAACCTGCTGGCCGACGGCGGTCACACCGTCACGCTCGTCGAGGACGATCCCGCTCGGGCCGAGCACCTCGGCCACGTGCTCCGGCCCGGACACCTGGTCCTCGGCAACGGCACCGACCCCGACGTGCTCGAGTCCGCCGGCATCCGCCGCGTCGACACCGTGGTCGCCGTCACGAACCGCGACGAGACCAACCTCGTGATCACGAGCCTGGCCAAGTTCGAGTTCGGGGTGCCGCGCACCATCGCCCGGGTGAACAACCCGAAGAACGCCTGGCTGTACACCGCCGACATGGGCGTCGACGTCGCCCTCGACCAAGCCGACATCATCGGCCACCTCGTCGTCGAGGAGATGTCGCTCGGCGAGATGATGACGATGCTCAAGCTGCGCCGCGGCCGGTGCACGCTGGTCGAGGAGCAGGTGCATCCCACGTCCGCTGCCGCCGGGCGCTCGGTCGCCGACCTCGACTCGGCCGGCATCGTGCGTGCTCGTCGCCGTGCTGCGCGGACCGCGAGCTGATCAGCCCCCACGGTGACACGGTCCTGCTCCCCGGGGACGAGGTGCTCGCCGTCGCTGCACAGCGACGTCGCCTCCGACGTGGCCGCGCTGCTCGGACCGGCTACGCCGAAGACGTGACGACCTCGAGGGTCGCCCGCGAGAGCAGGTCGTACGCATCCGCCTGTCGCGCCGGATCTCGCCAGTCGAGCATCGTGGCCTCGACCACGATCCATGAGACCACCCATGCCACGGTGATGGCCATGCCGCCGAGGACGAAGCAGAGCACCCGCACGGCCAGGGTGTCGATGCTTCCTCCGAGGTAGGCGAATGCGTAGGCGGCGACGGCCGAGATCATCGCGATGGCGATGCCGAAGGGCAGCTGACGCAGTCCCATGTTCCGGACCGACACGGCTTCGCGCCACGCCGCATGGGCCGCATCCTGCGACGCTCGTTGCATCGCAACCTGCGCCTCGTCGATCGATGCCGGCGCCGGCGCAGCGGGTAGCACCACCCTAACCGTGAGCTCGTCCGGCTGGAACTTGGCCGCTGACAGTGTGAGCGCCAGGTCCTCGATGCCGGCGCGGCGAGGACCGCGTCGAAGTGCGAACGGGCCGAGATCCGGCTCGCGCAGCAACCCCTCGAGATCGTCGAGACGGATCTCGACGAGATGCTCCCGCTCCAGTCGTTCCAGCTGGGCGTCGACCGTCTCGCGGATGCTTCGTGGTCCCCTCATGGACCCCTTTCTAGACCAGGCTCGGGTCGACGATGCAGATGGCGAACCGAGCGCTCGCCGTACTCTTGACACATGCCACCCCTCGAACTCGCCTGGTTCGCCCCGTCGTGCGTCGGTGACACCGCTCGCCTCGGTGTCGACGACCCGTCCCGCCGGGCGACGTTCGCCTACAACCGCCAGGTCATCGACCGGTGCCGAGCGGGCCGGGTTCGACAACGTGCTCATCCCGAGTTCGTTCGTGCCGGGGATGGATCCGTGGACCCTCGCCGACAGCGTTGGCGCCGTCGCTCACCACGATGCGGCTGCTGCCCGCCGTGCGGGTCGGCGAGTTCGACCCGCCGATGTTCGCCCGGGCGGCGAAGAACCTGCAGCAACTCATGGACGGTCGGCTGACGATCAACATCATCTCCAGCGAGCTGGCCGGCGAGACGCTCGGGTCGGTCGAGCGCTACCGCCGCACGGCCGAGGCGATGGCACTGCTGCGCTCGTTCTGGACCGACGACTCGGTCACTGCACGATGGCGAGTACTGGCGCTACGACGGCCTCTCCACGGCGCCGACCCGCACCCGCACGCCACCGCCGATGTACTTCGGCGGCACGTCGGAGCCGGCGCGAGAGGTCGCCGCGGAGCACGCCGACTGCTACTTGATGTGGGTCGAGGGCGTGGCCTCGATCGGTGCGCTCGTGGCCGAGATGCGCGAGCGAGCCGCTGCTCACGGGCGCACCCTCCGCTTCGGTCTGCGCACGCACGTGATCGTGCGCGACACCGAGGACGAGGCCCGTGCTGCTGCGGCCGATCTGATCAGCGAGCTCGATCCCGAGATCGGCCGCCGGCTGAAGGAGGCGGCCCACGACCACGCGTCGGAGGGCGTCCGCCGGCAGGACGCGCTGCGGGCGTCGGCCGCCGACGACGGCTTCGCCGAGGAGGCGCTGTGGACCGGTATCGGCGTCGCCCGCAGCGGCGTCGGTGCCGCCATCACCGGGAGCACCGAGCAGGTCGTGCTCGCAAAGCTCCGCGCCTACCAGGCGTCGGGATCGACGCGTTCATCCTGTCGGGCTATCCGCTCGACGACGAGGCCGAGCGGGTCGGTCGCATGGTTCTTCCCGCCTTCGGAGCTGACGTCCCGGCCGCGGACCTTCGGCACTGGCCCGGGAGCGAGCCGGGAGGACGATCGAGGTGGGAACGAGCAGGTTCAGCGCGCTCCCGGGAAGGCGGTCGATCATGGAACGACGCCATGCATCACGACTGACCGGTCTGGCCATGCTGACGACGCTGCTGGTCGCAGTGGCTGCCGGCTGCGACGACGATTCCGAGCCGACGGACACGACCCCGGCGGGGCTGGCCAATCCGGCCTCCGAGTACTGCGTCGCGCAGGGCGGCACCGTCGAGATCGTCGACGAGGCCGGCGGTCAGGTCGGGTACTGCAACCTGCCCGACGGCACACGCATCGAAGAGTGGGAGTACTTCCGGGCACAGACCGGCAGCACGCTCGAGCCCTGACCCATCGGTCAGTGATGCCGGTGAAGTCCGAGGGCCTGTCCACCGGCGCGCTCCGGATCGGCCAGCCATGCGCTCGTCGACGCGCGGCGCTCTCCTCGATCAGCTGCGCTGACCGGCTGAAGTCCGTCGGCCCGACCTTCACCGGGCACAGCGTCGGCACGATTCGCAGATCGACCTCACCACGGTAGCGGTCGGCATCGGTCCGTAGGCGCTGCTGGATCAACAGGCTGACGGCCTGCAGGGCGCTGGCGACCGCGCCCTTCGGCGGGCGCTCGAGTGCACAGGCGTAGCCGCACGACAGGACCCAGACGGTCGTCGCGCCGAGCGACACGGCATGGGAGATGGGGCAGTTGTTCACCACGCCACCGTCGACGAGTCGTCGGTCACCGATCATGACCGACGGGAAGACTGCCGGGAATGGCCGCGCTGGCGCAGAATCGCGTCGACGGCGTCCCCCTCGTTGATCAGATGATCGCTCCCCGCTGCGGATGTCCGTGGCGACGACGTACAAGGGGATCTGTGCCTCCTCCAGCCTGGCGATGCCCAGTTCCCGGCGCAACAGCTTCCTCAGCCCCGTCGCCGGAACGAGGTGATCGATGCGACCGAACATCCCACGGAGGCCACCGAACAGATCGGTCGGGAAGACGTCGGAGCGACGCAGTCCGCTCCACAGCCGCACGAGCTGGTCGATGTCGGCGTCGTGTCCACAGCGGCGATCCATCCCCCGCATTTCGCGCCACGGACGTCCCGATGACGAGGTCCGGCCGGACGCCACGGGCCGCGAGCGACCGCAGCATCCCCACCTGGATCGAGCCCAGGTTCCCACCGCCCGACAATACGAACGCCGTGGTCATCAACGACCCCCTCGCGATGAACTCGCCCCACGTAGACCGACGGACACGGGGGCGGCGGATGTGGTGCGGCCACGACCGTCCCGCGTACCCTCGTCGCCGATGTCGACCACACCCACCGCCGCCTTCTGCATCCGCTCGGGTGCCGCCTCGACAACGCGCCCGGCGCCCTCGGCCGCCTGCGCGACCGCGATCGGCGAGGTCGGCGGCAACATCGCGGCGCTCGAGCGGCTTCGAGGCCAAGGGCCCGTACCTCGACGAGGACGTCGTCGTGAACTGCCGCGACGAGGCCCACGCCGCAGCAGGTCGTCGACGCGCGAGCGCGTCCGAGGGCGTGGTCGTGCTCGAGCTGCGTAGGACCGCACCTTCCGCATGCACGAGGGCGGCAAGATCGAGGTGCTGCCGCTGCGTCCCGGTCCGCGACCGCGACGACCTCTCGATGGCCTACACGCCGGGCGTCGCCCGGGTGTGCAAGGCGATCGCCGAGCGACCCCGAGCTCGCCCACGAGCTACACGATCAAGAAGAACACCGTCGCCATCGTCACCGACGGCACCGCCGTGCTCGGCCTCGGCGACATCGGCCCCGCGGCCGCCATGCCGGTGATGGAGGGCAAGGCGCTGCTGTTCAAGGAGTTCGCCGGCGTCGACGCGTTCCCGATCTGCCTCGACACCAAGGACGTCGACGAGATCGTCGAGACCGTCGTGCGCATCGCCCCGACCTTCGGCGGCATCAACCTCGAGGACATCGCGGCGCCCGCGCTGCTTCGAGATCGAGGAGCGGCTCAAGGAGCTGCTCGACATCCCGGTCTTCCACGACGACCAGCACGGCACCGCCGTCGTCGATGCTGGCCGCGCTCGAGAACGCGCTGCAAGATCGTCGGCAAGAAGATCGAGCGACCTCACGCGTCGTCATCGCCGGCGCCGGCGCCGCCGGCGTCGCCATCGCCAAGATCCTGATCGAGCGCCGGCGTCGGCGACATCATCGGCGCCGACCGCCAGGGCGTCATCTACGCAGGGCCGCGACGACCTCAACGTCGTCAAGCAGTGGTTCGCCGAGAACACCAACCCCGAGCAGCGCGCCGGGCACGCTCGCCGACGTGCTGCCCGGCGCCGACGTGTTCATCGGCGTCGTCGGCCCCGACCTCATCACCGCGGCCGACGTGCGCACGCATGGCCACGGACCCGATCGTGTTCGCCATGGCCAACCCCGACCCCGAGATCCGCCCCGAGGACGCCGACGGCCTGGCCGCGGTCATGGCCACCGGCCGCAGCGACTACCCGAACCAGATCAACAACGTGCTCGCGTTCCCGGGCATCTTCCGCGGCGCGCTCGACGTCGGCGCCACCGAGATCACCGAGGACATGAAGCTGGCCGCGGCCGAGCGCCATCGCCGCGCGTGGTCGCCGACGACGAGCTGGCCGCCGACTACATCATCCCGTCGGTGTTCGACGCGCGCGTCGCCGCCGCGGTGGCCGCGGCCGTGGCCGAGGCCGCCGTCGCCGACGGCGTCGTCCGCATGCACCGGCCGCCCAGCCCTGACGCACCACTGCCGATCCACGTACGCGCTCACGGCCGGCGCGAGTGGTCTCGAACGTCCACCACCTCGACCCCGTCGGCCTGTGCCGCAACCACCCCGCCGCGGCAGGTGATCGAGACGAGGCGCCCTCCGACGACGAGCCGGTCGCACGAGAGGTCGGCAGCGATCCGACCCCGCGGCTCGACCTCGACCGTACGACGAGACGCATCGGCCTTCATGCCGAGATTGGCACGCAGGCGGCAGCAGCACCGAGGCGGCCGACCAGGCCTGGGGCGAGCACGAGGCCGGGTAGGCGACCGGCACGGCACGACCCCGCGGGCCAACCCGGCGAACAGCTCGGGTGGTCGACCGCCGAAGTAGCGCGCGTCGAGGAGACCGTCGACGAACAGGTCGACGACGTCCCACCGGCCGTAGCGGGCGGCGCCCGCAGCGCAGAGGGCCGTGTCGTGGGGCCAGACGGAGCCGTTGTGGTAGCTGAGCGGGTCGTACGCAGCCATCGACGTGGCCAGGGTGCGCACGCCCCAGCCGGTCCACAGCTCCGGCTCGCCGAGCCGATCGAGGTAGCGGTCCGCGTGGTCGTCCTCGGCGATGCCGGACCACAGCGCGTGCCCGGGGTTCGTGGTGAGCGAGTCGACCCGTCCCCGTCCAGGAGCCGAGCACGAACCAGCCGTCCGCGTGCCAGAACGCCCGGTTGAACCGGTCCTGCAGCTCGGCGCCTCGCGGGTGCTCCGCCGCGTCGGCGGCCCGCGGCCCGACGTCGGCGAGCTCGGCCGCGCCGAGCAGCGCGGCGTACACGTAGCCCTGCACCTCGACGAGCGCGATCGGGGCCGGCGGCAGCGAGCCGTCGGCGAAGCGTGATCCCGTCCCAGGAGTCCTTCCAGCCCTGGTTCGAGCAGCCCCGTGGCGTCGTCGCGGCGGTAGTCGACGAAGCCGTCGCCGTCGGAGTCACCGGGATCGAGCAGCCAGTCGAGCGCGCGCGTCGATGGCAGGCGCCAGCGCGGCGGACGTCGCTCGTCGAGCGCCGCCCCATCGCCAGGCCTCGGCGGCGAGGTCGACGAAGAGCGGCGTGGCGTCGACGGTGCCGTAGTAGCGGCTGCGCGACCGCGAACGGGCCGCCGCCGCCGTGACGGCGGAGCTCGTGCAGGATCTTGCCCGGGCTGCTCCTCGGACGCCGGGTCGTCGCCGTGCCCTGGAGCTCGGCCAGGCGTCGCGGAGCACGCCCCGCGCGAGCGTCGGCGTCGAACGGCAGCGGCATCCAGGCCGTCGAGGAGCGAGTCGCGGCCGAACAGCGTCATGAACCACGGCGCGCCGGCGGCGACGACGGCCGGTCGGGGTGCGCGCGCGTCGACGATCCGCAGGGGCCGCGAGGTCGGCGAGCGCCTGCTCGACAGGCGTCGACGAGGCGGGGGTCCGTTCGAGTCGAGCGTCGGTGCGGCGGCATGCCATGCCTCGAGGCGTCGCAGCGGCACGGCGTCAGCGGGCGTGGTGCCGATCGGGAAAGGCTGCCCGGCGCGTATGCCGTCGACGATCGGCTCGACCGTGAACGTCGGCCGCCGACCATGGGCCGGGACGTCGAACCACCAACCCAACGTGCTGGTCCGCGACGTCCGAGGTCGTCGGGCGGGGCTCGCAGGTCGGGATCGAAGCCGCCCCCACGTCGTGCACGGTGGTTCCAGCAACCAATGACCGTCAGACGGACGGATCGTTCCGTCCTCGCCCCCACGCGACGCCTTGACGTCGAAGAGGTGGGCGAAGTCCGCGCCGACCTCGAGCACGACCTCGAGCTCATGATGGTCCCGCCCGGAATTGTGGAGCTCGATCACCTCGCGCATCCCGTGTCCGACCCATCGGCGGCGGATGACGAGCAGCGGCAGCGGACGACCATCGAGCTCGTGCGCTCTCGCCACGAACACCGCGCTGAACGGTGTCGGCGTCGTCGCTGCGAGCGGCCGGAGCTCGAGGCCGACGAGATGCAACGACCAGACGTCGAGGTAGCGGCGATCGTTGTGGATCAGGCCGTGCACCGCGCCGCGCATCATGTCACCCGTCAATCACTGATGACGAAGTCACGACCCGAGACCAGCGTGATGCTCCCGCTCCCGACCGAGGGCACCTTCCAGTCCTCGGCGTTCATGGGCTCCCGCGACGTCGGCATGTCACGCTCCGACCAGCGAGGACGGGGCGGCTCCCCCCGCCGGCCGGCTGCGTCAATGGCCGCGACGTATGCAGCGACGTGCTTCGCGACCATCCGCTCGGTACTGAACCGTTACGCGACGTCCGCCCTGCACATCGACCGGTCGATCCGGTCGATGGAACGCACGGCGAGCTCCAACTCCTTCAGATCGTCGCCGAGGAAGCCGGTCCGACCGTCGACGACGATCTCAGGTGCAGCACCCCGGTGCATCGAGATGACGGGCGTCCCGGCCGCCAGGGCCTCGATCATCACGAGACCGAACGGCTCCGGCCACTGGATCGGGTTGAGCAGGGCCGCTCCCGCCGAGCAGCTCCTGCTTGCGACGGCCACCGACCTCACCGATGTACTCGATCCCGTCGGTGCAACGAGGGCATGATCACCTGCTCGAAGTACTCGCGGCTGGCCGGGTTCGTGCATTGGGATGCGATGAGGAGGCGCCACCCGGTGGCCCGTGCCACGTCGATCGCCTCCGAGAGGCCCTTGTCCGGATTCGATCCCGACCGAGGAAGAGCAGATATCGACCCTCGGCGTCGCCCAGCCCGCTTCCGGGAGTCACCTCGTCGATGTCGATGCCGTGGGGGATGACGTGGGTCGCTCGGATCCCGACACGGATGGCATCGGTCGCCTGTTGGTGCGAGATGGCGATGATCGGCATCATCGCCTGCACCCGCCGGAAGATGGTCGCCGATTCGGGCTGGTCCAAGGGGCCGTGGTTCGTCACGATCCCAGGAACCGATCCCGATGCGACGAACGGTCCGGCCAGCGTGTGGTCGTGGACGATGTCGCAGCGCTCGGCGAGAAACCACTCGTATCCCTCGATGACGTGCCGGAGCTCGTCCGAGGTTGCTCCCATCACGTCGCTCCTCGCGGTGGCGAAGGTGCTCCGACGGGGCACGGGGCAGGTCGAATCCCCCGTCGTCCACAGCCGTACGTCGTGTCCGGCCGCCTGCAGCCCGTGGCCAGCCGATCGATCACGCTCTCGGTCCCTCCGTAGCCGGGCGGGGGCACCGCGACCCACGGGGCGCGAGGATGCGCACCCGAAGGGCGGCCTCTGCGTCGCTGGCTCGGGACCGTGGCGCGCCGCGCTGCCTCGTCCGCCGGTCCGCCGAATGGTCGATGCCGATCATGGACCCTCCTTCGCGCTGCATCGCACGAGGGCACGGGATGATTCACCCGTGCCACACCCACCATACGCCTGCACATTCCGAGCGGGAAGTCGCCTCGCCGATCCGGTCGGGACGACCCTCCGGAACTCCGACACACCCCGCGGCTTCGATGCCCGCATGGCTATCGACCCGCGATCAGGCTTCGGTCCCCGAGGACCCGTTCCCGTCCGTCTCCGATCTCGTCGCCCGCTGGGGCCACGCCGTCTTGTCCGTCGGCTACGGCCAGTGCTCCGTTCCGGGATGCAACTGCACGAGATCCGCGACACCATGGACCTACTCGGTCGGTCTCTGCGATCTCGGTCAGCCCGAACTGGTCATGCTCGGGCTCGAGCCCGACATCACACAGACCATCATCAACGTCGTGGCCGATGAACGCCGCAGTGGCTTCATCACGAACGAGGAGACATCGTTCTCCTATCGGACCGGCCGCTTTCGGATCGTCGACGTCCCCAACCGGTGGGTCCTCGTCGATCCGAACCGGATGGCCTCCTGGTTCGAGCACTTCGACACGATGGGGATGGCGCCCCGGAGTTGAGGATCCAGCAGATCGTCTGGCCCGACCGCTTCGGACGCCACCCCGACGAGCCAGGATGCGATCCCTTCGTCCGGCGTACGCAACCGATGCTCCGCGACCATCCGATGTCGTACCCGAAGCGCCCGGGCTTTCGTCGCGTACGCCACGCAAACGGCGCCGGCCTCGCCGCTGAGCGGACCGTCCCGGTGGACGACTCCACACGTACGCCCTGTTCGCTCGTCGTGTGGTGACGACCGTCAGGCTCACCCTCGAGCGCGGGGACGACGATGGAGATCCCGGCCTCGATGACCGACGCCGGCACCGGGCGCGAGAACAGGAAACCCTCCGCGTGCACCGTGCCGTGCCGTAGTCGGCGTGGTCGACCCGCTCGACCCCTTCGGCGACAGCACCAGGACCCACCGGCGTGGGCGACGCCACGATGCCTCGATCAACGCGGCGGCCAGCGCGTCGAGGCCGATCCGCTCGACGAAGACCCGGTCGATCTTGGTATCGCGTCGACCGGGAGCCGCTGCAGATAGGCGAGCGACGAGTAACCCGTCCCGAAATCGTCGATCGAGATCGAAACGCCGAGTCGTTGCAGCGCACCGAGGACGTGCTGGGCGTGCTCCGGATCGGTCATGACGGCCGACTCGGTCAGCTCGAGTGGAGCGCCTGCCCAGGCAGGTCGTGCACGGCGAGCGCCCTCGCCACCGCGGCGAGGATCGGGCTCGACAAGGTCGCTCGCCGAGAGGTTCACCGACACCCACAGGGCTTCCGAGCCGGCTCGGCGGCGCCATCGGGCGACGTCCTCCAGCGAACGTGAGAGCGCCAGGCGCCCCAGCGGCGCGATGATCCCGGTCTCCTCCGCCAGTGGGATGAACACCGTTGGTGAGATGGGCCCTGCCCCGGAAGATCCCATCGCATCAGCGCCTCGACACCGCGCACCGCGGCCGTCGAACATCGAGATGATCGGCTGGTAGACCATCGTCAGCTCCTCGGCTCTCTCCTCGAGGGCACGCCGGAGCGCACTGTGGAGCATCAGCCGCTGGCGTGTGCCGGTGCGGACCTGCTCGTCGAACGTCGCGGAGCGGTTCCGGCCTGCTCGCTTCGCCTGGTACATCGCAATGTCTGCGTCTCGCAGCACCTCGTCGACGTCGATGGGTCGGCCGTCCGGGTCGGCGCCACCGACCCAGACGATCCCGACACTCGCAGTCACGACCGTGCTGTGGCCGGACAGGTCGATGGGCGTCCTCATCGTCTCCACGACACGCTCGGCGACGGCGTCGACAGCGCCCGGAGCCTCCCCCTGTTCGAGGACGATCACGAACTCGTCACCACCGAACCGGGCGACGGTATCTCCGGCGCGAACACAGTGCAGCAGACGGCGCGCCACCACGCCAGCAGCCGGTCGCCGGCGCCATGTCCGAGCGAATCGTTCACGTCCTTGAAGTGGTCGAGGTCGACGAAGAGCACCGCGGGCAGCGGTCCGTCCTGCAGCAACCGGGTCGTCAACAGCTCGCGCAGCGCCGTGCGGTTCGGGAGCCCGGTCAATGGATCGTGGCGCGCCTGAGTCGTCAGGAGGGAGGTCAGCTCCCGAGCCTCCGTGACATCGGTGATGGTGGCGACGAACCCGACGTCGCGTGCGTTCGCCACCGGAGCGATCTTGACCTCCACCCAGCGCACGGTGCCGTCGGCCCTCTCCACACGCACCGGCAGATGCGCTTCGGTGCTGCTCGCGATCGCCTCTGCCACCGCCTGCTCGACCGCATCGACGTCCTCACGATGCACGTAGTCGAGCCAACCGAACCCGAACAGGACCTCGGGCGGTGCACCGAACACCTCGCAACACCGCTGGTTCGCGTAGTCCACGCGCATTCCCGCCTGCGACGAGATGATCCCGGCCGGGACGCTCCCGGCGAGCTTCTCGAACCGGTCCTGGCTGGCCCGGAGTTTGGCCGCCTGACGCAGCTCCGAGTCGATCGGGCGCAGTGCGAGCACCATGCCGCCCGAGTCGAGCCCGCGGGCGGACAGGTGGACGACGATCGACGTCCCGTCCGAGCGCTGGGCCGACACGTCGAGATCGGCCGAACCGGAGGCCCCGAGATCGCGCAACACCTGTGCTCGCACTCCCCCGGCCGCTTCCTCGGAGGGGAACCAGTCCCAGCAGGAGCCGGCCTCCTCTTCGCTCAACGCCAACAGGTCGCGGAGTGCGGCGTTCACGGTCTCGATCTCGCCGCCTGGGAGACAACGGGCGGCCGGCACCGGGAGGACGTCGAACAGCTCACTCAGTGCACGATCGTCGTGACGCGCGTCGCCGAGATCGGCCGGCGCCTTCATCGGTCGTCGGTCTCGGCCAGCACCTCGGCCAGCGAGCAATACTCGACCGACACGCGTTCGAAGACCCGTTCCAGCTGGGCCGGCAGGAAGCCGTCGGCGAGCAGCAGCGTGCGGTGGCTCTCGGCGCGGATGCCCGAGACCTTCTCAGCCGCGACCTCGGCGATGAGCTCCGAGGCGATCAGGCAACGGGTGTAGGACTGCTCGCGGGCTTCGAGTCGATGATGGTGACGCGCGACGGCTTCGACGAAGTCGCGAGGGAAACGCCACGCATCGAGGACCCGGGCTCCGATGTCCTGGTGGGTGACGCCGAAGAGACCCTTCTCGAGCGAGCCGCCACCGGCCGCCTGATCCTCCACGGTCGTCCACGCCTCGCTGTCCGCCATGAACAGCAGCCCGGAGCCGAGGTCGTGCAGCAGCCCGAGAGCGCGAACGCATCGCTGCTCGGTACGTCGTAGCGGCCGCCCACCAGCTGACACGCGCTCGCCACCGCCGCGGCGTGCTCCCAGAAGGTGATCGGAATCGGATGCTTGCTGCTCCGCAGCCCGCTGACGGACGCCGTGGCGAGTGCACGAACCGTGCTGAACCCGAGCACCATGATCGCCCGCGGCACGTTCGTCACCGGGGTGCGCAGGCTGTAGTACGCGGAGTTGGCGATGCGGAGGAGCTGCGCCGCGAGGATCGGATCGAGCTCGGTCGCGCGAGCCAGCGAGTCGATCGTGGTTCTCGGGTCGTCGGTCAGCCAGAGCACGCGCATGGCCACGCTCGGATGGCTCGGCATCTCCTCCATGCGCTCGAGGAGGGCCTCGGTCTTGATCCGTGTGAGCGGAGGCTCCGGGCCCGTCATCGTCGAGGGCGTGTTCACGAACGGGGACCGTCCGGCACAGACCCGACCGGCGCCAGGATCTGAGGAGCCGCAGCCCCGAGCGGAAGGCTCAGCCGATCGAGGCGTTCTCCCGGCGCCACCTCTCCACCCGCTGGCGCACCTCGCTGGGCATCGGCACTCGCGCCTCCGCGTAGGCCCGTTCGGCACGGTCGAGCAGATCGCGTCTGGTTCGCACGCGGGCGCTGAGCGCCAGGATGCTGTCGGGCTCCTCCGGGACCACCTCGACGAGCTCGAACCACAGGTGCTCGGCGCTGGACGGTGCGGGACCCACCCGTTCGTCGCTCTCCGCCAGTCGGATGCACAGCTGGGCGAGCGATACGGGGTCACGGGCCAATTGCACCGCGGCCACGTCGGCGATCTCATCGGCGTGCCGACGGACGCTCAGCTCCAACCCGCGGAAGGCGAAGGCCGATAGACCGCCCACCACGAGCAGGCCGAGCCCGGTGACGAAGGTGCCCCACAGGTAGGCATAGTCCTTGAAGGCGAGCCAGCCGGTGGCGACCACCACGACCACGCCAAGAGCCGCGATCTCGGTGCCGGCGCGGCGGGCCACGGCGAGGGCGATGGATCCGGCGGTCACCCAGTGCGCGTCTCTCGACCAGAGGTGGGCGAGCTCGTGTGCGGCGATCGCCTCCTGTTCGTGACGCGGCAGGTCGAGCACCGCCGATGTGATGCAGAGCACCCGCCGCTCCCGTGACCGCAGCGACAGTGCGTTCGGGGCGGGGTCCTCGGTCGTCCAGAGCTCCGGCACCGGTCGACCGAGGCCGATCGACAGCTCCTCGACGACGTTGCTGAACCGGGCGGTGGCCTTGCCGTCCTCGAGCGGAGACGCCTGGACGTCGCGCAGCACTCGCTCGGCCGCGCCGCTCCACATCCACCAGAACGTCACCGTGAACGAGACCGCGACGACGCCGAGCCCGACCAGCAGTGCACCGGCCGGGGCGAGCTCCCAGAGCCAGAACTGGTCGAGATCCCGGCCCCGGATCCACGTCCAGAGGCGGGCGATGGCGAACACGGCGACGAAGACCAACGACGCCGCAGCGAGCGCGAGGATCACGACGCCGATGACACAGGCGAGGATCGCCCGCCACCGCGCTCCCCCACGCCGCGCATCGAGGTCGACGCGCACGACCGGCGCGGTCGGCGCCGCGTCGGCGGGCGACGTCGGGTCCTGCTCGATCTCGTCGGAGGTCATGGGCAGGCAGTGTGTCCGCTCGACGGCGAGTGCCCCGCATCGAGCACCCTCGAAGGTCGACGTGCCCGAACACGCTCGGGCGGGCCTGGATGGAGGTTCGGCATCGACGAGCGAGCGCGGCTCCGATGAGCGGCGCACAGGTGCGCCACTTGATACCGTCGTCGGCGATGGTGCACGACGACGCGGGCAGCTCGAGTATTGAACGCTGTCGATGCGTTGCGTCCCTCGATGCTGGACCTGATCGCTCGCACCATCCGCATCCCGAGCATCAGTGGTACCGCAGCCGAGAACGACGCACAGGAGTTCATGGCCGGTCGCTTCGCCGAAGCGGGCCTCGAGGTCGACCACTGGGGCATCGATCTGGCAGGACTGACCGCCCGGTCCGACTTCCCCGGCATGGAGGTCGAGCGGTCCGAGGCGTGGGGCCTGGTCGGTCGACGCCCGGGCACCGGCGACGGCGCGACGCTGATGCTGAACGGCCACATCGACGTCGTCCCCATCGGCGACCCGGACGCCTGGCAGCTGCAGCCGTTCGCGGCCGATGTCCGCGGTGGTCACCTGCACGGACGCGGCGCGTGCGACATGAAGGCCGGGCTCGTGGCTGCCTTGTGGGCCGCCGAGGCGATCAGGTCCGCCGGCGTCCGGCTGCGCGGCGACCTGCTGGTGACCTCGGTGCAGGGTGAGGAGGACGGCGGCCTGGGCACCTTCGCCACCCTGCGCCCGTGGATGGCGAGCCGACGCGTGCGTCATCCCCGAGCCGACATCGTTGGCGATGATCACCGCCAACTCCGGCGCACTGACCTTCCGGCTCCGCGTACCGCGGCGTCGCGACACACGCTGCCACGGCGCACCGAGGGCGTCAGCGCCATCGAGATGTTCTGGCCGCTGTGGCAGGCGATCGACCGCCTGGAACGCGACCGCCATCGCAGCGTCGACCCGCGGATGGCTCGCTGGCCTTTGGCCCACCCGATCTCGATCGGCAAGGTTCATGCCGGGGACTGGCCGTCGTCGGTGCCCGATCTGCTGGTGGCCGAGGGCCGTATCGGCGTGGCCATCGGTGAGCCCGTGGCCGATGCCCGTCGAGCGCTGGAGCGTGCCGTCACCGAGGCCTGCGACGGCGACCCTGGTTGCGCGATCACCCGTGCCGAGATCGAGTGGTGGGGTGGCGAGTTCGCGTCGGGATCGCTGCCCGCCGACAGCGATCTGGCGACCCGTGTGGCCGGAGCACACCGGCTGGCGACAGGCCGGCCGGAGGCACCCGACGATTACGGCGCGCCGTACGGCAGCGACCTGCGTTCAGACGGTGGGCGCTGGCATCCCCACGTTGCAGTACGGGCCGGGTGACGCACAGTTCGCCCACGGCCCGGCCGAGTCGGTGGCGATCGAGGAGGTGGTCGTGACTGCACGCGCGCTCGCGGCGCTGGCGCTCGACGTGTGCGGTGTGGCCTGAGCGGCGATCGGACCACGGGTGCAGCCCGCCTGCGCCACCCGGCTGGATCGGCGCCGCCGGCCCCTGATGGGCTTCACGAGGTGTCGTCGACACTCCGTCGACCCGAGTGAGGCGATCGCCGAGCCTCGAGCCACTGGATCGCCTTCCGCATCGTCGATGGCAGTCCGATGGCACTCAACTTCGGTGCTGCGCTTCCGGTTCCGCTGCCTCTGTAGGAGACGATGCCGGTCGGCTCGCGGGCCGAAGGACTCACGGTGTGGTCCGCCCTGCAGCGGTACCGGTCGGCGACGTGGCGCGTCGCGTCGGCGAATGGTCGCAAGGCCGCCGCGTTCACGCTCCGCATGACGGCGCGGGTGTTGAAGCCGAACGGTCGCTGACCTGGACCGTGACCGCGTTCGGCGGCTCACCGCCGAGCTCGGCCAGGGTCGCGCTGGACTCGCCCACCGTCAATCGAGTCGCATACTCCGTGACAGGCCTGGCCTATCGTGTGGGCAATGAGCGCCGTGACAACTCTTGAACGTGCCGTGTACGGCGTCGGTCAGGCCTCATCGCTGCTCGGTCTGCGTCAGGACAAGGTCCGTGGATGGCTCGACGGCTACGAGCGCAGTGGCGTGCAGTACGCACCCGTCATCCGCGAGGCGTCGACCGGCAGCGATCTCGTCACCTGGGGCGAGTTCGTCGAGCTCGGCTACCTCCGCGAGTACCGCCGCGTCTGTCAGCCTGCAGCACATCCGTCCGGTCATCGAACGCCTTCGCCAGGAGTTCGGTGTGCGCTACCCGCTCGCCCACTCCCGGCCATGGGTGTACGACCGGCAGCTCGTTCTCCGAATCCAGGAGGAGACGCATCTCGATCCGTCGCTGGCCATCGTCATCCGCTCGGGCCAGGAGCTCATCCTCGCCCGTGAGGTCGAGGCCTACCTGCAGAAGGTCGAGTTCGCCGACGACGTCGTCGCCCGCATCCGACCGGCAGGCAAGACCTCACCGGTCGTCATCGACCCGGAGTACTCCTTCGGTCGGCCGTCGATCCGCGGTGTGGCCACCGAACGCATCGCCGAGCTGTACCGCAGCGGAGACAGTGCTGAGTTCCTGGCCGAGACATACGAGCTTCCCATCGGCGACATCAACGCCGCGATCGCGTACGAGACCCAGCTGGCGGCAACAGCTGCCTGATGGGCGGTGACGCTCCGGCTCGGTTCTTCGTCGACGAGAACGACCTCGCGCTGGGCCGCAGCCTTTCCCTCGCCCGCAAGGACGTGCTGCACCCCGGCCACGTTCGTCTGCCCGAAGTCCCGTTCGGCACTCCGGACGCTGTGTGGCTCCCGATCATCGGCGGACTGGGATTGGTCGTCATCACACGAGACAAGAAGATCCGATCTCGACCAGCAGAAGCGGAACTGGTCATCGCTGCCGGTGTCCGCGGGTTCGTTCTCACCAGTGCTGGCGACCTGAGCACCTGGGATACCCTCTCAGTGCTCGTGCGTCAGTGGGACGCGCTGAACGGTACCTCGCGGAGCACCCGGGTGGACCATGGCTCGCCGCCCTCACCAGCCAAGGCGTGCGCCCGTTACGCATCCGCGGCTGAGCCGACGAGAGCAATCGGTGAGCAATCATCGCTAGGCAGCACGGGACGGGACGGGACGGGACGGGACGGGACGGGCACGGCACGGCACGGCAGGAAGTTGATCCCGCCCGCTCCCGGGGGCTTGAGCAGGTATTACTCCTGACAGTGGCGTGAGCAGTCGCGTGGACAGTCGCGCCGGAGAGACGCGACTGCCCACACGATCGTGTAGCCAGGCCGGCTGTGCCGCTGCCGGGTGCCCAACGAAGCGCGCCAGGTAGCGCTGCATGGCGGCCATGGCCGCCAGGACAGCCAGCTCCCGGCGCAAGTCGACTGCGTCTTCAGCACCTCGGCGAGCGTGGCGTCGTGGGCCTGCAGGCCCACCGGCCCCCCGACCATGCCCACCGACGTCAGGCCCGTGCGGATCGGATACATGCCGGTAATGAACGCGGCGCGCCCGGCGGTGCAGGACGGATGCGCATAGTGATCGGTGAACACCGCGCCTTCGTTCGCAATGCGATCGATGTTCGGCGTGCGGTAGCCCATGACGCCGCGACTGTAGACGCTGAGGTTGGTGAAGCCGACGTCGTCGCCCCAGATGACGACGATGTTCGGCTTCCTCGGTGGCGCCGCCTCGGCAGTGCCGGCTATCAGGACCGCGAGCGACAGTAGCCGCCGTAGCCAGTCGCGGCAACGCGATCGACGATGTCGGCATGGGTGACGGTCCTCTCAGATCGCGCGGCAGGTCAGCTCGACCGCTTAGTGCTCGAGGTCGTCGCTGGGCTTCATTCCCAGCTTGTGTTCGAGCACGGACCCCGGGGCGGCCGGCATCAGGTGGCTGCGGTCGAGTACGCGGTTGAGTTCGGTCAGCGGGTCTCCGGCCGACGCCGGGCGCGTGCCGAGCACGAACGCTGCGAGTTCCTGCCGCGTGAGCTTGAGGTGCGTCGGTGCCGGGGCCTCCGCATCGGAGAGCACGATGACGCCGTTGCGCAGTTCGATGTGCCGGATGCGTGGATCGCCCTCGACGGCGAGCGTGAACGACTGGCGCAGGCCGTCGGCCTTGCGCGGATCGACGAGGTAGCGCACGAACTGCAGGTTCTCGTCGACGGTCGCCGCAGCGAGCTGTTCGGCGCCGGGCGTCCCGACGAAGCGCGGATCGCGTCGAGCGTCATCGGCTGGCCCTGGACCTTCAAGCCGCCCTCGAGCTGCAGCGCCTCCGTGAGGTAGAAGCCGCGCGCGTTGGCGGACGTCGTGCGCTGCCCGAGCGCGCGCGCCGCAGTCCGCGCGGACCTTGCGCGCCTCGGCGTCGGCGGGGTCGAGCTGCAGCAACAGCGACGTGAGCTTGAGGCTCCAGCGCCAGTTCGCCAGCCCGCCCTTCTTCGCGGCTTCGGCGGCGGCCTTGCGCACGGCGGCCGGGCCGCCCATCATCTGGACGGTACGCGCCGCTTCCTCGCTCTGGGACAGCGGGTTGATGTCGTAGACGTCGCCGCCGAACCAGCCGATCGTGCCGTTGTAGACCTGGCGGACGTGGCTCTCGACCTGCCCGTAGTTCTCCCAGTCCCCGCGCAGCTCGCGCGGCATGTACACGCTCTCGGCCGCCTGCCGCGCGTCCCGGCCGTGCGCGATCAGGCGCAGGGTCTGGTCGTGGATGAGCTGCACCTGGTCGACGGCGCGCTGGACGGCCTCACGCACCGCGGCTTCGCCCTTGACGCGTCGGCCCGTGGATGTCCAGCAGGACCTCGGCATTCCTCGCCTCGAGCCAGCGCGCGTCCTCGATGAAGATCGCGGGATTGCGATACGGTCCGCCGCGCAGCGTGTAGACGTTGAAGATGCCGCCCGGCACCATGAAGTTGGTCACGAGCAGGCGCTTGCGGGGAAAGTAGAAGCCGACGCTGTCGGAGGTGTCCGAGCGATTGGGAGCGACCTGCACGGGCTCGCCAGCGACGACGACGTCGATGATCTGGCCGTTCTCGAAGAGCTTCGTGGGCGGCTTGTAGCTGGACTCGGCCAGCAGCTTCTCGGGCGGGAAGCCCAGCATGTTCGGGAAGGCGTCGGGGCCGCTCTGCGGGTGGAAGACGCCGAACTGGGCGATCGCACGTGTCTGGTAGGTACCGCTCAGGACGCTGACGCCGGTCGAGATACTGCGGTTACGGTCCAGGTACTCGTGTCCCCAGATCTTCGTTCCTTCGTCGAGAAACGCGCCGGTTCCGTCGCCGTAGTGCCAGTGGGTCAGGAGGATCGCGGCGACCTTGATCTTCCGGCCGACCGCGGCTTCGAGTGCTGCGCGCATTTCGGTCGCCGCGCGGGTGGAGTCGCCGGTGTCGACGATGATCCAGCCGTCGGGTGCCTCGATGGCGAAGCTGCCGCGATGCCCCAGCCGCGCAGCGCGTACACGCCGTCGACGACGCGCTCCGCGCGCGGCGTCTCGGTGATTCCCCATTTCGCGTTCGCCAGCAGCGCGGTGCGGGTCGTGATCGCACCGTTCGGCCCGACGACGGTCTCGTCGACGAGCGACGGGCTGCGCCAGGACGGCGGCGACTGTGCGGCGGCGCGATCCGTCGACTGGGCGCGGGCGGCGAGCGACGGTGCCAATGCAGTTGCTGCACAGGCCAGGATCAAAAGAACACGGTTGCTCATGGCGGGTCCCTCGGGGTTCGGCACACGCGACGCGTCACGGCGCGCATTCACGGCGCCAGATACCACGGCCCCGGGGCGCACTTTGCCCAAAATGGTACAGTCGCCATCGATATGACCAAGTCCAGTGGTGCGAGCCGTCGAGATCCAGCTTCCCGATCCGCGGGTGGTTTGCAGACTGCCCGCCGCGCTTCAGGCGCGAGTTCCTCGCGCTGGCGCGCCCGAAGTCCTACGCAGCCGGCAGCGTGATCTATCAGGCGGACGAAGTCGGGCAGGACGTGTTCGGCATCAGTTCCGGCGTGGTCACCTTGCAGAGCAAGTTGACTCATCCGGATGCGGTGCTGCTGCACATGCTGCGGCCCGGAGAATGGTTCGGCACCGTGTCGCTGCTGCTCGAGCGGGGTCGGCGCGTCACCGCCGTCGCGAGAACCGACGTGAACCTCCTGCGCGTGCCGGGCGACGAACTGCGGGCACTGCTTCGCCGACGGCCGGAGTGGTTCGCCGAGCTCGGGCGCGACGCGATCTACAACATGGACCTCGCCATGCAGATCGCCGCCGACCTGCTGATCCGCGATGCCTCGGCGCGTTGCGCGGCCGTCCTGCTGCGCCTGGCGGGCCGGCGTTGGGCGTCGGGTCCGGATGCCGACCTGCCGTCCGAAATTCCGGCTTCGCAGACCGAAGTCGCGATGCTCTGCAACGTCTCCAGGAATACGTTCAGTCGGGTCCTGAGAGATTTCTCGGCCCGCGGACTCGTGACTCTCAACTACAGGTCGCTGACCCTGGACGACCCTGCGCGACTGCGTGACGTTGCGGATTCCGGCTGAGAAAGAGACCGCAGACTCCTCGGGGGCACACTCGGGAAATTCGGTGGCGAATCACACCTGGATCCACGCGGACGCGAGACCGTGCTGCCTGCCAGCGCGCGAGAGTGTGACGCTCGGACTTCGCTGAACAGCCAGAAGCCGTTGCTAATATAGTCGACCTGCTCGGCCTACGAGCAGTCGCTGGCCCTTGCTCCGAGTGCTGTGCGCTGCAATGCTAGTGTCAGCGCCGCCCAAGGCCTGGCGACACGAATGGCACGCAAGCAAGTGACGAACAACGCACTCCACATCCGCCTACGCTACTTGCGCAATGCTGAGGCCGTTCTTGCGCTGGCACTACCTGGCGCGCTGGTGTGGCATTGGATGCGGTCGGATGCGGCGGTCGACTGGGCATTGCGCCTGCCGCCTGCAGTGCTGGTCGGCCTGATGTTGCTTCAAGGGGCGGGATATTGGCACCTGAAGCTCGTTTCGATGCAATCGCGCCAGCCCCTGCCCGTCTATTTCCGGCCGCTATACCGCAGTCTTCGGACCGCCGATCTGATTGCCCTGGTCGTCGTGACGATCTGGCTGGTGGTGACGGCCCTGCGCGGCGCCGCTACGACTGACCTTGCATGGGCGGCCGGCATAATGACTTTTGCCGTGCTCGAGTATGTGAACTACTTCGGAGTGCAGCTCATGCACGACACTGGCGCCGATTTCCACTATCTATGGCGTCACCGCCGCCTGCGGCGAGCCGCCTTGGCAACGGACTTGGCGCGTCGCCAAGGGGGAGCCTGAAGCGCCGGTGGAGCAGCAGATCGCACCGTGTGTGTCCGAAGAACATGCGCTGATCCTGCGCATACTCGAAGTAGCGGACTTCACGGGATCGCAAGGGTCTTGATCGGGTCAAATCTTCCCGTTCGAGGTCCGCTTGCGGGAAAGAACTGTGGGTGTTGGCTTGGACTCCTGGATTGAAATCCTTAAGCTGAAAGTAAAGTCGTTCCTGTGGCCTGCACCCGGCGCCGCGACGGCGTCCCGAGTGTCGGTACTTGTCTGCTGACTGGTTGAACCGATGCCCTCTGCGATCCTCGATCACCATATCGCCGTCATCGGCGACATCCATGCGGAACACGAGCTGCTTGAGCGGGCTTTACTGACTCTTTCACGATTGGGTGTGCATCGTGTGCTCTGCGTCGGCGACATTGTTGATGGACCGGGAAACGTGGATCGCTGTTGTGAGCTGCTCCGTGCCTATGAAGTCATTACCGTTCGAGGCAACCACGACAGATGGATGCTGGACGACACACTGCGTGATTTTCAGCACGCGACGCGTCGCGGGAAGCTTTCGCACGAATCGATTGACTACATTGAATCGCTACCGGGGTTTTGCAGCGTCAACAGTTTGCTTCCAGGCGCGGTGCTGTGTCACGGGCTAGGGCCGAACGACATGGCCTCGGTGAAGCCAGACGATTTCGGGTATGCGCTTGAAGTGAAAAGTGAGTTAAACGATCTCCTGGCAGATCCCGCAGTGACTCTTTGCTTCAACGGCCATACCCATCAGCGAATGGTCCGCCACTTTCGCGGCCTGACAATCGTAAATGCAGGTACGCTGCGCCGAAGCCAGGACCCCGGAATTGTCGTTGTCGAACCGAATACCGGCGACATCAACTGGCTGTCCCTCTGCGAACCGGATCAAGTCATCGTCACTGCGCTCGGCCGGATCGGCGCCTAGTTAAGCGCCCGCTCCCGGGGCGCGGTTCAATCGGGAATAGCGCTGCGTCGCACGCTCAGACGTCAATCACACGCCGCAGCAGCGCTCTTCGTAAGTGATTGATCGAGTGGGCGGAGTGGGGCAACTCACGTGGGTTCGATTCCCATCACCCGCTTCCCTTTCCCGCCAGGCTGAGACAACGTCATCCAACTCCAGCAAATGTCCCGGCGCGAACTGCGTATCGATCGCGGCTTCGCCAACATGCCCTGACATGGGAGGTCGCCTGGGAAGCTCTGCCGGCAACCGCCGGACGTCGGCTTTACTTCCCGTCCCGATCGGAGTCCCCGGGCGTCACGCGTTCAATCGAATCGCTAACGTGCTGCCACGCGTCGCGGGCTGCGTCCTTGGCGCTGGCCCATGACAACTGTGAACCGCCCTTGGCCCGCTTCCATTCGCGCTCCAGTTCCGGCTCCGCCTGTTCGAACGAGTGATCTCCGAGCCGCGCATAGGATTCGACCCCGAAACGATAGGCTTGCCCGTAGACCTCGAATGCCGAGCCGCGCTTCACGTACGGTCGGCTGGAGAAATTTTCGCGCCAGTAGCCTTCCTCGGCGGCTGTGTCGATCGCATCGGCGATGCCCCTGCCAGCGAGGCCGCCGGCCACGGCACCGATCGCTGCGCCCACCACGGTGCCGACCGGACCCGCGAACGAGCCCGCCAATGCGCCAACCGCGACGCCGCCAGCTGCCGCGCCGAGCCCGGTTCCGGCCGGCTGCTCGCCAAACGTACCTGGCTTCGGAGCTCCGCCCGTAGTCTTGCCTGGTTCGAGTTCCAGATTGCTGCTGGTCATCGTCGTCTCCAGTCGGCGATACAATTCATGAGGTGACCATCGACCGCCCGGTGCCCGTCTGTCTGTTCGATGGAGTACACAGTGAGCGTCGGGTGTGCGGCGGAAGCACCGATCCGCGGATCGCGCGGCTCACGCCCCTGTAATGCTCTTCTATCTATCGGCGGTCAGGATCCGTCGCCTGATCCGGCATACCCGATGGGCGTGACGACACTGTTCGGTAGGGAACGGACAACGCGCCCCTTTGTCTATAAGAGTATCCCGGTGATCGCAGTCACGCCGTCGCTGCACTGGTCGCTCCGGAGCTGTTGCCCCGGCCGTGACTCCAACTCACCCGAGGAAGCCGCAACAATGAACACGATCACCGACAAAACTCTCGCCGCCATGCTCGGTGTCCTGCCCGTATTGGTGACACCCGTCAGTGCCGCGCTTGCCGACAACACACCGATGAGCGGCGGCGGGATGATGGACAGCGGAAGCTCGTACGGGCACATGTACGGATTCAACAGCGCCTGGCTGATCGCGCTCGTCGTCGTCGTGCTGGGCGTCGTACTGGTCGCGGTCCTGCGCAAGAGCAGGTGAGCTCGGTCGTAAGGACCACCGCAAGCCGTCGCCTCTCAACTCATCCGATTTCCAAGGAATCCGAACATGAAGACCTCAATCCTGATCGCCGCGATCGCCGCTTGCGCCCTGTCTGCTCCCATGGCATCGGCCCAGGACAAGGCCACGCCGGATAAGCCAGCCATGGGCATGGACATGGGGCAGCAGATGTCCAAGATGCAGCAGAACATGACGGCAATGCAGGCGCAGATGGACAAGATCCGCGCAACCACTGATCCGACGGAACGCCGGAAGTTGATGCAGGCGCACATGCAGGCCATGCAGGACAACATGACCGCGATGAGCGGGATGGGCGGCCCGATGATGAAGGGCGGCGGCCAGGCTGGTGGCATGGCCATGGGCGACGGCAAGCCAATGGCCGGCGGAGACATGATGCAGCACCACCAGATGATGGAAAGCCGCATGAGCATGATGCAGATGATGATGGAACAGATGCTGCAGCATCAGCAGGCGATGGAGTCCATGCCGGCCAAGTAGGGTCCTCTGATGACCGCACATGCTCCGGAACACGGCGACGGCGAGGCCTCGATTGATCCAGTCTGCGGGATGACGGTGGCCACCGATTCCCCGCATCACGCCGTCCATGCCGGGCAGGAATACCGATTCTGCTCTGCCGGCTGCCGCAGCAAGTTCGTCGCGGACCCCACTCGCTACCTGAAGGCGGATCTCGCCGCCGACGAGACGGCGCCCGCCGGCACGCGGTACACCTGCCCGATGCATCCGCAGATCGTGCGCGACGCGCCCGGCGCGTGCCCGATCTGCGGCATGGCCCTCGAGCCAATGATGCCGAGCCTGGACGACGACGAGAACCCGGAGCTCGCCGACTTCCGTCGTCGCTTCTGGTGGACCCTGCCACTCTCGCTCGCGGTGCTGGCACTGGCAATGTTCGGGCATCGCACGGGCATGCTCACGGCGACCACGCGCACCTGGATCGAATTGGCGCTTACCGCGCCGGTGGTGCTGTGGGCCGGGTGGCCGTTCTTCGTGCGCTGGGCGCAATCGATCGCCCGTCGCAGTCCGAACATGTGGACCCTGATCGGTACCGGCGTAGGAGCCGCCTTCGCGTATAGCGTCGTCGCGACCGTGGCGCCAGGCCTGTTCCCGGAATCATTCCGCGAACACGGCCGGGTGGGTGTGTATTTCGAGGCCGCGGCGATCATCGTTTCACTGACGCTGCTCGGGCAAATGCTGGAGTTGAAGGCGCGCTCGAGCACCTCTGCAGCGCTCAAGGCGCTGCTTGGGCTCGCGCCGAAGACGGCGCGGCGCCTCGGCGCGGAGGGTGCGGAAGAGGATATTCCGCTGGCCCATGTGCACGTCGGCGATCGCCTGCGCGTCCGGCCGGGGGAAAAGGTGCCGGTCGATGGCGAGGTGCTGGAGGGACGATCCAGCGTCGATGAATCGATGCTGACCGGCGAGCCGATCCCGGTGGAGAGGGTCCCGGGTGACAAGGTCATAGGCGCCACGATCAACGGCAACGGCGCACTGGTCATTCGGGCCGACAAAATCGGCTCGGAGACGGTCCTCGCGCAGATCGTGCAACTCGTTGCGCAGGCTCAGCGTTCCCGGGCGCCGATGCAGCGAATGGCCGACAGGGTGAGCCTCTGGTTCGTGCTCGCGGTCATGGTTGCTGCGCTCGCCACTTTCGTCGTGTGGGGTCTGTTCGGCCCTGATCCGTCATGGACCTATGCGGTGGTCAATGGGGTTGCCGTGCTGATCATCGCCTGCCCCTGTGCACTTGGTCTCGCCACGCCCATGACGATCATGGTGGCCAGCGGTCGCGCGGCGCAGGCCGGCGTCCTCTTCCGCGACGCCGAAGCCATAGAGCGGCTGCGCACGATCGACACCCTGATCGTGGACAAGACCGGCACACTGACGCAGGGCCGGCCGGCATTTCGCGAGGTGATCGGACGAGGTTCGGAGTCGGCAGAAGAAGTGCTGCGGCTCGCGGCGAGCCTGGAACAGGGGAGCGAGCACCCCCTCGCTGATGCCATCGTCGCCGAGGCAAAGCTGCGCAACCTCCCGCTGTCCAAGGCCGATGAGTTCGAGTCGGTCACGGGGCGCGGCGTCCGTGGCCGCATCGAAGGCCACGCCATCGCGCTCGGCAATGCTGCGCTGATGCAGGAGGTGGGTGCGGAGCTCGGCACGCTGGCGGACGCGGCAGAGGGCCTGCGCACCGATGGAGCCACCGCGATGTTCCTTGCGGTCAATGGCCGCGCGACCGGCCTGATTGCCGTGGCGGACCCGATCAAGGACGGAGCGGCCGCCGCGATCAAGGCATTGCACGCGACCGGCCTGCGCGTGGTGATGGCCACCGGCGACAGTCGCGCCACGGCTGACGTGGTTGCGCGCCGGCTCGGCATCGACGAGGTGCACGGTGAGTTGCAGCCGAAGGACAAGGTGGACCTCGTCCAGCGGCTGAAAGCCGCAGGGCGCCACGTCGCCATGGCGGGAGACGGTATCAATGACGCGCCGGCGCTTGCGGCGGCGGATGTTGGCATCGCCATGGGCTCGGGCACGGATGTCGCCATGTCCAGCGCCCAGGTCACGCTGGTCAAGGGCGACCTGCGTGGAATTGCACGTGCCCGGGAGATCTCGCGCGCCGCGGTCCGGAACATGAAGCAGAATCTCGCCTTTGCATTCCTCTACAACGCGTTGGGCGTGCCGGTGGCCGCAGGCGTGCTTTATCCGACGCTCGGCCTGCTGCTGAGCCCGATGATCGCCGCGCTGGCGATGAGCCTGTCCTCGGTATCAGTCGTCGGCAACGCATTGCGGTTGCGCAACGCGTCGCTGCAAAGCGACTAGCCACGCGGAATGGCCTTCGCTGCCGGAGGTGCCTGCCGCGCCGATCCGGGTCGGTCCCGTGGGTTTGATTCCCATCACCCGCTCCACTTTCCCGCCAGGCTGAGACAACGTCAGCCAACGCCTGCGAGCGTAACCAATGCGAAGGGGAGGCTGCGCTTCTTCACGATCAGCTCAACAGCGTCTTCGCTTCATCGAGCGAGGGCACCTTGCCGCTCAACTTGACGACCCCATCGACCACCAGTGCCGGTGTGAACATCACGCCGAAGTCGGGGTAGCGCCCCATGTCGGTGACTTTTTCAAGCTCGTACTCGAGACCAAGGTCGTGCGCCGCTTGTTCAGTGACTGCCGTCAGCGAACGGCACTTCGCGCAACCGGAACCGAGGATCTGGATCTTCATTGCTTGCTCCTGCGGGTTCGGCCCGCATCAGGTGAACAGGTATCCGTAGCCCCAGCCGGTGACGGTGGCCATGACGACCACGAGCGAGACGTAGGTGACGGTCTTCTTGAGTCCGAAGATTGAATGCAGGACGAGAATGCTCGGCAGGCTCAATGCCGGTCCCGCGAGCAGCAGCGCGAGCGCCGGGCCCGAGCCCATCCCGCTGCCGACGAGGCCCTGCACGATCGGCACCTCGGTGAGTGTGGCGAAGTACATGAATGCGCCCGAGATCGCCGCAAACAGGTTCGAGGCGATCGAGTTGCCTCCCACCAGGCCGGTGATCCATGCGGAAGGAAGCAGCCCCTCGTGCCCGGGCCGACCCAGCAGGAAGCCTGCAACCAGCACGCCGCCAAGGAGCAGCGGCACGATCTGCTTCGTGTACGTCCAGGCCTGGTTGAACCATTCACCCGCTTCGTCGTCGCGACCGGCTGTGAGCCAGGCGAGTCCAAGTACCGCCACCAGGAAGGGCCACGTCGGGTGGCCTGGGACCGCAATCGCGGTTACCACGGTTGCACCAGCGACGACGGCGATGCGCGAAAGCCCGATCCTGAACCAGCGCCAGAGCATCACGGCGAACACAACGGCGAGCGCCGAGGTCAGCCACCACTTTGCGGCGAAGACCGCAGCGAAGAAGCCGGTCGTCTGCGACGCTGCGCCCCAGTTGGCGAAGACGAGAATACCGACCATGGTCGCGAAGAACGCGGCGGTGTGTGCGAGCGGCCAGCCCGCTTCGGGCTCCGGCATCGCGGCGGCAGCCGCAGCTTTCTGCTGCTCCTCGTGACGGAAGAAGAACGCCATGAGCAGGCCGATCACGAGGCTGAAGGCGACCGCGCCCACGGCGCGGGCGATGCCGATCGAGGCACCAAGCACCTTGGTGGTCATGACGATCGCCAGCACGTTGATCGCGGGCCCCGAGTACAGGAAGGCGGTCGCAGGGCCCAGGCCCGCACCCATGCGATAGATGCCCTGGAACAGCGGCAGCACGGTGCAGCTGCAGACCGCGAGAATCGCGCCTGCGACCGACCCCACGCCATAGGCGAGCGGCTTCGGCGCCTTCGGGCCGAGATAGCGCATCACCGAGGCCCGCGAGACGAAGGCCGCGATCGCGCCAGCGATCCAGAACGCCGGCAGCAGGCAAAGCACCACGTGCTCGCGCGCGTACCACTTCGTGAGTTCGAGAGCTTCTGTCACGGCCCCATCGAAGCGCGGCGTGCCGACGGGCAGGAAGTACACGGCACCGAAGACCGCCGCGAGCACGGCGAAGATCTTGAGTTCGTGCCGGGTCTCGGGGTTGAGCGTGAGGGTGGTCATGGTGATCACCTGGTGCAGCAGGCGCCGGCGGGCGCGTAAACGCCGTCGAGGCAGGAAATGAAGTCGGCCACGCACGCGAGTTCGATGCGGCAAAAAATCTTCTGCGCGCGCTTCGCGCTGGAGATGACGCCCGCTTCGCGCAGAACATCGAGGTGCTTCGAGGTTGTGGACCAACCGAGGCCGCAGGCCTCCACGAGGTCACAGACGCAGCGCTCGCCACCGATCAGCGTGCGGACGATGGTGAGTCGAGCAGGGCTGCCGAGCGCCTTGAAGACGGCGTCGGCGGTGGGGCGGGGAGTGGCTTTCTGAGGCATGAAGAAATTGTATTTCGCCGTATAGCGAAATACGTCCGCACTTACCACGTAGTACGCGGGTGAAGGGGCGTGCCATAGCGGCTCACGTGGGCTCGATTCCCATCACCCGCTCCGCCTTCCCGCGAGGCTGAGACAGCGTCAGCCAGGCTTTCTCGTGCGGGCCGCATCGTGATCGAGCGGTCATCTCAAGTCTCGATCCTGTTCACGGTGGCCAGCCGCTGTATGAACCCCGGCGGGTTCATCACCTGAGTGATTGGTGCTATCGCGCCACGGTGTCGTGAGCTTCAGCTGGAACTGCCGCGCCGCAATGCTTGCTCGGCCCACGATCGATGACATACTGTCCCTGCACCTCGTGAAAGCCGGCATCAGCGTGCATCACGCGACGAATCGGCGGCCATCCGAGAATCGGCCAACCCGCAACGGAGAACGGCAATGATCGGCAGAATGCTTTTGGGCGTCAGCATGTTCCTGGCGCTGGGAGCCGCCCAGGCCGCCACCGTGTACACCGGCGACAAGATCCAGGGTGTGCCGGTGATCACCCAGCTCGATGTCGCCGATCTTGCTGCCGGCAAGACGCATCGCTTCATGTTCCGCACCGCTGAAACCAGCATCGGACACTACTGGTACGCGCCGGTCATGGTCGCCAAGGGAGCGAAGCCCGGCAAGCGCGTGCTGATCGTGGCCGGGGTGCACGGCGACGAACTGAACCCGGTCGCGGCGGTCCAGGAGACCTTCGCTCTCCTCGACCCCGCGCAGATGACCGGCACAGTCATCGGGCTCATGGGCGCCAGCCCGCCGAGCCTGCAGAACATCACGCGCACTTGGATGATCAACGACCTGGGCGGCGCCCAGATCAACCCCAACCGGACCTGGCCGGGCCGCGAGGACGGCAACACCGTCGAGCGTCATTCCTGGTTGATCACCAACAAGCTCATCAAGGGCAATGTCGACGCCGCGATCGATCACCACACGGGCGGCACCGGCACCGATTTCGCCAAGTTCCTGTTCGTCTACTCGGACAGCCCCGAGTCGATCAAGCTCGCGAAGCTGTTTCCGGCCGACCAGATCATGCTGGACCCCGGATACCCCGGCACGCTCGAGTATTCGCTGGTGAAGGCGGGCATCCCGGCCGTGACCACCGAACTCGGTGGCGCGCGCAAGTTCGTACCGGAGATGGTCAAGATGGGCGTGGACGGCAACATGAACGTGCTCGTCCACTACGGGATCGTCTCCGCGCCGATGCGGCCCACGTCGGTCGACACCAACGTCTTCATCGGCAACGACCTCGCGTCGGTGAAAGGGGCTGCCGGTGGCTTCCTCACCCTGCTCGTGAAGCTGAACGACGCCGTCACCAAGGGCCAGCGCGTCGCCATCCAGCGCAACAGTTTCGGCGACGTGGTCCAGGAGTATCTCGCCCCCGCCGATGGCCGCGTCGCGATCATCGGCAGCGACGCAGCAACCGAGCGTGGCAGCGAGGTCCTGACGCTGCTCGTGAACCGCGCGGACTGCGGCACCAAGCCCTGCGACGGCGGTGACGGGCAGCCGCCGGAGTGAGCTGATCGACCTGAGCGACGACTGGAATCTCATCGGCCGCACCATCCTGCCCATCGTGCGGCAGTCCAACGGGTGGACGCGTGGCATGCTGGCCAATCACGCCCGGTCTTTCGCCGGTGAAGACAGTCGCGCCGGATCGCTGAGCTTGCCGCCAGCAGCGGGCAGGCACCCCGCGCAGTCATGGTCGATGTGCTGGCGCAGGTCTCGAGCCTGCAGGCGGCATTCGAGGCTTTCACGCCATCATCCGCAATACGTGCCGCAAGGCAACGACAGTGTATCAGCGCGGCTTCGCAGCCCAGACAGCACAAACGCTGTCACGCAGCACCTTTTCTGCGGTGCTGCCCAGCACCAAGTCGCGCAGATTGCTCCGGCCCCGGGTGCCGACAGCGACGAGATCCGCGTTGACCAGCGCCGCAAACTCCAGGACTCCAGAGCGATAACCGGAGTACGGGAATACCTTTGCACGCACCTCCAGCCCCGGATACTTGCTGGTCGTCTGATTCACGAACGCATCGAGCTCCGGACCGAGTTCGGTCGGCAAGCGCGCCAGATTCTCTGCCCGAGCGGGCACGACGTGCGCCGCGTAAAGCTTCGCTCCTTCACCGTGCGCGAGCAGCGCGGCCGCTTCGAGCGCCCGTCGACAGGTGGGCGAGAAATCGATGCCGACGACGACGGTGCGGAAAGGGTCGCGATAGCTGTCGCGCACGATCAGGATATCCGTCGGGACGCTGCGAACGCAGGTGGAAGCCAGGGTCCCCATGCCCACGCTGGGCCTCGCGTCGCCATATGCGCCGAGCACCAGCAGGTCAGCGTTGTGACGATCCAGCTGCTGGCGGATTCCGACGAGACGGTGGGCAACGAAGATGTCGAGGTGCAGGTCGGACGCTGCGGGCATGCCCTCGACAAACGCGCCCCACCGCTTGCGGGCGTCGGCGACCAGGCCCGCGTGAATGCCACGCTGCATCTCCGTGAGTGCCGCATCCTCGCGTATTTCATCGATCGGCGTCTCGACCACATGCACGGGATGCACTTGCGCGCCGGCCCAGGATGCAATGCGCCGTGCGTGACCAAGCGCCACTCGGGAGCACTCCGAGAAGTCCAGCCCGACGACGATGGACGCCAAGCCCTTCATACAGTTCTCCTCGCGACTTTTCTTGATTTACCACGGGCCATATGCAGCAACAACTTGGTAGTTTCCAAGCGAATAAGCGGTAGTCGTCCGTTCCCGTAGAGCCATCCGGTCCGCAGAGTCAAAGCCATCGGCGCAGGCGCCAGGCCACACCCTCCAACGCCCTGCGCCAGCCCGGGCGGTGGTGCCATTGCGCGGGGTCGATCAGCTCCGACCGTGTCAGGTCGAATTCGAACTGCGCGGCGAGCAGTTCCGTCAGCGCGGCGCAGCGCGAGACGAGGTTGATCTCAAGGTTGAGGTTGAAACTGCGGTAGTCGAGATTGGCGGTGCCCACGGTGCACCACGAGCTGTCTACCACCATCGTCTTCGCGTGCAGCACCCGCGGTTGGTACTCGAGGACCTTTACCCCGGCATGCAGCAACGCCCGGTAAGCCGACCGGCTCGCCCACTGCACGAGGCGAACGTCACTGTGCCGAGGTACCAGGATGCGAACATCGACTCCGCGCCGGGCGGCGTCCGCCAGTTCTGTCCGCAGACGTCTATCCGGTACGAAATAGGGTGTGGTTGCCCAGATGCGTTGCCGTGCCTGCAGGCATGCCGTGTGCAATGCAACCCCGAGATGGTGGCGAGCGGGGTGCGAGGCGTTGGTCATCAGAAGGTTCGGACCCAGCTGGCTGGGCTGCCAATGCAGGTCTCCGCTCCAGAACGCATCGAACGCCTCCTGCGCCTGCGCTGCGAAGGGGCCCTCGATGCGCACATGTGTGTCGCGCCAGCGTTCACCGCCGGCCGTCTGCTGCGAGCTGTCCGCGCGCAGATTGAAACCACCGAGATAGGCGCACTGCTGGTCGAGCACGAGCAGCTTGCGGTGGTTGCGCCGATGGATACGCCAGGGACGGCGCCAACTCCAACCATGATGCCAGCGCAGGCGCACGCCCGCGTCCCGAAGCTCCCGGGTCAATGCGGAGTTTGCCAGTGGCAGACTGCCGAATGCATCGAGTCCGACCTGGACGCGCACCCCGGCTCTCGAGCGCTCGCATAGTGCGGCGACGATCGAGCGCCCGACAGCGTCGTCACCCAGTATGTAGGCTTCGAGGTCGATGGAGCGCCGAGCCGACGCGATGTCTGTTCGCATGGCCCTGTACAGGGTGTCGCCTTCTACGAACACCCGGACGCTGTCGGCCCCGCATTGGCAGATCGCCGGCTCCTGCAGTGACGATTGGACGCTGGCAATCATGCAGTCCCTGCACCGGTCCGTGCGCTTCCGGACCCACCTTGGAATCGGCTGTGCAGGATCCGTCCCGCCAGCTTGCGAACTTCGTCGAACAGCAACACGCTCGACGCGATCACCGTAGCTACCACCCAATCGGCCAGCGCCAGGTCGACAGTGTCGAACACGGCCTGCGCAGGCGCCCAGTGCACGACGACGACCTGCAGCCCGACCACACCGAACAGCGCCAGCCACAGCCGGCGGTTGTCGAAGAACTGGCGGCCGAAGGCACTGTCGTGTTCGGCGCGCGCATTGAAGATATTGAAGAACTGGAACAGCACGAACGTCGTGAAGGCCAGCGTGACCGCATAAGCGTGGCCGCCTTCGCCGCTTTCGCCCCAGGCGTAGGCGGCAAGGGTGCCGGCCGCCATGGTCAGCCCATACAGCGAGAGGCGTGCCACGCGGCGGCCGGTGAGGATGCTCGCGTCGGCGGAACGCGGCGGCTGGTTCATGATGCCGGACCGCGCCGGCTCGACGCCCAGTGTCATGGCCGGCGGTCCGTCCATGATGATGTTGACCCAGAGGATCTGGATCGCGGTGAACGGTGTCGGCAGGCCGAACAGCGGCGCACCGAGCACGGTGAGGATGGCGCCGATGTTCGTGGAGAGCTGGAAGCGCACGAACTTCACGATGTTGTCGTAGATCGTGCGACCTTCCTTCACTGCATCGACAATCGTGGCGAAGTTGTCGTCGGCGAGCACCAGGGTGGCCGCCTCCTTGGTCACCTCGGTGCCGGTGATGCCCATGGCAACGCCGATGTCAGCCGCTTTCAGCGCTGGCGCGTCATTCACGCCGTCACCGGTCATGGCGACTACGTGCCCCCGCGACTTGAGGGCGTTGACGATCGCGAGCTTGTGCTCGGGTGAGACGCGGGCGAAGACGGCAGTGTCTGCCACCAGGTCGGCCAGCGCCGGGCCGGTGAGTCCCTCGAGGTCGCGGCCCTCGCAGACCGTGCCCTCCAGCCCCAGGTCACGGGCAATGGCGGCAGCTGTGCTGCGATGGTCGCCGGTGATCATCTTCACCCTGATACCGGCGTTGCGACAGGTGGCGATGGCTTCGCGCGCTTCGGCACGCGGCGGATCGATGAGGCCGACCAGTCCGATGAGGGTCAGTTCGTTCGCCCAGGCCATCAGGTCGCCGGCCGGGTCGAACTCACTGGCCGGGATCGTTCGCCCGGCCAGTGCCAGCACCCGCAACTCGGCGTTGGCGAAGGCGGCATTCGTGTCCACGAACGCGAGGTGCGCGGCCTCGCCGAGAGGTTGCTCGCCGTCCCGGGTGCTCCATCGGGTGGCGCGTACGAGCAGCACGTCGGGCGCGCCTTTCAGCCACATGCGCACCACGTCGCCATCGTGGTGGAAGGTGGCCATGAACTTGTGCGCCGAGTCAAAGGGGATCTCGGCGATGCGCGGACATTGATCCGCGATCGACTCAGCGTCGATGCCGCCTTTCGCAGCCAGTGCAAGCAGCGCACCCTCGGTGGGGTCGCCGATGAGTTCGCCGTCGCGGATACGCGAATCGGCGCACAGGGCCGCCGGCAGCAGCAGCGACCGGAAGTCCGGGGTGTCGGCGCCGTCCTCGGCGCTGATACGTCCGCGGCCATCGTAGCCCTCGCCGTCAACGGTAAAGCGCCGGCCAAGCAACCACGCGTGGCGCGCCGTCATCCGGTTCAGTGTCAGCGTGCCGGTCTTGTCGGAGCAGATCACCGTCGTGCAGCCGAGCGTCTCGACGGCCGCCAGCTTGCGCACGATGGCATGGCGCTTGGCCATGCGGTGCATGCCCAAAGCCAGGGTGACGGTGACGACGGCGGGCAGTCCCTCCGGGATGGCGGCTACCGCCAGTGCGATGGCCGTCATGGCGGTGTCCACCAGGTCGTCGCCGCGCGCGAGGCCGAGCGCGAACATAAGTGCCACCACCGCACCGGCAATGACCGCCAGCCGCGCTCCCAGGGCGTCGAGCTGTATCTTCAACGGCGTGGTGGATTCGGCGGTTTCCGCCAGCAGTCCGGCCAGCTTGCCCATCTCGGTGTGCATGCCGGTGGCGCAGACGATGGCCTCGATGCGACCGCGCGTCACCACCGTGTTCATGTAGACCATCGAGCGCCGGTCCGCGAGCACCGACTGCATCGGCACGGCCGCCGGCGACTTGCCGACGGGATGAGATTCCCCGGTGAGTGCTGCTTCCGCGACCTCGGCAGCATGGGCGGACAGGACGCGCGCATCGGCCGGAATGCGGTCGCCGGCCTCCAGCAGCAGCAGGTCGCCGGGCACGAGCTGCTCCGCGGGCACGAGTGTTGGCCGGACGCTGCGACGCACGCGTGCGACTGGCGCCAGCATGTTCTTTAACGCAGCCAGTGCCGCCTCGGCACGATGCTCCTGGACAAAGCCGAGCGTCGCGTTGAGCAGCACCACGACAGCGATGACGATGGCGTCCTTGAGATCACCGACCGTGCCGGCCAACACGGCGGCGCCGATCAGCACGATGACCAGGAAATTCCTGAACTGGTCGAGGAACTTGCGCCACGCTGGACGCGGTGGCTTCTCGGCGAGGCGATTGGGGCCTCGCTCGGCCAGCCGTGCGGCTGCCTCCGCGTCGGTGAGGCCTTGCGCAGGATCACTGCAGAGCTCGTTGGCAACCCGCTCGGTGGCCAGCGCGTGCCAGGGTGGGTCTGGCGTGGCCTGCGGCGATGGCTCGAGGCGACTCATCGGCAGCGTCCTCCCGGTTCGTATCGGCAGGGTTCCCAGCGTCCTCACCGTGATGGCCCGGGGAGGTCGGTGCAATTCGAGCTTCCCGCTACACCGCGGTCACGGGTCGGGTGACTAATCCGGCGATCGAGCCGGAGTGGACGTGACGAACGGCCCAGCCATCAGATACAATCAAGAATCATTCGCATCTATAATCCACCAGACCACATGAACCGCCCTCCGCTAAGTCCGCTTTTGGTCGCCCTCGTCATCGGCTCCGCCGTCGTCGCCTCCGTGGTTCCCGCCGTCGCCCTGGCGCAGGGCCTGGTCGTGTACTCGGCCCGCAACGAGCAGCTGATCAAGCCGGTCTTCGACCTGTACACGAAGGAAACCGGCGTGGAGGTCAAGTTCACGACCGCGGATGCGGCCGTGCTGGTGACCCGACTCGCGGCCGAAGGGCGTAGTTCCCCGGCCGACATCCTGATGACGGTCGACGCAGGAGAGTTGTGGAACGCGGCGGAGCGCGGGCTGCTCAAGCCGGTGCGTTCGCCTGTGCTGGAACGGAACGTGCCGAAGCACCTGCGCGACCCGCAAGGCCGCTGGTTCGGCTTCTCACAGCGCGCGCGGACCATCGCCTACAACCCGCGCAAGGTCGACCCCAGGTCGCTCAGCACGTACGAGGCGCTCGCCGGCCCGGAGTGGAAGGGCCGCCTGTGCCTGCGCACGTCGAAGAAGGTCTACAACCAGTCGCTGGTCGCGATGATGATCAAGACGCTCGGCGAGGCGCAGACGGAGCGAGTCGTGCGCGGCTGGGTCGCCAACCTCGCCACCGATGTCTTCGCCAACGACACTGCGCTGCTCGAAGCCATCGCGGCGGGCCAGTGTGACGTCGGCATCGTCAACTCTTATTACTATGGCCGCATCGTGCGCGAGCGCCCCGACTTCAATGCCAGGCTCTTCTGGGCCAACCAGGGTTCCGGCGGCGTGCACGTCAACATTTCGGGCGCGGGTGTCGTCGCCACTTCCCGCAACCCGGCCGCAGCGCAGCGATTCCTCGAGTGGCTGTCCGAGGGCAAGGCGCAGGAATTCTTCGCGGCCTCGAACCTCGAGTACCCGACGAACCCGCGAGTCGCAAAGGACCCCCTCGTGGCCTCGTGGGGCTCGTTCCAGCCGAGCGTGATCAACGTGGTCGAGGCGGGCCGACTGCAACCCGCGGCCGTGAAGCTGATGGATCGTGCCGGCTACCGTTGAGCCGTCATGATCCCGTTCCCTGCGCGGACCGCCGCTGCCACGACAGTGCTGCTGCTGGCCGTCCCGGTGGCGGTGCCGGTGCTGTCGGCGTTTGCTGCCTGGGCGACTCCGGCTACCGAGGTGTGGTCGCACCAGTTGCAGCACGTGCTGCCGCGCGCCGGCTGGAACACAGCCCTGCTCGTCCTGCTGGTCGTCGCGGGCGCCGGTGTGCTCGGCACCGCGCTCGCCTGGCTCGTCGCCGCGCATGATTTTCCAGGACGCAGGTTCTTCGGTTGGGCGCTGCTCGCGCCGCTCGCCCTGCCGGGGTACGTGATGGCGGTCGTTTACGCGGGCGCGCTGGATTTCTCGGGTCCGCTGCAGACCGCTGGCCGCGCGTTGCTCGGCGACACGTGGCGCCTGCCCTCGGTGCGCTCGATCGGCGGCGCCGCGCTGGTGCTGACCCTCACGCTGTACCCGTACGTCTACATGCTGGCCCGTGTTGCCTTCGAATCGACCGGCGCCCGGGCGCTGGAGGCGGCGCAGTCGCTCGGGCTGGACCGGCGCGCGGCGTTCCGGCGGGTCCTGCTGCCGATGGCACGACCCGCGATCGCTGCCGGCATCGGGCTCGTTGCCATGGAGACACTGGCCGACTTCGGCGTGGTGGCTGCGTTCAACGTGGACACCTTCACGACGTCGATCTACCGCGCGTGGTTCGGCATGTTTTCGCTGGCGGCGGCGCTGCAGATGGCCGCGTTGCTCGCGCTGCTGGCGCTCGTAGTGGCCGGCATCGAGCGTCGGCTGCGCGGCGGGCGTGGCTTCGCATCGCAACAAAGCACGGGCGGGAGGCTGCGACGGGTGCGCCTCCCCGCAGGGCAGGGCCTGTGCGCCGCGGCGGCGGCATCGACGGTGCTCGCCGTGGCCTTCGTGCTCCCGCTGCTGCAGCTGCTGGCGTGGTCCTGGCAGCATGCTGCCATGGATCTCGATGGGCGCTACCTGGGGTTCGTCCTGCGCAGCGTTGCGTTGGCTGCGTCGGGCTCAATCGTCGTGGTGATGGCCGCCGTCGCCCTGGGTTATGCGCTGCGCAGCGACCACCGCGCCTGGTTGCAGTCCCTGGGCCGGTTCGCGTCGGTCGGCTACGCGCTGCCCGGCACGGTGCTGGCCGTTGGCTTGTTCGCACCGATCGCCGCGATGAATGGCTGGATGCAGGACTGGCTCGACCTGCGCTGGGGCGATACGGCGCCGCAACTGGCGCTGCAGGGCACGCTGTTCACGATGCTGCTGGCCTACCTCGCGCGGTTTCTCGCCGTGGGTGTCGGCCCGGTGGAAAGCGGGCTCGCGCGTATCCATCGCAACCTCGACGAGGTTGCGTCGTCGCTCGGCGTCCGCGGTGTTGCGAGGCTCGGCCGTGTGCACCTGCCGTTGCTGCGCGGCAGCGTGCTCGCAGCCGGCATGCTCGTCTTCGTCGACCTGATCAAGGAGTTGCCGATCACGCTGATGACGCGGCCCTTCGGCTTCGAGACGCTCGCGGTGCGAGTCTTCGAGATGGCTGCCGAAGGTGAATGGGCACGCGCGGCCTTGCCGTCCGTATTCATCGTTGCGGCCGGGTTGGTTCCGGTGTGGCTGCTGGCACGGCGCTTCTACCATGTCGCTTGAACTGCACGACGTGTCGAAATGCTTCGGGCCGCGGCCGGCCGTCGAACGCCTGTCGTTTGCGCTCGCCGCGGGCGAGATCGGCTGCCTGCTCGGTCCCAGCGGCTGCGGCAAGACCACGGCGCTGCGCTGCGTCGCCGGGTTCGAGGTACTCGACGGGGGACGCATCGTCCTGCAGGGTCGAACCGTCAGCGACGGCAACGTGCACGTGCCGCCGCATGCGCGCGGGCGTCGGGCTGGTGTTCCAGGAGCATGCGCTGTTTCCGCACCTGACGGCGCTCGGCGAACGTCGAGTTCGGCCTGAACTCATTGGCCAGCCCGGAGCGACGAGCCCGGGCGGTGGAGACCCTGCGACTCGTGGGCCTCGACGACTGCGCCGAGGCGTACCCAGCCGAACTCTCGGGCGGCCAGCAGCAACGCGTGGCCATTGCGCGCGCGCTCGCCCCGCGTCCCGCCGTCCTGCTGCTCGACGAGCCCTTCGCGAGCCTCGACATCACGCTGCGCGAACGGCTCGCCGGCGACCTGAGGACGCTGCTCAAGTCCCTGGGGATGACCGCGCTCGTCGTCACGCACGACCAGCAGGAGGCCTTTGCGCTGGCCGACCGGATCGGCCTGATGCGCGCAGGCCGGCTGGAGCAGTGGGCCACCCCCTACGAAATGTACCACCGGCCCGTGTCGCGCTTCGTCGCCGGCTTCGTGGGCCGGGCTTCGTTCCTGCCCGCCGCTCGTGTCGGGGAAGGGGTCCTGCAGACGGAACTCGGGCCGCTCATCGCGGAGGGCTCGGACCCGGCTTGCCGGGAAGCGGCATTGCGAAGTGCTGCTGCGTCCCGACGACGTCGTGCATGACGACGACGCACCACGGCGCGGACGCATCGTCGACCGCGTGTTTCACGGGGCCAACTTTCTGTACACGCTCGAGCTTGCCAGCGGCCGGCGCGTGCTGGCGCTCGTGCCAAGCCACCACGATCACCGAATCGGCGAGTCGATCGGCGTCCGCCTCGACACGGAACACGTCGTCACATTTGCAGTCGGCGATTGACTATCATTGTCCCCGGGGATGCGAATGAAAGCACATACCACGCTGTTGATCGTTCTCGCGGGGCTGCAGTTCCAGGCGGCACTGGCGGCGGATGCGCCCGACGCTCAACCCGAAGTGCCCGCTGCGTTCGAACCCTGCCTGTCCTGCCATGCATACCAGCCGGACAGCGAGCCAATGGAAGGGCCGTCGTTGTGGGGCGTGGTTGGCCGCAGGATCGCGAGCGCCGAAGGGTACGACTACTCGGCCGCGCTGAAGGCTATCGACGGCACCTGGGACCGTGCGACGCTCGACCGCTTCCTCGCGAACACGAAAGCCTTCGCACCCGGATCGGGCATGACGTTTGGCGGTGTGCGGAATCCGGCGGATCGTGCGATCGTGCTCGATTTTCTGGAGCGACTCGGACCGGACACCCTCCAAGCCCGACCTTGATGCCGGTGGAGCAGCTTCGTGCCGGCTTCTGACAGATTTCACTCATGGAATTGCGCGACCTTGGATTCGACCGCTGGTTTGCGGAGCAGGCCCAGGAACACTGCGCCGCGGATCTGACCGTCGCCCGGGTAACCGCCGTCGACAGGGCCCGCTACCTGATACGCGACCAGCATGACGAGCTTTCCGCCGAGTTGACGGGCCGATTCCAGTTCGTTGCAGAGTCGTCCGTCGATCTGCCATGCGTGGGCGATTGGGTTTGCGCGCGCCGCCTGGACGGAGGGGCACGCGCCAGCATTCATGGCGTGCTGCCGCGCAAGTCGTTCCTGAGACGGAAGGCTCCCGGCAAAGACATCGACTTCCAGATGATCGCGGCGAACATCGACGTGGCGTTCGTCATCCAGGCCTGCCACTTCGACTTCAACGTGCGCCGGCTCGAGCGATACCTGGTCATGGTTCGGGAAGGGCACATCGAGCCCATGCTGCTGCTGACGAAGACTGACCTGGTCAGCGCCGGGGAGCTGGAATTACTGATCGGTGAGATCCGGCGCGCGGGAATCGACGCGAGAGTGATCACCGTCAGCAACCTGACGGGCGCAGGGCTGGATCGGGTTCGCGAGCTTCTGATTCCCGGCAAGACGTACTGCCTGCTCGGTTCGTCGGGAGTCGGCAAGACGACCCTCATCAATCGTTTGTCTGTTGACCCCGCACTGGAGACGGGAGACGTCAGCCATACGGGGGAGGGACGTCATACGACCACGCGTCGTCAACTGATCATGCTCGAGAGCGGGGCCCTTCTGATCGACATGCCCGGAATGCGGGAGTTGGGCATGCTGGGGGTCAGCGAAGGCCTCGACGATGCCTTCGCCGATGTCGGGCAGCTTGCTGCGAACTGTCGGTTCACGGATTGCACTCACTCGAGCGAGCCGGGTTGCGCCGTGCGGGCGGCCATAGAGCGAAACGAATTGAGCGACGAGCGCCTTCAGGATTACCTGCGGCTCAGGAAAGAGTCTGCATTCCACGACCTTTCGTACGTCGAGCGGCGGAAGAAAGACCGGGATTTCGGTCGATTCGTGCAATCCGCAATGAGGCAAAAGGCCAGGCAACGCGACGAGTAGGCTCACGACCAGCCCGTGTCCCGGCGCGCGGCAACCAGTCGACTGGCCCCAGGGTTTCACGACACCTCGCATGCGGTCAGCCAGTTCGAAGCAGCGACTGTTCGAGCGCGTGCAGCTCTGCATCGTGCTCGAGCAGCAGCTCGACAAACACGCGCGCCGGTTGCGAAAGCGTGCGGCCACGCAGCCACGCCACGCCAAAGGTCGCGCGTCGCTCGAAGTCGAAGTACGGAGGCAACACTGCGAGCGCACCTGAGCGCAACTCGTCTGCCACCATGAAGAGGCGTTGATCCTGCGCGTCGATCGCCGCCTGCGCCTGTGCGGTCACGCTGCTGGCGACTCCTGCCATGGCCTCGGCGCAGGCGCGAACGCCGGTCGTCGCCGTAGGCAATGTGCTGCCCGACGTGGTCATGACCGGCCTCAACGGGCCGCACAAGCCGCTGTCCAGCTACCGCGGGCGGCCGCTCATCATCAACGTGTGGGCCAGCTGGTGCAGTCCCTGTCGCAAGGAAGCAGCTTCGCTCGAGCGCCTGGCGCGGAGCAAAGCCGGCAGTCGGTACACCGTGATCGGGGTTTCGACCGACGACGACCGGAACGCGGCGCTGCAGTGGCTGAAGCACTCGAACGCCACGATCAGCCATTACATCGACCTGGGACCGCACTGGACGCTGGAGCACATGCTCGGCGCCTCGAGCATCCCCGTCACGGTACTCGTCGACGCAGGGGGTCGCGTGGTTGCAAGGTATCGCGGCGCGCGTGACTGGGGCAGCCCCGAATCGATCAAGCTGATCGAGCGCGCGTTTGCGGACGCCGGTCGCGCTGCGCCGGCGCGCTGACCGCCGCCGCCGCGCCGTTACCCGCTCCGGGGACGCCGGGCGTACACTCGGAGCGCGGACGATCCGTCCCGCGCTCCAGGAGACGTCGTCGTGCATGCGCTGACCGCCGCGGCCTTCGCGGCCATCGTCGCCCTGCTCGCGACTCCCACCGCAATGGCCATCGAAGAACCGAAATTCGAAGTGCTCGAGAAGGACGGCGCCTTCGAGCTGCGCGAGTACCTGCCGTACATCGTCGCCGAAACCCGTGTCGAAGCAGGCTTCGAGGACGCGGGCAGCGTCGCTTTCCAGCGCCTGTTCCGCTACATCAGTGGCAACAACGTCGCGCAGCAGAAGATCGCCATGACCGCGCCTGTCACCCAGTCCCGCGGTGAAAAGATCAGCATGACGGCGCCGGTGTCGCAGGTCGCCGACGGCAACGCCTACGTGGTCGCATTCACTCTGCCGTCGGGCTACACGCTCGCCACCGCACCGAAGCCGCTGGACTCCACCGTCCGGATTCGGGCGGTACCGGCGCAGCGCGTCGCCTGCTGGCGCTACTCGGGTCGATGGACGGCAGGCAACTTCAGTGAACACGAAGCGCTGCTTCGCGAGCGCATCAAGGCGCGTGGACTCGTTGCCGGCGGCGACGCGGTGCTGGCCCGCTACAACCCGCCGTTCACGCCGTGGTTCATGCGTCGCAACGAGGTCCTGATCCCCGTGGCGCCGCAACCGAAGCGCTGAACGCGCAACAGCGAGCGCGGTCACGGGCCCCGGCACGCACTGAAGCGTCAGTTCAGCCGATGCCGGCCGCCGACAGGCTGGTCGACTTGAGCGCGGCTGCCGAGCCCGTGCCCATCCGTTTCACGAGCACCAGCGCCTCGCGCATCGGCATGTCGAGCGGCCGCACCCGGCTTGCCTCGACGAACAGCAGGTTGCCCGACATGGGCGTTGGCGACTGCGGCACGAACACCGCGACCCAGCCGTCATGGAGATCTTCCATGCGGTAGGCGAGCTGCCAGACGTCGTCGATGAACACCAGCACGGGCTGCAGGTTCTCGCCGCCTTCGACGTTGGCGAAGCCGTCGGCCATCGCCTTGACCATCCGGTACTGGGGCAGGGCGCCGAGGATTGAATCCTCGAACCAGCGCGTCATCCGGCGACCAGGGCGTCGTGCGCGCCACCAGGCCTGCAAGGAATGCCAGGAGCAGCAGCACGGCCACCGATACCAGGGACGCGACCGCGATGCCACCGACGTAGTCGAACGGCAGCAGCTTCGCGATCGGTACGGCGGCCTTGCCGGCGAACTGCAGGGCGTGCTTGAGCACCAGCACCAGCAGGACGAGCGGTACCAGGAACGTGAGCCCGCCCACGACGGTCGACTTCAGGAACGATCTGAATGCATTCATGGCGGTCATTGCTCCTTGCTCGGCCAGGTGGACACTGAACCACGAGTACCTGGCTACTGGCTGGGGCTGCTCGCCGTCTCGATCGGCCTGACATTCCGCCGCGCCGCTTCGCTCTGGCCTTCGGCGATGGGCGCCGCCGATTGCTCCCAGCGCAGGCTGCGCACCTGTTCCGGCCGGACCGGCTCCGGTGCCAGGATCAGGACCAGCCGCATGCCGTCGCTGTAGTACGCGTCCCCGGTCAGGTTGACGCGCGGCTCGCCGGGCGTGCCGGCACCGCTGCCCTTCACGAAGCCGAAGCGGTCGACGAAGCCCTCGGCGATCAGGCTGTGCAGCAGGTACTCGCGTGTCGTGTCCACCTGCGGGTCGATGATGTGAGTCGTCAGGGTGGGTGACTTGGGCGTGACCTTGACGCCGATGTCGCGACTGACCTGGCCCAGCCACACCGACTTTCCTTCGTAGCGGAACGGCGCAAGCCAGAGCCGCATGTGATTGCGCTGCGAGATCGACCGCCGCGCACGCTGCAGTGCCACATCCTGCTTGCGGCCGAAGGCATACAGGCTGCTGACCGGAGCGACCGGGTACGACTCGCTGGCCACCGCGGCGGCCACTTCGCGCCGGACAGTCCGCAAGCTGATGCGATGGGTAAATGACCAGCCGGCCCGCGTCAGCGCATGCAGCACCTGTTCCGGCTCGCCGACGATCACGACATTGAGCGGATCGCCCTCCGCGGACCCTGAGGCATTGGCTGCGCAACACGGCAGTTGCTCGAGCGTCGCCCGCAGTTCATCGAGCGCGAGGTCCGGCAGCGTGCGGCCGGCGTATGTGCGAGTCGGGTTCAGGCGCTCGTAGTCGAAATCGCCGTCCGGCAGCGGGAGTGCGAATTCGAAGCGCAGTTCCCACGGCAGTCCGTCTCCTGCGGGGACCTGCGCGGACGTGTGCCGGTCGTCTGCGCGGCGACGCCGTCGACATACGCGTCGTGCTGCAGCCGGATGTCGACGTAGCGTCCGCCCTCGACGCGCGGCAGGAAGACGAAGCCCTCCGTGATGGTGTGCGGTTCCAGCCGTGCGCGGATCGACTCGTCGCGAAAGTACTGCAGCAATGCCGGCCGGGCGTCACGGGCAACGTCGCCCTGCACCAGCAGCGCGGCTTCATCCGACGAATAGAAGTCCCGATCGAGCACGTTCCGGATGAACCACAGTCGGCGCCCGGAGCCGTTGCGCACGCTCATCCACAGGGCCTGCAGTTCATGCCGCTGGAAGTCGACGCCGAAGTGCTGGCGCGCCTCGGCATCGGTCAGGATGGAGACCGCGACGGTGACTTCGCCGAGCGACTTCACCTGCACGTCGCGCAACTCATCCGGGGTCTCGAGTCGATCGGGTGCGAAGGGCGCGGCCGCGAAGCCCGCCACCGGCAGCATCAACAGGGCCACCATGACCGCGCGCACGCTTGCTGCGGCTCTCTGGCTCATCACAGGTGCTCCTCGAATGCCTTGCCGAGCGACTTGCGGAACCGCTCGATCACGTTCGCGGGGGACTCGAATCCGGCGGCGCGATCGGCCGTGACTTCACGCGAATAGCGCAGGTCCTCGTCGAGAAACTTGCTGGCGCAGCCGGCTGGCGAGCTCCGGTTGCAGGAACACGATCGCCGACTCGCTGTTCAGCGTCTCACTGCGCGGATCGAGATTATACGAGCCCACGAGCGCCCGCTGGCCGTCGAACACCGCGAACTTCGAGTGCATCGTGCCCTGCGTTCGCCGCGCCTGATCCGGTGCCTGCCCGACCCACTCCCAGATGTGCAGGCCGGCATCAGCGTTGCCGCAGCTCCTGACCTCGGGCGACTCGTTCACGTCGAGCAGGCGCTTGTAATACCCGCGTCCCACCAGCGTGATCTCCGGCAGGTCGTTGGTTTCGGGGCTGTTCGAGATCAGCCGCACCGAGGTGCAGCGCTTCGCGGCATCCTCGAGCGCCTGGAGCAGCGACGGCGTGGGGACGAAATAGGCGTTGGCGATCAGGACTTCGTGCCGGGCGCGTTCAATCAGCTTCACGTACGCCTGCTGGATGTAGGTTTCCCTGAGGCGAGGCCGGTTCTGCATGAAGCGGCACGTGGCGGCGTGAAAGTCGAGCGCTGGTTCGCGGGCCTCCAGCGTGGCGACGTACCGCTGTACCTGGTCGTCGGTCTTGTAGTGGACCGGCAGCTTGCCGGTCCTGGCCTGCACGGCACGCGTGGCGTCCCAGTACAGGTTGGTGTCGAAGATGCCGCGGCTGCGCTTCACGCCGACGAAGTAGTCGAAATTGCGGTCGAAGGCTGCCACGAGGTCGCGCAGGATGCCGCCGCGCACGACGACGTCCTGGTCGCGCCAGGTCTTGTCCGCATTGGCCGGGTCGGCGCGGAAATACTCGTTGCCGATGTTCAGGCCGCCCATCACGGCGACGCCCTGGTCCAGCTCGCCGTCGATGATCCACATCTTCTCGTGGTAGCGCTTGTCGAGGGCGTCGGGATCGCTGTGCGGCACCAGCTTCGGCAGCGGCACCTCGTTCAGCCACTGCAGGGCCAGCGCTTCGTAGCCTTCGACCTCGATGCCGTGCTGCTTGAGGTCGAAGTACATCCACTGCGTCTGCAGGGCGGGGTTGGAAAAGCCGTCGACGATCACGCGGACGTCGAGTCCCGCGGCCTTCTTTTCCTTGAGTATCTGCGCGATGCGCAGCCCGGTCTCGTCGCCGTTGAAGACCAGGGCCTGGATGCGGATGGACTTGCGGGCGTCCTGCAGCGTGCGCAGCCTCACCGCAAACGAATCCTCGCCACCTTCAAGCACGGCGACCTGGCAGGCATCCGGGCCGCGTACCGGGAACAGCCCCGTGAGGCTCACGTCGCCATACTCACTGCCCTGGAAGACGGCATCCGCACCGAGCACCGAGGTCGCGCTCGTCTCCGTGACGAACTGCGTTACATCGGCTGCCTCCGTGGCCGGGCGAGGCGTCGCGCAGCCGGCGATCAGGCAACACATTGCGATCGCCGCAGCCGCGCAACGTGTGTGCCCATGGTCGCGCCGTGGTCATTGCAGTGTCGCTCCTGTCGCGGCGGCGCCGGAGCCTGCCGCAAGCGCCAGCTGCTCGCTGATGTAAAGCAGCGCGGCCTCCAGCAATTCGGTCCGCGGCAGGTGTCGGTCGCTCGTCCGTGCAGACAAGTGCGGCATCTGTTGTTCGAGTGAGATCGCGAGGTCCCAATGGTCGGCGTTGACGTATCCCAGCACGGTGGAGCCCGGAATGATCGCGTCGCTCGCCACGACCTGCCCGTCGTTGCGTCGGTCATGCCGGGCGAGCGCATGCCAGGCCGGCTTCAGTCCATGACTGATGTACTCCCCGGTCGTGAACGCAGCCAGTGAGTAATACGCCACGTCGGACGGCAACGGATGATCCGCGAGCCACGCCTTGCGGACCGACGGCAGCAGGCTGTGCAGGACCTGTCCGTCGCCGGGATCGCAGGTGTCGGCGAAGGCGTGCTCCAGGAAAGTTCGATACCACCAGTCTCCCTGCTCGGCCAGCGGCGAGCCCTGGACGGCGCCGGCCACGCTGAGCACGGCCGCCACTTGTCGGGCTTGCTCGGGGAAGTCGACCAGGAACTGCAGCGCGTCCACCGCGCCTTTCGAGTAACCGACCAGCACCACGCGATCGTCCTCGGCAATTCCGGCGCCAGCGATCGCGTCGGCAACCTGGCGGGCATTGTGCGCTGCACTGGAGCGACCGCTCACCATCACGGGACGTATCCGCACGCCCTGGGCGCCCAACCTGGCGATGGCGTCCTCGAACGGCACGGTCGCGGGTTCGCGGCAGTCGGAGAACGCCCCGCTCACGACGAAGATCTGCAGCCGCTGCGCGAGCGCCGGCAACGAAGGGGAGTCCGTGGCGGGGGCTTGCTCATCCTGCAGGCGCCACAGCAGGTCGTCACAGCTGTTCGCCCGGGCGTCCGATGCCGCGGACGATGCGGCCATCTCGCAGAAGATCTGCCGGTACCTGGCTCGACCGTCACGGCTCCCGGGCAGTGGTTCGCCCGGGTAGGGCGCAACGGATGCGCGAAGTTGTTGCGCATCCGGCATCGAGGCGCACCCGGTCAGCAGGATGGACGCCGAGGCGAGGACGCATGCCGTCCGCAGTGCCGCAAAGAGGTGTCCGTGGACCCGGTTCATGGCCTGCCACTATAGCGATTTATGCATACGCGCTGCTCGATGCCGACGCGTGATCAATCCCAGCTGCGGCCGTCCGAGGTGGCACAATAGGATTAACTGTCCGCGAGTAGGAGCCAACCATGACACGGCACCACTTCATGATCGCTGCAGCAGCTTTTCTGCTTGGTGGCCTCATGCCTTACGGCGCGGTCGATGCGTCGCCTTTCTCGAAGGAAGGGACGCCGGATGAACAACGCGCCGAGATCCGCAAGGTGCGCGACCAGACTCTCCAGGATCTCTACCGAGTCCAGCCCGACGCCAGGAAGCACATCCAGAACGCGGCAGGCTACGCGGTCTTCAGCAATTTCGGCGTCAAGATCCTGGTGGCGGGCGGCGGCAGCGGCACCGGCATTGCCATCGACAACAAGACGAAGAAAGAGACCTACATGAAAATGGCCGAGGTCCAGGCGGGTCTCGGCTTTGGCGCAAAGAAGTTCCGGCTGGTGTGGGTGTTCGAGAAGAAATCAGACCTGGATCGCTTCACCAACTCCGGCTGGGAGCTTGGCGCGCAGACCACCGCTTCCGCGAAAGTCGCGGGCCAGGGCGCGGGGTGCTGACGGGAGCGATATCGGTGATGCCGGGGGTCTGGGTGTACCAGCTCACAGACGACGGGCTGGCCCTGGAACTCACTGCCAAGGGAACCAAGTATTACAAGGACGCCGACCTGAATTGAGTCGTCCCGAGCGGCGGCTGGCCCGGCCAGCCGCGCTCGTGCAACAGGTCTCCGACGGTCCCGGTCGCGACTACGCCTGGACCTGGATCATCCGCGTCAGGTTCGCGGGCGTCGGCGCGGGCCAGCCCGCTTCCTTGGCGACGCGCATCATCGCCTGGTTGGTGTCGAAGTAAACCTGCCAGTAATGGTCGGTGTGGCAATAGGGACGCACCGCGATCACCGTGCCGAGCAGGTTGATGTCGAGCAGGCTCACTTCGGGCGCGGGCTGCGCGAGGACGTTCGGAATCTGCGCGACGGCCGCCTGGAAGCGCGCGATCGCGTCGTTGTGATCCACGCCACCGGCCAGCTGTGCCGTGCGCTCGACGCGACGATGCGGCAGCGACGAGAAGTTCTGGATCGTGTCGCCGAAGATCTTGCCGTTGCCGATCAGCGTGAGGACGTTGTCCGGGGTCACGATGGTCGTGCCGAACAGCCCCAGTTCGTGCACCGTGCCCGTGACGCCGGCGATGCTGACGAAATCCCCCACCTTGAACGGCCGCAGTATCAGCATGAACGCGCCAGCGGCAAAGTTGCCGAGCATGCCACTCCAGGCCGCGCCGATCGCCACGCCGGCGCCGGCCAGCATCGCGGCGATGGAGGTCGTCTGGATGCCGAAGTACCCCAGGATCCCGAGGACCAGCGCGATGTTCAGCGCGACGCTGATGATCGAGCCCAGGTAACGCGTCAGCGTCGGGTCGATCTGGTTGCGGTGCATCGTGGCCTGCACCAGGTGAATGACCCGGCTGATCAGCCAGCGACCGACGAACCAGAATACGATGGCCGCCGCCACCTTGACCGCGAGTTCGGCCACCGTGGTGCGGAGGAAGGTGTCGATCGCTGCCATGTCCATTGAACGCTCCCGGAAGATTATTTTGACTGTCTCGCTGCAGCGCGGCAGTTTCGGGAGAAGGAGGCTGCCCGTCAACTGCTGCCGCACCCGGTGCCCGTCGAGCGCGGGACCATACGCGGGGTGCATGGATGTCATGCGGGAGCATGATTTGTGTTGCGAACGGGACTGTGGCTAGCTTCGTCACCTTCAGCACCAGAAGCGAGAAGGTCGACATGCCGCTGTTGCACCGTGCGATGCGCTCACTCGTACCGGCTTTCGCCGCGGGCCTGCTGTCCGTAGCGGCCACCCTCGTACAGGCAGCGACCGATCCGCTGCCGTCGTGGAACGAAGGCGCCGCCAAGGCGCGCATCGTCTCATTCGTGCAGGCCGTGACCGATCCCACGGGCAGGGACTACGTCGCTCCTGCGGCCCGTATTGCCGTGTTCGACAACGACGGCACGCTCTGGAGCGAGCAGCCGCTCTATTTCCAGGCGCATGTTCGCCCTGGACACGGCAAAGGCCATGGCGGCCGATGATCCCACCCTCGCGGCCAACCCGGCGATCGCTGCAGCGGCCAAGGGCGACCTGAAGGCGCTCGGCGAGGTGATCGCGATCACGCATGCGAACACCACCAGCGACGAGTTCGCCGCGCGGGTTCGCCAGTGGACGGAAGACCGCGAAGCATCCGACGCTGCATCGGCGCTACACGGAACTCACGTTCCAGCCGATGCAGCGAACTGCTGGACTATCTCGAGGCGAACGGATTCTCGACCTGGATCGTTTCGGGCGGCGGTGTCGAGTTCATGCGCGCGTTCTCGCAGGAGGTCTACGGCATCCCGCCCGAGCGGGTCATCGGGTCGAGCATCAGGACCCGCTACGAAGTCCGCGACGGTGTCCCGGTCATCGTCCGGCTGCCGGAAATCGAGTTCGTGGATGACAAGGAAGGCAAGCCGGTCGGCATACACAAGGCCATCGGCAAGCGGCCGATCGCTGCCTTCGGCAACTCCGACGGGGACTTCCAGATGCTCGAGTGGACGACCTCCGGGCCGGGGCCGCGCCTGGGCATGATCGTCCACCATGACGACGCGGCCCGCGAATTCGCCTACGACCGCGGCAGTCACATCGGCAAGCTCGAGCGCGGCCTCGACGAGGCGGGGGCGCGCGGCTGGTCGCTGATCAGCGTCAAGAACGACTGGAAGGCCGTGTACACACCGCCGAAGTAATCGGTAGACGCATCGTGCCGAGTGGCGCGCGGCACCGTCGCGGCCGCCGCCATCACGAGCTGCGCGGTCGCGCTGGCGTTGCCGGTCCGGCTTGCGACGATGTGACCCTCCGGGGCATGGTCCCGCTGCATCCTGCGCTCGAGTTCGGTCACGTCGCTTTCGGCCTCGAGCACGAAGCTGCGCAAGGTATCGGCCGTATGTGTCCACGGACGGTCCCGCAGGCTGACGACACCGTAGTGCAGGATACAGCCATGGCTCCGTCGCCAGCAACACGAAGCGGCCGCTGTCGAGTTCTTCGGCAATGCACGGCAGGATCGAGGCCGACACGGCATCGGAGGAAGCGACGATGCGCTTCGCCGGCGCCAGGCCATTGCACTCGATGGCCGGAAATGGTCGCGGAGTGGACGATCGAGACGAAATCTCGCGGTGCGCCGCCAGCAGCGGATCCAGCACTCGGGGCGGTATGCGGGATGGCGCGACGAAAGGCCAGGCCAGCACGTCGGCCGCGCGGACCGGCGCTTCGCTGCGAGCCAAAGGGTGACCGGCACGGGCGAAGAAATACACGGGGTGCCGCGACGGGCATCGGCACCACATCGAGATCCGGTTCACGCGTCAGCAGGCTGGTTTCTGCCACGAAGAAATCGATTGTCCGGCTGCGCAGCTGCTGGACGAGGTCGTCCCAGTTGCCGGAGTGCAGCCGTACGCTGATCCGCGGGAACTGCGCGGCGAATCGCGCCGCCGCTGCGCACAGGAACGAATCCGCGGGGTACGCGCCGCCGCCAAGGCCCACCCTCCCGGTGTGAAACGCGGCGTGACCGACGGCCTCGCCTTCCAGCTCGTCCGCCAGGCGAAGCAGATCGCGGGCGCGCTCGATGTAGAGCCGCCCGAGGTCCGTCGGCACGACGCCAGAGGTCGAGCGCAGGAACAGGCTGCTGCCAAACTGGCGCTCGAGGTTCTGGATGCTGCGCGACAGCGCGGGCTGGCTGATGTGCAGCGCCGCGGCCGCCCGGACGAAGCTGCGGTGTTCAGCCAGGGCCAGGACCTGGCGCAGTTGCTGGAGTTCAAGGGCCATGCGTACAGGGTATACCATCGATACCAAGAATGTATTGGACACATGGATGCGTGCTGCGTCAGATTTCGCGCCGGGCCCGCTGGAGGGGCCCCGGGGTAGCCGTACCGCAGAGAAACGGAATTTACCTTCGCAACGGGTGGGGACCATAACGACATGAAAACGAAATTCGCAGGAGTTTTCGGCGCGGCGCTCGTCGCCGTGCTGGGCGTGCTGGGCGGGGCCGCCCATGCACAGACGCAGAAGCCCAACATCCTCGTCATCTGGGGCGACGACATCGGCGGCTTCAACATCAGCGCGTACAACCGCGGCATGATGGGTTACAAGACGCCCAACATCGACAGCATCGCTGCCGAGGGTGCGCTGTTTACCGACTGGTACGGCCAGCAGAGCTGCACCGCCGGTCGCGCGGCGTTCATCACCGGCCAGTCGCCGATCCGCACCGGCCTGACCAAGGTGGGCCTGCCGGGCGCGCCCGAAGGCATGATGGCGGCCGACCCGACCATCGCCACGCTGCTGCGCGCGCAGGGCTACGTCACCGGGCAGTTCGGCAAGAACCACCTCGGCGACCGCGACTCGATGCTGCCGACGGCGCACGGCTTCGACGAGTTCTTCGGCAACCTCTATCACCTCAACGCCGAGGAAGAACCCGAGAACGTCGACTATCCGAAGAACCCCGAGTTCAAGAAGAAGTTCGGGCCGCGCGGCGTCATCCACAGCTTCGCCGACGGGCGGATCACCGACACCGGGCCGTTGACGAAGAAGCGCATGGAGACGATCGACCGCGAAGTGACCGAGAAGGCGCTCGATTTCATGGAGCGCGCGGTCAGGGCCAACAAGCCGTTCTTCCTCTGGTGGAACTCCACCCGCATGCACATCTTCACCCACCTGCACGCGGACGCGGAGGGCAAGACCGGCCTCGGCATCTATGCCGACGGCATGGTCGAGCACGACGGGCACGTCGGGCAGGTGCTGGCGAAGCTCAAGGCGCTCGGCGCCGACCAGAACACGATCGTGATGTACTCGACCGACAACGGCGCCGAGACGTTCACCTGGCCGGACGGCGGCACGACCATGTTCCGTGGCGAGAAGAACACGCAGTGGGAAGGCGGCTACCGCGTGCCGACGATGATCAAGTGGCCGGGCGTGATCAAGCCGGGCACCGTGATCAACGACATCGGTGCGCACGAGGACATGCTCATGACGTTCGTGGCCGCCGCCGGCGACGCCAACGCCAAGGCAGACCTGCTCAAGGGCCGCAAGATCGGCGGCACCACCTACAAGGTCCATCTCGACGGCTACGACCTCGGCCCGGCCCTGCGTGGCCAGGCGGAATGGCCGCGCAAGGAATTCATCTACTGGACCGACGACGGCAGCGTCGCGGCGCTGCGCTACGGCGACCTGAAGGTCACGTTCCTCGAGCAGCAGGCCGAGGGCCTCAAGGTCTGGCAGGAGCCGTTCGTCGTGCTGCGGGCGCCGAAGCTCACCAACCTGCGCATGGACCCGTTCGAGCGCGCCGAGGAAGAGAACGCCATGGGCTACCAGCGCTGGTACATGGAGCGCATGTTCGCCATCGCGCCGGCCGGTGCCTACGTCGGCAACTGGCTGCAGAGCTTCAAGGAATTCCCGCCGCGGCAGAAGCCGGGCAGCTTCAACCTCGACCGCGTCATGGAAGCCGTGATGGCCAGCTCGAAGCAAGTAAGCCGCGACGGCGAACCGGAAACTCCACGGCGCCCGCGCGGGAGCCGCCTGCATTCCCACCCCCCGCAGGCGGATTCCCGGGCGGAGCGCCGTGGCTTCCTTCCGGCCGGACCATGCGCGTGATACCCGTATGAGGCACCGACAATGAGGCCGTCGCTGGTCCTGGCTGCACTGCTCGTCGGCGGGGTCGGAACCGCGTCGGCGCAGTCGATCGAGTCCGACGTCACGCCGGAGTCCGCGCATCTCCTCAAGAGCGACCACGACTTCGCGATGTCCAGCATCGTCCCGGACGAGACGCTCGAGGCCGCGAAGATCGAGGATGAGCACGACCGCTTCTCGGTCAAGTTCGGCTTCGTCGTGATGCCGATGGACTACACGACCTTCGACCAGGACGCGAGCAGCAAGCAGCAGGTCGGCAACCAGCAGGACGAGCTCGAGGCGCGCTCGCTGCGGCTCTCGGCCCGCGGGCACTTCGAGCTGTTCCGCAGCTGGAACTACATGGTCAGCTACGAATACAAGGGCTTCGACCAGACCTCCGAGGACGACTGGAACACGACCGACTTCCGCATCTCGACCTTGCTGGGGCCGAAGCTCGGCACGCTCACGCTCGGCAAGATCAAGGAACCGTTCGTCTATGAAATGGTGGGCGATGCCGCCAACCTGCCGCACAACGAACGGCTGCTGAGTCCCTTCTTCCGCTCGCGCAACGACGGCATGACGCTTGGCAATGCCGTGTTCGACCAGCGCGCGACCTGGGTCGTCGGCTGGTACAGCGACTGGTGGACGCAGGGCACGTCCTGGTCCGATTCAGGCAACGATTTTGCCGGGCGGGTCACCGTCCTGCCGGTCTGGTCCGGGGACGGTGCCAGTTACCTGCACCTCGCCGCCAGCACCCGCTACTACAGCGCCGCGGACGACCAGTTGCGTTACAAGGGCAAGCCGGCGTCCAACGTGGCAGACGACTATGTCGATACGGGCAAGATCCCGGGCGATCATGCCTGGCACACGGGCGTCGAGGCGCTGTGGAACCACGAAGGTTACTCCGTGCTGGCCGAGTACGTGCGCGCGGACCTCAGCACCCGCGACGGCAGCGATCCGACGCTCGGCGGCTGGTACGTCACGGGCAGCTGGGTAATCACCGGCGAGCACCGTCCGTACGATCGCAAGGCGGGCTATGCGCGGCGCATCATGCCGCAAGGGCGCTGGGGCGCCTTCGAACTCATCGGGCGAGTCGGTCACGTCGATCTCGACGACAGGGGCGTCAGCGGCGGCACGATGGACGGCTGGTGGGCCGGCGTGAACTGGTGGGCCAACAACCGCTGGAAGGCGAGTGTCGGCTACGGCAACATCGACCTGGACCGCTTCGACATCACCGGCAATACGAAGACCCTGCTCACCCGCCTGCAGTGGATCTACTGACACGGCCTGCGTCCACCGCGTAGAGTGGCGAGCCGTGTCCCGCAGGCAGTCCCGTGCGCAGCAGCAGACCGTGAAAGCCAGTCGCACACCTGGGCCCGATGATCCCGTGAAGACGCCGGGCCGCCGGGCCGCATGGCGCGCCGGCGCCTTGGCGGGCGTTGCGTTGCTGGCCCTGCTGGCGTGGCTTTACTACTCGGCGCGCCAGCCGGGCGAGCCCGCCTCGACGGCGGAAGGCCCGCCGGTTGCCGCAGAGGCCGCCTACGTCGGCTCGCAAGCCTGTGCCCGATGCCACGCCACCGAGACGGAAGCCTGGCAGGCTTCGCAGCATGCCGTCGCCATGCAGCATGCCGACGAGCGCACCGTGCTCGGCGATTTCAACGACGCCAGCTTCGACTTCCAGGGCGTGCAATCCAGGTTCTTCCGGCGCGACGGCCGGTACTTCATCCGCACCGACGGTCCTGACGGGCAGCTCGCGGACTTCGAGGTCAAGTACACGTTCGGCGTCGCGCCGCTGCAGCAGTACCTGGTCGAGCTGCCCGGCGGCCGCCTGCAGGCCGTCGCGGTGACCTGGGATGCGCGACCGCGCGAACAGGGCGGCCAGCGCTGGTTCCGCCAGTATCCCGACGAAAAGATCGACCACGCCGACGAACTGCACTGGACGCGGCGGGCACAGAACTGGAACTTCATGTGCGCCGACTGCCACTCGACCCGTGTGAGCAAGGGCTACGACGTGGCGGACGATTCCTTCAAGACGACCTACGCCGAGATCTCGGTGGGTTGCGAAGCGTGCCACGGGCCCGGCTCGGCGCACGTGCAGTGGGCCGCGGACAAGGGGAGCGAGGCGGGCAAGGGACTCACCGTGCAGTTCGACGAGCGGCGCGGCGTGGCGTGGCTGCGCGACGAGGCCGGCCGCCCGGTGCGCAGCAAACCGCGCCAGACCGAACGTGAAATCGAGGTCTGCGCCCAGTGCCATGCGCGCCGTGCGCAGATTGCCGAGGGCTACCAGCCCGGGCGCCCGTTCCTCGACCACTACCTGCCCGCGCTGCTGACGCCCACGCTGTACCACGCCGATGGCCAGCAGCAGGACGAGGTCTTCATCTGGGGCTCCTGGATGCAGAGCCGCATGCACGCCGCCGGGGTCACCTGCAGCGACTGTCACGATCCGCACACACAGCAGCTGCGGGCTCCGGGCAACGCGGTCTGCGCGCAGTGCCACGAGCCCTCGAAGTACGACGCGGCTGCGCACCACCGTCACGAGCAGGGCAGCGACGGGGCGCAATGCGCCAATTGCCACATGCCGCAAGGCACCTACATGGTCGTCGACCGGCGGCGCGACCACAGCATGCGCGTGCCCAGGCCCGATGAAAGCGTGGCGCTCGGCGTGCCGAATGCATGCAGCTCGTGCCATACCGACCGCGACGCCCAGCTGGGCGGCGCAATGCGGTGCGCGACTGGCTCGGCCGCGATGCACGCGGCTACCAGTCCTTTGCCGCCGTCTTTCATGCGGCCGAGAGCGGCGATCCGCCCGCTTTGGATGCGCTGGCCGCCGTTGCCGCAGACACGGCGCAGCCGGCCATCGTGCGCGCCTCTGCGCTGGCGCGACTGGCTGGCAGCGGCCAGTTCACGCGCGACTTCGCCGAGGGCATGTCGCGGGATGCAAGCCCGCTGGTGCGGCTGGCGACGGTGCAACTCACCGACGTGATGCCCGCCGAAACACGGGCCGAGGTGCTCGGGCCACTGCTCGGAGATGCGACCCGTGCCGTGCGGATCGAGGCGGCGCGGTCGCTTGCGGGCGGCCATGGGCGCCTGCCGCAGGAACTGCTGCCGCACTGGGAGACGGCCTCGCGCGAGTACGTCGCCACCCTGCGGTACAACGCGGATCGTCCCGAGTCACGCGTCGCGCTCGGCGGCTTCCATGCGGCGCTGGGACAGACGGACGATGCCCGGGCCCAGTTCGACGCCGCGATCCGGCTCGATCCCGAATTCGTGCCGGCCTATGTCAATGCGGCCGATGCGCTGCGTGCGCAGGGTCGCGACCAGGAATCGGCCGACGTGCTGCAGCAGGGTCTGCAGCGTGTGCCGACCAGCGCCACCCTGCATCACGCGCTGGGCCTGGCCCACATCCGGCTGCGGCAGCCGGAACTCGCCATGGCTTCGCTGCGGCGCGCGGTGGAACTCGACCCCGCAGTCGCGCGCTACACCTACGTGCTTGCGGTTGCGCTGCACTCGACGGGGCAGGTGGACGAATCGATCCGCCGCCTGCAGGAGGCAGTCCGGCGCTGGCCCTACGACCGCGACATGCTGATGGCGCTGACCTCGTTCCAGCTCGAGTCGGGGCGGCGCCAGGACGCACAGGCGACGGCGCGCAGGCTCCAGGCAGCCTATCCCGCGGACCCGCAGGTCCGCGTACTGGCAGCGCAGGCACTCGGCGAGCAGCCGCCCTGACCGGACAAATACGGGTGCCGCGGCGTCCGGGCTGATCCTAGACTCAGGGCGTGTCCGCTTGTCTGCGCCGCCTGCGACTTCGACCCTGGCTTGCACTTGCATTGGTCCTGCCGGCGCTGCTGCTGCGCGCGATCATCCCGCCGGGGTTCATGCCGGCCACGGGACAGGAATCCGCCTTCAAGATGGCGATGTGTCCCGGGCATGCGTCGCTGCCGCCCGCAGTCCCGTCTGCCCCCGTCAGGACACCGGAGCCGCCGGGCAAGCACCATGAGGTGCCTTGCGTGTTCGCCGCGGCTTCCGGCGCCTCACCCCTGCCGTACATGGCCGCTGTTGCGGCGGTCATCGAGGCGGACACTGTCCTCGACCTGTTCCAGGCCACACCGTCGCCCGCACGTCCCACGGCCCGGGCCAACACTCCGCGGGCGCCGCCAGCCGCCGCCTGACGTCCGTCACTCGCTTCGCGATCGCTTCGGGCCTCGTCGCTGACCTGGCCTGCCATGCGTCCATGGGACGTCATGGCCGCATCGCGCGTTGCCGTACCGATGATTTGAGGAGTGAACGTGTTCATGGAACACCCTGAACCGGCGCCCGCCGCGCCGTGCCTGCCGCTGCGGCTCGCGATTCTCGCGCTGCTGATCCAGCCCGGCGTGTCACTGGCCGCGGCGACGCCTGCCGCCGCGGGCGGAGAACCCTCCGCGCGTCTGCTCGAGGAAGTCGTCGTCTCCGCGCCGCGGATGACGGCGCCGCTGCTGGTCGTCACCGATCCAAAGCAGCCCCGCCAGCCCCTGCCGGCACACGATGGTGCCGATTACCTCAAGGCGATCCCCGGCTTCTCGACGATACGCAAGGGCGGCACGGACGGTGATCCCGTCTTTCGTGGAATGGCGGCGTCGCGGGTCAACATCTCGATCGACGGGCAGCAGGTGCTGGGCGGCTGCGGCATGCGCATGGACCCACCCACCGCCTATGTCTTTCCGGAGGCCTATGACCGAATCGTCGTGATCAAGGGTCCGCAGACCGTGCTCGAAGGCCCCGGCAACTCGGCGGCCGCCGTGCGCTTCGAACGCAGCGTGAAGCGATTCGATGCCGACGGCGCCAAGGGTACCGCCAGCGCGCTGGGCGGCAGCTTCGGGCGCACGGACCTGGTTGGCGACCTGCGGGGCGGTTCGCCCCGGTACTACGGCCAGTTGACGGCAACCCGCGCCGAGTCCGACGACTACACCGACGGCAACGGGGATGACGTGCACTCACGGTACCTGCGCTGGAGCGTGAACGGCGCTGCCGGCTGGACGCCGGACGCGCGCACGCGCCTCGAGTTGACGGGGGCGCGCAGCGATGGCGAGGCGGCCTACGCCGATCGGGCGATGGATGGCGTGAAGTTCGACCGCGAGAACCTCGGGCTGCGTTTCGAGCGTACTGGCCTGGGCCGCAACCTGGCGGAGGTGGAGGCGCAGGCGTACTACAACTATGTCGATCACGTGATGGACAACTACAGCCTGCGGGATTTCCGGCCGACCACGACGATGCCTTTCCGCTCTGTCTCGAATCCCGACCGGGAAACGACGGGCGGCAGGATCCTGGGCCGGGTGAAGCTCGGCAGTGCCGTGACCGGTGCCGTCGGCCTCGACCTGCAGCGCAACATCCATACGCTGCGGTCGACGATGAATGAAGCCATGCGACCGTACGAAGCCCTTGATCGCGTCGAGGACGCGCGCTTCAGGAATGCAGGCCTGTTTGGCGAGTTCAACTGGGCCCTGGACGATCGCCAGCGGGTCATCGCCGGATTGCGTGTCGACGACTGGAACGCACGCGACTCGCGCGAAATGCTCATGATCGCAATGTCGCCGGTGCCGAACCCCACCGCGGGCGACGACCGCGACACCGCGCTCACCAGCGCCTTCGGCCGCTTCGAGCGCGACCTGCGTGCCATGCCGGTGACGGTCTACGCGGGGCTCGGCCACGTCGAGCGCTTCCCGGACTACTGGGAACTCGTCTCGGCTGGCAAGGAAAGTGTCGACAGCCTCAGCGCTTTCGAGACCCGGCCCGAGAAGACGACGCAACTCGACGCGGGACTCATCTACTCGAGCGGGCGCCTCGAGTCGTCGGTATCGATGTTCTACGGTGAGGTGAGCGACTACATCCTGATCCAGACGAACTTCAGCAAGGGGGCGCGCCGTACCACCGTCACACGCAACGTCGACGCCACGACCTGGGGCGGCGAGGCAGACGTGGCGTACGCGCTGTTGCCGGCATTGCGGCTGACCGGGACGCTCGCCTACACGCACGGCTCGAACGACACCGACAACCTGCCGCTCGCCCAGATGCCTCCGCTCGAGGCGCGGGCGGGACTCGACTGGGTGCGGGGCGCCTGGTCCGCCGGCGGCCTGGTGCGGGTCGTCGCCGCGCAGGACCGCTATGTCGTCGACCAGGGGAACATCGTCGGCCAGGACCTCGGGCCGACCGCCGGATTTACGGTCCTGTCGCTCAATGCGGGGTGGACGTCCGATATGGGCGTGCAGGTCACTGCGGGGATCGACAACCTGCTGGATCGCGCGTACGCCGAGCACCTGAGCCGCGCGGGCGCGTCGGTTGCGGGCTACGAGCAGACCCGGCAGGTGAACGAGCCGGGGCGGACATACTGGCTGAAGGTCGGCACGAAGTTTGGATCGGGCGGAAAATGACACCCTGCCGCAGGCGCCAGCGGACACACGAGGAGTACCCCCATGTTCAATGTCATGCTCACGACCGGACCCCGCATCGACGTCAAGGGGCGGGCGCACACGATCTCCTACGCGACGGATGGCAGCCTGCCCAATCCCCTTGAGGCCACCTATGCGGCGATCGCGGGCTGTGCCGGCGTCTATGCCAGGAAGGCCTGTCGCGAGCTCGGCCTTGACGACAGCGGCATCGCGATCGAACTCAAGGTTGTCGCGCAACCGGACAAGCCCCTGATGCCGTCACGCATCGTCACGGTGCTCCAGTTTCCGGATCGCTTCACGCCCGAGCAGCGCGCTGCAATCATCGAATCGGTGAACAAGTGTGCCGTCAAGGCTATGATCCAGCGCGGCGACCAGATCGATTTCGAGGTTCGCTGAGGATGAACAACATGCCCAATGGCGCCCAGGCCCTGATGCGTACCCTCGTGGATTCCGGGGTAACCGTCTGCTTCAGCAATCCCGGCACCTCGGAGATGCACTTCGTCGCCGCGCTCGACACCGCGCCCGAGATGCGCGCGGTGCTCTGCCTGTTCGAGGGCGTGGCCACCGGCGCCGCCGACGGCTATGCCCGCATGGCCGGCAGGCCGGCGGCGACCCTGCTGCACCTGGGCTGTGGCCTCGGCAACGGGCTGGCCAACCTGCACAACGCGCGCAAGGGCAGGGTGCCCGTCGTCAACATCGTCGGCGACCACGCCACCTATCACGTCAAGTACGACGCCCAGTTGCAGTCGGACATCGAGACCGTCGCGCGCAACGTGTCGCCCTGGGTGCGCACCTCGCAGAGCACCGGGCAACTGTGCCGCGATGCAGCCGAGGCCGTTGCCACTTCGATGGGGCCGCCGGGGCAGGTGGCCACGCTGATCCTGCCGGCCGACGTCTCCTGGGGCGAGGGCGGAGTGCCGGCAGCGCCGATGAGCATCGCGCCGCCGCCGTGCAACACGGACGACGCCGTCGCCGCGATCGCGCGCGTGCTGCAGGCGGGCGGCAGGAACGCCCTGCTGCTCGGCGGACGGGCGTTGCGCGAGCCGTCGTTGATGGCTGCCGCGCGCATTGCCGCCCGCACCGGCGTCAAGCTGCTGGCCGAAGTCTTTCCCACGCGTTTCGAGCGAGGCGCCGGCCTGCCGCGTGTTGAACGCATCGCCTATTTCGCCGAGCTCGCGTCGGTGCAGCTCGCGGACCTGGACAACCTCGTCCTGGTCGACGCCAAGGCGCCGGTGTCCTTCTTCGCCTATCCCGGCAAGAAGAGCTACCTGGTGCCGGACACCTGCACCGTGCATGAACTGGCGAGCCCGACCCAGGACGCGCTCGGCAGCCTGGAGAAGCTGGTCCGCAGCGTCGGTGCCGGCGACACCGCGCCCGTCGTCCAGCCTGCGGCACGCCCGGGCCGTCCGCGCGGCAAGTTCACGGCCGACAAGGTCTGCAAGGCCGTCGCGCACCTGCTGCCCGAGCGCGCGATCATCGTCGACGAGGCGCAGACGTCCGGCGTCATGCTGCCCATGCTGACGGCAGGGGCGCCGCGCCACGACCTGATCGCCCTGACCGGTGGCGCGATCGGCCAGGGCCTGCCGAGCGCCGTGGGCGCAGCGGTGGCCTGTCCGGATCGTCCGGTCCTGGCGCTGGTCGGCGACGGCTCGGCGATGTACACGATCCAGGCCCTGTGGACGATGGCGCGCGAGAAGCTCAACGTGGTCGCCATCGTCTTCAACAACCGGGCGTACTCCATCCTCAACATCGAACTGCAGCGCGTCGGTGCGGCCGAGGCCGGACCGAAGGCGAAAGAGCAGCTCGACCTGCGCAACCCGGCGCTCGATTTCGTGCAGATGGGCAACAGCATGGGCGTGCCATCGGTGCGCGCAACGACGACCGCGGAGTTCGTCACGGCGCTGGAGCGGGCGTTGAAGACGCCCGGCCCGCACCTGATCGACGCCGTGGTGCCGGGCACGATCACCGGGCTGAAGCTCAAGCTGCTGCCCCGCGTGCTCGGTGCGCTGGCCGGCCTGCCGGCGCCGCTCGGCCGCGCGATCAAGCGCAAGCTGGCGCCCTAGGGATTTCCCCGCGTCCTCAGGACCCGGAGATTCCGCGCAACGCGTCGCGCAGCGCCGGGTCGCTCATCGACGCGAGCGGCAGCCCGAGCAGTTGCAGCATGCGGTAGCCGATCGCCTGGCGGGTGAGGTCGAATGCCTGCCTGCGGCTGGCGTCGTCGCCGGGTGCATTCGATGGATCGGGATAGCCCCAGTGCACCTTGACCGGGCTCCCGGGCCAGACCGGGCACACCTCGTTCGCTGCGCTGTCGCAGACCGTGATGACGATCCGCATCGGTGGCGCGTCGGACGCCGCGAACTCGTCCCAGCTCTTGCTGCGGACACCGGTCGTGGCGATGCCGGCATTCTCGAGCACGGCCAGGGCGAGCGGATTGATCCGGCCACTGGGCGCGCTGCCCGCGCTGTGGGCCCGGACGTCCAGGCCGAGACGCCGTGCATGGTGGTTCAGCATCGCTTCGGCCAGGACGCTGCGGGCCGAGTTGTGCGTGCAAAGGATGAGAACGTTGGTGGTCATGTCACTTCCCTCGGTAACGGCTGCCGGACGCGTCGCTCGCCGCCACTTCACAGCACCTCGAATCCCTGGTCCCCGAATGCCGCCCGCCCGGCCGGGCCCTGCACGAAGTCGAGGAACCGCGAAGCCTCCGCACTCGCGCCGCGGGTCAGCGCAACCGGGTAGATGATCGGCAGGTGCGAATCTGCCGGGAAGACATCGATGACGCGGACGTCCTGGTCGGCGCGGGCATCGCTCGCGTACACGATGCCGAGGGGAACCTCGCCGCGTGCCACGAACATGAGCGCGTGCCGCACATCCTCCGCACGCACCAGGCGATCCTCCACGTCCTGCCAGACACCGAGGCTGGTCAAGGCGCTTCTTGCGTAGCGTCCCACCGGAACGCTGTCGGGATCGCCGGTGGCGAGCCGCCGGCCGCCGAGCGCCGAAAGCAGGGCAAAGCCCGGTGCGATCTTCAGCTGCAGCGTGCTGTCGGCGGGTGCAATGAGCACGAGTCGGTTGCCGAGCAGGTCGCGACGCGTCGCCGCGTTGATCCGGCCCCGCTGCTGCAGGTAATCCATCCATGCCTGGTCCGCGGAGAAGAACACGTCGGCGCCCGCGCCGGCCTCGATCTGCCTGGCCAGCACCGAACTCGCCGCAAACGAGAAACGCACCCTGACCCCCGTCGATCGCGTGAACTCGTCTCCCAGCTGCTCCAGTGCGTCGGTCAGGGATGCGGCGGCGAAGACGGTCACCGGCCGCGGGACGGGCTCCGTGCCCGTTGCGACGGAGAAGAACAACATCGCCACGAGGCCCGCCAGGCAATGTCGAACAGGCATGCAACGCACCCGCAAGCTCAGCTGCCAGGTTGCGGCGGTCCCTTCAGCAGCCGCAGCAACGTGCCGCGGCCGAGCACCCGATCCATCTCGGTCATGGTGACGAACGGCAGCAGCAGCATCAGCATCACGATGCACCTGGCGGTGATCTCCCTGGAGCGTGCGCCGAACTCACCCATGACTTCCGCGACGGAGCGGCCATGAACCTGGCCGACGATGATCTCTTCCACGATCGTCAGCACGACCAGCAGCAGCAGGAACAGCACCGAACGAATCGCGATGAGTTGCAGCAAGGTCCGTGCGCGGATCCGCGTGCCGATCCGCGCGGCCTCGCCGATCAGGATGAACTTGCCGAGGATCAGCGCCTTGCCGGCGGCCAGCCCGAGGAGCAGCGGCACGCTCTCGGATCGGCCCATCAGCTCCGAGCGCAGGACAAGCAACGCACAGAAGGCCAGGAAGAGGTACGAGCTGATGGCCATGTATCGCTGCAGCTCTTCGCGAAGTCGTTCGTGCATCGGTCAACCACCAGGCTGGTATCGGATCGGGCAAGTATAGGTGCGTTCCTGCGGCCTCGGGGAACTGCCCGGGCCAGGGTCGCGCGCGCCATTTAACCCCGCAATGGCCCGGCCGCCGTTTACAGGCAGGTACACACTGACAACGGGGTCCACGCCATGCATCTTCCAATCACCCGCCGCCGCCTGCTCTGCGGGGCCGCCGCCAGCGTGATGCTCGGGGCGGCGGTCGTGCCGTTCGCCGTCTCCCGCGCGGACGCCCTGGCGCAGGTCGACGTCTACGACCGCAGCGCCGGCGAGGCCTTGCCGACGTACCGGCATCACGGTCGCCAGTACGTCGAGGGCCAGCCGGGCAATGAATACGCCGTCCGGATCCGCAACTGCAGCGGCCAGCGGTTGCTGGCGGTGCTGAGCGTGGACGGCGTCAATGCGGTCACCGGCGAGACCGCTTCGCCCGACCAGGCCGGGTACGTCATCGAGCCAGGCGGGTACGTCACGGTGCAGGGCTGGCGCAAGGACCTGGACCGGACTGCGGCGTTCTACTTCTCCGACCCGGGCGACTCCTATGCCGCGCGAACGGGTCGGCCGCTGGACCTGGGTGTGATCGGCGTGGCGTTGTTCCGCGAGCGCCCGGTCGAGCGTCCCGGCTGGCTCAGCCGCGAGCGTCGCGCGGACTCGCCGCCCATGCAGGAGCAGGCGCGTTCCAAGGCTGCGGGCGAAGCGGCGGACAGCAATGCAGCACGGGCACCGGCGGCCACCGCGCAGGCGCCTTCGCTGGGTACGGGTCACGGTCGGGGCGAGTATTCGCCCGTGCAACGGGTCGAGTTCGAGCGTGCCAGCACGCGGCCCGACGAAATCGTCGCCATCCGCTACGAGCGCCGCGAGACGCTGGTTTCGATGGGTGTACTGCCGCCAGTCCGCGATCGCCCGCGTCATCCCGATCCTTTTCCGGGAGCGCTGAGTTTCGTGCCCGATCCGTGAGCCGCGAAGTTGCCGCATCCGTCGCGCGGCTCGATACTGCGCGACGGATGCCGCCCGACAACACCGCGATGGAGCCATGCACCGACGAGGCCCTGATGCGCGCCTACGGCCAGGGCGACGCAAGGGCATTCGAGTCGTTGTATGCGCGGCACAAGGGCGGCACCTACCGCTACTTCCTGCGCCACCTTGCCGGTGACGTCTGCAGTGGCCGAAGAACTGCACCAGGACCTCTGGCTGCGGGTGATCGGCGCGCGCGAGCGCTATGAGGCGCAGGCGAAGTTCGCGACCTGGCTGTACACGCTGGCCAGGCATCGGCTGGTCGATCACTGGCGTGTGCGCCATGGCGTCGCACTGGCCTCGCTGGAGGACGATGGAGTCGCCGCACAGGCGGAGGACGCATGCGGTGTCCGTGAACGATGTCGACGACGGGCCGCTGCATGCGACGATCGATGCCGAGACGGCGCGCCGGCTGGTGACGGCCCTGGCCGAGGTGCCGCCGCTGCAGCGGGACGCCTTCCTGTTGCACGTCGAGGGCGGGCTTCCGCTCGACGAGATCGCGCGATTGACGGCCACGTCGGGCGAAACGGTGAAGAGTCGCCTGCGATACGCGTACCGCCGTCTGCGCGCGACGCTGGAGGATCTGCAATGAGCAATCGCGACCGCGAGGATCTGCGCGAGGCGGGACAGGACGCGGCGCTCGAGCGCGCCTGGCGGAATGGGTCGGCCGAACAGCCTTCTGCGCGGGTGGACGCAGCGATCCTGGCGGCGGCGCACGAGGCAGTAGCGGACCGCAAGCGGGTCCCGGCCGCGACGCCTGCGCGCGTCCCGCCACGGCAGCGATGGAGTCAATGGGCGCCCATGGCGGCCGCCGCGGCCGTCGCGGGGCTGGCGTTCATGCTGGTGCAGACCTTGCCGCGCGATCCGGAGCGGGCGCCGACACCGGCTGCGCAGGAATCTGCGAAGGCCGCAGCGCCAGCGGGCGCACCGACGCCTGCGCCCGCACGGCCCGATCTTGCCGAGCGGCAGCGGGTGGAGCCTCCGCGCGCGCGTGAAACCGTCAGTCCCGTGGCGCAGGAGCAAGCGAGTCGCGCTCCACGCGTGATGGCAGCACCACTGATGTTCCGGCGCCCCCTGCCGCGATGCCGGCCGAGAGCACCCGCGGGCGGGACCGCCGCTGCGTCCCAGGTCCCGCCGGTCGGCAGCAATGAATCGCGCAGCGACGCAAACGCCGCTCGCAGCAAGGCAGTGGATGCAGCAATGACTGAGCAGGCTGCAAGTCGCCGAGGAGTGGGTGAAAAAAATCACGGCCCTGCACGCCGCGGGCGACATCGCCGCGGCCGCGGACGCGCTGCGGGCGTTCCGTGCGACGGTGCCGGACGCGGACCGCCACCTGCCGGAGTCGCTCAGGGAGTGGGCCGGATCGGTGCCGATGACCCGTCCAGTCGACCAATCCGCGAGGCCGTTCAGCGCGGGATTATGTCAACCAGTCACGCTGCAGCGCAGGATGGCTTGCAGACACGTGGCCGGCGTATAACCGGGTTGCACGCTGCGCAAGATCGCGCGGCTGCGAACAAGAGCAGGGGAACATCATGAATCGATTTGCAGCACTCGTGCCGCTGGGCGCGATGATCAGCCTTTCGCTCGCGCACGCGGGCACGCAACCTCCCGGTCAGGTCAAGGACGAGACGATCGCACTGCCTGGATTGCAGGGCCCGGCGCGCATCGTGCGCGACGTGGACGGCATGCCGCACATCTATGCCTTCAACCAGCACGATGCCCTCTACCTGCAGGGCTGGGTGCAGGCGCAGGACCGTCTGTTCCAGATCGACGTCCTGCGCCGCCAGGCGAGCGGCACGCTGGCCGAGCTGGTCGGGCTCGGGCGCGCTCGCCCAGCGACATCGAACTGCGCACGATCGGCCTGGCGCCGCGCCGCCGAGCGCTCGCTCGCCGCGCTGTCGCCGGCGACGCGGGCCGGCCTGCAGGCCTATGCCGATGGCGTCAATGCCTGGGTGCGCGCGCAACCCGCTGCCCGTGCAGTACGGCGCGCTCGAGATCACGAAGTTCAAGCCGTGGACACCGCTCGACGGCGCGATCATCGGCAAGGCGCTCGCGTTCAGCCTCTCGTTCGACATCGACACGGGTCCGACCGCAGGACTACCAGACGTATGTCGCGAAGCTCGGGCCGCAACTGGCGCAGGCGATGTTCTTCGGCGACGTCTTCCGCTCGGCGCCGTTCGACAAGGCCTCGAGCGTCCCGGATGCGACGGGCGCAGCACCGTTCCTGGGCGGTTCGTTCAAGACCAGCGCAGCGGCCGCGGCCGCGAAGTCCTCGTCGGCTGCCGCCGCCGCGATTGCCGCCGGCGGCGAAGAAGATCGACGCGACGGTCATCGGGGGGCTGCGCGACCTGCGTCGACGCTATGAAGCCGTGCCGTTCCTCAAGAACACGCTGACACGCACCGAGCAGCAGATCGGCTCCAACGAATGGGCCGTGGCGGGTTCAAAGACCCGCGATGGACGGCCGCTGGTGGCCAATGACCCGCACCTCGGGCTCGACCTGCCGGCCACGTTCTACCAGGTGCACCTGGTCGGCCAGACAGGACGGCTTCGATGCCATCGGCAGCAGCGTCACGGGCACGCCGTGGGTCGTGCTCGGCCAGAACCGTCGCGTCACCTGGGGCGAGACCACCACCGGTTTCGACGTGACCGACACCTACATCGAGCAGCTGGTGCCCGATGCCAGCTCCCCGAGCGGCCTGTAGTCGCTGTACATGGGCACGCTGGAGAAGGTGATCCCGGTTCCGGTCACCTTCAAGGTCAATGCCCGCAACGGGCTGGGCGATGGCGCCGACACCGTGGTCACCGTGCCGCCTGGCAATGGCGTGCCCGCCGTGGTGCTGACCCTGCCACGCCGCAACAACGGTCCGGTGATTGCCGACCTCGGAGGCGGCCGCGTGATCACGGTGCAGTACGCCGGCTTCAGCGCCACGCGCGAACTCGACACGTTCCGGCTGCTCAACAGCGCGCGCAACCTGGACGACTTCAAGACCGCGCTGCAGTACTTCGACGTCGGCTCGCAGAATTTCATCTACGGTGACATCGACGGCAACATCGGCTACTTCACCACCGGTGAAGTGCCGCTGCGCGAAGACCTGCAGGCCGGCACGGTCAACGGCTCGCCGCCGTGGTTCATCCGCGAGGGGCAGGGCGGCAACGAGTGGCTGCGCGATCCCAACCCGGACCAGTTCAACGGCACGGGCTACCAGTCGCTGCCTTTCAGCGAAATGCCGCAGACCGTCAACCCGAAGAACGGCTGGGTGGTGAACGCCAACAACGACACTGCCGGCACGACACTCGACAACAACCCGATCAACCAGCTGCGGCCAGGCGGACAAGGCATCTATTTCCTCGGCTACTCTTTCGACTTCGGCACGCGTGCCGGTCGCATCACGCAGGCCCTGCGCGAGCGACTGGCCCAGGGTCCGGTCGATCGCAGCGACATGAAGGCGATCCAGGCAGACGTGAAATTCCTCGATGCCGAGGTGTTCACGCCTTACATCGTCGGTGCCTTTGACCGCGCGCAGCAATCCGGCGCGCCAGCGGAACTCGCGGCACTGGCCGGCGACGCACGGGTGGCGGAGGCGGTCGGCCGCCTGAGGGCCTGGAACCACACTGCGCCCACCGGCGTCGCAACCGGGTACGATGCCGCGGACGTCGACGGCAATCGCACACCACCCTCCGCGCAGGAAGTCGCGCACAGCATTGCCGCGACGATCTACTCGACCTGGCGCGGCCAGGCCGTGGGCAACGCAGTGGACAAGACGCTCGATGGGCTCGGCGTGCCGCGGCCGGGCAGTGGCGAGGCGCTGAAGGCGCTGCGTCACCTGGTCGAGCGCGACGGCGTCGGTCTCTCGACCGTTGACTTCTTCGCATGGACCGGGCTCGGCACGGCCGAACAGCGCCGCGACTACGTCATGCTCAAGAGCCTGCAGGACGCGCTGGATCGCCTCGCCGGGCAACTCGTTTTCAGCGGCGTTCAACGGCTCGACCAGCCAGGCGGATTACGTCTGGGGCAAGCTCCACCGCATCGTCTTCGACGGCCTGGTCGTCGGCGGGCCGTTCTCGATCCCGAACGCGCAGCTTGGCTTCCCGGCGTCGTTCCCCGGCTTGCCGGGTCTTGCGGTCGACGGCGGCTTCGGCGTGGTCGATGCTTCGTCGCACAGCATCCGTGCCGCAGCGTCGAACGACTTCATGTTCGGCTCGCGGCCCGAACCGCCGTTACGTCGGCGTGCCGGGCATGGGCCCAGGTTCGATCGATGCCGAGACGGCCCTGCCTGGCGGCATGAGCGGCGTACTGACGAGCCCGTTCTACGCCAACCTGCTCGGGCGTTACCTGACCAACGACACCTACCCGCTGCGCACGAACATGGGTGAAGTCATGCAGAACATCTCCTCGCAGCAGATGTTCCGGCCTGCCGCGCCGGGCAAGAGCGGTGCGGCGCCGCAGGCCTGTCCCAAAGAAGCGGCCGGGCAGCATGTAGGCTCGGTAACCTTGCCCGGGCGCGGGCCCGGGCAAGGCCCGTCGATGATGGGGCGACCTGCAACGCGCAGCAAGGGATTGCCGTAGTGCAGCCCATGGGCGCAGGCGCTGACAGCGCCCGGCTGGCGGCGGCCAGTGCCGGCTGGCCTGTAGTATTCCCCGGATGCATCGACTGAAGAACTGGCAGCTGTTCGCGATCTGCGTGCTGACCTGGAGCACGACGTGGTACGCGATCACTTTCCAGATCGCGCACGTGACGCCCGAAGTCAGCGTGGCGCTGCGGTTCGGCCTGGCCGGCGTGACGGTACTGCTGCTCTGTGTCGCTCGCGGCGAGCCATTGCGCTTTCCGTGGCGCGTGCATGCGCTGTTCGCGCTGCAGGGCGGGTTCATGTACGGCGTTTCATACCTGTGCGTGTACCACGCCGAGCTGTACGTCGTGTCGGGCCTGGTTGCGGTGGGCTATTCGGCCTCGCCGCTGATCGCGGGCATCGGTGCGCATTACCTGTACAAGGTGCGCATCACGCGCCGCTTCGTCGCTGGCGGGGTGCTGGGGTTGCTGGGGGTGGCGCTGATCTTCTGGCCCGAATTCCGTCGCGCGGCGGGAGACCATGACGCCGCGCTCGGCGCGCTGTTCACCGTGGGCGCCGTGCTGCTGTCGTCCGTGGGCAGCCTCAGTGCCAGCCGCAATCGCGCGCGCCAGCTGCCGTTCTGGCCGTCGCTGGGCTACGGCATCCTGTACGGTGCCGCAGTGAGTGCGGTGTTTGCGCTGGCGCAGGGGCACAGTTTCGCGCCACCCGCGCTTGCGTCCTGGTGGTTCTCGCTGTTCTACCTGGCGCTGGCAGGCTCCGTGCTCACCTTCGCCTGCTTCCTGACGCTGCAGGAGCGCATCGGCCCGGGGCCGACGGCCTCGATCGGCGTGATGACGCCGCTGCTCGCGCTGGTCGTGTCGATGGCGTTCGAGGGTTTCCGTCCCGACGTGCTGACATTCGCAGGCGCGGCACTGGCCGTCGCCGGCAACGTGCTGATGTTGCGCCGCAGTTAGCGAACCAGAGGTTGCTCAGCTCGTCGCGACCCCGAAGCGCCCGCGCACGTAGTTGGCAAACCTCCGGCTGCGCGCGGGGATCCCGCGGATCGGCGGCGCGCCGCTGACCGGCGCTGCATATGGCAACAGCAGCAGCAGGACGAGATAGACCACGACCATCGTGCCGCCGGTGGCGAACAGCAGTACTACCGCGAGGATACGCACCAGCGTCACGTCGAGCCCGAAGTAACGGGCCAGCCCCTGGCACAGGCCGCCGATCCAGGCGCCTTCGCTGACCAGCTGCAGCCGAGGCGCTGAGTAACCGGCGTCGGCGGCGAGACCCGCACCCGGGACCTGGACCGGGCCGACTTCGTCCAGCGCGGACTCCAGGTGCGCGAGCGTCACGATCGTCTCGCCGGGCTGCAGGCGCCGCTGGCACTGGTCAGCGACCGCCTGCTCGAGGTCGGCAATGATCTCCGCTCGATCGGGGTTGCCTGCGAGCGTCCTTTCGGCGTCGGCCAGGTACTGCTCCAGCCGGGCAAACGCTGCCGCCTCGAGCTGCAAGGTGCTGCGATTCAGGGTGGCGGTGACTGCGATGCGTTGCATGGCTCAGAGTCCGATGGCGGAGATGGTGCGGTTGATGCGGGTCCAGTAGTCGTCGAGCGCTGCCAGTTGCGCCCGGCCGGCGTCGGTCAGGCGGTAGTACTTGCGCGGCGGGCCGGCGTCCGACTCCTGCCATTCGTAGTGCACGAGGTCCTCGCGGCGCAGCTTGCTCAGCAGCGGGTAAAGCGTGCCTTCCTGCGTGGCGAACTCGGTGTCGGCCAGGCGCCGCAGGATGTCCGGCACGTACACGCTGCGCGCGCCGACGATCTTCAGCACCAGGAATTCGAGCAGGCCTTTGCGGATGGGGGCGAGTTTGGGGTCCACGGGATGGTTATCGCTAGTACCTTTGCTAATAAAGGTACTAGCCTGAATCCCGTATGTCAACAAAAAGGCCGCCACGACCCGGTGCTCGTGGCGGCCTGCGTCGGTCGAGCCGGACTTCGAGGTCAGTCTTCCAGCAGCGAACGCAGCATCCAGGCGGCCTGTTCGTGCACCGTGAGTCGTTGCACCAGGATGTCCGTGGTGGGCTCGTCGCTGGCAGCCTCGACCGTCGGCAGCAGGCTGCGCGCGGTGCGCGCCACGGCTTCGTGGCCTTCCATCAGGATGCGGACCATCTTCATCGCCTTGGGCGGGTTCGAGGGCGCATCGGGCAGGGAACTCAATGCGCCGAACTCCGCGTATGAACCCGGCGCGGCATGCCCGAGGGCGCGGATACGCTCGGCGATCGGATCGACGGCATTCCACAGTTCGGTGTACTGGGTCATGAACATCGCGTGCAGGCTGTTGAACATCGGACCCGTCACGTTCCAGTGGAAGTTGTGGGTGGTCAGGTACAGCGTGTAGGTGTCAGCCAGCAGGCGGCTCAGTCCCTCGGCAATGGCCTTGCGGTCGACCTTGCTGATGCCGATGTCCATTTCCGTCGCCTTGCCGGTGCGAGCCGGTTTCGTCTTTGCCATCGTTGCTCCTTCGGGGCCTGCAGGAAACGGCCCGCTGCGAATGCGCCTGGATGCGGCCCAAGATGCCGCAGGCCGCCAGGCAATTCCAATCGATTGCGTCGATCAGGCCGATGGACGCCGTCGCTTCGGCGGCTTGCGCAGCGCCTTGGGCGGCACGTGCGACACCGTGCTGATCTGCAGCATGCGGCCCGCCACGCGCGTCTTCGACAGCTCGCGCATGACCTCGTCCGGCATACCCCTCGGCAGCCCGACGAAGGTGTGATCCTCGCGGATGTCGACGTGGCCGATCTGGCGGCCCTCGAGCCCCGCCACGTTGGCGATCGCGCCGACGATGTTGCCGGGCTTGACCCCGTGCACGTAACCGACCTCGATGCGGAAAGTCTCCGCGTCCTCGTCTGCCAGGCGACCGGCCGGCGCCGCGCGTTCCTGCTCGTGCCGCCCGGGTGCTTCGTCGCTGCGTTCGCCGCGGCCGCGTCGCCGCCTTCGCCGCCGGCGTGCGTCGCCTTCTCCTTCAGCAGCAGCGGGCTGCCGCCCTGCAGCAGGCTCGCCAGCGCCGCGGCGATGTCGATTGCCGGCACGTCATGCTCACGCTCGAATTCCTCGATCAGGCTGCGGAACGCCTCCGCCTGTCCCGACGCGATCGTCTCGGTGATGCGCTGCCGGAAGCGCGCGACGCGCTGCTCGTTGACGTCGGCCACCGTGGGCAGGTCCATGGGCTCGAGCGGCGAGCGCGTGGCGCGCTCGATGTAGCGCAGCATGTTGCGCTCGCGCGGCGTGATGAACAGGATCGCCTCGCCGTTGCGGCCGGCGCGACCGGTGCGGCCGATGCGGTGCACGTACGATTCCGTGTCGTAGGGCACGTCGTAGTTGACGACGTGGCTGATGCGTTCGACGTCGAGCCCGCGTGCCGCGACGTCCGTCGCAACGAGGATGTCGAGCTGGCCGCCCTTCAGGCGCGTGACCGTGCGCTCGCGCTCCTTCTGCTGCATGTCGCCGTTGAGCGCTGCCACCGCGAATCCACGCGCCTCGAGCCGCTCGGCCAGCTCCACCGTCGACTGCTTGGTGCGCGTGAAGATCAGCATGCCCTCGAACGACTCGGCCTCCAGGATGCGCGTCAGCGCGTCGAGCTTGTGCACGCCGCTCACGACCCAGTAGCGCTGGCGGATGTTGGCCGCGGTGCTGGTCTTGCTGGTGATCGTGACTTCGACCGGTTCGCGCAGGTGCTTCTGCGCGATGCGGCGGATCGGGCTCGGCAGCGTCGCCGAGAACAGCGCCACCTGGCGGGTGGGCGGCGTCTGCTCGAGGATCCATTCGATGTCGTCGACGAATCCCATCTGCAGCATCTCGTCGGCCTCGTCGAGCACGAGGCAGGTCACTCCGCCGAGATCGAGCGTGCCGCGCTTGATGTGGTCCATGACGCGGCCGGGCGTGCCGACGACGACGTGCGCGCCGCGCTTCAGGCTCATGAGCTGCGGCGTGTAGCTCTGCCCGCCGTAGATCGGCAGCACGTGGAAACCCTTGATCTGCGCGGCGTAGCGCTGGAAGGCCTCGGCCACCTGGATCGCGAGCTCGCGCGTCGGCACCAGCACGATCACCTGCGGCGGGCCGGTGCGCACCTTGATGCGGCTGAGCAGCGGCAAGGCGAACGCGGCGGTCTTGCCGGTGCCGGTCTGCGCCTGGCCCAGCATGTCGTGGCCGGCGAGCAGCACGGGGATCGTGGCCGACTGGATCGGCGACGGCGACTCGTAGCCGACCGCCTTGAGCGCCTCCAGCACCGGCGCGCTGAGGCCCAGTTCGTCGAACGTGGTAGTGCCGGAATCTGACTTGGTGGCCTTCATGCGGGATGTCTCGACAGCGATGGCGCGGGCGCGCGGCAGGCGCCAAGGGTACGCCAACGTACGTCCGCTGACGCAGCTTTGCGGCCTGCGCGACCCGCACGGTCCCGCGGCACCGCGCGGCCGATACGGTAGAATCCGGCCGCGGTCCGGGCCATCCGGTTCGCCATGCCATGCCCTTTTCGCCACAGGAATTCACCGTGCTGCACCCGGAATTGCTCGCTGTCCGCGCCCGTCGCGTCGTTGGCCTGTGCGTCGTGGCTGTGGCCGTCATCGCAGGAATGTCGGCCTGCGCCCCGGCAACCGTATCGAGCCAGAAGCCCGCCAGCCAGGCCCAGGTGCCGCGGCAGGCGTTCGACCGCCTCATGGTGGTCGGCGTCAGTCCGAACGTGGACCAGCGCTGCGGCTTCGAGTTCTTCGTCGTGTCGCAGCTCAAGGCCGACTCGATCACGGCCATCCGCAGCTGCGACGCCGTGCAGCAGAAGACACCGCTCACGCTCGAGAGCATCGAGGACGCGGTGGCGCGCTACCAGATCGACGCCGTGCTGGCGACCCACCTGGTCTCACGCGAGCTCGCGGCGAAGGAAGGCGGCAGCCGCGACACGCAGGGCAATGCCTCGTACAAGGCGACCGGCTCGGGCTGGACCACCGGGTATTACGGCGTGTACGGCGTGCCGGTCATCTACGGCGAGTTCGCGACCGCACCTGCCGTGACGGTGGCGCAGGGCAAGCTGCAGCTCGCGTCCCGGCTGTTCGAGACCAAGGGCAAGACCGAGGTGTATGCGCTCGATACCTCCGCCCGCAAGGTCGAGTCGACCGACATCGCCCTGCACGACATCGCCGAATCGATCGTCAAGGACCTGCGCAAGGCGGGCTTCGTGCGCTGAGGTTCGCGACCCGGCGGCGGGTCAGGGCTTGTCCGCCAACTGCAGGTGCCGCAGCACGCGGTTGAGCTGCCGGCGCAGTTCGGTGAGCTGGCGCAATGCTGCGAGCGTCCGCATCGCATCCTTGAGCGGCTGCAGCGGGTAGCCGCCGTAATGCCCCGGCTCGGTGATGTCGCTGGTCACCGTCGACCGGCCCGCGAGCACGACGTCGTCCGCGATGGTGAGATGCGCCGAGACGACGCTGTTGCCGCCGGTCATGAAGCGCCGGCCGATCCTGGTTGACCCGGCCATCATGAAGCCCGCGGTGTAGAAGCCGTCTTCGCCCAGGTCGCAGTTGTGGGCGATGTGGCAGACGTTGTCGACCTTGGCGCCGCTGCGGATGTACGTCGACGTCAGTGTCGCGCGGTCGATCGCGCAGTTGCTGCCGATCTCGACCTCGTCGCCGATGCAGACGTTGCCGAGGTGCGAAATCTTCTGCGGTCGCCGGTCCGGGCCCACGCCATAGCCAAAGCCGTCGCTGCCGATGCTGGTGTGCGGATGCACCTCGCAGTCGCGACCGAGGATGCAGCCGGCGCCGACGAACACGTGCGGGTGCAGGGTCGTGCGGGGCCCGATCCGCGCGCCGTTCTCGATCACGACGTGCGCGCCGATGCGGCAGCCGTCGCCGATCACGGCCCCGTCGCCGATCACGCAGTACGGTCCGAGCAGGACACCGGCACCGAGCACCGCGCCCGCATGCACGATCGCGGTCTCATGCCGCTCGCCCCACTGGCTGAAGCGCTCGTGCTTGCGGTCGAAGTGCCGCAGCACCGCCGCCATGCCCAGCGGCACGTTGGCCACGGCGAAGCAGCAGCCGAACGCCGGTTCGGCCGCGGCCAGTTGCGCGGCCAGGCCGCGCTGCACGATCAGGATCGCTGCGCCGCGCTCGCGTGCCTGCTGCAGCTGCGCGGCGTCGCTGGCAAAGACGAGGCTCGTGGCATCCGACTCGGACGGGACGCGACAGTGGCTGGCGCCGGCGTCGAGGTCGCCCTGCAGGTACGTCAGGACGTCTGCGTGATCCGTCTGGAGGGTGCGTGCGTGCAGCATCGGTTCGGGTCGCAGCCCGGTGGCGGCTGCGGCGGACATTCAGCCCACGGTTGCGGGCAGGGGCACGCGCGCCATCACGCGGCCGTCGAAATCGAGCCAGGCATGTTCCACGAAGTCGTAGAGCTTGCAGCGGCGCACCACGTCCAGGTAGTTCCGCGCCCCGATCCGGTAGTCGCACAGGTCGGGAAACTTCTCGCGCAGCAACTGCTGCGCTGCCCGCAGCTTGAACATCGGGATGCCCGGGTTCAGGTGATGCGCGTTGTGCTCCATGATGTTGTGCATCACGCGGTCCAGGCCGAACGGAAAGCTGACGCACGCGGTGGAGGTCAGGTACGCCCTGCGCCGCTGCCATTCCTGCCGGTTCTGGAACCACGCGATCTGCGGGCTGGTGTGGTGCAGGTAGACGACGAAGCCGATCACGCCGTTCCACAGCAGCCACGGCAGGGCGAAGCCGAGCGTGACCAGCAGCAGGATCGACTGGCCCGTGGCCACCGCGGTCCAGGCGATCGCGGCCACCCAGGCGGCAGCAGCGGCGCTGACCAGCAGGCTGTCGACCTTGTAGCGACGGCGCGTCGAGCCGATTTCGCGGCGGCTGGGGAAATAGAGCTTCTTCCACCACATCTCGACGAGGTAATACGCGCCCCAGCCAAGGCCGCTGCGGTACCAGCGCTCGAGCGCCTGGCGATGCCGGGGCAGCGCGTCGAACTCAGGCTTGGAGAACGGCGCCCATACCTGGTCGCGGCCCTTCAGGTTGTTGAAGCCGTGGTGTGCCGTGTTGTGCCCGACTTCCCACAGGCTGTAGGGCGTCAGCGACGGCAGGAAGGCCAGCCGGCCGCAGATGGCATTGAGTCGCGCATCATTGAAGAAGCTGCCGTGGCAGGCGTCGTGGCCGATCAGGAACAGCCGCACGATGGCGACGGTCACGATGGCCGAGCCGAGCAGCTTCAGCCCGAGGCCGGGCGCCAGCAGTACCAGCGCGGTGCCGGCGGCAAGCAGTCCGAGGTCGAACAGCAGCACCAGTGCGGGCAGCAGTACCGAGGGTGACTTCTCGAACGCGGCCAGCAGGGCCTTCCGGTTCCATGGAGTCGCTTGCATGTGGGGGGTGCCTCGTCGGTCCGATCGGGGACGTGCGGACGCGACGGCGTGGCTTGCCGCGCGGCTGAGCCCGATGATACCCCAAGGCGGATGGCCCGGGAGCGGTCACCTCGCCCCGACAGGCCACAGCACCCACATGCGCAGCGGCTGCTGCGTGCGGCCGGCATTCTCCGCTGCGCCATCCTGCCAGCCCCAGAAGTAGTCGGCGCGCACCGCGCCCTTGATGGCGCTGCCCGTGTCCTGCGCGACGACGACGCGCCGCAGCGGCTGGTCCGAAAGTGGCTGGGTCGTGTCGATCCAGACGGGCGTGCCGTAGGGCACGCTGCGGGGGTCGACGGCAATCGAGCGCCCCGGAGTCAGCGGTACGCCCTGCGCGCCGCGGGGCCCAAGGGCAGGGTCGGTCAGCGGCTCGGCACGGAAGAAAACGTACCGCGGATTGATCCAGAGCAGTTCGTCCAGGCGCGCAGGATTCCGCGCCGCCCACGCCTTGATCGCCGGCCACGACGCCTGGCCCGGCGGCAGTTCGCCCTGCTCGATCAGCCAGCGGCCGATGGAGCGATAGGGGTGATCGTTGTGCCCGGCATAGGCGACTCGAACGGTCTGCACGCGGCCATCGGCGTCCTGCAGGCGCAGCCTTCCCGAGCCCTGGATCTGCAGCGACAACGCATCGAGTGGATCGGCCAGGTACGCGATCTCGCGGCCCCGCAACGACGCCTGCGCGGCGGGCAGCGTGTCGATCTGCTGGCGGGTCCAGTACGGCCGGCGCTGCTGCAGGTCGGGCGGCGCGCTGTAGATCGGTGTGCGGAATTCGTCGTCCGCCACCCGTCGGGCCTCGAGCAGGGGCTCGTAATAACCCGTGAGCAGGCCTTTGGACTGGCCGTCGTGTGCCTCGACGCGATAGGGCTGCAGTCGCCGTTCGAACCAGGCGCGGGCTTCGTGCCCGTTGCCCGGGTCCAGGCGCCCGGCTTCATCGCACAGCGCGGTCCATGCCGGCGCGGGCCGCTCGCAACTCCGCAGCAGTGCGGGCCACGCCTGCTGCACGGCATCCTGCTGCCAGCCTGGCAGCTCATGCCATGACGCCGCCACCCAGCGCGACTGTTCGCGCTCGAGCGTCGCGACCGGCGGAGTCGGGCGGAACGGGGTGCAGGCCGCGAGCAGCGCCAGCACCAGCGCGAGCAGCCAGCCGCGATGCACCCGCCGCGCGGTCATTCAGCGTGGCTGCGCCAGCAGGTGATCCGCCAGCGCGCGATAGGCGGGCAGCGACGTCGGATCGAACGAAATGTTGCTGGCCTGCGGATGCGAGGCGTAGCGCGCAATGACCATCTCGGCCGTCGGGTCGACATAGATCGCCTGGCCGTGGATGCCGCGCGCCATGAAGGCGCCGTGGTCGTCGTGCGTGATCCACCACTGGTCGCGATAGCTCCAGCCCGGCATCGTGCGCGTAACCCGCGGCCGCAAACGCCTCGCGGTCGGCACCGCGGCGAATGGCGGCCACGACCTCGCGCGGCACGATCTGCTGCCCGTTGAAATAGCCGTCGCGGCGCATCATCTCGCCGAAGCGCGCGAGATCGCGCAGCTGCGTGCTGAGGCCGCCGGCCACCAGCGCCGTGCCGATCGGGTCGAGCGAAATGCTGGCATCGCCCTCGGCGCCGAGCCGGCTCCAGATGCGCTCGCGCAGCATCGTGTCGGCGGGCTGGCCGGTGGCCCGCGCGATCAGCCAGCCGACCACATCGGTGTTGGGCGAGCGGTAGCTGAAGGCCTCGCCGTGATTGCCCTGCTTGCCCAGCGTCTGCAGGAATTCGTAGGCCGTCGCCGCGCCGGTGTCGCCGGGCGGCCGTGGCAGGAACCCCACCGCACGCGCGTACGCCAGGAACTTCGACTTCGGATCGCCGTAGTCCTCCGAGTAGTCGATCGCAGTCGTCATGTCCAGCACCTGCTGCACGGTGGCATCGCCAAAGCCACTTGCAGCGAGTTCCGGGATGTATTTCGCCACCGGGGCGGCGGGATCGAGCCGGCCCTCGTCGACCAGCATCGCTGCCAGCGTGCCGAAGAAGGACTTGGTCACCGAAAACGCGATGTGCGGCCGCTCGGCGGTCAGCGCGCCGAAATAGCGCTCGTAGACGATGCGCCCGCGGTGCAGCACGACGATGCCGTCGGTGTAGTTGACGGCCAGCGACTCGCGCCAGGTCATCGGTACGGTCGCGCCTGTCGGCACGAAGCTCAGCGTGTCGATGTCATCACGCTCGGCGCGGGGCAGCGCGCTGACCGGGCCGGTGCCGCGTGCGACGTTGCGGGTCGGAAAAATTTCCCGCCAGTGCGAGAACGTCCACCGCGTCTGCGGGAAAGTGTAGTGACTGCCGTCCTGGAAGCGGATCCGGCGCTCCACCGGCGGGGGCGAGCCGACCATCCATTGCAGGACCACGGGGTCGGACGCCGCGGCGTCCGGCACCCCGGCCGACAATGCCGTTCCGGGCAGCGCGCATGCCAGGGCCAGGCAGGCACAGATGCCCGGCAACGACCGGATCCGCCGCGACCGGCCGATGGCCTGGCCGTGGGTTCCCGAACTTACTGCAGCTTGGATCACGACGAATTCCCCCGGGACGAGTCGAGTGAGCGAGCTTACACCGCAGGTTCCGCGCTTGCGCAGGTCGCAGGCGGGGCTGACCCGGCGCGGGGCGGCGCCGCACCTGGAATCAGCGGGCGCGGGCGAGTTCGTCGGTGATCAGCTCGACCAGCGGCCCCTCGCCGAACCGCGGCAGGGGCCGGCCGTTGACGAAGTAGGTCGGCGTCTTCGTCACCTGCAGCGCCATCGCATCGGCCCGGTCGCGCTCGATCCGCGCCGATACTTCGGGCGAGTTCATGTCGGCCTGCAGGCGCGCCATGTCGAGCCCGACGCCTGCCACCGCCTGCAGCACCAGGTCTGCCTGCACCGTATGGTGCGGCGCCCATTGCGCCTGCGAGGCAAACAGCGCCTCGAGCGTCTGCCAGTACAGATTCTGGTTGCGGCTCGCCTCGAGCACGCGCACCGCGGCCTCGGCGCCCTCGTGGAAGGCGACGTGACGCACCGACAGCTTGATCTGTCCCGGGTGTTCGTCCATCAGGATGCTTCACGATCGGGTAGAACACCGCGCAGGTTTCACACGCCGGGTCGATGAACTCGACCACGTGGACGCGCGCGGAGGGCTCGCCGAGCAACGGGGCGTGCTGGCTCGCAAGCGGCGCCTGCCGCGCCGGATCGGCCGCGTGGCGGGTCGCTGCGCGCTCCATGTTGAGCCACAGCAGCACCGCCGCCAGGCCCAGCAGCATGGCGGCGCCGACGATGATGACGTTGCGCTTTGCAGCACGGGCCGCGCGGGCGGCTGCGGCCGCCTCGGTCGCGGGATCGGGGAGATTGCGTTGGGTCTTGCGGCTCATGCGGTGTTTATTCGGCGAGGGTGGGCAGGATAGATTCGGGGCGGTCGTCAGCGCGCAATGATATCCGTCCCTGGCGCGCGGTCCAGCCACCACATCACCACCGCGCCGAGCAGCAGCACGGCTACGCCGGCCATCGCCCCGAGCCGCACGTACTCGACGCTGGACCACAGCACGAACAGGCAGGAGGCACAGAACAGCAGCGGCAGCAGCGGGTAGAACGGCACCCGGAACGGGCGTGGCAGGTCCGGCAGCTTGTGGCGCAGGACGATCACGGCGAAGCCGCTGCCGCTCAGGAACAGCCAGAACACGGGCGAGGTGTAGTCGATCATGGTCGCGAAGCCGTCACGCGAGTACGTGCCGAGCCCCACCAGCAGCACGCCGACCGCGCCCTGCGAGACGATGCCGGCCACCGGGATGCCGCGGTCGGTATTCCAGCGCCCCAGCCGCTCCAGCCGGGGCCAGTCGCGCGCCGCCGCATAGGTGGTGCGCGCCCCCACGACGATGGTCGCATTCATCGACGTCAGCGTTGCCATCGAGATCGCCAGTGCCGTCATGACGCCGGCCGCGCTGCCGAAAGCGAGCCCGATCACGTCCGAGGCGGGTGTCTTGCTGGCCGCCAGCCCGCCGATGCCGAGCCCGCGCCACAGCGCCCAGTTGGCCATCAGGTACAGCGTGGTGATGGTCAGTACCGAGGCGACCAGGGCGCGCACCATGCCCCGGCGCTCGTCCCGGACTTCGGCCGAGAGCGTCGAGATCTCGCTCCAGCCGCTGAACGCGTACAGCACGAACAGCAGCGCCAGGCCGAAGCCGGTCGGGATGCCGGCCGCCACCGGCGCGTCGTGCACCAGCGGGGGCGCGCCGTGCATGACCAGCAGCACGCCGGCGGCAAACACCACCAGCAGGCCGCCGACCTCGAGGCCGGTCATCGCATAGTCGGTGCCTTGCGCGGTGTACAGGCCCTTGAGGTTGAACAGCGTCATGGCGACGACCGTGATGAGCGCGTACCAGGATGAGCCATGCGGCCCCAGCGGCATCACCTTGTTGGCATAGTCACCGAGCACGAAGCCCAGCAGCGCGAGCGTGCCGGTGTTGATGATCGCGAACCGGGCCCAGGCGAACAGGAACGCGACGCGCCGGCCGTAGGCGGTCTTCAGGAAGTGATAGTCGCCGCCGGCGCTCGGCAGGGCGGTGGCAAGCTCGGCGAAGCACAGCGCGCCCATGAGCGTGATGACGCCGCCGGCCAGCCACGCGGCGAAGAACCACGTGGCCGACCCGGCATGGGCGGCGATCTCCGACGGCGACCGGAAAATGCCGGCGCCGACCACCATGGCCACCGCCACCATGACCACGTAGACGACGCTGACGTGGCGGCGCGGCGCCGCGGCTGCTGCTTCTCCCTCAGAAGGACGCGCGCACTCCGCCGTAGACGAAGCGGCCGTTGAAGCCGATGGGGGAGAGGACGTCATACGGGAGGTTGCCGAAGTAGTTGATCAGGGAATCCGATTTCTCGGGGTACTCGTCGAAGAGGTTGCTGGCCCCGACGAACAGCTCCACCCCGCCGAACACCTTGTACCCCACTTCGGTATCGAACTGGAACCGGCAGCCATAGGTCTGCTCCGGCTCGAAGCCGTCGCCGAAGTTGAACACGCGCGTGGTCTCGCCGTAGTAGTTGACCCGCGCCAGCAGCGACAGCTTCTCGCCCTGCCACGTGCCGCTGAGCGAGCCCTTGTCGTCCGGGGCCGCGTCCTCGATGGTGTTGGTCTCCTCGACCCCGACCAGTACCACGCCCGATACCGCCGGATCGTTGACGCTGCGGATCTCGGTGTCCGCGTAGGCATAACCGAAGTCCACCGCGAGCGTGCCGCCCGCGAGGTCCGTGGCGTAGGAAATGGTTGCTTCGACGCCGTCGGTGCGGGTGTTGACCGCGTTGGTGAAGAAGTTGGCCGCCGTGATGTTGCGGTCCTCGCACTGCGTCAGCGCCGCGTCCGGCACGTTGCCGGCGAAGCAGTCGATGCGCTCGCTGAGCGTGATGCGGTCGTCGACGTCGATGCGGAAAGCGTCGATCGTGAACTGCAGCTGGTCGGTGATGCGCCCGGTCAGGCCGATGCTGAAGTTGACCGACGACTCCTCGTCCAGGTCACGCGCACCGAGCGACTGCGCCAGCGGGTCGTCCACGGTCAGCGTATTGACCGTCGTCAGCTGGCCGCCCTCGCCGAAGCTGGTGGACGAATTGCCGTAGCCGAGCTGCACCAGCGAAGGCGCGCGCAGGCTGGAGGAGACCGAGCCGCGCACCGAGTAGCCGGGCACGAATTCCCAGCGCGCCGCGATCTTGCCGTTGACCGCGCTGCCGAAATCGCTGTAGTCCTCGAAGCGCGCCGCAACATCGAGCAGCACGGTGTCCGTCAGGTCGACCGTCAGCTCGCCGTAGACCGAGGCGACGTCGCGATCGAGGTCGCGGGCTTCCTCCGGCCGCAGGCCGACGCCGGCCTGCGCACCGATGGCGAGGAAATCAGGGTCGTCGGCGAACGGACCGGCCGTCGTAGGACGCCGGCTCGCCGGCGCTGCTCGCGAAGTTTTCCTGCCGCCATTCCAGGCCGAGCGCCAGGGTGGCGTCCTGCGCCAGCTGCAGCGAGCGGCTGGTGTCGAGGTTGAGGCTCAGCAATTCGTTCTCGAACGAGCCGGACCTGAACGTCCGTCGGGCTGGTGACGCCGAGCGACGGGTTGAGCGAGTGGCGCACGCCCGAGTCGAAGCTGTTGCGGCCCCAGCTCACGCTGCCGTCCCATGCCCAGGCGTCGAACGTGCCGCGCAGGCCGCCGGCCAGCGACAGGTCTTCGTTGTCGCCGAGCGTGATGGGCCGATAGCCCAGCGGATAGACCTCCAGCAGGTTGGCCGAGCTGACCGGGTAGCGGAAGAAGCCGGTGCCCTCGGCCGAGCGGTCGTTGTAGGTCGCGAAGCCGTAGGCCGTGAGCGCGCCCACGCCGAACTCGGTATTGAGCCAGAGGTTGAGGTCCTCGGTCTTCGCGTCGCCGGGCTTGTAGTTGCGCTGGCCGCCGACGAGATCGATGTTGGCCTCGTCCTCGAAGAACGGCACCAGGTCGAAGCCCGCGCGGTTGGTGCCGTCGCGGTCGCGGTAGTCGAACCCTGCCCGGAGGAAGCCGTCCTCGCCGAGCGGCAGGCCGGCCGAGCCCTGGACGGTGGTCGTGCCGCCGTCGTCGATCGAGTCGTCGATCGGGTCGAAGTCGGTGATGTGCTCGCCGTAGCTGAGCGCGAAGTCGAGGCCTTCGGGCCGGTCGTCGAGGATCACGTTGATGACGCCCGCGATCGCATCCGAGCCGTACTGCGCGCCGGCGCCGTCACGCAGCACCTCGATGCGCTTGATGGCATTCGACGGGATCGAATTGAAGTCGACCGGGGCCGTGCCGCGACCGGTCTTGGTGTCGATGCCGGTCACCGAGGTCGTGTGCCGGCGCTTGCCATTGATCAGCACCAGCACCTGGTCCGGGCTCATGCCGCGCAGCTGCGCCGGACGCACGAGGTCGCCGCTGCCGGAATTCGACTGGCGCGGCATGTTGAACGAGGGCACCAGTGTCTGCAGTGTCTGGCCAAGCTCGCCGCCGAAGCCGCCGGCGGTTGCGATCTGCGAGGCGTCGATGACGTCGACCGGCACTGGCGTATCGAGCGGCGTCGAGGTGCGGCCACGCGTGGCCGTGACGACGATGGTCTCCAGTTCGTCGGCGACCGGTTCCGCGGCCAGGACGGCGGGCACGGTGAACAGGGTGGCGGCGCTGAGCGCTGCAAGGGCGGGCACGCGATGCTGGACGCGCATGGGTCGGAACCTCGACGGAAGGAGTGTTAAGGACGTGGATATGGACGCCGCATTCGGCTGCAGGCGCGGCAAGGATGCAAAACTGTCAGGAATCCCCGGTTCGGCCAAGAGCGGGAGGTTATGCCGAGATAACCCGCCCTCCGATCCGCGATTGCCGCAAATTTGGCATTATCCGCCAATGAAACATCCCCTTGCCCGGGTCATGCAGGCTGCCGGCTGCGCAGTAAAGTGCTGACCGCGGCCGAATGGGAGGCTGTGCGGCTGTCGTCCAAGGTCGCGCTGTGGGCGACGCTGGTCTGCCTGCCGCTCGGGGTGTTCGTCGGCTGGGCGCTGGCGAGACGCCAGTTCCGCGGCAAGTTCCTGGTCGAGGTCTGTGTGCAGCTGCCGATGGTGCTGCCGCCGGTCGTGCCAGGCCTCGCCTTGCTGCTGCTGTTCGGGACGCAGGGTCCGGTCGGGCGCTGGCTCGAGCAGTCCTTCGGCATCGTGCTCGCGTTTACCTGGAAGGGCGCGGTGATCGCCTCTGCCGTGATGGCGTTTCCGCTGCTGGTGCAACCGGTGCGCGTCGCCTTCCGCATGATCGATGCACGGCTCGAGCAGGCGGCGGCGACGCTCGGCGCGACACCCTGGGATGCATTCCGCAGCGTGGCGCTGCCACTGGCATTGCCGGGGGTGCTGGCCGGCGCGGTGCTCTGTTTCTCGCGCAGCCTGGGCGAGTTCGGCGCCACCATGGCCTTTGTCGGCAACATCCCGGGCGAGACCCGCACGCTGCCGCTGGCGATCTACAGCTTCATGCATCGCCCCGGGGGCGAGGCTGCGGCGCTGCGCCTCGCGCTGCTGTCGATGGCGCTGGCCGTGCTGGCGCTGGCGGCGAGCCACTGGCTGACACGCCGCGCCGAAAGGCGCCTGGGCTACCTCGACTCTCAGGCGCCGCGTGCTTAGTTTCGACCTGGAGTTCGGGCGTGGTGATTTCCGCCTGCAGGCGCGGGCCGAGCTGGCGAACGGCGCGACCGGAATCTGCGGTCCTTCCGGTTCGGGCAAGAGCACGCTGCTCGCGCTGATTGCGGGACTGTTGCGACCGCAAAGCGGCATGCTGGAGTTTGCAGGCTCGAGGCTGGTCGATGTCGCAGCCGGCGTTTTCGTGCCGCCGTGGCGCAGGCATTTTGCGCTCGTGTTCCAGGACGGCCAGTTGTTTCCGCACATGACGGTGCATGACAACCTGCTCTACGGCCTGCGACGGCGCGAGCCGCGGCAGCGCCGGTTCGAACTGGCGCAGGTGCTCGAGCTGCTCGAGATCGGCAGCCTGCTGGCGCGTCGACCGGCGCAGCTGTCCGGTGGCGAACGCCAGCGTGTCGCGCTCGGACGCGCGCTGTTGAGCTCGCCGCGGCTGCTGCTGCTGGATGAACCGCTCGCCGCGCTGGACGATCGTCTCAGGCAGCAGATCCTGCCGTTCCTGCGGCGGGTGAAGGACGAGACGCAGCTGCCGCTGGTGTATGTCTCGCACGTCCTCGCCGAGGTCGGCTACCTGGCCGACCGCACGCTGTGGATCGAGGACGGCCGCCTGGTCCAGCGACCGGACCGCGCCGGGGATTTCGCCGAACGCCCCGGCGCGGCGGGTCAGCCGGTCATTCGGCCAGCGTGATGCCCGATCCGCCGAATTCTTTCGGGAAATCCTTGAACTTGGGCAGGCCGTCGCGCACCGACATCACCTTCTCGCCGTAATGCACGTGCACCGTGGGCTGGTAAGACAGTCCCGCGACGTTGCCCGCCGGCACGTCGGTCATGCCCATGCCGGGATGACCCACCAGGACCGCTGCGCCGCAGCTCTTGCAGAACTGCCGGTGGCTGTTCTCGGTCTTCTTGTAGAGGCCGAGATTGTCGGCGCCCTTGACCACCTTGACGTTCGGCGCCGGCCACAGCGCAGCCGCGTGCATGGGTGCGCTGAGCCATCCGCGGCATGAGCTGCAATGGCAGATCGCCTGCACCGCCGGTTCACCGGTGATCTCGAGTTGCACGGCGCCACAGGTGCAGCCGGCCTTGTATACGGTATTCGACATCTTTCTCTCCCTGCGATCGGGGCAACGAAAGGTTGCCGCCGGCGGAGGATAGTCCTAAATCCCGAGCGCTGCGCACGTGCCGCGGCGATCACTCGTGCAGCAGCAGGCTGCAGCAGGTGACGCCGGACTCGGCCTTGGCCAGTTCTTCCTGCGCCACGGGTACGACCTTGAGACCGGCCGACTCCAGTCGGGCACGGGTTCCTGCATGGTGCCGTGGATGGATCACCGATCCGGCCACCGCCAGGGCATTGGCCGCGTGCGGTTCCTGCGGATCCACGTGCACGGCACGGTGGCCGGTGAAAATCGCGGCGTCCACCCACGCCGGGTTGAGCAGCACGAGATCTTCGGCAACGCGCGTGACGGCCGACTTGAGATGCAGGCAGCCCTGGAACTCGACCGGAACGACCTCATAGCCGAAGGGACGCAGCAGGCGGACCAGTTGCCGCACGGCATCGCGGGACGTGCGCAACGACAGGCCGACGTACACGGTGTGCCCGGCCACCAGCACGTCGCCGCCGTCGAGTGTCGCGGGGGCCTCGATCCGCACCAGCGGCCGGTGCCCGGCCAGCGCCTGCTCGACCGTGCGCGTCTCGGGCCGGCGTGACTCCGCGCCCGGCCGGGTGATGACCGCCACGTCGTCGAGGACGACGGCGGTGTCTTCCACGAACACGGCGTCCGGCAGGTCAGGCTCGGCCGGCAGCCGCCGCACGGTCACGCCCAGCTGCACCAGTGCCGCCTCGTAGGCGTCGTGCTCGGCCACCGCCAGGCTGACATCCAGCGGCGCACGATCCAGGTGCGTCAGTTCGCAGTCGGCCAGCCGCGGACTGACGGCGCGAGTGTAGGCAAGCAGCATCTCGTCCCGCCTGAGGAAAACAGGGACGCTACCCTTTTTTCGGCAAAAAAGGGTAGCGTCCCTGCTTTCGTTTTCCGATTTCCTCAGCCGGGAGGGCGGGCTTGGCGACAGAATCTGCAGGCATCGGACTCGGCCACGCGGTGGTCCTGCTGGCCGCCGCCGTCATCGCCGTGCCGATCTTCCGCAAGCTCGGGCTGGGTGCCGTGCTGGGTTACCTGAGCGCCGGCCTGCTGATCGGGCCGTTCGGGCTCGGGCTGTTCCACGACCCGGAAGCGATCCTGCACGTCGCCGAACTCGGCGTGGTGCTGTTCCTGTTCCTGATCGGGCTCGAGATGCGCCCGACCAAGCTCTGGGCCTTGCGCCGTGACATCTTCGGCCTCGGCCTCGCGCAGGTGCTGTCGTGTGGCGCGCTGCTCGCGGGAGTGGCCATGGCGTTCGGCTGGACGCCGGCCGTGGCCTTGATCGGCGCCATGGGGTTCGTGCTGTCCTCCACGGCCGTGATCATGAAGATGCTCGACGAGCGTGGCGAGACGGCCTCGCCCGCAGGCCAGCGCGCGGTGTCGATCCTGCTGCTCGAGGATCTCTCGATCATTCCGCTGCTCGCGCTGGTCGCGTTCCTCGCGATCGCACAGGGCACGGGCGTCGTAGCTGCGCGTCCAGCCTGGATCTCGGTGCTGGTTGCGCTGGCTGCGATCGGAGGATTGATCGCTGCCGGCCGCTGGGCGATCAACCCGCTGTTCCGCATCGTGGCGGCGCTCGGTGGCCGTGACGTCATGACCGCCGCTGCGCTGCTGGTCGTGCTCGGCGCGGCACTGTTCATGCAGTGGGGCGGCCTGTCGATGGCGCTCGGTGCGTTCATCGCGGGCGTGCTGCTGTCCGAATCGACCTTCCGTCACCAGCTCGAGACCGACATCGAGCCGTTCCGCGGCATCCTGCTCGGGCTGTTTTTCCTGTCGGTCGGCATGTCGCTCGACCTGGCCGTCGTCGCCGGGGACTGGCAGCTCGTGCTGTCCGGGGTGCTGGCGTTCATGGTGGTGAAGGCAGCGGGCATCTATGCCGTCGCGCGCCTCTTTGGCGCGGATCATCGCGAGGCCATCAAGCGCGCGGCGCTGTTTGCCCAGGGCGGCGAGTTTGCCTTCGTGCTGTACGCGGCTGCGCTGTCGGCCGGCATCTTCGATGCCCGTGCCGGCGCCGTCATGGCCGCGATCGTCATCCTGTCGATGGCGCTGACGCCGGTCGTGGTGCTGCTGCTGGACCGCTTCCTGCCGCCGCCGCCGGTGTCGATGGATGGGATCGAGGAGCCGGCCTGCCTCACCGGGCGCGTCCTCGTCATCGGCTTCGGCCGCTTCGGCCAGGTGGTGAGCCAGCCGCTGCTCGCGCGCGATGTCGATGTCTCGATCATCGACGCCGACGTCGACATGATCCGCGCGGCCGCCAGCTTCGGCTTCAAGGTGTACTACGGCGACGGGTCGCGGCTCGACGTGCTGCGAACCTCGGGCGCGGGCAAGGCCGATGCGATCCTGGTCTGCATCGACAAGCCGGCGCTGGCCGACAGGATCGTCGCCCTGGCGAAGGACGAGTTCCCGCACACCCGCCTCTACGTGCGTTCATTCGATCGCGGCCACACGCTGCGACTGATCCAGGCCGGCGTCGACTACCAGGTGCGCGAGACGTTCGAGTCGGCGATGGCCTTCGGCGCGCAGGTGCTGCGCGGGCTCGGCTACTCCGCCGAGGAGGTGACCGCGACCATGGCGGACGTACGCCAGCGCGATGAAGACCGGCTGGGGCTGCAGCTGATCGGCGGCGTGATGGCGGGTCGCTCGCTGATGCGCAACAACCAGGTCCACGCCGGAACCTGCGCCGTTGACGCGCCCGAAACACGAGGGGCGTGCGCTGAACCCCGAGGCGGCGGACGCTGCAGGCAGGGGCGCGAGCGATTCCTGAGGCCATCGACGCCGCAGGTGGCACCGCGCCTGCGGCTCGCTTGCCTCTGGCACCGCTGATTGCCCAGAATTCCAGCCCCTTCTCCCTAATCCCTAATCCTTAATCCCTGCCATGCACGTCACCCGCTGCCTGCGTTTGCCCTCGCCGTCCTGTTCGCGATGGCGGCTGGGGCCGAGCCCGCCGCAACCGTGGTGCCCAAGCCCGACGCACTGGTGGCCGACGGCATTCCGCCGGTGCCGGCGGGGCTGGCGCAACGCACGCGCCCGTACATGGAATTCCGCACGGCCAGTTTCCAGGGCTGGCATCCGGTCGACCGGTCGATCCTGATCCTGACGCGCTTCGGCAACACCAACCAGGTGCACCGCGTCGCGCGTCCCGGCGCCGACCGCACGCAGCTCAGCTTCGAGGAAGACCGCATCAGCGGCGCGCAGCACTCGCCCGGCAAGGGCGATGTGACCGTGCTGATCAAGGACATTGGCGGCGACGAGTTCTTCCAGTTCCATGCGCTGGCGGGAGGCCGGCTGGCGCTGTTGACCGATGGCAGGAGCCGCAACCAGTTCGGTGCATGGAGTCATGACGGCGAGCTGATCGGGTATTCGTCGACACGTCGCAACGGTACCGACACGGATCTCTATGTCATGAATCCGCGCGATCCGAAGACCGATCGGCGGGTCGCGGAGCGCAGCGGCGGCGGCTGGTCCTTCCAGGACTTTTCCCGCGACAAGTCACGGGGCCTGGTGCTGGAGTACGTCTCGGTCACCAAGTCGAACCTGTGGCTGCTCGACCTCGCGAGCGGTGTGCTGCGGCCGATCGGCGATCACGGGAAGGCGATTGCCTACGGCGCGGCACGGTTTGCGCCGGACGGCACGCTCTGGGTCACCTCGGACGAAGGTTCGGACTTCCAGCGGCTGGGCACGATCGACTTGCGCAGCGGCCGGTTCACGCCGCGCGCACCCGAGACCCGCTGGGATGTCGAGGAGTTTGCCATCGCGCCCGACGGCAGCTTCATCGCCTATGAGGTCAACGAGGCCGGCCGCAGCGTGCTGCGCATCCTCGACACCGCCACCGGATCAGTACGCACGCCGACACTGCCGATGGGCACGATCGGCGGCATCGAGGTTGCGCCCTGGGGCGAGATCGGCTTCACGTTCACCTCGGCGCGCAGTCCGGCGGACGCCTACTCGGTCGATCCGAAGACGCTGGCCGTCACGCGCTGGACGAGCAGCGAGACCGGCGGACTCGATGCGGGCATGAATGCGGAGCCCGAACTCATCACGGTGACGAGTTTCGATGATCTGCCGCTGTCAGGATTCCTCTACCGTCCGGATCCCGCGCGATTCCCGGGTCCGCGCCCGCTGCTGATCAGCATCCACGGCGGGCCCGAGAGCCAGTCGCGCCCGACCTTCCTCGGGCGCAGCAATTACCTGCTGAACGAGCTTGGCATCGCGATTTTCCTGCCCAACGTGCGCGGCTCGACCGGGTACGGCAAGCGCTTCGTCAGTCTCGACAACGGCCCGTTCAGGCGCGAAGACTCGGTTCGCGACATCGGCGCGTTCCTCGATGCCCTGGCCGCGGGACCCGCGACTCGATGCCGCGCGCTTCGCCGTCACCGGCGGTTCCTACGGCGGTTACATGTGCTACGCGAGCGCCATTCACTTTGGCGACCGCCTGCGCGGGGCCAATTGCGTCGTGGCGATCTCGAGCTTCGTCACCTTCCTCGAGAACACCCAGGGCTATCGGCGTGACCTGCGCCGGGTCGAGTACGGCGATGAGCGTGACCTGAAGCAGCGCCGCAAGCTGGAGGAGATCTCGCCGCTGACGCGCTCGAGCGAAATCCGCATGCCGCTGCTGGTGGTGACCGGGGCCAACGACCCGCGCGTGCCCGCCAGCGAGGCCGACCAGATCGTGCGGGCGGTGCGGGCGCACGGAAGGCAGGCGTGGCACCTGCTGGCGATGGACGAGGGGCACGGCTACGCCAAGAAGGCCAACCAGGACTACCAGTTCTGGACCAGCCTGATGTTCTGGGAGCAGACGCTGTTGCGCGACAATTGACGGCCTGACCGCGCAGGCGCGTGGCGGCGCTACTTGCTGTGGAACGGGTACGCGCTCGAGTCGGTGCCTTTTCTCGGCGGAATCTTCAGCGACAGGATCATCGTCAGCGCCAGCACGGCGACGGTGAACAGCAGCGACCACGCGACCGGGATCTTGTAGATGTCGATCAGCAGCATCTTGGCGCCGATGAACACCAGCACGATCGCCAGGCCGTAGGACAGCAGGTGGAACTTCTCGTGCATCCCGGCGAGCAGGAAGTACATCGCGCGCAGGCCGAGGATCGCGAAGACATTTGACGTCAGCACGATGAACGGGTCGGTCGTGATGGCGAAGATCGCCGGGATCGAATCGACCGCGAACACGACGTCGACGATGCCGATCAGGATGATCACGACGAACAGCGGCGTGGCCAGTCTTCACGCCGTCGCGGACGGTGAAGAACTTCTCGCCGTCGTAGTCTGGCGAAATCTTCATGTGCCGGCGGATCCACTTCAGCGCCGGATTGGCCTCGAGGTCGGGCTCGTGGCCGGTCGCGAGCCACATCTTGATGCCGGTAAACACCAGGAATGCGCCGAAGAAATACAGGATCCAGTGAAACCGGGCGATCAGCCAGGCGCCCACCAGGATCATGATGGCGCGCAGCACCAGCGCGCCCAGGATGCCGAACATCAGCACGCGCTTCTGGTACTCGGCGGGCACGGCGAAGTAGGTGAACACCATCAGGAAGACGAAGATGTTGTCGACCGCCAGCGCCTTCTCGACCAGGTAGCCGGTGACGAACTCGAGCGCCTTGGCGTTGGCGGTCTCGTCGCCGCGGGCGCCGCCCAGGTACCACCACAGCCCGCCGACGAAGACGAATGACACGGCGACCCAGATCAGCGACCAGACCGTCGCCTCCTTCATGGTCACCTTGTGCGCGCCCTGCCTCTCCATGGCGAAGAAGTCGACCGCGAGGGCGGCCAGGACGAAGAGGACGAACAACGTCCACATCAGCGGGTGTGCCGGTCGACATCATCGCAATGGATTCCGTGTTTGCGTGAGGGCAGGGCGGGCTCAGCCGCCCGTCAATCCCAGCTGGCGGACAGTGTGACCCGCCGCCGCGAGGAATGCGAACGCGACGCCGCTGGAGAGCGCCGCGCTCACGATGACGATGCCGGCGCCGGCATGGATGGACGTCGGCTCGGCGGGACACGATATCTTGCCGCCGGCAAGGTAACCATGGGACTTCAGACAATCATGCCGATCCGGGGACGGGCGTTGGCCCTCGTCGCCAGCCTCGCCCTCGCGGGCTGCTCGAGCCTGCCGCCGCGGCCCGAACTGCCCGAGCAGTCTGCCGTGCCGGTGGCCACGGGCACGGTGCTGGACGAGCTGATCGGCAAGGCAGAGGCCGCGAACCCGGGCAAGTCCGGCTTCCGCCTGCTGCGCGAAGGCCCGGAGGCCTTCGTGCTCCGATCGCGCAGCGCGCTCCTGGCGGGCCGCAGCCTGGACGTGCAGACCTACATCTGGCACGTCGACGACACCGGGGCCTTCCTGGTGAAGCGTGTGCTCGAGGCGGCGGACCGGGGCGTCAAGGTGCGCCTGCTGGTCGACGACATGGACGCGCGTTCCAAGCATTACGCCTTCGCGGCGCTCGCTGCCCATCCCGGCATCGAAGTGCGCATGTTCAACCCGTTCGGCTCGCGCACCGGCTCGCTGCGCTTTGCCTTCGAGGCGCTCGGCAGCTTCAGTCGCATCAACCGGCGGATGCACAACAAGACGTGGATCGTCGACAACCGCATCGCGATCGTCGGCGGCCGCAACCTCGGTGACGAATACTTCGGTGCGAGCGACGAGGTGAATTTCGTCGACCTCGACTTCGCGATGGTCGGCCCGATCGTGCGCGAGGCTTCCGCGTCATTTGATCGCTACTGGAATTCTCCCGCCGCCTACCCGATGCGGCTGCTCGATCCGGCGGCGGTGTCGTCCGAGGCGCTGGCCCAGTTGCGGCTGGCGGTCGCGGACCTCGTGCCGAAGGCCGCGACCCATCCTTTCGCGCAGGAACTCCGCGACAACGATTCGATCCAGCGACTCATCGCCGGCGACTGGACCATGCACTGGACCGCGGACTACCGCTTCGTCGCCGACGACCCCGCCAAGGCACTCGGCAAGCAGCATGGGTTGGGCGGTTCGAAGGTGCTGGAAGCCATCGCACCGGAACTGCAGGGCGCCGAGCGCCAGATCACGATCATTTCGCCGTACTTCGTTCCGGGCAAGGTTGGCACGGAATGGCCTGGTGCGACACGTGGATCGCGGTGTCGATGTGCGGGTGCTGACGAACTCGCTGGCCGCCAACGACGTCGCGATGGTCTACGGGGGATATTCGCAGTCCCGCCCCGACCTGCTGCGCGGCGGCGTGCAGTTGTGGGAACTCAAGCCCCTGGCAGGCAGCGGGACGCAGCAGAGCCTGTTCGGCTCCTCCGGCGCCAGCCTGCACACCAAGGCGCTGGCGACGGACTCCAGCCGCGTGTTCGTCGGCAGTTACAACATCGATCCGCGCTCGACCTCGCTCAACTGCGAGCAGGGTGTGTTCGTCGCCGAACCAGTGCTCGCGCGACAGCTCGAGGCACTGTTTGCGCAGGAGTCCGGCCCGAGTCGTGCCTGGGCGGTCACGCTGGTCGAAGGCAAGGTGCACTGGAGCGACGGCCAGGAGATCCTTCGACGCTTCGCCCATGGCCTCGGGCGGGCAGAAGTTCCAGGCCTGGATTGCCAGGGTGCTGCCGATCAATTCGCAGCTCTAGCCGGTGGATTTGTGCGCAGGCATGCGCGACGATGGCCCGCAGGAGCCTTGATCGCCATGCCGCAGACCTTCGACTACTCGCGCATCCCCGACCTGCCGGATTCGGTTTTCGTGGCGCCGCTGCAGCGCCCCGCCGGCCTGCGCGAGGACTGGCTGGAACCGGCGCAGCGCAGGTACGACCAGGCCGAACACCGCATCTGGGACGATCTCTACGCACGGCAGATCGAGCTGATGCCGGGCCATGCCTGCCGCGAGTTCATGCGCGGCCTCGAGCGGCTGAACCTCGGCCGGGGCGGCGTGCCGGACTTCGACGTCATCAGCAGCGAATTGCGCGGCCTGACGGGCTGGAGCGTCGTGCCGGTGCCGATGCTGATTCCCGACCATGTGTTCTATTACCACCTGGCCAACCGTCGCTTCCCGGCCGGCAACTTCATCCGCAGCCGCGAGCAGTTCGACTACATCCAGGAACCCGACGTCTTCCACGACGTGTTCGGCCACGTGCCGCTGCTGACGGACCCGATCTTTGCCAGTTACATGGAGGCCTACGGCCGCGCAGGCTGGAAGGCGCTCAGGTTCAATCGCCTGAAGGCGCTGAGCGCGCTCTACTGGTACACGGTGGAATTCGGGCTGATCCTCGAGGACGACGGGTTGCGCATCTATGGCGCGGGCATCCTGTCGGGGCCGACCGAAACCGTGTTCTCGCTCGAGGGCCGCTCGCCGAATCGCATCCATCTCAACGTCGATCGCGTGATGCGCACGGACTACACCATCTCCGACCTGCAGGCGACGTACTTCGTGATCGAGTCCTTCCGCGAGCTGTTCCACCTGACCGAGCAGCGCGGCTTCGAACCCATCTATGAATCGCTCGCGCCGGGCTTCCAGTACGCGAAGACGGCGGCGCTCGATACGGACCACGTCTATCATCGGGGCACGCAGGAGTACGAGCTGCGCGGCGGTCGCGGTTCCGGGGCCCGGCCGGCCTGACGCCGTCGCTGCCGGTCAGGCCTGCTCCGGGGTGCCGGGCCACCCTGAATCCGATCCCCGGCGGCGGGCGATTACTGACCGTAGCGCGCCCCTTGCGGCGCCACGATTCTGGAGCCGGCATGCCCGGCGGGAGGTCTTCGATGCAGCGCCTGTCAGCCGTCCTGATCGCCACGTTGATGGTCGCGGGCTGTGGCTTCGATGCCCAGGTCGCCGTGCAGGGCCCGCAGGCGGCGCAGGATGCCCTGCTGGCCAGCGATCTCCCGGGCGAGCGGGGCGAGGCCCTGCCCGAGGGGCATCCGCCGCTCTATCGCAGCGGCCCCACGCTGCCTCCCGGGCACCCGGCCATCCTGCCGCCCGGTCACCCGCCGATCCCCGCCGGCGATTGCCCGGCCGGCGGCATGCGCGGCTTCGGCTCGGTACCCGCCGACGCCGTGGCCGAGCCGGAGATCGTCAGCACCTGAGCCAGGCGGAATCGTGTGGCACGAGAGACTGGCCTGCGCGGCATGATTGGGTAGACTTGCGGCCCCCGACGCTGCGGCCCAGGAATGGGCAGCCGGTCGTGTCCCCGTTGAGGATCGCCGCTTGGATTTCCGCCGTATCGTTCGCGAGCCGCTGCTGCATTTCCTGCTGCTCGGCCTGGCACTGTTCGCCTGGTTCGGCCGGGTTGCGCCCGACGACGACGGCGCCCGCCGCATCGTCGTCACCCAGGCGCAGGTGGACCTGCTGGCGACCCAGTTCGCCGCCACCTGGAACCGGCCGGCGACTCCGCAGGAGCTGAACGGGCTGGTCGATTCCTTCATCCGCGACGAGATCCTGTATCGCGAGGGCAAGGCGCTCGGGCTCGACCGCGACGACGCCGTGGTCAAGCGTCGGGTGCGGCAGAAGCTGGATGTCATGTTCGAGGAGTCGCTCGCGCAGAATCCGCCAACCGATGCGGACCTGGAAGCCTACCTGCGCGCTCATCCGGACGCCTTCCGCCGGCCGCCGATGGTCACTTTCCAGCAGCTCTATTTCGGTGCGGAAGCGGGCAGCGAGGCTCGTGCGGTTGCGGCGCTTGCGGCCCTTGGCGACGGTGCGGATCCCGCCGGACTCGGCCAGGGAACGCTGTTGCCGGGGCACCTGGACGACACACCGCTCGATCTCGTCGCGCGCGATTTCGGCGCACAGTTCGCCGAGCAGCTGTCGCAGCTGCCGGCGGGCGAATGGGCGGGCCCGGTGAATTCCGGCTTCGGCGTGCACCTGGTCCGCGTGCAGGCGCTGCAGCCGGCGCAACTGCCGTCCCTGCCCGAGGTCCGCGAAGTCGTTGCGCGCGAATGGGAAAATGACCGGCGCCAGCGCGCGCATGAAGAAGCCTTCACGCGCCTGCGTGCCGAGTACGCGGTCGACATCCAGGCCAGGCTTCCCGGAATGCCGTCGTCTTGAGCGCCCCGTTGCGCACTGCGGCGCTGTGGCTCGTGCTGCTGCTGGCCGGCTTCGCCACGGCGCAGGCCGACGAGTTTCGCCCCGCCTACCTGCAGCTGCGGCAGCTCGACGCAACGACCTACGACGTGCTGTGGAAGGTGCCGGCCATCGACGCCAGCACCACGCTGCGGGTACGGCCCGTCTTTCCCGCCGGCACCCGCGCGCTGACGGAGCCGGTCAGCAGCTTTGCCGGCAATGCGGCGGTGCTGCGCTGGAAGGTGGCGGCAGACGGCGGCCTGACCGGCAAGGACATCGAGTTTCCGGGGCTCGCCGAGACACGCATCGACGTGCTGGTGCGCCTGGAACGCAGCGACGGCACCGAGCAGCTGGGCCGGGTGCTGGCGGTCGACCCGCGCTTCACGGTGACGGCGAGCCCGGGCCCGTTCGAGGTCGTGCAGACCTACACGCTGCTCGGCATCGGCCACATCCTGCTGGGCTTCGATCACCTGCTGTTCGTGCTGGCGCTGCTGCTGCTGGTGCAGGGTACGCGCCGCCTGGTCGTGACCATCACCGCGTTCACGCTCGCGCACAGCGTCACGCTGGTGTTCGCGACGCTCGGGCTGCTGCAGGTGCCGGGTCCGCCCGTCGAGGCGATGATCGCGCTGTCGATCGTCTTCGTGGCCAGCGAGATCGTGCACGGCCGCCAGGGCCGGCCTGGCCTGACGCAACGGTATCCCTGGATCGTCGCGTTCGCCTTCGGCCTGCTGCACGGCCTGGGTTTCGCCGGCGCGCTGGCCGAAGTGGGGCTGCCGCAGGCGTCCATTCCGCTCGCGCTGCTGTTCTTCAACGTCGGCGTCGAGATCGGGCAGCTGCTGTTCATCGCCGGCGTCCTGCTGCTGATCGCGCTTGGCCGGCGCATCCTGGCGCTGGCCGGCCGCAGCGAGTTGCCGGAGTGGCTCATGCGCATACCGCCGTATGCGATCGGCGGGATGGCCAGCTACTGGGTCTTCGAGCGCGTCTCGGCGTTCTGACGGCCTCCCTGCCACAAATTGCCGGAGTCTTCCTGAATGAGCACCCGACGCCGCCCTGCGGCCACGCCGGCTCGACCGCGGGTTGCGGTCGTCGGCGCCAATTTTGCCGGCCTGCGCGTCGCGCAAAGTCTCGGCGATGGCTTCGAGGTGACGGTGTTCGATCCGGCGCCGTGGTTCGAGTGGCTGCCCAACATCCACGAGCTCGTGTCGGGCACCAGGCGCCCGGCGGACCTGCGGCTGCCACGCCGGCGGCTGATCGAGCGGGCGGGGCACGCCTTCGTCCAGGAAGAAGTGACGCGCATCGAGCCGCGCAAGCGGCGGCTGACCACTGCGAGCGGCCTGCAGCACGCGTTCGACTATTGCGTCGTGGCAGTCGGCGGCCGCAACGAGACCTACGGTGTGCCGGGCGCCGACCGGCATGCGCTGCCGTTCAGGTCGGTCGAGGACGGGGAGGCGATCCGTCGCCGGCTCGCAGCACTGGCCCGGCGCAAGGGCCCGCAGTCGGTGGTGGTCGTCGGTGGCGGTTTCACCGGGGTCGAGGCACTGGGCGAGATCCTGCGCCGCTACCGCACGCGCCGTGGCCTGTCGGTGCACCTGGTGGAGGCGGCGCCGACGCTGATGCACGGCGTGGCGCCCAGGATCGACGCGCTGGTGCGTGGGCACTGCGCCGCGCTCGACGTGCAGCTGCACACCGGCTCGCCGGTCGCCGCGGTGACCGCCACCGGCGTACGCCTGCGATCGGGCCGGCGGATCAAGTCGGGCCTCACGCTCTGGACCGGCGGCGTCAGCGCGCCGCCCCTGCTGCATCGATCCGGACTCGCGCCGCGACCGCGACAGTGGGCGCCGGTCGATGGCAGCCTGCGCAGCCGCCGCTCGCGGCGCGTATTCGTGATCGGCGATGCGGCCGCGCTGCCGCGCCCGGTCAGGAAGCAGGCCTTTCATGCGCTCGAGATGGCCGAGTGCGCGGCCGACAACCTGCGTCGTGCCGTCGCCGGCCGACCCCTGCGCACTTTCCGGCCGTCGCGCACGCCGCTGCTGGTGGCGTTCGGCGACCTCGACACGTTCCTCGTCGCCGGGCGTTCCGTGCTCGCGAGCCCGGCACTCGCGGCCGGCAAGGAAGCCGTCTACCAGGTGACGATGGCGCAGATCGATCCGCCGCTGGACGTTCCCGCGCTCGGCCAGCTCGCGTCGCGCGTCGGTGGCACCGCGCTTCGACTGGCGCCGCGGCGGCGGTGATGCCCCGCCGCACGGCCGTCAGGTAACGTAGGCGCATGACCGTCGACCCTGCCGCGTCCCGCGGGCCGCTCCTGACCAGCACCGTCAACGCGCAGCTGCTGCGCCGCCCGGACAGCAGGGTGACGGTGTCGTGACCTGTACGCTCGACCTCGGTCGTTCGATGTCGCAGGTCGCGATCAGCGCCGACTCCTGGTGCTGGCGCGGCCAGGACTATCCCTATCTCCAGCGCTGCAGGGAGCGCACGGTTTACTTCTGGCAGGGTGACGACTTCGAGCCCGTGGCACGTTTCGGCAAGTCCCTGCTCAAGCTGGTTCCCACCGACTGGGGTCCGCCGACGTTCGAGATCGACGGCGTCAAGATGCTGCCGACGAAGACGGTGTCTCCCTATGAGGATGCGCGGCACAAGGTCGGCCTGATCGCTGCGCGCGGCAAGCGCGTGCTCGACACCTGCGCCGGGCTCGGCTATTTCGCGGCCTGGTGCGTCGCGGACGGCGCCGACTACGTGCTGTCGTTCGAGCTCGATCCCGACGTGCTGTGGCTGCGTGGAATCAACCCGTGGTCGCCGCCGCTCGCGCCGCCGCTCGAACTGCGCCAGGCCGACGTCGCGGCGGCCGTGCGCGAACTGGCCCCGGCGTCGTTCGACGCCATCCTGCACGACCCGCCGCGCTTCGGGCTGGCCGGCGAACTTTATTCGCAGGCTTTCTATGACGAACTCGCGCGCGTGCTGCAGCCTGGCGGCCGCCTGTTCCACTACACCGGCACCCCCAACCGGCTGACGACCGGGCGCGACGTGCCGCGCGAAGTCGCGCAGCGCCTGCGCCATGCGGGCTTCAGCACCGAGCGTTCCGGTGACGGCATCCTGGCGGTGCGTGGTCGCCGCAGCTCCGTTGCCGTCGTCCAGACTGCGCCGTGACGGGTGACGTCCGATGCGACTGATCGCGACCTGTCCGGAGGAAACGAAGCCGGCGCTGCTGGCCGAGCTTGCAGCGCTCGGCATCGGCGAACTGCGACCGACCTTCCGCGCCGTGCTGTTCGAGGCGACGCCGGCGCAGTTCTACGAGCTGCACCTGCGCCTGCGCACCGCCAGCCGCGTGCTGCAGGTGATCCGCGAGGTGCCGGCCCACACGCCCGCCATGCTGCAGTCCCAGGCACGCCGGATCCACTGGCCGGAGCTGTTCGACGGCCGTCACTCGTTCATGGTCGAGAGCGTGGGCGAGGAAGCCCCGGGCCTGTCGCACCGGCAGGTCATCACCCAGGTGCGCGAAGGGCTGCGCGACGCCTTCGTACGTGCCGCCGGCACGGCGCCCCCGGTCGACACGGTCGAGCCGAAAGTCGTGGTGGTGGCGCACCTGGCCGCGGGCCGCTGCATGCTGAGCTTCGACACGTCCGGCAAGTCGCTGCACAAGCGCGGCTATCGCGAGTCGGGGCATCCGGCGCCGCTGAAGGAAACGCTCGCGGCCGCGATCCTGCAGTTCGCGGGCTACGACGGCAGCGAAGCGTTCCTCGACCCGATGTGCGGCAGCGGCACGATCGCGATCGAAGCGGCCATGATCGCCGTGCGCAAGGCGCCGCAGATCCACCGCAGCAAGGGCGAGTTCAACTTCGAGTGGCTCACGGGCTTCGACCGCGCCTTGTGGCGCGAGACGCAGGAGCGGATCCGCGCCGAAAAACTGCCGGCGCCACCCTGCATCGTTGCCGCCTCGGACATCCGCGAGGACTTCGTCGCCATGGCGCGCAAGAGCGCGCTCAAGGCGCGGGTCGAGAAGTACATCACCTTTGCGGTGGCGCCCATGCAGGAGGTGCAGCCACCCGCGGAGCGGGGCCTGCTCGTCACCAACCTGCCGTACGGCGGCCGCATCGGCGGCGGCGTCGAAGACGTGCGCGTCCTGTACGAACAGATCGGCGACACGCTGAAGCAGCGCTATGCCGGCTGGCGCGCGGCGATCCTCGCGGCAGGCGATTCGCCGTACAAGGCCATCGGCCTCAGGCCGTCGCGGACCATTGCGCTGTTGAATGGCAGCATCCCGTGCAAGCTGCTGCTGTTCGACCTGTATGCCGGAAGCCGGCGCCCGGCCCGGTCCGACGCCGGGTAGCCGTGCTACGCTGATCCATCATCGGATCCGGGGGGCGAACGATGGCAACCGCTGCAGCAACGGGTAATCGCGCGCGCTGGCCGGCCGAGCGCCGGTTCTACACCGGCATCGCCATCGCGATGGCGCTCGCCGCCTACATCGGCTTTGCGCGCTCGTTTTTCCTGCGGCCCTTCTTCCCGGAATGGCCTGCGCCGTCAGAGCCGATCTTCCTGGTGCACGGAGTCTTCTTCTCGGCCTGGTGCGTGCTGCTGGTGGCGCAGGCGACGCTGATCGGCGTGCGGCGCGCGGACGTGCACCGCAGGCTGGGGCTGTTCGGTGCCGTGCTGGCCTCAGGGATGCTGGTGCTCGGCCTGTGGGGCGCGCTGGTGGCGGCCAACCGTCCGACGGGCTTCAACGGGGTGCCGGTGCCGCCGCTGCAGTTCCTGGTGATTCCGATCTTCGACCTGGTGTTCTTCGGGTCGTTCGTCGCGCTCGCCCTGAAATGGCGGGCAGACGCGCAGGCGCACAAGCGGCTGATGGTGCTGGCGACGGTGGCGCTGCTGGGCGCGGCTTTTGCGCGCTGGCCCTTCGTGTGGAAGATCGGCAATCCGTTCGCGTACTACGGCCTGGCCGATCTCTTCATCGTGGCGCTGGCAGTGTGGGATTTCCGCAGTCGCGGATCGCTGCATCCGGTCACGCGCTGGGGCGGCCTGATCATGATCCTGTCGCAGCCGCTGCGCCTCATGCTGTCGACGACGCCCGCGTGGCTGGCGTTTGCCGGCTGGCTCACGGCGCTGGCTCGCTGAAATTCGCCCCGCCGCGCTGGTGGACTGAACCCGCAAGATTGTGACTTGATGGTACAGCGCGGCGGAGCGACCGCGCAGGGCAGGACCCACGCGCGCGGCGCGGATTCTGCGGTGTCGGCGTGCCCGCGTCCAGTGCCGGATGCGCGATCGCGTCAGCCGAGCATCAGCTTTTCGATGTGCGTCGCGGCGCTCGCGGCGAGCGAGCGCAGGTTATAGCCGCCTTCGAGCGTCGAGACGATGCGGCCTTGTGCGTGGCGTTCGGCCACTTCGCACGCGACCCCGGTCACCCAGCCGTAGTCCGCCGTCGACAGCCGCAGGTGCGACATGTCGTCCGCGGCGTGCGCGTCGAATCCAGCCGAGATCAGCACCAGTTGCGGCGCGAACTGCGTCCAGCGCCGGCAGCCAGTGCTCGGTGACCGCGCGGCGAAACGCCTCGCTGCCGCTGCCGGGCGGCAGCGGGCAATTGATGATGCGGCCCGGAACGGTCGGCGGATTCTGGTCGGGCCACAGCGGGTACTGGTACGACGAGCAGAGCAGGGTGCGCGGGTCGTCGCGCAGGATGTCCTCGGTGCCGTTGCCCAGGTGCACGTCGAAGTCGAGCACCGCGACGCGCTTGAGCCCGTGATGCTCCAGCGCGTGCCGGGCCGCGACGGCCACGTTGTTGAAGAAGCAGAATCCCATGGCGGTGGCGCGCTCGGCGTGGTGTCCGGGCGGGCGCACGTTGCAGAACGCGCGCGCGGCCGCGCCACTCATGACCAGGTCGGTGGCGAGCACGTTGGCGCCTGCGGCGCGCAATGCCGCCTCGAAGGTGTCCGGGCACATCCAGGTGTCGGGATCGATGTGCGCGAGCCCCTCCGCCGGCGAGCGGTTGGAAAGGCTCTCGACGTACTCGAGCGGATGCACCCGCACCAGCTGGTCGACGCTCGCCCGTGGCGCGTCCCGGTGCAGCAGCAGGTCGTACAGCCCGCGCGTGTGCAGCTCGTCCTCGATCGCGCCCAGGCGCGCCGGGCACTCGGGATGACCCTCGCCCATCTGGTGGCGCAGGCAGTGCGGGTGGCTCACGAACGCGACGGCCATGGTCTGCTCCGGTTGCGGTGACCCCCAATGATCCCGCATCGGGGGAACGCTAGCATTTGCGAGTTCTCCCTACACGTCGGGCTACACTCCATCCATGACGGCGAAACGCATCGAAGCCGTGTTGCGGCCGGGTTCGCTGGCCATCGTCGGCGCCAGTGCCGTCCCGGACTCGATCGGCGCGCTGCTGGCCCGCAACGTGCGCGAGGGCGGCTTCCGCGGGCCGGTGTTCTACGTCAACCCGCGACACGCCACCGCTCGACGGCAGCCCCGTCTACCCCGACGTGGCGGCGCTGCCGCAGGCCGTGGACCTGGCGGTCATCGCGACACCCGCGGCCACGGTGCCGCAGGTGCTCGAGGACTGCGGCCGGCGCGGCGTCAAGGGTGCGGTGGTGGTTTCGGCCGGCTTTCGCGAGGGCGGCGAGCAGGGTGCGGCGCTCGAGCAGGCGATGCTGGCGGTGGCGGCGCAGGCACGGCCTGCGGCTGCTGGGCCCGAACAGCTTCGGCCTGATCCGCCCGGACCTGCAGCTCAATGCGGCCTGCGGCACGGCGCTGCCGGAAGCGGGCCGCCTCGCGCTGGTGTCGCAGTCGAGCGCCGTCTGCGCCGCCACGCTCGACTGGGCGCGTGCGCGCCGGGTCGGGTTCTCGACGGTGATCTCGACCGGTGTCGGTGACGACGTCGGCTTCGGCGAGGTGCTCGACTTCCTGGCGCGGGACCCGGTGACCGACGGCATCATGCTGTACATGGAAGGCGTGCAGCATGCGCGCCGCTTCATGAGCGCGCTGCGCGCGGCGGCCCGCGTCAAGCCGGTGGTGGTGATGAAGGCGGGGCGCTCGCTCGAGGCGCGCGGCAGCCTGGCCTTCCACACGGGCTCGCTGGTGGGCGGCGACGACGTGTTCGACGCGGCGATGCGCCGCGCCGGCGTGCTGCGCATCCGCAGCTTCACGCAGTTGTTCAGCGCCGCCAGCACGCTGGGCGCGGGCGTGCGCATGCCGGGCCGGCGTCTCGGCATCGTCACCAATGCCGGCGGGCCCGGGCAGATGGCGGCGGATCGCGCGGCGGACCGCTACCTGCAGCTGGCGTGGCTCGACGAGAAGACGCTCGAGCCGCTGCGCGCGCTGCTGCCACCCAGCGCCACGGACGGCAATCCGGTGTACGTGCGCGGCGATGCTGCCGCGCAGCAGTACGCCGAAGCCGCGCGCATCGTGCTGCAGGATCCCAAGGTCGAGGCGCTGCTCGCGATCCTGACGCCGTTCTCGCTGACCGCACCCGGACAGATCGCCGCCGAGCTGGTCGAGGTGGCGCGCGCACAGCGCAAGCCGGTCTTCACCTGCTGGCTGGGCGGCGAGTCCGTGGGCAGCAGCCGGCAGCTGTTCGCCGCCAACCGCATACCCACCTACCAGACGCCCGAGTCCGCGGTCGATGCGATCGCCGCGATGGCCCTGTTCTCGTCCAACCAGGAGCAGCTGCTGCAGGTGCCGGCGCCGCTCGGGCCCACCTCCGAGCCCGACCGCGACACCGCGCAGGGCCTGCTGCAGGCCGCCCGCGCGGCCGGCAACGCCTGGCTCAATCCGGCGGATTCCAAGCAGCTGCTGGCGGCGTTCGGCATTCCCGTGGTGCAGAGCCGGCCGGCGTACTCGGCGGCCGAGGCCGTGCAGGTCGCCGATGCGATCGGCTACCCGGTCGCGCTCAAGATCCTGTCGCCCGACATTGCGCACAAGACCGACGTGGGCGGCGTGCGGCTCGGGCGCACCGACGCGCGCAGCGTGCACGACGGCTACGAGAACATGTTGCGGGACGTCGCCATCGCGCGGCCGGACGCGCGGCTCGAGGGCGTGCTGGTCGAGCCGATGTACCTCGAGCGGCACGGGCGCGAGCTGATGATCGGCGTGGTGCGCGACCCGGTGTTCGGGCCCGCGATCAGCTTCGGGCTCGGCGGCACCATGGTCGAGGTCATCCGCGACCGTGCCGTGGCACTGCCGCCGCTCAACGGCTACCTGGCGCGCGACCTGATCCGCCGCACGCGCGCCAGCCTGGCGCTGCAGCCGCTGCGCGGCGCGCCCGCCGCGGCCCAGGAGGCGATCGAGGACATCCTGCTGCGCGTGTCGGAGATCGTCTGCGAGTTGCCCGATGTCGGCGCGATCGACATCAACCCGGTCGTGGTCACGGCGAAGGGCGCCGTGGTGGTCGACGCGCGCATCGGCGTGATGCCGGAGCCGCAGCCCGCGGTCGCCGTACCGGCACATGGCGATCCATCCGTATCCGGCGCAGCTCGAGTTCCCGCTGTCGCTGGCAGGCGGCCAGGCCGCCACGATCCGCGCCATCCGCCCGGAGGACGCGGCACTCGAGCGCGAGTTCGTCCACCGGCTGTCCGAGCAGTCGCGCTTCCTGCGCTTCATGTTCGGCCTGCAGGACCTGACGCCGGCCATGCTGTCGAAATTCACGCAGATCGACTATGACCGTGAGCTGGCGCTGATCGTCGTCGTTCCCGGCGACGAGGCCGGCAGCGAGCGGCAGATCGGCGTGGCGCGCTACATCACGCTGCCGGACGAGGAAACCTGCGAGTTCGCGATCGTCGTCAGCGACGAGTGGCAGGGCAAGGGCGTCGCCCGGCAGCTGTTCCAGCGGCTGATCGATGCGGCGCGCGAGCGGCGGCTGCGGGTGATGACCGGCATCACCCTGCGCGAGAACACGCGCATGATCGACCTCTCGCGCTCGCTCGGTTTCGCGACCCGCGCCGACACGGACGAGCCCGAACTGGTGCGCATGACGCTCGCGCTCTGAGCGAACCGCGCCTTCGGCTACACTGCGCGGCGTCCCGCCGTCCTGGAGTCTGCCCGTGGATTTCGATTACAGCGCCCGCACGCGCGAGCTGATGCAACGCGTCGATGCCTTCATGCAGGAACACGTGTTTCCAGCCGAGGCGGAGTACGAGGCCTTCGTGCAGTCGCCCGGGCAGCTCTGGGTGGTGCCGCCGCTGGTCGAGGAGCTCAAGGCCCGGGCGCGGGCGGCCGGGCTCTGGAACCTGTTCCTGCCGCACGAATACCAGCCGTGGAGCCCGGGCCTCACCAACCTCGAGTACGCGCCGCTGGCCGAACTCATGGGCCGCGTCGAGTGGGCCTCGGTGGTGTTCAACTGCAGCGCGCCCGACACCGGCAACATGGAGGTGCTGGCCCGTTACGGCACCCCGGAGCAGCAGGAGCGCTGGCTGCGGCCACTGCTCGACGGCCGGATCCGCTCGGCGTTCCTGATGACGGAGCCCGCGGTGGCATCGTCGGACGCGACCAACATCGAGTGCTCGATCGTCCGCGACGGCGACGAGTACGTGATCAATGGCCGCAAGTGGTGGTCGACCAACGTCTATCACCCGCAGTGCGAGCTGCTGATCGTGATGGGCAAGACGCGCTTCGACGGCCCGGCCCATGCGCAGCAGTCGATGATCATCGTGCCGCGCGACACGCCGGGCGTGCGGCTGGTGCGGCCGCTCAAGGTCTTCGGCGAGGTGCATTCGCCGGGCGGACACGGCGAGGTCGACCTGCAGGACGTGCGCGTGCCGGCCGCCAACCTGCTGCTGGGCGAGGGCCGCGGCTTCGAGATCGCCCAGGGCCGCCTGGGCCCCGGCCGCATCCATCACTGCATGCGGCTGATCGGCGCGGCGCAGCGCGCGCTCGAACTCATGTGCCGCCGCGCCGAATCGCGCGTGGCCTTCGGCCGCAAGCTGAGCGAGCAGGGCAGCCTGCGCGAGGCGATCGCGCGCTCGCGCTGCGAGATCGAGCAGGCACGCCTGCTGACGCTGGCCGCGGCCGACCGCATGGACAAGCACGGCAACAAGGGCGCGGCCGAGCTGATCGCGATGATCAAGATCGTGGCCCCGCGCATGTGCCAGGACGTCTGCGACCGCGCCATGCAGGCGCACGGCGGCATGGGCCTGAGCCAGGACACGCCGCTGGCGGGTTCGTTCGCCTACGGCCGCTTCGTGCGCCTGGCCGACGGGCCCGACGAAGTGCACATGGCACAGCTCGCGAAGTGGACCATCGCGGCGGCACTGCGGGCGGGTGCCTCGGCATGAGCGGCGAGTCGGCCGCCCACGTGCACGTGTTCGACACGCGCAACCCGGTGGCCGAGCGGCGCACCCGGCAGGTGATGTGGCTGACGCTCGTGATGATGGTGGTCGAGATCGCGGCCGGCACGCTGCTCGGCTCGATGGCGCTGCTGGCCGACGGCTGGCACATGAGTTCGCATGCGCTGGCGCTCGGCGTTTCCGCCGGAGCCTATTACCTGGCGCGCCGCCATGCCCACGATCCGCGCTTCGCGTTCGGCACCTGGAAGATCGAGGTGCTCGGCGGCTACACCAGCGCGGTGTTCCTGCTGGGGGTCGCGGCGTACATGGGGATCGAGTCGGTCACGCGGCTGTTCAATCCGGCGCCGATCCGCTTCGACGAGGCCATTCCGGTGGCGGTCCTCGGGCTCGCGGTCAACCTGCTGTCGGCGTGGCTGCTGGCGCAGGGCATGCGCCTGGCGCGCGCCGGCGCATGGCCACGATCACGCGCATGGCCACGATCATGGGCACGGACATCACCATCACGACCTGAACCTGCGCTCGGCCTACCTGCACGTCGTCGCCGACGCCGCGACCTCGGTGCTCGCGATCGTGGCGCTGGTGGGCGGCAAGTACTACGGCGCCGCCTGGCTCGACCCGGTGATGGGCATCGTCGGCACGGTGCTGGTCGGGCGCTGGGCGATCGGCCTGCTGCGCGACACGGGGCGGGTGCTGCTCGATGCGGAAATGGATGCGCCGGTCGTGCAGGAGGTGCGCGAGGTCGTGGCGACGCTGCCGGGCCCGCCGCGCTTGCGCGACCTGCACGTCTGGCGCGTCGGCAAGGGCAAGTACGCCTGCATCGTCTGCCTCGCGGGCGATGCCACGCTGCGGCCCGGCCTCGTGCGGGATGCGCTGGCGGTGCACGAGGAACTCGTGCACGTGACGGTCGAGATCGAGCGCTAGGCCCTCGGCGGAGAGCGGTGGTGCGTCGGCTGCGGAGTGATCAGCCGGCGGCTGCGCTGCGCGGCGCCAGGTCGTCGTCCTCCCCGGCATCGTCGCCGAGGAAGCCGCCGCTCTGGTGCGCCCACAGGCGCGCGTAGAGCCCGCCCTGCGCCAGCAGCGAGCGATGGTCGCCCTGCTCGACGATGCGGCCCTTGTCCATGACGATCAGCCGGTCCATCGCGGCGATGGTGGACAGCCGGTGCGCGATGGCGACCACGGTCTTGCCTTCCATCAGCCGATAGAGGCTCTGCTGGATCGCGGCCTCGACTTCGCTGTCGAGCGCGCTGGTCGCCTCGTCGAGCAGCAGGATCGGCGCGTCCTTGAGCATGACGCGCGCGATCGCGATGCGCTGGCGCTGGCCGCCGCTCAGCTTGACGCCGCGTTCGCCGACGTGGGCGTCGTAGCCGCGGCGTCCCTTGTTGTCGGCGAGGCCCTCGATGAAGTCGTGCGCCTCGGCGCGCCGCGCCGCCGCGACCATGGTCTCGTCGTCGGCGTCGGGCCGGCCGTAGACGATGTTGTCGCGCACCGAGCGGTGCAGCAGCGACGTGTCCTGGGTCACCATGCCGATCTGCGCCCGCAGGCTGTCCTGCGTCACCGTCGAGATGTCCTGGCCGTCGATCAGGATCGCGCCGGCCTCGACGTCGTAGAACCGCAGCAGCAGGTTGACGATCGTGCTCTTGCCGGCGCCCGAGCGGCCGACCAGCCCGATCTTCTCGCCCGGGCGGATGTGCAGGCAGAGGTCGTCGATCACGGCGCGCTTGCCGCCGTAGCCGAAGGTCACGTGCTCGAAGCGGATCTCGCCGCGCGTGACCGCGAGCGGCCGCGCGTCCGGCCGGTCGACGACGGCATGCGCGCGCGACAGCGTGCCCATGCCGTCCTGCACCGTGCCGACGTGCTCGAACAGCGAGGCGACCTCCCACATGATCCAGTGCGCGATGCCGTTCAGCCGCAGCGCCATCGCGCTGGCGGCCGCGACCGCGCCGACGCCCACCTCGCCCAGCGTCCACAGCCACAGCGCGACGCCCGCGGTGGCGGCGATCAGCAGCATGCTGAGCACGTGGTTGGCGATCTCGAAGCCGCTCACCAGCCGCCTCTGCGCATAGGCGGTCTGCATGAACTCCTGCATCGAGGCGCGCGCGAAGCCCGCCTCGCGGCTGGCGTGCGAGAACAGCTTGACCGTCGCGATGTTGGTGTAGGCATCCGTCACCCGGCCGGTCATCATCGCGCGCGCGTCGGCCTGCGCCGCCGAGACCCGGCCGAGGCGCGGCACGAAGTACCACAGCGCACACGACGTACAGCGTCGAGCCAGCCGAGGAAGGGCAGCAGCATGCGCAGATCGAACGAGCCCACGATCAGCAGCATGGTCACGAAGTAGACGACGATGAACGCCAGGATGTCGGTCGCCGTCATCCAGGCATCGCGCACGGCCAGCGCCGTCTGCATGACCTTGGCCGCGACCCGGCCCGGCAAACTCGTCCTGGTAGAAGCTCATGCTCTGGCCGAGCATCAGCCGGTGGAAGTTCCAGCGCAGCCGCATCGGGAAATTGGCGAACAGCACCTGGTACTTCAGCAGCGCGAACAGCCCCACGACCAGCGGGCTCAGCGCCAGCACCGCGGCCAGCAGCAGCAGGTGGTCGCGCTGCTCCGACCAGAGGCTGGCCGGCTCGATGCTGCGCGAGCCAGTCCACGACCTTGCCGAGCATGGCGAACAGCAGCGCCTCGAACGCCCCGATCAGGGCCGTGCACAGGGTCATCACCGCAATGTATGGACGCAGGCCCGCGGTGCCCTGCCAGAGGAAGGCAAAGAACGAGCGCGGCGGCGTGGCCGGCTTGGCGTCGGGATAGGTCTCGACCAGGCGTTCGAATCGGCGGAACACGGGGCTCTCCTCGGCGGCGAAAAATACCACGGCGGCCGCGCCGCGGCCGGGCTTGCTAGACTGCGGCCCGGGAACCTTGTCGAGCGGGCCTGCGGGCTCCGGGCCGAATGAACGCCAACGCGCTGCGCACGATCCTGCTGGTCAAGAACGTCGAGGAGCAGGACGCCGACGGTGCCCTGCTGCCCGCTGGCCGAGCGCGATGCCGCGACGCGCGCCGCGCTGCGTCGCTGGCCTGCCACCGCGGCCGCCTGGCAACCTGGAGCCGCGACACGCGCACCTGGCAGGTGCTGGCAACGCGCGCGGACGAACTGCACGGCCGGCTGGTCGCGCGCCATCCCGTGGTGACGCGCGCCGTGGCGCTCGAGACCCATGTGGCGCGCGCGGGCGCCGTCGTGCTGCTCGTCGCCTTCGTCGCCGGGCTGGTCCTGTCGCTGCTCGACAGCCGCGTGCGGATCGAGATCCTCGCGTTCCCGCTGCTGGGCGTCGTGCTGTGGAATCTCTGCGTCTACGTGCTGCTGCTGCTCGCGGCATTCCGGCGACCGTCGCGGCTGCCGGGCGTGAATGGCCCGGCGGGGCTCGCGGCCTGGATCACCTGGCCCGCGCGCTGGAGCTGGCGTCGCGCCGCGACGCTGATCAAGCGCGCGGCGTTCTATCACCGGCCGCTGTCGGTGGCGCTGCGGCGATTTGCCGACGAGTGGTGGCCGGTGGCGCAGCCGCTGCTGCTGCTGCAGGGCCAGCGACTGTTCCACCTGGCGTCGGCCGCGCTGGCCGTCGGCCTGCTGGCCGGGTTCTATGTCCGCGGCATCGCGCTCGAGTACCGCGCCGGCTGGGAGAGCACGTTTCTCGGGCCGGCGCAGGTGCAGGCGCTGCTGCACTGGATCTATGGACTGGCCGCGGCGGTGACCGGCATCGCCCTGCCCGCGACGCCCGAGGCGACGGCGGCGCTGCACTGGCGCAACGGAATGGGCGGCGGTCCCGCTGCGCCCTGGATCCACCTGATGGCGGTGACGGCGCTGCTGCTGGTCGTGCTGCCGCGCCTGGCGCTGGCGGCATGGATGACCTGGCGGCTGCGGCGCACGCGGCGCGCAGGTGGTCGTGCCCGAGTCCCTGCTGCCGTACGCACGCGTCGCGCTGCGCAACAGCGACGCGGCCCCCGCCGCGCAGTCCGCACGGCTGACCGCCTATGCCTACGAGCCCGCCAGTGCTTCGGAGCATGGGGTGCAGCACCTGCTGCGTGCCGTGTTCGGGCCGGACACGCGGCTCGATTTCGCGCCCCGCGTTGCCTATGGCGACGAGGCCAGCCTCGACGCGCAGTTGCCAGGACCGGCACCCGACCTGGACATCCTGCTGTTCAGCCTGGCCGCGACGCCCGAAGCCGAGAACCATGGCGCCCTGCTGCTGGGCGCGCGCGACCGCCTGGCGCGCCAGCGTCCCGGCGCGCGCCTGCTGGTGCTGGTGGACGAGGCGCCGTACCTGGCGCGCATGCGCGGCGATGCCTCGCTCGCGTCGCGGATCGCGGAGCGACGCGCGGCATGGCATGACTTCGTGCAGGGACACGGCCTGGCGCCGTGTTGTGTCGACCTGGCGGCGCTCGCGGGCGAGGCAGCGGTCGCGCAGCCGCTGATCGACGAGGTGCTGCGCGCCGTGCGCGGTCGCGGCGCATGAGCGCGGCGCCCGCGACGATCAGCATCGCGCTGCTGTCGCACACCAACGTCGGCAAGACCACGCTGGCGCGGACGCTGCTGCGGCGTGACATCGGCGCCGTGATGGACCGCGCGCACGTCACCGAAGTGGCGGAGGAGCACGAGCTGATGCGCAGCGCCGCGGGCGACCGTCTCATGCTCTGGGACACGCCCGGGTTCGGCGACAGCGTGCGCCTGCAACGACGCCTGGCCGCGAGCGGTCAACCGGTCGGCTGGTTCCTGTCGCAGGTCTGGGACCGTTTCGCCGACCGCGCGTTCTGGTGCAGCCAGCAGGCGCTGCGCGCGGCGCGCGACTCCGCCGACGTCGTGCTGTACGTCGTCAACGCCACCGAGGACCCGGCCGCCGCCGGTTACATCGAGCCCGAACTCCGCATCCTCGACTGGCTCGGCAAGCCGGCGCTGCTGCTGCTCAACCAGCTGGGCACGCGCGGCGACCCCGCGCAGGACCAGCAGCTGGCCGAGCAGTGGGGCGCGTTCCTGCGCCGGCAGCCGACGACGTGGCGTGCAGCGGATCCTGTCGTTCGATGCCTTCGCGCGCTGCTGGGTGCAGGAGCACGTGCTGCTGGACGCCATCGCCGAGGTGCTGCCGGAGCCACGGCGGCCGGCCTGCGCCCGCGTCGCCGCGGCCTGGCGTGCGCGCGATCTCGACGTGCTCGAGCGCAGCGCGGCCGTGATCGCCGGGCAGCTGGTCCGCCTGGCACGCGACGCCGAGCCGCTGCCGGACACGACACTGGCGCAGAAGGTGGGCCGGGCGCTGCAGGGCGGTGCGGACGCTGCACTCGATGCCGACGAGGAGCGCGCGCGCAACACGCTGACCGCACGCCTGGACGAGTCGGTGCGCGAGAGCACCGCGGCACTGGTCGCGCTGCACGGCCTGACCGGCACCGCGGGCGAGCAGATCCTGCAGCAGGTCGGCGCGGCTTTCGCGACGCAGCGGCCGCCCGACGCCGACAAGGCCGGCCTCTGGGGCGGGCTCGTGTCGGGCGCGCTCGGCGGCCTGGCCGCAGACCTGGCGGCAGGCGGCCTCACCCTGGGTGCGGGCGCCTTGCTGGGCGGCATCGCCGGTGCGTACGGCGCGCGGAAGCTGACCCAGCACTACCGGCAGGAGCGCGGACTCGGCGGCGGCAGCGTGCGCTGGTCGGACGAGTTCCTCGACGCGCGGCTGGCCGCGGCCACGATCCGCTACCTCGCGGTCGCGCATTTCGGCCGCGGGCGCGGCGAGTTTCAGCTGGGCGAGCCCGCGCCGCGCTGGCAGGCCGCGGTCGACGCTGGCCTCGCCGCGGTTGCGGCCCGGCGTGCGGCGGCGTGGACGGCCGCGCGCGCGGGCGCGGACAGTGAGACGCAGATGCAGGACCTGGTCCGCGCCGTGCTGCTCGAGACCCTGGCGCGGCTCTATCCCGCGCCCGTCGCTGCGCTGCAGTTGCGAGCGACCTTAGCCGCTGCGGCAGTGCTCCGCGATCATGACCGCGATGCTGGTCATCAGCTGCGGCGGAAAATCATGTCCCATGCCGGGGACGACCTTCAGGCGCGCGCCGCGGATGTTCCGTGCGGTGTCAAAGCCGCCGGCGACGCGGACCAGCGGATCGTCGGCGCCGTGGATCACCAGCGTGGGCGCCGTGATCCGCGCGAGCAGCGCGCGCCGGTCACCTGAGGCGAGGATGGCCGCGAGCTGGCGTGCGGTGCCGGCCGGATAGAGGCCGCGCCGCGCCACGCGCGCGAAGTGCGGGCGCAGCGCCGCCTCGTGCTGGCGGAAGCCCGGACTGCCGATCACGCCGAACAGGAACAGCAGGTGCTCGACCGTCTGCTCGACAGTGGGCTCCGGCGGCGGCCGCTTGAGCAGTGCCCGCAGCGCGCGCAGCTTGCCGAGCGCGATGCGCGGCGCCGGGTTGCCGGTCGTCGACATCACGGACGTCAGGGTGCGGACCCGTCCGGGCAGCAGCGCCGCGAAGGTCTGCGCGATCATGCCGCCCATCGACACGCCGACCACGTGGGCGCGATCGACGCCCGCCGCGTCGAGCACGGCGCGCGTGTCATCCACCATGTCGGTGAGCGTGTATGGCGCGGTGACCGGCTTGCGCAGCAGCGCACGCGCCATCGAGCGCGGAATGTCGGGCAAGCCTGCCGCCGTCAGCCGCGACGAACCGCCGCAGTCGCGGTTGTCGAAGGTGATGATGCGCAAGCCCTGCGCGAGCAGTGTCGCGAGGAAAGCATCCGGCCACATGGCCGCAGGCATGCCCAGCCCCTGGATCAGCAGCACGGGCGGTGCCGCTGGATCGCCGCTGACTTCGTAGTCGATCGTCAGCCCATGGGCCGTCGTCGCCTGCACCGTGTCGCCGCGACTCTACTTGCCGGCTTCGGTCTGCGTCGCGGTCGCGCCCAGCAGTTCGACTTCGAACAGCAGCACCTGGTTGGCGAGCGGGCCGTTGGAGCCGTAGGCCAGCTCCGGCGGAATCGCGAGGTCGAACTTGGAGCCGACCTTCATCAGCTGCAGTGCCTCGGTCCAGCCCGGGATCACGCCCTTGACCTGGAACGACGCCGGTTGCCCGCGCTTGTACGACGAATCGAATTCCGTGCCGTCGACGAGCTTGCCCTTGTAATTGACCGTGACCGTGTCGGTCGCGGTGGGCGTCCGTCCCGTGCCTTCCTGCACCATCCGGTACTGCAGGCCGCTGGCCGTGGTCTTGACGCCGGGCTTCTTCGCGTTCTCGGCGAGGTAGGCCTTGCCTTCGCCGATGGCCTTCTGGCTGAGGGCTGCCAGTTCCTTCTCACGCAGCTCGCCGATCTTCTGCTGCAGGCTGGTCAGCGCTGCCTGCATTTCGGCTTCGGTGAGTTTCGGCTTGGCGTCCTTGCGCCCGTCCTCGATGCCCCGGGCGAGATCCTGCGGCCGCGACTCGACCACCTTGAGGTCACGGCCCAGCTGGTAGCCCAGCGCGTAGTGCTGCCTGGCGGCTTCGTCCATGGCGGGCTCCGCCGCGGGGACCCCGGCTGAGAACAAGGTGCCGACGGCGAATGCGGCAGCAGCCGCACGGACGGGGATCAGGCGCATGAGCACAGGCCTCTGGGGCAATTGAGAAGAGCGCGGGATGTTACGCGCCGGCGCCACGAGCGTCATTCGTCAATCCAGAATATTCTTTAAAATCATCGGTTTGTGAGCTTGCGGAGGGGTTCGGGACAGCGCCCCGCTGCGGTTGTCACGGATGCGCGGTCGTCATCGACGATCGAACCATGCGCGGATGCCTGATGCTCCAGCCCGGCTCCGCTTCTGGCGCCACGCGCCCAACGCGCTCAGTGCGACGCGCATCGCCTGTGCACCCCTCATGCTGCTGTGCGCCATCCTGGGTTTCGAGCGCGCGTTCACCTGGCTGCTGGTGCCGGCCCTGCTCACCGACGCCGCCGATGGCTGGATCGCGCGCAGCCTCGGCGTGCAGACAAAACTCGGCGCGCGACTGGACAGCCTCGGCGACTCGCTGGTCTGGTATGCGGGACTGGCGGGCCTGTTCGCCTTCCAGCGCGAGGTGCTGGCCGCCCATGCCGTCCTGTTCGGAGCGGTAATCGCGTGCTGGATGCTGGAGAGCGCGCTGGCCTGGCTGCGTTACCGCCGGCTGTCGAGTTTCCACACCCGGCTGTCGAAACTGGCGGGGGTGCTGCTGTCCATCTACGTGGTCACGCTGTTCCTGTGGGGGCACTGGCAGCCGCTGCTGCTGATCGCCGCCGCCGTAAGCATCCTCGCCAGCGTCGAAGAGATGGTCCTGCTGGCGCTGCTGCCGCAGTGGCGCAGCGACGTGCCGGGCGTCTGGTGGCTGCGCCGGGTTTTGCATAGCAAAAAAACAGGGCCGCCGGTATAGTTGGAGTCATTCCAGTCGATCAAATCCGAGGCAGCAGAGCGTGCACCGCAACCTGATGCATGTCGCCGCCGTCGCGGCGTTGGCACTGTTCATTGCCGCCTGCGGCAACCGTGGCGAACAGGGCGGCGCGCCGCCGCCGCCGGAAGTGGCTGTCGCCGAGGTGACGCGCGGCAACGTGCCGACCCTGCTCGAATACACCGGCCGGGCCGTGGGCTCGCGCGACGTGGAAGTCCGCGCCCGTGTCAGCGGCATCCTGCTCGAACGCCGCTACGAGGAAGGCAGCGACGTGCGGCAGGGCGAGCTGCTGTTCCGCATCGATCCCGAGCCTTATCGCGCCGCGGTGGCGCAGGCGCGGGCCGAGCTCGGCGTCGCCCAGGCACGGCTCGACGAGGCGCGCCGGCAGCGCGACCGCATCCTGCCGCTGTTCGCGCAGAACGCGGCCAGCCAGCGGCAGCGTGACGAGGTGGTCTCGCAGTTCGAGGTGGCGCAGGCCAATGTCGCCGCGGCGCAGGCACGGCTGCGCACGGCCGAGCTCGACCTCGGCTACACCGAGGTCCGCGCCCCCATCGGCGGCCTCACCAGTCGCGAGGTGCGCTCCGAGGGCAGCCTCGTGGCCGCCGGGACCGAGTCGAGCCTGCTCACGCGCATCGTGCAGACCGACCCGATCTACGTCGAGTTCTCGGTGCCGGAGGCAGAGGCCGCGCGCGTGCGCAAGGCAACCGCCGCGGGTCGCGCGTCGCTCGACGTGCAGTTGCTGGCGGACGACGGCAGCGCGCCGCGCACCGGCGGCAAGCTCTCGTTCGTCGACACCTCGGTGGAGCAGGGTTCGGGCACGGTGCGCGCGCGGGCGGTGTTCCCCAACGCCGACCACCAGCTGGTGCCGGGGCAGTTCCTGCGCGTGCGGGTCGAGGGCGTGGCGGCCGAAGACGCGACCTCGGTGCCGCGCCGCGCGGTGATGACCAGCGCCCAGGGCAGTTTCGTCTGGGTCGTCGGGCAGGGCGAGGTGGTCGAGCTGCGGCCCGTGCGGCTGGCGGGAGAATCCGGCGATCGCGCGCTGATCGGCCAGGGCCTGCAGCCCGGCGAGCGCGTGGTGGTCGAGGGCGTGCTCAAGGTGCGGCCCGGCGCCAAGGTCGCCATCGCCGCCGCGGGTGCCGCGCCGGCCGGCCCGGACGCAGCGCCGGCGGCCGCAGAGCCCGCGCAGTGATCTCAGGCTATTTCATCGACCGGCCGATCTTCGCGTCGGTCATCTCGGCGTTCATCGTGATCGCGGGCCTGGCCGCGCTGCGCGTGCTGCCGGTCGCGCAGTATCCGAACATCCTGCCGCCGCAGGTCGAGGTGCGGGCGTTCTATCCGGGCGCCAACGCCGAGACGGTCGCGCAGACGGTGGCCGCACCGCTCGACCAGGCCGTCAACGGCGTGGACAACATGCTGTACCTGCGCTCGGCCAGCGCGGGCAACGGCGCGATGAACCTGACCGTCACCTTCAAGATCGGCACCGACCCGGACCTGGCGGCGATCAACGTCAACAACCGCGTGCAGAGCGCGCTGTCGACGCTGCCGGAGGAAGTGCGCCGCCAGGGCGTGCAGGTGCAGAAGGCGTCGATGTCGATGCTGAAGATCTTTGCGCTCGACTCGGACGATCCGCGCTTCGATGCGGTGTTCGTCTCCAATTACGCGCTGCTCAACGTGGTCGACGAACTGCGCCGCGTGCCCGGCGTCGGCGACGTGCAGATCTTCGGCTCCAAGGACTACTCGATCCGCGTCTGGCTGCGGCCGGACGTGCTGGCCAAGCTGGGGCTGACGCCCGGCGACGTGGCCGAGGCGATCCGCGAGCAGAACGCGCAGTTCGCCGCCGGCCGCGTCGGCGAGGAACCGATGGACGCGGACGTGGACTTCACCTTCGCGGTGACGACCCAGGGCCGCCTCGAGTCGCCCGAGGAGTTCGGCCGGATCGTGATCCGCACCACCCCGGGCGGCGGCATCACGCGGCTCGAGGACGTGGCCCGGATCGAGCTCGGCTCGCGCGCCTACGACTTCTCGTCGATGCGCAACGGCAAGCCCACGGTGCCGATCGGCATCTTCCTGCAGCCGGGCGCCAATGCGCTGGAAGTCGGCGCGGCGACCGAGGCCCGCATGAAGGAGCTGTCGCAGCGCTTTCCCGCCGGGCTCGAATACAGCTCGCCGTACGACACCACGACCTACATCAAGGTGTCGATCCGCGAGGTGCTGGTGACGCTGGCCGAGGCGATGCTGCTGGTGTTCGCGGTCGTGTTCCTGTTCCTGCAGAACTGGCGCGCGACACTGATCCCGATGCTGGCCGTGCCGGTGTCGCTGATCGGCACGCTGGCGGCCATGCTCATGTTCGGCTTCTCGATCAACACGCTGACGCTGTTCGGCATGGTGCTCGCGATCGGCATCGTGGTCGACGACGCGATCGTGGTGCTCGAGAACGTCGAGCGCATCATGTCGAGCGAGGGCCTGGAGCCGCGCGAGGCGACGCACAAGGCGATGCAGCAGGTGACGCGCCCGGTGATCGCCATCGTCTTCGTGCTGACCGCCGTGTTCCTGCCGGTCGCGTTCCTGGGCGGGCTGATCGGCGAGATGTACCGGCAGTTTGCGGTGACCATCGCCGTCTCGGTCGCGATCTCGGGCTTCGTCGCGCTGACGCTGACGCCGGCGCTGTGCGCCAGCGTGCTGCGGCATGAGCACGTGGTCAGCCACGGCGTGCTGCGGCGCTTCAACGACTGGTTCGCGCGCATGACCGGGCGCTATGCCGACGGCGTCGCCTACCTGCTGCGGCACACCACGCTGGCGCTGGCGCTGGTCGGCGTGATGCTGGTGGCGACCGCGGCGCTGGTCCGCGCCGTGCCCTCGGCGCTGGCGCCGAAGGAAGACCAGGGCTACATCATGGTCATCCCCATCCTGCAGGACGCGGCGTCGCTGCGCCGGACGGAGAAGGTCAACACCGAGCTGTCGCAGGCGCTGCTGGCCAACCCCGCGGTCGAGCAGGTGATGACCTTCTCGGGCCTCGACGTGATGACCTTCACCAACCGCACCAACACCGGCATCGTCTGGGTCAACCTCAAGGACTGGTCCGAGCGCAAGTCGCACGACATGTCGGCGGCGGCGGTCGCCGGCTACGTCTGGGGCGTGGGCAGCAGGATCAAGGATGCCTTCGTGCTGGCGTTCGAGCCGCCGCCGATCGAAGGCCTGAGCATGACCGGCGGCTTCGACGGCTTCGTGCAGGCGCGCGGCGGCGGCACGGCCAAGGAACTCGAGACGGCGGTGCAGGGGCTGGTGGCGGCGGCGTCGCAGCGCAAGGAACTGGCCAGCGTCACGACCACGTACTCGGCCAGCGTGCCGCAGGTGCGCATGGACGTCGACCGCGAGCAGGTGAAGCTGCTCGGCATCCGCATCGACGACGTGTTCGAGACCCTGCAGAGCACCTTCGGCGCGCTGTACGTCAACGACTTCAACCGCGACGGCCGCGTGTTCCGCGTGCACCTGCAGTCCGAGGCGGCGTTCCGCAAGCGCGCCGACGACATCCGCAACGTCTACGTCCGCGCCGGCGACGGCACCATGGTGCCGCTCAACGCGCTGGTCACGATCCGCGAGGCGACCGGGCCGGAGGTGATCGAGCGCTACAACGTCTTCATGTCGGCCAAGGTGCTGGGCGACGCGGCGCCGGGCTACAGCTCGGGCGAGGCGCTGGCCGCGATGGAGGAGGTGGCGCGGCAGGCGCTGCCGGACGGCTACACGCTCGCCTGGACCGGCACCTCGTACCAGGAGAAGGCGGTCGGCGGCAGCTCGATCGCCGTGTTCCTGGTCGGCGTGCTGATGGTGTTCCTGGTGCTGGCGGCGCAGTACGAGAAGTGGACGCTGCCGTTCGCCGTGATCATGGCCGTGCCGTTCGCGCTGTTCGGCGCGTTCCTCGCGGTGTTCCTGCGCGGCCAGCAGAACGACCTGTATTTCCAGATCGGCCTGGTGACGCTGGTCGGCCTCGCCTCCAAGAACGCGATCCTGATCGTGGAGTTTGCGCAGCTGAAGGTGCAGGAGGGCATGTCGCTGACCGAGGCGGCGGTCGAGGGCGCGCGCCTGCGCTTCCGTCCCGATCGTCATGACCTCGCTGGCGTTCATCCTGGGCGTGATGCCGCTGGCGCTGAGCGGCGGCGCCGGCGCCGGCAGCCGGCACTCGATCGCCACCGGCGTGATCGGCGGCATGCTGGCGGCGACGTTCATCGCCACGCTGTTCGTGCCCTTGTTCTTCCGGCTGATCGCCTCGCGCGGCGTGGACAAGTTCCACGCGCCGCGGGAAGCAGGCAGCGATGCGGCCTGAGCGCAGCGCCGGTCGAGCGTGGGCGCTGGTGCTGGCCGCGGCCTGGCTCGTCGCCGGCTGCGCCGTGACGCGCGAGCCCGAGCGCAAGCCCGAGCTGCCGCTGCCGGCGGCGCTGCCCGCGGTCGACGGCACCACCGTCGACCTGCCCGATCCATGGTGGACGATCTTCGGCGACCCGACGCTCGACGCGCTGGTGCGCGAGGCGCTGGCGAACAACGCGGACGCCGCGGTCGCGGCAGCGCGCGTGGCCGAGGCGCGTGCGCTGGCGCGGATCGCCGGTGCCGACCTGTGGCCGCAGGTGGGCATCGAGGCCGGCGCCAGCCGCGGCCAGGGCAGCCGGCTCGTGGATCCCAGCCAGCCGCTGGACGGTGCGACGCGCAACGAGTTCTACGCCCGCGGCGTGGTCTCCTACGAGATCGACCTGTGGGGGCGTTATGCGCATGCCTCGGAGGCGGCGCGCAACCGCCTGCTGGCGGCGGAGCTGGACCGCGACGCCTTCCGGCTGAGCCTCAGCGGCGAGACCGCCCGCGCATACTTTGCGCTCGCGGCCGCCATCGCCCAGCACGGCCAGGCGCGCGACACACTGGCCAACCGCGAGGAGTCGCTGCGCATCGAGCGACTGCGCTTCGACGGCGGCGAGAGCGACGAGATCACGTTCCGCCGGGTCGAGGCCGAGGTCGCCACCGCCCGCGCGGCGCTGCATACCTTCGAGCTCGAGATCGAGCGCCGCCAGAACGTGCTCGGCCTGCTGCTGGGCCGCAGTCCGCGCGAGCTGGTCGAGCAGAAGGTGCTGCCGCAGGCACTCGCGCAGGCGTCGGCGGTGTCGCTGCTGCCGGCGGGCGTGCCGGCCGAGGTCCTCACCCGGCGTCCCGACATCCGTGGGGCGGAGGCGCAGCTGGCCGCGGCCGCGGGCGATGTCAGCGCCGCCCGCGCCGCACTGTTGCCGTCCATCAGCCTGACCGGCGTGCTCGGCTCCGCCAGTCCGGAACTGGACGACCTGTTCAGCGATCCGGCCGACCTGTGGTCGGTGGCGGGCGGACTGCTGCAGCCCGTGTTCCAGGGCGGGCGCCTGCGGGCCGACGTCGAGCGCCAGCGCGCCGTGCTGGACCAGCGCCGGGCCGAATATGCGCGCACCGTGCAGCAGGCGTTCCGCGAGGTGCTCGATGGCCTGCAGGGCCAGTCCAGCCTGCGCGAGGTCGAGGCCGCGCGCGTGGCGCAGGTGACCTCGCTGCGGCGGGCCACGGACCTGGCCGAGCTGCAGTACGCCGCCGGCGAGATCGCCTTCATCGAGCTGCTCGACGTGCGCCGGTCGCTGTTTGCGGTCGAGATCGAACTCGTCAGCGCGCGGCGCGAGGCGCTGGTGGGCACCGTCGACCTGGCACTGGCGCTCGGGGGCGGACCCGACCTTGCCTTAGCGTAAAATGGCGGTCAGTCAGCACACGACTGCAACCCTACCGCCATGGCCACCAAGACCCCAACGCAGCGCCGACGCCCGCCATCCAGGACCCCGCGACGACTGGTGCAGGGCGACATCGCCCCGCGCCTGACCGACCAGGGCATCGCCGACTTCTCCGTGCACGAGGCCGTGTCGGCGGCGCACGAGTCCAAGGCCTACGCGGTCGGCGACATCCTGCAGAAGGCGCTGCGCACCGATGGCGTCAACGCTGCCCGTGACTCGCTCGCGGCGATCCTCAAGGGCGCCTCGCCCGACGACGTGGCGCAGCTGCGCAAGGTGCTGTTGCGCCACGAGGACGGCGACCGCGCCCTGCGCCGCGAGCACGACGATGCCGAGCTCGCCGCCGGCTGGCGCGACGGCGGCTATCCGTACCACAACCTGCTGTCGCGCAAGACCTACGAACGGCAGAAGTACCGCCTGCAGGTCGAGCTGCTGAAACTGCAGGCCTGGGTCAAGGACACCGGTGCGCGGGTCGTGATCCTGTTCGAGGGCCGCGACGCGGCCGGCAAGGGCGGCACGATCAAGCGCTTCATGGAGCACCTCAACCCGCGCGGCGCGCGCGTGGTGGCACTGGAGAAGCCGAGCGAAGTCGAGCGCGGGCAGTGGTACTTCCAGCGCTACGTGGCGCACCTGCCGACGGCGGGCGAGATCACGCTGTTCGACCGCTCCTGGTACAACCGCGCCGGCGTCGAGAACGTGATGGGCTTCTGCACCCCGGCGCAGTACGACGAGTTCATGCGCCAGTGCCCGGAGTTCGAGCGCAACCTGGTGCGCAGCGGCATCCACGTGATCAAGTTCTGGTTCTCGGTCAGCCGCGAGGAGCAGCGCCGCCGCTTCAAGGAGCGCCGCTCGCACCCGCTGAAGCACTGGAAGCTGAGCCCGGTCGACCTGGCCTCGCTCGACAAGTGGGACGAGTACACGCGGGCCAAGGAGTCGATGTTCTTCTACACCGACACCGCGGACTCACCGTGGACGGTGATCAAGTCGGACTGCAAGAAGCGCGCGCGGCTCAACGCGATGCGCTACGTGCTGCACCGGCTGCCGTACACCAACAAGGACATCGAGCTGATCGGGCAGGTGGACCCGCTGCTGGTCGGTCGCGCCAACGTCGTCTACGAGCACGGCGAGAAGCACGAGCTGCCGATGGGGTGAGCGGCGCGGGCCTCACTTCCCCGTCAGGTACCGCTCGCACGCCGCCGCCGCGCCGCGGCCCTCGTTGATCGCCCACACGACGAGGACTGGCCGCGCCGGCAATCGCCGGCCGCGAACACGCCCTTCAGGCTGGTGGCGTAGCGGCCGTACTCGGCGCGCACGTTGCTGCGCGCGTCGCACTCGACGCCCAGGTCCTTCAGCAGCGGCTGCTCGGGGCCCAGGAAGCCCATCGCCAGCAGCGCGAGCTGCGCCGGGCGCACCTGCTCGGTGCCGGGCACTTCCACCGGCACGCACGGCGCCCTTGGCGTTGCGCTCCCACTTCACCTCGACCGTGACGATCGACTTCGAGCTGGCCATTGCGCGCCGCCGACGAACTTCTTCACGGTGGTCAGGTACACGCGCGGGTCGTCGCCGTACTTGGCCGCGGCCTCTTCCTGGCCGTAGTCGAGCTTGTAGACCTTGGGCCATTCCGGCCACGGGTTGTCGGCCGCGCGCTCGACCGGCGGGCGCGCCATGATCTCGAGCTGCGTGACGCTGCGGCAGCCCTGGCGCAGCGCGGTGCCGACGCAGTCGGTGCCGGTGTCGCCGCCGCCGATCACGATCACGTCCTTGCCGCGGGCGTGGATCGGCGAGTGGTCGGCGCCGCCGTTCAGCAGCGCGCGGGTGCTGGCCGTGAGGTAGTCCATCGCGAAGTGCACGCCGCGCAGATCGCGGCCCTCGACGGGCAGGTCGCGCGGCTGTGTCGCGCCGGTGCAGATCACGGTGGCGTCGAAGTCGCGCAGCAGCAGCTGTCCCTCGACGTTCTCGCCGACGTTGGCATTGCAGAGGAACTTGATGCCCTCGGCCTCGAGCAGCTTGATGCCGGCGCTCGACCACCTGGCGCTTGTCGAGCTTCATGTTCGGGATGCCGTACATCAGCAGGCCGCCCGGGCGGTCCTCGCGCTCGAGCACGGTCACTTCGTGGCCGGCGCGGTTCAGCTGCTGCGCGGCGGCGAGTCCCGCCGGGCCGGAGCCGATCACGGCCACCTTCTTGCCGGTGCGCGACGCCGGCGGCTCGGGCAGCACCCAGCCTTCGTCCCAGCCGCGGTCGATGATCTCGTTCTCGATGTTCTTGATCGTGACCGGCGGCTCGTTGATGCCGAGCACGCACGAGCCTTCGCACGGCGCCGGGCAGACGCGGCCGGTGAACTCCGGGAAGTTGTTGGTCATGTGCAGGCGGTCGAGCGCCTCGCGCCAGAGCCCGCGGTAGACCAGGTCGTTCCACTCCGGGATCACGTTGTTGATCGGGCAGCCCGAGGCCATGCCGCTGATCAGCTTGCCGGTGTGGCAGAACGGCACGCCGCAGTCCATGCAGCGCGCGCCCTGCTGGCGCAGGCGCTTCTCCTCCAGGTGCGGGTGGAACTCGTTCCAGTCGCCGATCCGCTCCAGCGGCGCGCGGTCGACCGGCAGTTCGCGCAGGTATTCGATGAATCCGGTTGGCTTGCCCATCGTCGTCTTCTCAGTTGCCGCCCACGCGCGCGAGGTCGCGCGCGTTCTGCTCGAACGCCACCATGATCGCCTCGTCGCCCGACCAGGCCCTGGTCCTCGGCGCGCGCGATGCAGGCGAGCATGCGCTGGTAGTCCTTGGGGATGACCTTGACGAACTTCGGCACCATCGCGTCCCAGTCGTCGAGCACCCGTCGCGCGAGGTGGCTCGAGGTGTGGTCGAAGTGGCGTTCGCACCAGGCGGCGCACTTCGCCGATCTCGGCCTGGTCCGTCGAGCCGCTCCAGGTTGACCATCTGCGAGTTGACGTGCGCGCCGAAGTCGCCGTGCTCGTCGAGCACGTAGGCGATGCCGCCCGACATGCCCGCGCCGAAGTTGCGGCCCGTCGCGCCCGAGCACCACCACGCGGCCGCCGGTCATGTACTCGCAGCCGTGGTCGCCCACGCGCCTCGACCACCGCGTGCGCGCCGCTGTTGCGGACGCAGAAGCGCTCGCCGGCCATGCCGCGGATGTAGGCCTCGCCGCTGGTCGCGCCGTACAGCGCCACGTTGCCGACGATGATGTTGTCCTCGGCCGCAAAGGTGGACCCCGCCGGCGGGAACACCGCGATCTTGCCGCCGGAGAGGCCCTTGCCGACGTAGTCGTTGGCATCGCCCTCGAGCGACAGGCGTCATGCCCGGCGGCATGAAGGCGCCGAAGCTCTGCCCGGCCGAGCCGCGGAAGTGCAGCCGGATCGTGTCCTCGGGCAGCCCCTTGGCGCCGCGCCGCAGGGTGATCTCGCTGCCGACGATGGTGCCGACCACGCGATTGACGTTGCGGACCGGCAGCTCGGCGACGACGTCCTCGCCGCGCTCGATCGCCGGCCGGCACAGCTCGAGCAGGGTGGTCATGTCGAGCGAGCGCTCGATGCCGTGGTCCTGCTCGTCCTGGCAGTAGCGGCCCCAGTCCGGGTCGACTTCGGGCGAGTAGAGCAGGCTCGACAGGTCGATGCCCTGCGCCTTCCAGTGGTTGACGGCCTTGCGCGGCTCGAGCTTGTCGACGCGGCCGACCATCTCCTCGAGCGTGCGGAAGCCGAGCTGCGGCCATGATCTCGCGCAGTTCCTGCGCGATGAAGCGCATGAAGTTGACCACGTGCTCGGGCTTGCCCTTGAACTTCTCGCGCAGCCGCGGATCCTGCGTCGCCACGCCGGCGGGGCAGGTGTTGAGGTGGCAGACGCGCATCATGATGCAGCCGGTCGCCACCAGCGGCGCCGTGGCAAAGCCGAACTCCTCGGCGCCGAGCAGCGCGGCGATCGCGACGTCGCGGCCGGTCTTGAGCTGGCCGTCGGTCTCGACCGCGATGCGGCTGCGCAGGTTGTTGAGCAGCAGCGTCTGGTGCGCCTCGGCCAGGCCGAGCTCCCACGGCAGGCCGGCGTGCGTGATCGAGGTCTGCGGGCGAGGCGCCGGTGCCGCCGTCGTAACCGCTGATCAGCACCACGTCGGCGTGCGCCTTGGCCACGCCCGCGGCGATCGTGCCGACGCCGACCTCGGCCACCAGCTTGACGCTGATGCGCGCGTGGCGGTTGGCGTTCTTCAGGTCGTGGATCAGCTCGGCGAGGTCTTCGATCGAGTAGATGTCGTGGTGCGGCGGCGGCGAGATCAGGCCGACGCCGGCCGTGGTGTGGCGCGTCTTGGCGATCCACGGGTACACCTTGGTGCCGGGCAGCTGGCCGCCCTCGCCGGGCTTGGCGCCCTGCGCCATCTTGATCTGGATCTCGCTGCGCGTTGACCAGGTACTCGCTGGTGACGCCGAAGCGGCCCGAGGCGACCTGCTTGATCGCGCGAGTTCTTCGAGTCGCCGTTCGGCAGTCGGCAGCGATAGCGCTCGGGATCCTCGCCGCCTTCGCCGGTGTTGCTCTTGCCGCCGATGCGGTTCATCGCGATCGCGAGCGTCTCGTGCGCTTCCTTGCTGATCGAGCCGTAGCGACATCGCGCCGGTCTTGAAGCGCTTCATCAGGCTCTCGACCGGTTCCACTTCCTCGAGCGGCACCGGCTCGGCCGACTTGAAGTCGAGCAGGCCGCGCAGCGTGCGAGCTGCGTCGCCTGGTCGTTGATCAGCGCGGAGTAGGCCTTGAACGTCTCGTAGCTGCCGGTGCGCACCGCCTTCTGCAGGCGGTGGATGCTCTCCGGGTTGAACAGGTGGTACTCGCCCTCGGCGCGCCACTGGTACTGGCCGCCCACGGGCAGCGTGTGGCGCGTCGCCGGCGGGGCGGTCCGGGAACGCCGCGTTGTGCCGCAGCAGCACTTCCTGCGCGATCACGTCGGTGCCGATGCCGCCGACGCGCGAGGCCGTCCAGCTGAAGTATTCGTCGATCACGTCCTGGCGCAGGCCGAGCGCCTCGAACACCTGCGCGCCGCGATAGCTCTGCAGCGACGAGATGCCCATCTTCGACGCGACCTTGATCACGCCCTTGGCCGCCGCCTTGACGAAGTTCTTGCAGGCCGTCTTGTGGTCGATGCCGGTCAGCAGGCCTTCGCGGATCATCTGGTCGATGGTCTCGAACGCCAGGTAGGGGTTGATCGCGCTGACGCCGTAGCCGATCAGCAGCGAGAAGTGGTGCACCTCGCGCGCCTCGCCGGTCTCCAGCACCAGGCTCGCGCGCGTGCGCAGGCCCTCGCGGATCAGGTAGTGGTGCAGCCCGGCCACGGCCATCAGCGCCGGGATCGGCGCGAAGTCCTTGTTGACGCCGCGGTCGCTGAGGATGATGACGTTGACCTCTTCCTCCTCGATCAGCCGCCGCGCCATCAGGCGCAGCTCTTCCATCGACTTGACCAGGCCCTTCTCGCCGCGGCTCACGCGGAACAGGATCGGCAGCACGCCGACGCGCAGGCCGGGCAGGTCCATGCGGCGGACGCGCGCGAACTCCTCGTTGGTGATGATCGGCCACTTGAGCTCGAGGCGGCGGCAGTCGGACGGCTGCGGGTTGAGCAGGTTGCCTTCCGAGCCCAGGCGCGTCTCGGCCGAGGTGACGATCTCCTCGCGGATGCAGTCGATCGGCGGGTTGGTGACCTGCGCGAACAGCTGCTTGAAGTAGTCGTACAGCAGGCGCGGCTTGTCCGACAGCACGGCCAGCGGCGTGTCGTTGCCCATCGAGCCGACCGCCTCGATGCCGTCGCGCGCCATCGGCGTCAGCACGATGCGCTGGTCTTCGAAGGTGTAGCCGAAGGCCACCTGCCGCTGCAGCAGCGTGTCGGGGTCGGGCTGCGGCAGCTCCGGCGGCTGCGGCAGGTCGTCGACGTGGATCTGGTACTCGTCGAGCCACTCGCGGTACGGGCGCGCGGCGGCCAGCGTGCGCTTGATCTCCTCGTCCTCGACGATGCGGCCCTGGGCGGTGTCGACCAGGAACATCCTGCCGGGCTGCAGCCGGCCCTTGCGCACGACGTCTTCCGGCGGCACGTCGAGCACGCCGGCTTCGGACGCCAGGATGACGAGGTCGTCCTTGGTCACGTAGTAGCGGCCCGGGCGCAGGCCGTTGCGGTCGAGCACCGCGCCGATCTGCGTGCCGTCGGTGAACGAGATCGAGGCGGGGCCGTCCCACGGCTCCATCAGGCTGCGAGTGGTACTGGTAGAAGGCGCGCTTCTCGTCGTCCATCGACTCGTGGTTGGACCACGGCTCGGGGATCATCATCATCACGGCGTGCGGCAGCGAGCGGCCGGACAGGTACAGCAGCTCGAGCGTGTTGTCGAACATGCCCGAGTCGCTGCCGTTGGGGTTGATGATCGGGCGGATCTTGCGGATGTCGTCGCCGAACGCCTCGGCCTCGAAACGCGCCTCGCGCGCGTGCATCCAGTTGGCGTTGCCGCGCACCGTGTTGATCTCGCCGTTGTGGGCGATGTAGCGGTACGGGTGCGCGCGGTCCCAGCTGGGGAAGGTGTTGGTGCTGAAGCGCGAATGGACCAGCGCCAGCGCGGTTTCCATCAGCGGGTTGTGCAGGTCCGGGAAGTACTGGTCGAGCTGCGTCGTGAGCAGCATGCCCTTGAACACGATCGTGCGCGCCGAGAGGCTGACGATGTACCAGTACTCGGCGCCGGACAGCGTCGAGGTGCGGATCTCGCTGTAGGCGCGCTTGCGCACCACGTACAGCTTGCGCTCGAACGCGAGGTCGTCGGTGATGTCGGGGCTGCGGGCGATGAACACCTGGCGCATGAACGGCTCGCACGAGCGCGCCGTCTCGCCCAGCATGCCGTTGTGGGTCGGCACGGTGCGCCAGCCGAGCACGGCCATGCCTTCGGACTGCACCACCTGTTCGAACTTCTGCTCGACCTGGCGGCGCACCGTGGGGTTGCGCGGCAGGAAGATGATGCCGCTGCCGTACTGGCCCGGCGCCGGCAGCGGAATGCGGGCCTTGCGGCAGACGTCCTCGTTGAACGCATGCGGCATCTGCAGCAGCACGCCGGCGCCGTCACCGGTGTTGACCTCGCAGCCGCAGGCGCCGCGGTGGTCGAGGTTCTTCAGCACCTGGATCGCCTGCTGCAGCACGCGGTGCGACTTGACGCCCTTGATGTTGACGACGAAACCCTGGCCGCAGGCATCGTGCTCGTGGCGCGGGTCGTAGAGCCCCTGGCGGTCGGGCGGGCCAAGCTGCACGGGGGCTGGCGCCGGTGCTGCGGCGTGCGGCACTGCCGGGGGAGTCAGGTCTGGCTGCTGTGCGCTCATCGTCGGCCCTGTCTGCGGTTCGGGCGTCGCTCAGGGGCATGGCGAGCCGCGGCTCGGGCAGAACCGGACTTCCTGATCCTGGACAACGGTCGTGGATACGACACTCATATGACATGCGGGCCGGGCCGCGTCAATGCACTGCAACAAAGTGGTCTAGGCCGCATGCCGGCCGATGCTGGCGGAGTCCGCTCGCGGGGCTGGAAAACGCCTGGCCTTTGCTGCTAGGGTGACGCTTTCCAGAAGTAAAAATTCAAGGGGATTCAAATGGATGCATCAAGTGCTGTCGGCGTGGCGGGCATCAGCCTGGGGGTGCTGCTGCTGATCTGGATCGTGCTGGGCGCGATCAGTGGCTTGATCATCGGCGGGCTGGCCCGCTTCCTGCTGCCGGGACCGGACCCGATGAGCTGGCCGCGCACCATCCTGTATGGCATCGGCGGGTCGTTCGCCGGTGGCGTCGTCAGCCGGCTGCTGAACCTGCCGCTGTGGCTCGCCCTGGTCGTGGAAGTCGCGGCGGCCGCGGGGCTGATCTGGTTCTTTACGCGCCGGAACAAGCCTGCGGCCGGAAATGACGTCTCGGTCAAGTAGTTCGTAACTATTTGTTTTAAAAGGAATTGGTCTGCGTCCCGGGTAGCCAGCCCGGGACGCTCTGGTAGGCTTTGCCGGAACTTTCGGCCGGCGACTGGCGTCTCTAGGGGCACCAAGGCGACCCGGCCCATCACCGCGATCTGATCCGGAGGGCTTCCAATCGGTCGCCACCCAACGTGACTCGCGTCACTACGCCGACCCGCCGCTTTGACCGGCGCGGGTACGGACCCCGATAGTCGATGCGACCGAACCGGAGACACTCCCATGGCCTACCCCTACCGCAATCGTCCCGACCGCCGCACGGCACGCCCAGGCGTGTTCGCGCGCCTGGCCGTGCTGGCGTTTGCGAGCATGCTGCCGGGTGCCTCCGCCTGGGCCGACCGGTCCGAGGGGCCGGGCGTTGCCGACATCGCCTCGGCCATCGAGCGTGGCATCGTCACCGCCCAGGAAGGCATCGTGTCCTGGTACGGCGCGCAGTTCCAGGACCGCAAGACCGCCAGCGGCGAGCGCTTCGATGCCGCGGCGATGACGATGGCCCACCCCAGCCTGCCGTTCGGGACGCACGTCAAGGTCACCAATCTCCGCAACGGCCGCAGCGTCGTCGTGCGCGTCAACGACCGCGGGCCGTTCGTCGGCAAGCGCATCGCCGACCTGTCCCAGGCGGCCGCCGCCGAGATCGGCATGATGCGCCGGGGCCTGGCCCGTGCGCGCATCGAGGTGCTCGGTGCAGAGCCCGTCGGTGCGGCCGGCGGCGAGTTCAATACCGCCCCCTGAGTTCATTGCGCTATCGTCCCGGTGGGATGATCCCTGCCGCAGGATGAATGGACCCGATCGTTGACACCCGCCCGGGACGACTGCAGACGCTGATCGCCGCGCTGCTGCGCGCTGCGCTGCGGGCGACCCTGTTGCCGGCCTTCAGTCCACGGCGGCCCATCGCCGACCAGCGCCGGCGGGTCGCTCTCGTCACGCGGCTGACCTTGCGGGCCCGCGGCGTCGATTTCACGCCAGCCACCTGCAACGGAGTCCCCGGCGAGTTCGCGCGTGTGCGCGACCGCGCGGAGTCATCCGGCACGGTGCTTTACCTGCACGGCGGTGCCTACTGCCTGGGTTCGCCCGCGACCCACCGTTCGATCACCAGCCATCTCGCGCGGCGCGCCGGCTGCCGCAGTGTTCGCTGCCGATTACCGGCTGGCGCCCGAACATCCGTTTCCGGCAGCGCTCGAGGACGCCGTGGCGGCGTATCGCGGCCTGCTTGCCCGGGGCTGCAGCTCCGCGCGCCTGGCGCTGGCGGGCGACTCGGCCGGCGGTGGCCTGGCGCTGGCCCTGGCCTTGCGCCTGCGGCAACTGGGCGAGCCGTTGCCTGCCGCGCTGGTGCTGCTGTCGCCGTGGGTCGATCTCGGCCAGCCCGACCGCGGACCCGCGCCGCCCGGCGAAGTCATGATCTCGCTGCCGTGGGTCGAGGAATGCGCGCGGCTGTACCTCGGCGACGACCGATGCCGCCGAGCCGCTCGCCTCGCCGATCAACGGCGACCTGCGCGGACTGCCGCCCGTGCTGCTGCAGGTCGGCATGGACGAGATCCTGCTGCAGGACTCGCAGCGCCTGCACGCGGCGCTGACACAGGCCGGGGTGACGGTGGAACTGCAGCAGTACCCGCGCCGCTGGCATGTGTTCCAGGCCAACGCCGGCGTGCTGGCCGACGCCGATCGTGCGCTCGAGTCCGCGGCGCAGTTCCTGCGCCGGGCGTGGCTTTCCTAGAGCGCCGTGCGGCCGGCGGGTTCGGCGGTCACGACGTCCGCCGGCAGCAATTCCAGGTCCTCATGGTGCGCGCTCACGCCGAGCGGCGGCACCGCCGCGTGCCGGATGTGGTGGCCGATGAAGGCGACGATTTCGGCGAAGGCGCGCCCGGCCTCGGGCAGCATCTCGAACAGCGGGAACACGTGCGGCAGGTCGGGCCAGACGTCGATGCGCGAATCCGTGCCCGCCTGCAGCGCGCGGTCGTGGGCGCGCACGGCATCGTCGAGCAGCATCTCCGTCGAACCCGCCACGAAGTACAGCGGCGGCAGCCGCGACCAGTCGCCGTGCAGCGGCGACAGCGCGGGTTGGCTGCGGTCGGCGCCCGCGCAGTAGATCTGCGGCACCAGGTCGATGGCGCCAGGGCTGAACATCGGATCGGCGTGCGCGTTGTAGCGCATCGACGGCCCGCCCGGCACCAGGTCGGTCGCGGGTGAAAGCAATACGGCGCAATCCGGCAGCGGCAGCTGCGCGTCGCGCACGCGCATGAGCGTGACCAGCGACAGGTTGCCGCCGGCGGAGTCGCCGGCCAGCGCCAGCGGCCGGCCCGTCGGACCTCCGAGCAGCGCGCGGTAGACGTTGAAGCAATCGTCGACTGCCGCGGGAAACGGGTGTTCCGGCGCGAGCCGGTAATCGACCAGCAGCACGCGCAGGCCCGTCGCGTCCGACAGCCTTGCGGCGAAGGCCGCATACAGCGCGGGCAGGTGCACGCACCACGCGCCACCGTGCAGGTACAGCAGCGTGCCGTTGCGCGCGGCGAGTTCGGGTTCGCCGAACCAGGTCGCCGGCACGCCGCCGAGCGTGACAGCCTCTGTCACCACCGCCTGCCGGCGCCGCGCGAGGCGCGCTTCGGTGCGCGCAGCGTGGTGGCGGAGCTGTCCAATCGTGAGTCCCGGCCGCCACAACGGCTTGACCAGCCGGCGGAGCAGGGCATTGATGATGCGTGCGCGGATGCTCGGCATGGCGGTACTCCTGTGCGCGGCTAGACCGCCGCCTGTGCGGCCATGCGCTCGAGCTGGCGGCGCTGCGGCGCGCGCAGCAGCGGACTGAACAGCGCGACCAGGTGACGGATGCCCTCGCGGATGTCCGCCGACTGGATGGTGCGACGGCGCTCGACCACCTGCCGGTGGGTGAACCACTGCGTCAGCAGGATCCAGGCGTTGGTCGTCAGCACGTCGAGCTGGTCGGGCGTGGCCTCCATCCAGCCGGCCGCGACCATCGAGTCGAAGATCGCGCGCGAACGCAGGCGCACGCGCTCGGCCAGCTCGCGATAGCGGTCCTTCAGGCCCGGCACGTCGCGCAGCAGCGAGTTCACGTCGCGGTAGAAGAAGCGGAATTCCCACAGGTGGCCGAAGATCGCGTCGAGGTAGAGCAGCACCGTGTCGAACGACTGCGGCGCGCCTTCCTGCGGGGTCAGGATCGCCTCGAGCTGCGCCTCGATGCGCTGGTACAGGCAGAGGACGATCTCTTCCTTGTTGCCGAAATGGTAGTAGAGGTTGCCGGGGCTGATCCCGAGGCGCGTGGCGATGTGGCGCGTGGATACCGCGTGCGAGCCGTCGGCGTTGAACAGCGCCAGCGCGGCATCGAGGATGCGTTCGCGCGTGTCGGTCGTCTCTGCGGTCGAGCGCTGCTTGCGAGCCATGGCGGCCAGGGAACGGGATTTTGCAGCGCAAAGTATAGCGGTTGCCGCGCCCGATTTGACACCGGGCCGGCGCTGCGGCATCCTTTGTTTAGAACATTTGTTCTAATGCTGGTTGCAAGCGGAGAGCGACGATGGCGAAGTACCTGCGGTTCCTGGGCGTCTACCTGTTCGCGATCGCGACCATTGCCGGCCTGCTGCTGGGGGGCGCGTGGATGTGGCTGGGCTTCGCGGTCATCTACGGCGGGATGATCGTGGGTGACGGTGTCCTCGGCGACACCTACGACGAGCCGGCCTACGGCCACACGCGGCTGCTCAACTCGCTGCTGTACCTGACGCTGCCGGTGCTGTTCGGGCTGTGCGTGGTCGTCGCCTGGATGGCGGGCTCGGGTGACCTGCTGGGCCTCGGCGCCGCGGCACAGGCACACCTGGGCACTGGACCTGTTCGCCAACCGTGCGGCCACCCTGCCATGGCACTGGATCGGCGGCATCCTGTCCATCGGCATCACCTTTGCCGCGCTCGGCACCAACATCGGCCACGAGCTCACCCACCGCACCACGGATCGCGGCGCCATGTTCGCCGGTCGCTGGCTGCTGGCGCTCACCTTCGATGCCGAGTTCGCGATCGAGCACGTGTACGGCCATCACCGCCGGCTGGCGACGCCCGCCGATCCCGCCACGGCGCGCCGCGGCGAGCATTTCTACCTCGTACCTGCTGCGTTCGGTCACCGGCCAGTCACTGAGTGCGTTCGATCTCGAGCGCCAGCGGCTGCACACGCTGGGGCACGGCACCTGGAGCCTGCACAACCGTTACCTGCGCGGCTGGCTGATGTCGGCGGCCATCGTCGCCGCGTTCTGGCTGGCCGCAGGTCCGGTCGGCGCGCTGGTGTTCGTGCTGTCGGCGCTTGCCGGCCGCTCGGTGCTCGAAGCCGTCAATTATTTCGAGCACTACGGACTGGTGCGGGATCCGGAGCTGCCGGTCGAGCCGCGTCATTCGTGGAATTCGAACAAGCGCCTGAGCAACGCCGTGCTGTTCAACCTCGCGCGTCATTCGCATCACCATGCCGAGGGCGACGCGCAGTTCTGGCAGCTCCGTTCCTACCGCGAAGCACCGACGCTGCCGTACGGCTACCTGACCTGCATGCTGCTCGTGTTCCTGCTGCCGGGCTGGTACCGCAATCGCATGACGCCGCTGCTGCTCGAATGGGACCGGCGCCATGCCACCCCGACCGAGCGCCGCCTGGCCGCCGCGGCCAACCGGCAAAGCGGCGTGGCGGCGCTGCAGCTGGCAGGGCAGGGCAGCTGAGATGCTCGGCGGCCTGTTCAGGAAGCGCGAGCAGGGTCCGGCGCGAGTCAGCGTCGAGCCGTTCGGCTGGGAGTTCGAGGTCGCGCCCGGCCAGACCATCCTGCAGGCCGCGCTGGCGCAGGGCTTGCCCTGGCCATCGCGCTGCCGCGTGGGCAGCTGCACGACCTGCCGCTGCCGCCTGCTCGAAGGCGACGTGCGCTCGCTGACCGACACCTCCTACGTGCTGACGCGCGAGCAGCGGGAACAGAACGTGGTGCTGGCGTGCCAGTCGCAGCCACGCGGGCCGGTGCGCGTGCATCTGGAGCGCATGAAAGCTACGCTCGGCGGCCATGCCGCCGCCGAACCCGTCGCTGCCGACCGGGGCTGAACTCCGCACGCTCGACCTGCCCGACGCCGACGTGCGCTGGTGGCCGCGCGCCTTTGCCACGGAGGAGGCCGACCGCCTGTACGCCGCCCTGCGCGCAGGCATCGACTGGCAGCAGGAAGAGATCCTGATCTTCGGCAAGCGGCGGCGCGTGCCGCGGCTGGTCGCCTGGCACGGCGACCCCGGCTGCGACCTACACGTATTCGGGCACGGCGCACACGCCGCTGCCGTGGACCGACGAACTGCTGCTCGATCCGCGAGCGCCTGCAGTCCCTGACCGGCCATCGCTACAACAGCGTGCTGCTGAACCTGTATCGCGACGGTCGCGACGGCATGGGCTGGCACGCCGACGACGAGCCCGAACTCGGGCGCGAGCCGGCGATCGCGTCGGTGTCGCTCGGCGCCACGCGCCGCTTCCGGCTGCGGCATCGACGGCGCAGCGATCTGCGCTGCGCACTGGACCTGGCCCACGGCGACCTGCTGCTGATGTCCGGCGGCACGCAGCACGCACTGGCAGCACGCGCTGGCGAAGACGGCGCGCCCGGTCGGCGAGCGCATCAACCTGACCTATCGCTGGGTGTGCCCGCATCAGTAGAATCGGCCACCGGTGCCATGTCGCGGGGAATAGAACACGTGAAGCGATCCGCGACCCCGTTGGCCGCTGTGTTGGCGTTGCTGGCGGGCAATGCCCTGGTGCCGGGACTTCCCGGCCAGGCGGCGCACGCGCAGGGAGTCACGCGGACCGCGGCCGCACGGGCTCGAGGAAGTCATCGTCACCGCGCAGCGGCGCGAGCAGACGCTGCAGGAGGTGCCGATCACGATCCAGGTCGTCGGCAACGACCTGCTCAACGACATCGCAGCCGAGGACCTGGGCGACCTGAACGGCTTCGTGCCCGGCCTCGTCATCTCGAGCGACAGCCCGACGCAGCCGCGCTTCGCGATCCGCGGCATCTCGACCGGCGACTTCGGCGTCGGCACCGACTCGGCCGTCGGCATCTACGTCGACGGCGTCTACAGCTCGCGCACCGGCGCATCGCTGCTGGCGTTCAACGACATCGAGCGGATCGAGGTGCTGAAGGGGCCGCAGGGCACGCTGTTCGGCCGCAACAGCTCGGCCGGCGCCATCTCCATCGTCACGCGCAAGCCGGTCGACGAGTTCGATGCCTTCGCGCGCCTGCGCGTCGGCGAATACAACAAGGTCCGCGTCGACGGCATGGTCAACGTGCCGCTGTCCGACGACATCGCGCTGCGCGTGAACGGCGTCTGGAACCAGAGCGACGGCTGGATCGAGGACGCGGCCACCGGCAAGGACCTCTGGCCCGAGGAGAACTGGGCGATGCGCGCCGCGCTCAAGTGGGACCTGTCCGAGGCAACCGTCGGCCACGCTGACCTGGGATCACGATGAACTCGACCAGCTGGCGCGCCCGGCCATCGGCCTGGTTGCGCTCGGCGAGTCGGACGTCCGCGCGCCTTATCCCGCGGATCCCGCCACCTACCTGGATCCGCTCGACGCCCCGGTCTACAACGACGTGATCGGCAACGAGGAGTCGCGCACATTCGACGGCCTGACGCTGTTCATCGACCACGAGCTCGGCTGGGCTGATTTCCGCTCGACCACGGCCTGGCGCACGTTCGAGACCGTCAACCGCGAGGACGAGGACGGCACCAATCGCATCGCGCTGTATTTCGACACGGCCAACATCGAGGACAACGACAGCTGGTACCAGGAGTTCAAGTTCTCCGGCCAGAGCGACCGCATCGACTGGGTCGGCTGGCGTCAGCTACTACTCCGAGGATGCGACAGCAGGCGAGCGACACCCATGCGTTCACCGACAGCATCGACACGCTGCTGTTCAACCTGGGACTCGCCGAGACCCCCGACGGCACGCTGTTCGGCTTCACCAGCGACGTGCTGGCGTCGCTCGATATCCCGCTCACGATGCGCGGCTACGGCTGGCGCGAGGTCATGTACAACGAGGGCAAGTTCAGGGCCGCCGCCGTGTTCGGCGACGTGATCTGGCACGCGACGGACCGGCTCAACGTGACTTTCGGCCTGCGCTACACGCACGACGAGAAGGAGTTCAGCTGGCTCAACGGTCCGCGCGAGGCGCCGGAACTCGATGCGACGCGTCGCGGCGCTCGAGGCCGGCGGCTTCTTCGACGCGTTCCCGATCCCGCCCGAGGCTTACCAGTTCGACGTCGTGTTCGACCTGCAGCGCAGCTCGGACTCGAAGGCCAGAAGGTGACGCTCGAGGATTCCTGGGACGACATCAGCCCGCGCCTGGTCGTCGACTACGAAGTCAGCGACGGACGTGATGGTGTTCGGCTCGCTGGCCAAGGGCTACAAGGCCGGCGGCTACAACAGCGTCGAGGTCGGTTCGCGCTTCGACAACGAGGACGTCTGGAACCTGGAAGGCGGCGTCAAGAGCCTGTTCGCCGACCTGGGACTGATCCTCAACGCCTCGGCGTTCTATTACGAGTACATGGACAAGCAGGCGATCTCGCTGGTCACCGGCGTGAACGGCTCGGGCGTCCCGCAGTACGTCGTGGACTCCAGCGACGAGGAAGCGTTCGGGCTCGAGGCCGAGGCGCGCTGGCAGCCGGTCGCCTGCGCTGACGCTCTCGGCCAACCTGGCGTGGATCGACGCGACCTACAAGAAGAAGCTGGTCGACGACGGCGAAGGCGGCACGCGCGACCTGGCGGGCGAGCCCACCGGCGAACCGTATTTCTCGGCTGCGCTCGGCGCGAGCTATGTCTGGCAGCTGGGCACTTACGGGATGGTCGACGCATCGGCCACGCACGCCTATCGCGGCGAGTCGCGCTGCAATGCCGGTTCGCAGTTCCAGGGCACCTGCCAGGTGAGTCCCAACTTCAGCGTCGGCGAGGCGACCAACCGCACCGACCTGCGGCTGGCGTGGGTCGAGTGCCGGCGAGCGCTGGGGCGTGGCGGCGTTCCTGACCAACGCGTTCGACGAGCGCTGGGTGACGGGCGTGAACAACCTGACGACCAGCACCTTCGGCACGCCGTTCGCGTCGATCTCCGAGCCCCGCATGTGGGGGCTGGAGTTCTCGACCAGCTTCTGAGCCCTCACCCCGATCGTCACCTCTCCCGCAGCGGGAGAGCGCTGGCCGCAAGCGGGAGAGGGGCGGTCCGCCGGCGGTGCCGGCGGAGTCTACTTCTGCGGCGCGATCCTGCGGGCGCGCTCGACGATGTAGGCCTGGATGTCGTGCACGTCCTGTTCGCTGACGAGGTCGCCCATGCGCGGCATGCCGGCGCCGTGGATGATCCCGTCGTAGACGATCTGCTTGAAGAGCGCGTGCTTCTCTGCCGGCAGCCGCCGCAGGTCAGGCACCACGCCACCGGAGATCACCAGCGGCCCGTGGCAGACCATGCAGGTCGAGGAGTACTTGTTCTTGCCGTTTTCGACCTGCGCCGCGGTCGCGTCGAGGGCGGGCGGCTCGGGGATGTCGAGGTTGCGTTCCGCGATCCGCGGCATCGTGGCCTTGCCGCCGAGCTTGAATGCCAGCACGTGGCCTTCATTGAAATACTTCGCCGAGGCCATGGTGCGGGGATCGCCGGCGGTCACGGCGCCCGCGCCGCCATAGCCCGCCATCACGGCGATGTACTGCTCGCCGTCCACGGCGTAGGTCACCGGTGGCGCGACGATGCCCACCAGCGTCGGCACGGCCCACAGGATCTTGCCGCTGTCGGCTGCGTAGACCACCAGCCGGCCGTCGCCGGTGCCCTGGACCAGCAGGTTGCCGGCCGTCGTCAGCAGGCCGCCGTTCCAGAACGCGGGATGCTCGATCTCCCAGCGCGTCTTCTTCGCCACCGGATCCCATGCCTTCAGGTAGCCGTGGTCCTTGGGCAGTTCGCCGAGCTGCGCGACCAGCGCGTAGATCGTGTTGGTGTAGTTATTCCAGTCGACGCCGGGGTTCCAGAACATCTCGCGGCGCGTGTACTTGCCCGTCTGCTGGAACTCGGTCGAGGGCGGATAGATGCCCGCCGGCTGCATGGCCGGGATGTAGACCAGGCCCGTCTGCGGATTGAACGCCATCGGATGCCAGTTGTGCCCGCCAAGCTGGGCCGGGATCAGGATCCGGGTTTCCTTGCTCCAGTCCGCCTCGGGCGTCTCGACCGGGCGTCCGGTCTTGAGGTCGACATGCGTTGCCCACGTGGCCGGGATGTACTTGTCCGCCGACAGCAGCTCGCCCGTGACGCGGTCGATGACGTAGAAAAAGCCGTTCTTCGGCGCCTGCATCAGCACCTTGCGGACTTTGCCGTCGAGCCGTAAGTCCGCCAGGATGATGTGCTGCGTCGACGTGTAGTCCCAGTTCTCCGCCGGCGTCGTCTGGTAATGCCACTTGAGGCGGCCGGTGTCCGGGTTCAGCGCCAGGATCGACGACAGGAACAGGTTGTCGCCGCCGCCCGGCGAGCGGATGGCGCGCGCCCAGGGCGAGCCGTTGCCCGTGCCGACGTAGAGCGTGTCGAGCTCCGGGTCGTAGGCCATCGAATCCCATACCGTGCCGCCACCGCCACCCAGCCACCATTCGCCGGTCCAGGTCTTCGCGGCGAGCTCCATCTCGGGGCTCTCGAAACCGTCCTTCGGGTTGCCGGGCACGGTGTAGAAACGCCACACGAGCTTGCCGGTGTCGGCGTCGTAGGCCGAGAAGTAGCCGCGCACCCCGTACTCGCCGCCGCCGTTGCCGATCAGCACCTTGCCCTTCACGACGCGCGGCGCGCCGGTGATCGTGTAGGGCTTGGCGCGGTCGATGGTGTTGATCTCCCAGCGCTTCTTGCCGGTGCGGGCGTCGAGCGAGATCAGCCGGCCGTCGAGCGTCGCGAAATACAGCGCGTCCTGCCACAGCGCCACGCCGCGATTGACGGCATCGCAACAGGCATAGCGCCCCCAGGCACGCGGCACCTCCGGGTCGTAGCGCCAGAGTTCACGGCCGGTCTTTGCGTCGAGCGCATGGACCACGCTCCACACCGCCGTCGTGTACATGCGGCCGTCGACGACGATGGGCGTGGCCTGCAGGCCGCGCGTCGTGCCGGTCGCAAAGGACCACGCCAGGCCGAGTTGCCCGACATTGCCGTCGTTGACCTGCGTGAGCGGGCTGTAGCGCTGCTCGCCGTAGGTGCGGCCGTGCGCGAGCCAGTTCTGCGGCTCCTGGTCGGCCTGGATGATGCGCTCGGCAGTGACCGGTGCCGCCCGGACGGCGGTGGCCGCCAGCAGGGAGAATAGTGCGCCTGCGATCAATTCCAGGGACGGACGCAGCCAGGGCGTGCGGGACATGGCGGACCTGCGGGATGGAGCAACTGTTCCAGAAGTGTCCGCGTCGCAGCGTTCCAATTCAAGACCGCACGCAACCCGGCCGGCGTTCGCATTCAATCGGTGAATGGACGATGATTGGCGACGGGCGGGGCAGGGGGATCGACGTTGTCTTTTGCAGAGTACGGGCAGCACGACGCAGTGGGCCTCGCCGACCTGGTGCGGCGCGGCGAAATCTCGGCCACCGAACTGCTCGACGAGGCGCTGGCGCGCACCGCCGCCGTCAATCCGAAGATCAACGCGGTGATCCACCTGATGGAGGGCCGTGCCCGCGAGGCGATTGCGGCCGGACTGCCGGACGGTCCGTTCCGCGGCGTGCCGTTCCTGCTCAAGGACCTGATGACCGCGTTTGCGGGCGAGCCCATGCGGTTCGGCTCGCGGCTGTTCCGGGACTACGTGCCGGACGCGGACGAGGAGCTGACCCGCCGCTACCGTGCCGCCGGGCTGGTGATGTTCGGCAAGACCAACACGCCGGAGCTCGGTGTCAGCAACGTGACCGAGCCCGAGCTGTTTGGACCGACGCGCAATCCCTGGAACCTGGAGCGCACCTCCAGCGGTTCGAGCGGGGGTTCCGCGGCGGCGGTCGCCGCACGCATCGTGCCGGCGGCCAATGCCAACGATGGCGGCGGATCGATCCGCACGCCGGCGTCGAACTGCGGCCTGGTCGGTCTCAAGCCGAGCCGCGGCCGCAATCCCACCGGTCCGAATGCGCCCGACGTCTGGTGGGGCTTCATCGGCGAACACGTCGTGTCGCGCAGCGTGCGCGACACGGCGGCACTGCTGGATGCGACCTGCGGCGACTATCCGCAGCAACTGCTCAAGCTCGCGCCTCCCGCCCGGCCTTATGCCGAGGAAGTGCTGCAACCGGCGGGTCGCCTGCGGATCGCGTTTTCGTTCGATCCCGGGCTCGGCACGACGCTGCATCCCGAGAACCGCACCGCGCTCGAGCGGACCACGCGACGCCTGGAGGAACTCGGCCACGAGCTGGTCGAAGTGCGGCTGCCGCTGCCGCCGGAGACGTTCGTCGCGAGCTACGCGTCGCTGATCGCCGCCGACGTCGCGGGCACGCTGCGGCTCGCGCCGGTGCTGGTGGGCCGCGCGGCGCGCAGCGAGGACGTCGAGCTCGCCACCTGGGTGCTGGCCCGGATGGGCGAGGCGCAGTCCTCCGGCGAACTGGCGGCGGCGCTCTGGACCATGCAGACCTTCTCGCGCCAGTGGCTGGCGTGGTCGGCAGGGTTCGACGTGCTGCTGACGCCGACGGTCGGCGTGCCGCCACTGCCGATCGGCGCCCACCGGCTCGCGACGCTGGAACGACGGGCGCTGCGGGTGCTGACTTCGCTCCCCGGCGCGGTGCTGCTGAGCCAGCGCGACAAGATCATCGAGGCATTCGCGCCCGTGTTCGAATCCTCGCCCTACACCATGATCGCCAACGTGACAGGGCAGCCCTCGCTGTCGCTGCCGCTGCACTGGACCGCGGACGGCCTGCCGATGGGCATGCTGTTCACGGCGCGCACCGGCGACGAGGCCGCGCTGTTCCGGCTGGCGGCGCAGCTCGAGCAGGCCATGCCCTGGGCGCAGCGCATCGCGCCGCACGCGATCCCCTGACGACGGCAGGGCTGGCGGCGATTCCTACTTGGCAGCGCAGCCGGTTCGTTTCATGATGCAACGCATCAATCCTTGAATGTGATGCAGCCATGACGTCGCCGCTGTTCGCGTTGCGCCTGTTCGCCCACCGCCTGCTCAAGCCGCTGACCTGGCCGGTCTCGCGTGCCGTTGCGATTCCACGCCCCACCCTGTTCGTCGGCGCCGATGCCGCGCCGCGCCTGTGCGCGAGCATCGGTCAGTTCGGCTATCGCCGCGTGCTGATCGTGACCGACGCCGTGCTGGTCAAGCTCGGGCTGATCGAGCCCTTGCGCCTGGCCCTGGTCGCGGAGGGCATCGACGTCGCCGTGCATGACGGCATCACGCCCGACCCGACCTACCCGGTGCTGCAGGCGGGCTACGAAGCCGCGCGGCAGCATCGCAGCGACGCGATCCTGGCCATCGGCGGCGGTTCGGCGATCGATGCGGCGAAGGTGATCGGCGCGATGGTCGTCACCGGCAAATCGCCGGCGAAACTGGTCGGCATGCTCAAGGTCTCGAAGCCGATGCTGCCGCTGTTCGCGATCCCGACCACGGCCGGCACCGGCTCCGAGGTGACCGTCGCCGCCGTCGTCACCGATCCGGTGCGGCATTCGAAATCGGCGGTGATCGACCCCAAGCTGGTGCCGCTCGCCGCGGCCCTCGATCCGCTGCTGATGCGCGGCATGCCGAAGCCGATCACCGCGGCGACCGGCATGGACGCGCTGACGCACGCGGTCGAGGCGTATCTCAACCGCTGGCCGCATGCCGACACTGCGCAGCATTGCACCGCAGCCGTGCGCATGATCTTCGCCAACCTGCAGCGAGCCTATGACGACGGCAACGACCTCGCTGCGCGCGAGGCGATGGCCGTCGCCTCGTTCTATGCAGGGCTCGCATTCACCAAGGCCTACGTCGGCTACGTGCACGCGTTCTCGCACAAGATCGGCGGCATGTACGGCGTGCCGCACGGGCTGGCCAACGCGATCACGCTGCCCTACGTGCTGGATTTCCTGCTGGACTCGCCGCGCGCCCGTGCCGGCCTGGCCGAACTCGCGCTGGTCATCGGCGCAGGCTCGGCGGGCGAACCGCAGGACCTGCTCGCGCGGCGCTTCGTCGAGCGCGTGCGTGAACTCAACCGCGGCGTCGGCATCCCCGACAAGATGGCGCCGCTCAAGGCGGCCGATGTCCCGGAAATCGCGCGCGCGGCGATGATCGAGGCCGCGCGCGATTACCCGGTGCCGAAGAACATGTCGCTCGGCGAGGCGCAGGCGCTGCTGGCGCGGCTGCAGCCCTGACGCTGCCGGGGCAGGGCGGTCGGGTTCGCCCGCGCGTGCAGCAGCGCAGTCACCACCGGCGCAGCGGTTCCCGGTCCGGGGTTTGACGGGGGCAGACCGTCGCGAGCCAGGGATGGCGAGCGCGAGCCCCCAGGGACGGGTTCACGGCGTGTCTGACCCCGTCAAACCCCGGACCGGGAGCCGCTGCGCCCGGGGCGTGCTCCAGTAGCGCGCGCGCGCTGATCAACCGCCCTGCAGCAGCGTCTGCCCGTAGGTGTCGCGCAGCGAGCGCTTGTTGATCTTGCCGGTCGCCGTCAGCGGCAGCGCCTCGACGAACACGATCGCGTCCGGCAACTGCCACTTGGCGAAATGCTGCGCCAGGTGCGCGAGGATCGATTCCGGCGTCGGCTCGCGGCCCGGACGCCGCACCACCAGCAGGATCGGACGCTCGTCCCACTTGGGGTGGCGCACGCCGATCGCGGCGGCCATCAGCACGTCCGGATGCCCGCAGGCACAGTTCTCGAGGTCGACCGAACTGATCCATTCGCCACCCGACTTGATCACGTCCTTGGCGCGATCGGTGATCTGCAGGAAGCCGTTCGGATGGATCACGGCGACGTCGCCGGTCGCAAACCAGCCGGGCTCGGCATGCGCGGGTGAGTCGTCGAGGCGGAAATAGCCGCTGCAGACCCAGGCGCCGCGCACCTTCAGCTCGCCGGCGCTGGTGCCGTCCCAGGGCAGCTCCCTGCCTTCGTCGTCGACCACCTTCATCGAGATGCCGAACAGCCCGTGGCCCGCCTTGACGCGCCACTGCGTCTGCTCCTCGGGCGACAGCGCTTCCTGCTCCGGCCGCAGCGTGCTGACCGTGCCGAGCGGGCTCGTCTCGGTCATGCCCCAGCCCTGGATCACCGTGACGCCGTGCTTGTCGCGGAAGTCGCGGATCATCTGGATCGGCACGGCCGAGCCGCCGATCACCGTGCGCCGCAGCGTCTGCAGCTTCTCGCCGGTCTGGCCGAGGTGCGCCAGCAGCAGCATCCATACCGTCGGCACCGCGGCCGCGAGCGTCACCTGTTCCTCGTTCAGCAGCTGCACCAGCGTTGCCGCGTCGCCCATCTTCGGGCCGGGGAACACCAGCTTCGCGCCGACCATCGGCGCGTTGTACGGCAGTCCCCAGGCGTTGGCATGGAACATCGGCACGACCGCCAGCACGGTGTCGCGGGCGGAGAGGCCGAGCCCGTCCATCTGCGAGCCGCCATAGGCATGCAGCACCGTCGAGCGGTGCGAGTACAGCACGCCTTTCGGGTGACCGGTCGTGCCGGAGGTGTAGCAGAGCGAGCACGCTTCGCGCTCGTCGAGCTCGGGCCAGTCGAATTCCTCGGCATGGCCCGCGATGAACGACTCGTAGTCCTGCAGTTGCCCGGCCACGGCCGGCGGCAGCGCGGCCGCGCTGGTCAGCACGATCGTCTGCCGCACGGTCGGCAGCTTGCCGGCGAGCGGCGCGAGCGCCGGCAGCAGCGTCGGGTCGACGAACAGCAGCGTGTCGCCGGCATGATTGATGATGAACTCGAGCTGCTCGGGGAACAGCCGCGGATTGACGGTGTGCAGGATCGCGCCCATGCACGAGACGGCGTAGTACAGCTCGAGGTGCCGGTAGTCGTTCCAGGCCAGCGTGGCGATGCGGTCGCCGGGCTGCACCCCGGCGGCCCTGAGCGCATTGGCGAGCTTGCGCGCGCGGCGGAAGACTTCGCGCCAGTTGGTGCGGTGCCGGGGATTGTCGAAGGTGACCGAGACGATCTCGCGGTCGGCGTAGTTCCTCTCTGCAAACCGCATGATCTCGGTGACGAGCAGCGGTGTATCCATCATCAGGCCATGCATGGTCCGGGTCCCCCGAGGTCGTTGTGCGCGCATAGTCACATCGACCCACCCGTCCTGGGAAGTCCGGTCTAGCGGGCGCGACGGCCCTTGCGTCCGACGGACTTCTCCAGCTGGGCCAGTGCCTGCGAGCTGAGGTCGGCCAGGTGCTGCACGTCGGGGATGGCTTCCCGCAGTGCAATGAAGGTCACGTGCAGGGCGTCCGCGTAATTGGTGATCGTGACATTGAGCACCTGGTGGTGGGCCACGACCGACACCGGCAGCGCCAGCTCGACCGGCAGGCCATTGAAGAAGACCTTGCCGTCGACGCCGGCCGGGTTCGAGATCACCGCGTTGGCCAGCATCGGCAGCTCGCCCAGGTTGAGGGATTCGATGGCGCTGGCGAGCGCGTGCTCGAGGATCGAGTAGAGGAAACAGCGCGTCCGCGCCGATCGTCCGCACTTCTTCCTTCACCAGCCGCGTCTCGGCGACGATGTCAGCCAGCCGCTCGGCCGGCGTCCCGCCGGGACGTCCCAGCGGCACCTGCAGGATCGTGATGCGATTGCCGGCGCCCGGCCCATCGTGCAGGGCCACGGGCATGTCTGCCACCAGCGGGCGCTGCAGCTGCTCGCCGCGCTCGGCCAGGTAGCGGGTGAGGGCCAGGTCGAGCGTCGCCAGCAGCACGTCGTTGACTTTCGCCTCCGCGCGTCCTGCTACGGCGCGTACCCGGGCCAGCGGCAGCGCGCAGTGTCCCAGCACCCGGTTCGGCGAGGGCGGTGCCTTCAGCACCTCCGGGGTCGTGAAGAAGGGTGTGGCCATGCCCTTGCCCAGTCCGAGGTCGCGGCGGCCCAGGTGCCACGCCAGTCGCGCCAGGTCGCTGGCCGTGCGCCCGGCCTCCAGCCCTGCGAGCAGCCATCCGAGCGGCGCCGGCGCCGCCTTGCGTGCGCTGCTGCGGGCAGACTGCCGCGCCGGCAGTCCACGCCAGATGGCTTGCGGACGACTGGTTTTCGCCGCGCGCGTGACTGTATTGAGCACGACGCGTATGAAGCCGATGCCGTCGATCAGGCCGTGATGGGTCTTGAAGTACAGCCCGATGCGATGCTCAGGCAAGCCGTCGAAGACATGCACTTCCCACAGCGGCCGGCAGCGGTCGAGCCGGCGCGAATGGATCTGGCACACGCGGTCGAACAGCTCCGGCAGCCCGCTGCCGGGCGCGAGCTCGTGGCGGAACACCTGCTCGCCCGGATCGATGTGCGGGTCCTCGACCAGCACCGGCCAGCCCGCCAGCGTGTTCTCGGCCAGGCGGCAGTTGAACGGGGCGCCGACGGGGCAACGCAGCATGCGTCGCACGACCTCATCGGAGGGCCGGCGGTTGCCGCGCGTCGGACGCCGGCCCTGCAGCACGACCAGGGTTCCGACATTCATCGGTCGCTGCTCGGTCTCGAGCAGGAAGAACGCCCGGTCCATGGGGGACATCTGCGGCATGTCGCCAAGCCTAGCGCGTGCAATCCGCGGTCACATTTCGCTTCTGGCTAGATGCAGTGCAGCAAAGCAGCCTCGAGCAGTCGCGCGGCCGCACCCGCGAGCCGTGGCCGCGCAAGCGGCTAGATCAGCGACTTCAGGACCTTGAACTCGTCCTCGAGATTCTTCTTCAGTTCTTCACCGGCAAAGGACGCGATGACGCTGCCGAGCAGCGGGATGCCGCTGCTGATGTCGAACTTCCAGTGCACCGAACTGCCACCCTTCTCGGGCTGCAGGGTCTTGCTGCCGACGATCTTGACCGGCACGCCCTTGATCTCCACCACGATGCTGGCCGTGTAACCGTCGCCTGCGGCAGACCAGTCCTCGGTGTGCGAGACCTCGTTGGTCGGCGGCACCAGCCTGCGGATGGCCGCGGGCGGGTTCGCGGGCATCTTGCGCGCGATCTTCAGCCTGACGTTCGGCGCGCGGCCCTCGCGCTTGATCTTGAGATCAGTGCCGCCGAGCTTGCCGTATACCGCCTCCTGCGACTTCTGTTCCGTGCAGAGCTTGAAGGCCGCGCCCACGTCGGCCTTGAGCGAGTGCTTGACCTCGATCTTCATGTCACCGGTTCCCCTCTGTTGTGCGCGGCGGGCCAGGCGCCCGGCCCATGGCGGACGGGCAAGGATACCGCCTTCGGCGGCGCCCGCATCCCCCCGCCTGCGAACCATGGTTCATGGCGCCATCTCGTCCCGCAGCCGGCGCGCCATGATGCGTTCATACAGCGCCGGGGCCAGCCGGCTCAGCCACCAGGCGGCATGCGCCGTGCGGCCGATCAGCAGCAGGCGCCGGCTGCGGCTCGCGCCGTGGACGATGCGATCGGCCACGGCCGCCGCCCGCAGCGGCGCGCCGACGACGACCTGCGCGTGCGTGGCAGCACCGCCCGTCGGTCCGAGTGCATTGCGGTCGATGCCGGTCGCGATGAACGAGGGGCACACCAGCATCACGTCGACCCCGGCGGGCGCGAGCTCGGTGCGCAGGCTTTCGAAGAACCCATGCAGCGCGTGCTTGCTCGCGGCATAGCCCGTGCGCGCAATCAGCGGCGTGAACCCGGCGACGCTCGAGAGCGTCACGATCAGGCCGCGGGCACGCTGCAGCTCGGGCAGTGCCGCGCGCGTCAGGTGGATCGCGCCGAACAGGTTGACCTCGACCACGCGCCGCAGCACGGCGGTGTCGGTGGCGGCAAAGGCGCTGCGATGGGTGATGCCGGCGTTGTTGACCAGCACGTCGACGCGGCCGAAGGCGGCGACGGTCGCGGCGATCGCCGCAGCGCAGGCCGTGGGTTCGGTCACGTCGCAATGCAGGCCGAGCGCCGCGTGACCGGCCTGCTGCAGTTCGCCCTGCACCGCGACCGCCGCATCCTGGTCGCGGTCGAGCACGACGACCCTGGCGCCGCTGCGGGCAAAACGCAGCGCAAGCTCGCGCCCGAGGCCGCTGCCGCCGCCGCTGATGACGACCGCGGCGTCCCTGAACTGGCGCCGGGTCACGCCGGGCCCGTGCCGAGCTTGTGCGCCCGGCAATAGAAGTCGAACACTTCGGCAGAAGTCATGCGTGGCCGGTAGCCCAGCTGCTCCTTCAGCCGACGGTTGTCGAGCACCGGGCGATAACGCAGGAAATCGACCTGCTCGGGGCCATAGCGCGACAGCCGCAACGGGTGCAGCAAGGCCAGCGCCAGCCGCAAGGCAGACGGCGGCAGCGTCAGGCACGGCTTGCCCAGCCGGGCTGCGATCTCCTGGATGCTCAGCGCACCATCGCCCGCGACGTTGTAGATGCCGGCGGCGTCGGTGCGGATGGCGTGCTCGATCGCCCCGACCACGTCCTGGTCCCAGATGAAGACGAACGGACTGCGCGAGCCGCGCAGCGCGATCAGGCGCGGCTTGTCGAACAGCGCGGTGATCTGGTTGCGGGTCGTGGCGCCGAGGATGGTGCCGACACGGAACACGACCTGCCGCAGCTGTGGCTGCGCGTCACGCGCGGCGGCGAGCATTTCCTCGACCAGCCGCTTGTGGTGGGAGTAGGCAAACGCCTCGTTGCCCCGGATGGGATCGTCTTCGGTGAGCCAGGCCGGGTTGTCGGCGTGATAGCCGTAGGCCGCCCCGCTCGAAGTCACGACCAGCTGGCGCACGCCCGCCGCGATGCAGGCGTCCAGCACGTTACGGGTGCCATCCACATCCACCGCGTACTCCAGCGCGCGGTTCGAGCGCGCACCCGGCGTGACGATCGCCGCGAGATGCACGACCGTATCGATCCGGTGGTGCTGCAATACGGCGGCGAGGCCCGGCGAACGCACGTCGTGGCGGACGAACACGATGCCTGCGGGCAGCGCGTCCTGCGCCATCTCGCGCACGTCGCTCGCCACGACGAGGCCGATTCCGGGATCCTCCCGCTGCCGGGCCAGCGACTTGACCAGTTCGCTGCCCAGGTAGCCCGCTGCCCCCGTCACCAGGATGCGGCGGCCTGTCGTCCGAGGCGCCGTCATGCGGCGGCTCCGGCAGCGACCGGCAGCGGCGGCCGCCGGCGCCAGATCGCGGCGAGCGTGGTGCCCACCACGATGTGCCAGATGCCCCACCAGGCGGCGACGATCGCCATGCCGCCGAGGCCGTCGAAGAACGTGAACACCAGCGCCAGGCCGAAGCCCGAGTTCTGGATGCCTACCTCGAGTGCGACGGCGCGGCGGTCGGCTTCCGGCAGGCGCGCGACCCGGGCGGTGAAATACCCCGTCAGCAGCGCGAACGCATTCAGCAGGAAGACGAACAGCACCACCCGCCCGACGTACTGCAGGAAAAAGTCCCAGTTCACGACCAGGGCGCCGACGACGAACACGGCGAAGAAGACCAGCGACAGCATGCGAAACGGTCCGCGGATGCGGGCGGCGAGGGCCGGCCAGCGATGGGCAGTCAGCATCCCGAGCGCGGTCGGGATGGCGAGCAGCACGACGATCGTGCCGAAGACCTGCCACGGACTCAGCGTCACCGCGTGCAGGATGGGCCGCGTGTGCGGGTTCAGCTCGCCCCAGAACGAAAGGTTGAACGGCGTGAAGAAGATCGAGCCCAGCATCGAGAACGCCGCGATGGTCACCGACAGCGCGGTGTTGCCGTGACCGTAGTTGACCAGGAAGTTGGAGATGTTGCCGCTCGGGCAGGACGCGACCAGGATCATCCCGAGCGCGATGCTGGGCTCGGGCCGCAGCAGCATCGTCAGCGCGAAGGCGACCGCCGGCAGCAGCACCGAGTGCGCCAGCAGGCCGATCAGCGTGCCGCGCGGCGCCGTCAGGATGCCGCGGAAGTCCTGCACGCGCATGTCGAGCGCGACGCCGAACAGGACGAACGCGAGGATGACGTCGAGCGCGATCAGCGATTCCGGGCTGAAGTGCAGCCGGACCGCGTCGAGTTCGGTCATTTGCCCTTGGGCTCGAGGTGCATGTCCTTGAAGTGCATGAGTCCCGGTGCCCACATGTGCTTGACCGGGTCGACGTCCACGTGGACCACGGCCGGGCCGCCCGCCGCCAGCGCGCGCTCGAGCGCCGCCTTGAGCTCGCGCGGGTCCGCGACACGCTCGCCATGGGCGCCCATCGACTCGGCCAGCTTGTCGAAGCGGATCTCGCCGAGGTCGGCCTTGATCGTCTCGTCCGGGCCGAGCGACTTGCGGATCAGCGTCTTGATCGGCTTCAGGGCGAACTGCTGGTTCATCTTGACCATGCCCCACTGCCGGTCGCAGGCGACCACGTAGACCACCTGCAGGCCATTGCGCACGGCGGTCTCGATCTCCTGCGGATGGAAGCCCATCGCGCCGTCGCCGATGATGCAGCAGACCGGCCGCTCCGGGCCGCGCGATGGCCGCGCCGAGCGCCTGCGCCACGCCCGCGCCGAGCATGCCGAACTTGAAGGTCGAGAGCAGCGTGTTGGGCACGCGCATCTCGTGGAAGAACATGGCCCACACCGCCGTGTTGCCGCCGTCCGCCACCAGCGTCGTGCCTTCCGGGAACACCTGCTGGCAGACGTGCGCGATGTGCGCCGGGTTCATCGGCACGGACATGTCCTGCAGCTTCTCGTCGAGCTTGGCGCGCTCGCTGCGGATGGTCTCGTGGTACTTCGCGACCTGGCGCCGGCGCGAATCCAGGTTCATCCGCGCCGCGCGGCCTTCGAGTTCGGTCGCGAGCGCCGCCAGGAACAGCTTGACGTCGGCCAGCACGGCCAGCTCGACCGGCTTGTTGGCGCCGAGGATGTGGCCGTCGATGTCCACCTGGATCGTCTTCTGCTCCGACGGGTGGCGCCAGTTCGGCGCCTTGCCCCACCAGTCGGTCTCGCCGACGCGCGAGCCCAGGATCAGCACCACGTCGGCATCGTTGCGCACTTCGTTGTTGAGCTTGATCAGCGCCATCGGCATGGCCAGCGCGTTGGTCTCCGGCAGCACGCCGCGTCCGGCCCAGCTGGTGGTCACCGGCGCATGCAGGGACTCGGCGACGCGCCGCAACTCGTCATAGGCCGCGGCATGGATCACGCCGCTGCCGGCATGGATGATCGGGAACTGCGCGGCGGCCAGCAGGTCGGCGGCCTGCGCGACCTGCGCCGGGGCCGGCGCGATCGGCTGCGTGTTGCGGAACTGGCCGGGCCGCCACACCGGCACGTCGGCCTTGACCTTGCCGTTCATGATCGTCTCGGGAACGTCGAGGTGCACGACGCCGGGCCGGCCTTCGTAACAGTGCCGCAGCGCCGTGCGCCCGAGCTCGGCCACGCGGTCGAAGGAGACGACGGCGTTGCTCCACTTGGCGAAGTGCTTGATGGCGCCGACCTGGTCGAACGCCTGGTAGGCGCCGCCGCGGTCCGGATAGACGATCTGCGGCCGGCGGCAGCTGGTGATCGCGAGCACGCGATTGCCTTCCGCGTTCTCGACCACCAGTCCCGGCAGCAGGTTGGCCACGCCGGGCCCGTTGCTGGCCATGCAGACGCCGAGCCTGCCGGTCAGGCGCGCATAGGCGCCGGCCATGTGGGCCGCGCAGCTTTCGTGCCGCGGCGTGACGATCTCGAGCCCGAGCTTGTGCAGGCTCGAGTAGAAGCCGAAGTAGGTGCCGTCGATGATGCCGAAGACTTTCTCGACGCCTTCGGCCTGCAGCATGCGTGCAAGCACTTCGCCGCCACTGGTTTCGCTCATGATTTTTCCCCGCAGGCTGGACCCGCCGCGGGCGCAGGTCCGGTGTTTCATGCACTATACCGCGCCGGACTGCATGACGGTCCGGGCGGCCCGCGGCCCGGCGGGTCGCTGTGGTTTTCACGGATGCGACGAGGCAGATGGAAGCGTACGCGGACTGGTTGCCGATGCTCGCCGCCCTGGTCGGCGCGGGGGCCGCAGGCGGCCTGCTGGCAGGCCTGCTCGGTGTCGGCGGCGGCATCGTGATCGTGCCGGCGCTCGATTTCGCGCTGGTCGCCGCCGGCGTGCCAGGCTCGGTCGCGCTGCACGTGGCGGTGGCCACCTCGATGGCGACGATCGTGCCGACCGCACTGTCATCCTCGCGTTCCCATGCCCGCCGCGGTGCCGTCGATCCGGCCATCGTCCGGCGCTGGTCGGTGCCGATCGTCATCGGCGCGCTCGCGGGCGCGCTCGTGGCGTCGCGACTGGATGGCCGTGCGCTCGCCATCGTCTTCGGCGTCGTTGCGCTGGCGTCGGGACTCAAGATGCTGCTGCCGCTCGACCATGTCGTGCTGCGCCAGGGCGTGCCCGGCGGCGCCGCCGGCGCGTTGATTCCCGCCGGCATCGGCGCCGTGTCGTCGATGATGGGCATCGGCGGCGGCACGCTCAGCGTGCCGACGATGACGCTGCTCGGCGAGCCCGTGCACAAGGCGGTCGGTACGGCAGCATGGCTCGGGCTGTGGATCGCGGTGCCGGCGACCCTCGGCTACCTGCTGGCGCAGCCGCCCGCGGCCGCGAACCTGCCGCCGCTGACGGTCGGTTACGTCAGCCTGCCGGGCTTTGCGCTGATCGCGCCGATCGCATGGTGGGTCGCCCCCCTGGGTGCACGCCTGGCGCACTCGCTCGACCGGCGACGGCTGGCAGCGGCGTTCGGCGTGTTCCTGCTGCTGGTCGCCGTCCGCATGGGATTTCGCGCGTTCGCTTGAGGGACGCCCGGGCGCGTTAACATCGGCACACTCTTCTTGGGGGAGACGCAGATGACCCGGACGGCAAATGCATGGCTTGCGGTGACGCTGGCCGCGGCGTGGACGATCGGCGTGGCGGCGGCGACCAGCGAACCGGAGGCGCCGCGGACGTGGTCGAGGTCAGGTCGAAGGCCACGATCGAGCCGAGTCGAAGGCCGCAATCGCGGCGGCGATCGACAGCCCCGACCGGCCGGCCGCCGATCGCGAGCGTGATGCCGGCGCCCGCCCCGGCGAAGTGCTGGCGTTCCTGGGCGTTGCACCCGGCATGCGCGTGGCCGACATGTTCTCCGCCGGCGGCTATTACACCGAGCTGCTGGCGCGCACGGTGGGCGTCAAGGGACAGGTGATCGCGTACAACAATCCGCCGTACGCAAAGTTCGCCGAGAAAGGCATCGCCGAACGCTATGCGTTCGGGCGCCTCGGCAACGTGCGGCAGGTCACGGCCGAGGTCGACGCACTGGAGCTGCCGCCTGCATCGCTGGATGCGGCGTTGTTCGTCATGAGCTATCACGACGCCTACTGGCGTCCGGACGACAAGTCCTGGGACCGCACCGACCCGGCCGAGCTGCTGCGGCGACTGTTCCTGGCGCTGAAGCCGGGCGCCGTCGTGGTCGTGCAGGATCACGTCGCGGCCGCAGGCGGCGACGTGGCGAAAGTCGTGGATACGCTGCACCGGATCGATCCGGCCCTGGTGCGGCGCGACTTCGAGCAGGCCGGTTTCGTGTTCGACGGCTCGAGCGACGTGCTGGCGCAGCCCGGCGACGACCACACGCGCCTCGTTTTCGAGGAATCGATCCGTGGCCGCACGGACCAGTTCGTCTATCGCTTCCGCAAGCCGGCCACCTGAAGCAAGTCGATGCCGGTAACGGAGGACGGCGTGCTGCGGCTGGCGATGTGGTCCGGACCGCGCAACATCTCCACGGCGTTCATGCGCGCATGGGGCAACCGTGCCGACACGCTGGTCGTGGACGAGCCTTTTTATGCGCACTACCTGCAGGCCACGGGTCTCGATCACCCGGGGCGTGACGAAATCATCGCGCAGCACGAGACGGACTGGCGTCGTGTCGCGGCCGCGCTGATGGCGCCGGTCCCGGCGGGCATCCGCATCCTGTACCAGAAGCAGATGGCGCATCACCTGCTGCCGCACATGGGCCGCGACTGGCTTGCCTCGCTGACGCACGCGTTCCTGATCCGCGATCCACGGCCGATGCTGTCGTCGCTGGGCGAAAAACTTGGCAGCTTCGACCTGCTGGCCACCGGGCTGCCGCAACAGGTCGAGATCTTCGAGCACGTGCTGGAGCGCACGGGTCGCGCTCCGCCGGTGCTCGATGCCGCCGACCTGCTCGCGGCCCCGGGGCCGATGCTGCGCATGCTCTGCGCGGCAATCGGGGTGCCGTACACGGACCGGATGCTCTGGTGGCCGCCGGGCCGGCGCGACACCGACGGTGTCTGGGCGCGCCACTGGTACGAACGGGTCGAGCGCTCGAGCGGCTTCGAGCCCGTGCCGGGAGATGCGGAGGCCGGCGTGGACGCGGCACTGCCGTCCGCCCTGGCCGCGATCGAGGCACAATGCCGGCCTCTTTATGAACGGCTGCGTCGGCACCGGCTGCGCGCCTGAGGTGGAACGCACTTGCTGCAGAAATTCGACGAGCGCAATCGCGACCTGATCGTCAACGTCAATGGCGAACTGGTGCACCGCGACCAGGCGCGCATCAGCCCGTTCGACTCGGCCGTGCAGGGCGGCGATGCGGTGTGGGAGGGCCTGCGGCTGTACCAGGGCAGGATCTTCCGGCTCGAACAGCACCTGGACCGGCTGGCGAACTCGGCCAGGGCGCTGGCGTTTGCGCAGGTGCCGACGCACGACTCGATCACCCACGAGATCCGGCGCACGCTGGCAGCCAACCGCATGCACGACGGGGTGCACATCCGGCTGACGCTGACGCGCGGCGTCAAGTTCACCTCGGGCATGGACCCGCGGCTCAACACCCAGGGCCCGACGCTGATCGTGCTGGCGGAGCACAAGCCGCCGGTGTACGGCCGCGCGGGCCTCAGCCTGGTCACCAGCAGCGTGCGGCGCTTTCCGCCGGATTGCCTCGATCCGAAGATCCACCACAACAACCTGCTGCAGTCGATCATGGCGAAGATCGAGGCCAATGTCGCCGGCGCCGACGACGCGCTGATGCTCGACCTGCGCGGCTTCATCGCCGAGACCAACGCAACGCACGTCTTCATCGTTGCCGGCGGCCGCGTGCGCACCCCGCGGCTGCTGGCCTGCCCCGAGGGCATCACCCGGGCCACGGTGCTGGAGTTGTGCCGTGCGCACGGCATTCCGCACGAGGAGACCGACCTCACCACCACCCAGGCCTATGCGGCGGACGAGATGTTCTGCACCGGCACGATGGGCGAACTGGCGGCGGTCACCAGGGTCGACGGGCGGGTGATCGGCGACGGCCTCCCGGGGCCGCTGACGGCGCGCCTGTCCGACCTGTTCCGGGCACTGACATTGAACGAAGGCACCCCAGTCTGTTGAAGGAGCCGACCGCCATGTTCATCGATCGCAGCATCGATCCGACGGCTGACCAGGTCCGCGCGCTGCGCGACACCGACGACGGCCAGCCCGTCACGATGGTCAACCTGCTGAAATTCCGCGCCCAGGCGCGCTACGAGGACGGCGACGAGGCGCCGTGCAGCGGCCGCGAAGCCTATGCGCGCTACAAGCACGCCTTCGTCGAGACCGTCGGCAGCGTCAGCCAGGCGCGGGTCCTGTTCGCCGGTCCGGTCGGCCAGGTCTTCATCGGCCAGCCCGGGCAGCCCGCAACCGACTGGGACGAGGTGCTGGTCGTGCGCTATCCGTCGCGCGGTCACTTCCTGGCGATGATGGCCGACCCGACCTACCGCCAGGCGCTGCGCCATCGCTACGCCGGACTCGAGCGGACCGTCCTGCTGCAGTGCGCCGCCGAGCCCTGATGCGGCCGGTTCAGGCGCCGACTGCCAGCGCCTGCGCGTGCCAGGCGAGGTGGTCGGCGATGAATGTCTGGATGAAGTAATAGCCGTGATCGTAGCCGGCGTGCAGCCGCAGCTCGCACGCCTGCCCTGACTGCCGGCACGCGGCCTCGAACAGCCCGGGCTGCAGCTGCTCGGCAAGGAACGGATCCGCGGCACCCTGGTCGATCAGGATCGGGCGATGGAAGGGTTGGCGGGCGACGAGCGCGCTGGCATCGCAGGCCAGCCAGTCGTCCTCATCCGGCCCCAGGTAGCCGGTGAACGCCTTGCGCCCCCAGGGGCAGCGTGCAGGCGCCGTGATCGGCGCGAAGGCCGAGACCGAGCGGTACTGGCCGGGATTGCGCAGCGCGCAGACGAGCGCGCCGTGGCCGCCCATCGAATGTCCCATGATCGACTGCCGCTGCGGATCGGCGCACGCGAACTGCGCCGCCAGCACCGCCGGCAATTCGCGGGTGACGTAGCTGAACATGCGGTAATGCGCCGACCATGGCGCCTGCGTCGCGTCGACGTAGAACCCCGCCGCGAGGCCGAAGTCCCAGCTCGCATCATCGCCCGGCAGGCGCACGCGCGGACTCGTGTCGGGCGCGACCAGCATGATCCCGTGTTCGGCGGCCAGGCGTTGCGCGCCTGCCTTGATCATGAATGTCTCTTCGGTGCAGGTCAGGCCGGCAAGGTAGTACAGGACCGGCACCGGTCCTCGCCGCGCCTGCGGCGGTTCGTACACCGCGAAGCGCATCGGCGCGGCGCATTCGCGCGACTCATGCACCAGGAAGCGCTGGGTGCCGCCGAAGCAGGCGTGTTCGGAAAGAATCTTCAAAACGTCACGACGCTGCGGATCGACTCCCCCGAATGCATCAGGTCGAAGGCCTCGTTGATCCGCTCGAGCGGCAGGGTATGGGTGATCAGCGGGTCGATCGCGATCTTGCCGTCCATGTACCAGTCGACGATCTTCGGCACGTCGGTGCGGCCGCGCGCGCCGCCGAACGCCGTGCCCTTCCAGACGCGTCCCGTCACGAGCTGGAACGGGCGCGTGCTGATTTCCTGCCCGGCGCCGGCGACGCCGATGATGATCGATTCGCCCCAGCCGCGGTGGCAGCACTCGAGCGCCTGCCGCATCAGCGTCGTGTTGCCGACGCACTCGAAGCTGTAGTCGGCGCCGCCGTCGGTCAGCGCCACGAGATAGGGCACCAGGTCGCCCTCGACTTCCTTCGGATTGACGAAGTGCGTCATGCCGAACTTCTCGGCGAGCCTGCGCCGCGCCGGGTTGATGTCGACGCCGACGATCTTGTTGGCGCCGGCCAGCCGCGCGCCCTGGATCACGTTGAGGCCGATGCCGCCCAGGCCGAACACCACGACATTTGCGCCGGGCTCGACTTTCGCGGTGTTGATGACCGCGCCTATCCCCGTGGTGACGCCGCAGCCGATGTAGCAGATCTTGTCGAAGGGCGCGTCCTCGCGCACTTTGGCCACGGCGATCTCGGGCAGCACCGTGTAGTTCGAGAACGTCGAGCAACCCATGTAGTGATGGATCTTCTCGCCGCCCAGCGAAAACCGGCTGGTGCCGTCCGGCATCACGCCCTGGCCCTGGGTCGCCCGGATGGCGGTGCACAGGTTGGTCTTGTGCGAGGTGCAGCTCTTGCACTCGCGGCATTCCGGCGTGTAGAGCGGGATGACGTGGTCGCCCTTGCGCACCGACTTCACGCCCGGCCCGACCTCGACCACGACGCCGGCGCCCTCGTGGCCGAAGATCACCGGGAACAGTCCTTCGGGGTCGCTGCCCGAGCGAGTGAACTCGTCCGTGTGGCAGACCCCCGTCGCCCGGATCTCGACCAGCACCTCGCCGGCCTGCGGGCCGGCCAGGTCGACGGTCTCGATGACCAGGGGCTTGCCGGCCTGGTGGCAGACGGCGGCGCGGGTTTTCATGGTCAGGCTCCCGGAATGCGGCAGGGGAGGGCAAAGCCTAGCGTATGACGGCGCCGCGCGTGCAGCCCCGGCGACCGGGCCTTGCAACCTTTCGCCCGGCCGGCGCATCGAACCTGCAACTGGAATTGTGCGGCTGGAGCCTGACCATGAATTTTCTCGCCCGTTGCGTCCTGACCCTGTGTTTCGCGTTCGGTGCGGTCCTCGTCGGTGACGCCGCCGGGGCGGCCGAAAACATCAGCAAGGTCAATGGCAGCGTCAAGGTCGAGCCGGGCCAGCAGGCCGGCGACGTGGACACCGTCAACGGCTCGATCACGGTCGGCGCCGGCGCCCGCGTCGGCGACATCGAGACGGTCAACGGATCGCTGCGGCTGGAGGACGGCGCGAGCGCGGACTCGGCCGAAACGGTCAACGGCTCGATCACGATCGGCGCCGATGCCGTCATCCAGAACCGCGTCGAAGCCGTCAACGGCAGCATCACCCTGCGCAAGGGTGCCCGCGTCGCCGGCGGCATCGAGAACGTCAACGGCGCGGTGACGCTGGAAGGCGCCCAGGTCGACGGCGGCATCGCGACGGTCAACGGCGACATACGCCTGGCCTCCGGCACGCGGCTGACCGGCGGCATCCACGTCGAGGAATCGAAGTCGTGGTGGAAGGGCGGCAACTCGCGCAACCCGCGGATCACGATCGAGCAGGGCGTCGTGGTCGACGGACCCTTCAACTTCGAGCGCGAGGTGGATCTCTACGTGGCGCCGGGCGTGACCGTGCCGCCGGTCGAGGGCGTCGCGCCGCGCCGCTTCACGCTGGAATAGGGCGGAAGCTCAGCTGTACTGCTGCGCCGCCTCGCGCAGCCTGGCCGCCACCGCGTCACGCAGCGAGGCGGGCGCGAGCACCTGCACGTCGGGGCCGTAGCGCAGGATGTCCATGACCAGTTCGGGTTCCTGCGAGTACGGGAATTTCAGCAGGTAACTGCCGTCGATCTGCAGCGCGCCGGACTGCTCCGGGTGCCAGACCTCCCGCGACACCCAGCGGGCGCGCTCGGCGCTGAACTGCAGCACGGCTTCTGCCGTGGCCGAACCGGCAAAGATGCCGTAGCCGCTCGCAAAATGGCGATCGAGCGCGTCTTCGCCGATCTCCTTTGCCGCCTTCTCCAGCACCACCGCGGTGTCGATCGCATCGACGCCGAAGGTGCGCAGCGCCTGGCGCTGGTGGCACCAGGCATCCAGGTACCAGTTGTCGCGGTAGTGCACCAGCCGCTGCGGCGACACTTCCCGCTCGCTGATCTCGCCGTCCTGCCGGCGTTCATGCCGGATCCGCAGCCGGTGGCGTGCCAGCAGCGCCGTGGTCAACGCGCGGAAGTGCGCGGGCACGACGCGCCGCGAGCCCATGGTCAGGATGCGGATGCGGCGCGCAATCTCGTCCGCCGAATGCTCGCCGGATTCGAGCAGGCCGCGCAGGCGCTTGCGCAGCGGGCCGATCAGCTCGCGCAGCACGCCGGGCTGCAGGTCGCCCAGCAGGCTGTCCATGGTCAGCAGCGCCTGCAGTTCCTCGGCGGTGAACCACAGGCCCGGCAGCTGCCACAGCCCGCTGTCGGCCACCCCGGGGTCGAAGCAGTAGCCTGCCTGGTCGCGGTCGTAGACGATCGGCGCATGCATGCGATCGCGCAGGTATTCCAGGTCGCGCTTGAACGTCGCGCGCGACACGCCCAGTTCGCTGACGAATTCCTGCGTGCCGACGAACCTGCGGCTGCGCAGCAGGTGCTGGATCTTGTAGAAGCGTTCCGTGCGTTCCATCGGGATTCCATCGCGCTGGCGGCCACCGGCCGCCCGTGGCGAATCATAGTCCCCGACTCAGCGCAGTACCTTGCCGTCGGCGTCGATCACCTGCACCGGACCGAGTCCGAGCTCGCGGATCGGCGCCTCGATCTTCGCCAGGTCGCCGACGATGACCCAGGTCAGGGTACCGGGACGGAATGCATTGGCCGCCGCCGCGCGCACGCCGGCTTCGGTCTGCGCCTCGAGCCGCGCGCGCAGCGTGCGGATGTAGTCGTCGGGCCGGCCGAAGCGGATCATGTCGGCGATCGCCCCGCCCACCGCGGCATTGGTCTCGTACTGGCCCGAGAGCGCACGCACGTCCCGATTGCGGACCTTCGCGACTTCCTCCGCCGTCGCCGGCTGCGACGTCGTGAACTCCTGCAGCTCGCGCTGGATCTCGCGGATCGACTCGACGGTCTTGTCCGTCTGCACCGGCGCCGACAGCAGCCAGGGCCGCTGCCCCAGGGTTTCGCTCAGGCTCGAGCGTGCGCCGTACGACCAGTGGCGGGTCTCACGCAGGTTCATGTTGATGCGCGAGGTGAACGTGCCGCCGATCACGTCATTGGCGGTGTTCAGCTCGAGGCGGTCGGGCGCACGGCTCGATGGCATCAGTTGCCCGGCCAGGATGGTCGACTGCGCGGCGCCGGGCCGGTCCAGCAGGTAGACGCTCGCGGCGGCGGCGGGGGTTGCCGCCGGGATTTCCAGCGGCAGCAGCGGCGCGTCCGCCGGAGGCGTCCAGTCGCCGAAGTGCTTCTCGAGCAGCGGCAGGACCTCGGCCAGCTGTCAGCGCGCCGGTGACGATGATGGTCGCGTTGTCCGGACGCACGCGCTCACGGTGATAGGCCAGGAGGTCGTCGCGCGTCAGCGCCGCGATCGACTCGGCGGTGCCCGTGCCGGAGAACGGGATCGCGTAAGGATGCCCGGCGCCGTACAGCAGCGGCGGCAGGATCCGCATCACCTGCGCGTCCGGGCTCAGCTTCTCGCGCGCGATGCCGGCGATCCATTCCTTGCGCACCCGCTCGATGTCGTCGGTCGCGAAGCGCGGCCGGCGCACGATGTCGGCCAGCAGCGCGAGCGACGCGTCGGCCTGGTCGGTCAGCAGTGCGACGCTGGCCGTGGCGCTGTCCAGCCCGGCGCCCGCGCCGAGTTGCGCCCCCAGGCGCTCCGCGCGGTCGGCCAGTTGCAGCGCGTCCAGTTTGCCGGCGCCTTCGTCCAGCATGCTCATCGCGAAACTCGCGGTGCCGGGCTTGCGTCCCTGGTCGGCGACGAAGCCGCCGTCGAACGTGAGCGCCACCCTCGCCACGGGCACGTCTGGACGCGTGGCCACGATCACCGGCAGGCCATTGCGCAGCCGGGCGCGCTGCAACTCGGGAAAGGCCACGTCGGGGAACGAAGCGGTCACCGGCGGTCCGCCGGCACGGTCGATGGCAGGGGTGCCCGCGGCGTACGCGGGTTGCGGCAGCACCAGCAGCGTGTAATCGCCCTGCGACAACCATTGGCGCGCGACGCGCTGCAGGTCCGCAGGCTGCGCTTCGTCGATCCAGCGCAGCGACTGCCGGTAGCAACCGGGATCGCCGGTGTAGACCTCGCAGGACGCGAGCACGTCCGCCTTGCCGCCAAAGCCGCCGATCCGTTCCAGGCCGCGCACGAAGCCCGCGCGCAGCGCGATGCGGGCGCGTTCGAGTTCGGCGGCGGTGGGGCCCTGCTCGATGAAGCGGTTCAGTTCGTCCAGCATGGCCGCCTCGACGCGCTCGACCGGCACGCCCTGCTTGGCGTCGGCCTGCAGGGTGAACAGGCCGGCGATCTCGAGCGAGGACTGGCCGGCGGCGGCCATGTCCGCCAGCCGTTCGCGGAAAACGAGCCGCTCGTACAGGCGCGAGGTCTTGCCGCCACCGAGGATCTCGCCGACCAGGCCGAGCAGTTCGGCATCGCGGGTGTTGTCCGGCGGCGTGTTCCAGAACCGCTGCCAGCGCGGTTGCGCGACCTGGTCATACAGCGTTTCGCGGCGGCTGTCGTCGCGCCCGGCGATCCAGGTGCCGGGGCGGGAGAGCGCCGGGCCCGGCGGGATGTGGCCGAAGTACTGCTCCGCTTTTGCGCGCGCGGTGGCGACGTCGATGTCGCCCGCCAGCACCAGCACGGCGTTGGCGGCACCATAGAAGGTGCTGAACCATTCGCGCACGTCGTCGAGCGAGGCGGCGTCGAGGTCCTCCATCGACCCGATCGGCAGCGTGCGGTACGGATGCCCTGGCGGAAAGCTGGCCCGGAACACGGTCTCCGAGACCTTGCCGTAGGGACGATTCTCGCCCTGCCGCTTCTCGTTCTGCACGACGCCGCGCTGTTCGTCGAGGCGCGCCTGCGTGATCACCCCGAGCAGGTGGCCCATGCGGTCACTTTCCATCCACAGCGCGAGATCGAGCGCCGTGGTCGGCACGTTCTGGAAGTAATTCGTGCGGTCGAAGCTGGTGGTGCCGTTGATGCTGGTCGCGCCGACCAGTTCGAGCGGCTTGAAGTACTCGTCGTCGTAGTTTTCGGTGCCCTGGAACATCAGGTGTTCAAACAGGTGCGCGAAGCCGGTTCTTCCCGCGGGCTCGTTCTTGGAGCCGACGTGATACCAGAGGTTGACTGCCACGATCGGCGCCTTGCGATCGGTGTGCACGACCACCGTGAGGCCGTTGTCCAGCGTGAATTTCTCGTAGGGGATCAGCTCTGTCGGAGCCACGGCTGGTGCGCTGGCCGCTGCCGTCCGCGCCGGCGTGCTTGCCGGCCAGGCCAGGCCGAGGGCTGCGCAGGTTGCCAGTGCCGCCCATGCCAGGCCCGGTCGCCCGCTGCGACTGGAGGCCGAATCGGTACCGATGTTGCCAAAAAGCATCATTGAATCCCCTGAAACCAGTCGAAAAAGACCCGCGAACAGCCCGGAATGAGTCCGGAAACCACCCGGCCGTGCGATCGGACTGGACTTTAGACCACGATTACGCGGAAAATCACGGTGCTGACTGAACAAAGCGTCCGTCCTGTGGGTGGTGACGGGCTGGTGGCCGGCGGCCGCCTTTGAATTTATAATGCATGGCAGAAAAGCCACAAGGAGAACGCCTCAATGTCATCTCGTTATCTCATTCCTCTGGCTGTCGCCGCAGCCCTCGCGCTCCCGGTCACGGCTCAGGCCGAAGAAGGTACGTGGGAGCCTGGCAAGTGGCTGTTCCGCGTGGGTCTCTCGCAGATCAACCCGGATAAAGAAAACCTCGACGTCAGGGTGTATACGGAGCAGATACCTGGGTCGTGGTCGACAGCGACATTTCGCCGACCGCCACCGTCGAGTACATGATCACCAAGCACATCGGCACGGAACTGCTGGTGGCCTGGCCGTTTACGCACGGCATCGACCTCAAGACTCCGGGCGGCAACTCACGCATCGGCAACGTCGACGTGCTGCCGCCGGTGCTGAGCCTCAACTGGCACTTCAACCCGAACGGCATGTGGCGTCCCTACATCGGCGCCGGCATCAACTACACGATGTTCTCGGGCGAAGAGACCCGTGGCGCCCTCAGCCGGCACCAGCCTCTCGCTTGATGACTCGATTGGCGCTGCCGGCCAGGTCGGCATCGACATCGGCGAGCGTGAGTGGTTCCTGAACCTGAACGTGCGCTACATCGACATCGGTGCAGACGCGGAACTCACGTGGCGTGGACGACGGGGAAGGCGGCACCACGACCTTGGACCTCGGCACGGTCGACATCAACCCGATGGTCTACGGCGTGCACGTCGGTTACCGCTTCGGCAGCGTGACCCCGGTCGCCGCTGCTGCGCCGGTCGTCGCACCGCCGCCGCCGCCGCCGCCGCCGCCGGCCAAGTGCGCCGACACGGACGGCGATGGCGTCTGCGACGAAGCCGACAAGTGCCCGGGCACCCCGGCTGGCACCAAGGTCGACTCGGTCGGCTGCCCGATGGAGCAGACCCTCAAGCTCCTGTTCGACTTCGACAGCGCCGAGCTGCGCCCCGAGTCGATCACGGAACTCGAGCGCGTCGTGACGTTCATGGGCGACGTGCCGTTCGCCAAGGCACTGGTTGAAGGCCATACCGACAGCGTCGGTACGGAAGAGTACAACCAGGCCCTGTCGGATCGTCGCGCCAAGGCGGTGTTCGACTACCTGACCTCGCGCGGTGTCGATCCGGCTCGCCTGAGCTCGATCGGTCACGGCGAGCTCAAGCCGATCGCCGACAACACGACGGCCGAAGGCCGCCAGTTGAACCGTCGCGTCATGCTGATCCGCACGGATTCGGGCATGTAACCGACGTCGCAACCGCCCGCGGGTTGCAAACGAAGCCCCGACGCGCAAGCGCCGGGGCTTTCGTTTTTCCGGGGTGCCTTGAATCTGCCTGCCAACTTGCGGCTAACTGCCGAGATACCGAACACGAGGTGACGACATGCAACTGGTTTCCATCAAGGCATTGGCGATCGGCCTGCTGGCCCTGCAGGGCACACTGGCCATCGCCGCGACGCCCGCAGCACAGGTCGTCGAGGACAAGGCCCTGCACGAGGCGGTGAACGGCGCGTGGCGCTCGGCCGAGGCCCGGGCCCGCGACCAGTACCGCCATCCGGTGGAGTCGCTGACGTTCTGGGGCCTGCGGCCCGGCATGACCATCCTGGAAATCCAGCCGGGCAGCCAGTCCTGGTGGACGGACATCCTCGCCCCGTATGCGCGGTCGACCGGCGGGCAGTTCTACGTCACCGGCGCCGACCTGGCCGATCCCAAGCTGTCCGATGGCTCGCGCAAGGCACGCGCCGCGTTCGAGGCGCGCTACCTCGGCAAGCCGGACCTCTACGGCGACGTGCGCATCCTGAACTGGGGTGCCGTGTCGACGACGCTGCCGGCCGGCATGTTCGATTTCATCCTGACCGCGCGCTCGTTCCAGGGCTGGATGCAGTCCGAGCCCGGCACGGTCGAGGCGACCCTGCGGGAGTTCTACCGGGCGCTGAAGCCGGGCGGCATCCTGGCGGTCGAACAGCACCGTGCAAAGGCCGGCACCAAGCCCGAGAAGCCGGAGACAGGCTACGTCACCGAGGCCTACGTGATCGAACAGGCGCAGCGGGCCGGCTTCACGCTGGCCGCCCGTTCCGAGATCAACGCCAACCCGAAGGACACGACGGACCATCCGTTCGGCGTGTGGACGCTGCCGCCGAGCCTGCGGTCAACCGCCTATGGTTCCGGCAAGGAAGAAGACCTGAGCTTCGACAAGAGCAAGTACATCGCGATCGGCGAGTCCGACCGCATGACGCTCAAGTTCGTGAAGAAGTGACCGGCGAGCAATCGCTGGCCTGAGGAAGGGCGCCGCAGGGCGCCCTTTTTCTTGCTCGGGCGCGTGCTGCCGCCGGGACGCCGCCGGTGCACGGCTGTCAGTGCTTGATACGTCTGGAATCGACCCGACGCGGACACCAGCAATCGGGGAACATGCGCTGCGGGGCAACTGAACGTGCATCCGTGGGACGAGGATCCTGCGAACTGACTCGATCGAGCGGGCCTGTCGAGGATCGTTCGGTGCGAGGCGCATCATGACGATGAACAGGAGTCAGTATGCCAAGCCGGCGCGAGGCGTCCGACGGGGCGGCGCGAGCGAAGGTTCAGGCGCCCTGACGAAGGGCCCCAGCCGCCGTCGTAGCCAGCATCCTGATGTGCTCGGAAACATCCGCCGGAACACTTTTGTGCGCCTCCAGAGCTGCGAGCAGCGCCAACGCTGCAGGCACCGTGCGCTCATAACCACCGGCCCAGAGGGGCAGGAGCAGAGCATCCTGTGAACTGCGCATCTCGATCCGTCGATCAACGTTGAACGGATCGCGTACCGCAAATGCGCCATGCGATCCCGGCCGCAGCGTCTCCAGGAACTCGAGCACGCGGTCCAAAGCATGGACCTGAATCATGCGCATCGCCGCTATCTTCTCTCCTCGTGCATGCCGCTGCAGGCCGACGATCAGATTCGACAAGGCTTCGCCTATGAGCCAGCCAGTACTTTGCTTCGTCGGCAGCGGCCACCTGGCGCAAGCGAGGCGCCCGTCGACTTCATCGCGGCGCCAGACGAAACGACCGGGTGCGTAAGGGATCCGGCTCAGCTCATGAGTTTCGAAGACTGCAAATTCGCAGAACACGCCGTCGGCCATCAAGGCCTTATGGCCATCGACCGTGTTCTGGAAGTGCCAGACCAGCGGGTGGGTTGCGGCAAGCCAATCAAGGTTCCCGATGTACCGTCTCTTTGCGCCGTCGGCCACGAGTACAAAGAAGTCAAGGTCGGCCAGGCGTCGAGGCGATCAGTTTCAGTGCCAACGGAACCCAGTGCCAACAAGGCGAGAGCATCATCGCGACCAGAAAGCTCCCGGGCCAGTGATGCAAGGCGGTCTTGCAGAATCGTGGTGTAACGGAGCGAATGGCGGGCATTGGACTCCTGGAATCTGGCAGCCGTGGTGTTGACGAAGGGGGCCGCGTTGAGTGCAGATTATCCAGTTGGACGCCTAACGCTCGCGCCTCTTGGCGGCTGTCCGATAGAGGCGCATCTGTTGCGAGCCCTGACTTCATTTCGAACGACGTGCATGTCGGTTCAATCGTCCGATGTCGGTGCAGATCCGGCCCCGCTGCCGAAGGACCGCTCCTGGCCGATTGCAGACACCGACGAATTTCTGGAATCTACTCGAAACCCGGGCGGGGTTCAGCGCGACCGTCGACGAATCGGACCGCATGATGCTGAGGTCCGTCAAAGCCTGAAGCAGGGAAGGGGATTAGGGATTAGGGAGTCCCCAATCCCTCATTCCTCAATCCCTTCTTCAGATTTCTTCCGGCTGCGTCGTGATCGCGCCGCACGGGCATTCGGCCACGCACAGGCCGCAGCCCTTGCAGTAGTCGTAGTTGAACGCGTAGCGGTTGCCGGCGCCGAGCTTGATCACGGCGTTGTCCGGGCAGACGCCGTAGCAGTTGTCGCACTCGAAGCAGTTGCCGCAGCTCAGGCAGCGCCGCGCCTCGAACTGCGCCGTGGCGGGATCGAAGCCGCCCACCACTTCCTCGAACGTCGACTGCCGCCGCACCAGGTCGAGCACCGGGCGCTGCGCCTTCGGCGCGTCGGCGTAATACCAGGTGTTGAGCCGCTCGAACGTCGCGAGTTCGTGGCGCGGCGGGTGTGACCAGGCCTCGCCGCGCAGCCACGCATCGATGTTGCGCGCCGCGAGCTTGCCGTGGCCGATGCCGACGGTGACCGTGCGCTCGCCGGGGACCATGTCGCCGCCCGCGAAGATGCCGGCGTGCCCGGTCATCATGTGGGCATCGACCTTGACCACGCCGCTGCTCGATCTCGAGGCCCGGCACGCCGTCGAGCAGCGAAAGATCCACGTCCTGTCCCAGCGCCAGCACGACCGAATCGGCCTCCAGCGTCTCGAACTCGCCGGTCGGCTGTGCCATGCCCTTGTCGTCGAGCGTCATCTTCTCGACCGTGATGGAGGATTCGCCGGCCTCGCGGATGGTCGACAGCCACTTCACCAGCACGCCTTCCTGCAGCGCCTCCTCGAGCTCGGACTCGTGTGCCGGCATCTTGTCGCGCGTGCGCCGGTAGACGATCACCGATTCCTCGGCGCCCAGGCGCTTGGCGGTGCGCGCGACGTCGAGCGCGGTGTTGCCGCCGCCGTAGACCACGACCTTGCGGCCCAGCAGCGGCCGGTCTGCGCCTTCCATGCTGCGCAGCACCGCGACCGCGTCGAGCATCTTGCCGGCGCTGCCGGCCGGCAGGTACGCGCGCTTCGCGATGTGGGCGCCGACCGCGAGGAAGACCGCGTCGAAGTGCCCCTCGCGCTTGGCCGCCAGCACGTCCTCCACCTTGCTGTTCAACTCGAGCTTCACGCCCAGTTCGACGATGCGCGCGATCTCGGCATCGAGCACTTCGCGCGGCAGGCGGTACTTGGGGATGCCGAAGCGCATCATGCCGCCGGCCAGCGGCCCGGCTTCGCGGATCGTGACGGCATGACCCGCGCGCGCCAGCTGATACGCGGCCGAGAGCCCGGACGGCCCCGCGCCCACCACCAGCACCTTCATGCCGGTCGACTTGGCCGGGCGCGTGAACTTCCAGCCATGCTTCAGCGCCTCGTCGCCGATGAAGCGCTCGATCGCATTGACGCCGACGCATTCGTCGAGCTGCGCGCGATTGCAGGCCGTTTCGCAGGGGTGGTAGCAGACCCGGCCCATGCAGGCAGGCAACGGGTTCGCCTCGGTCAGCAGGCGCCAGGCCTGTTCGTAATCGCCCGACTCGGCATGAAACAGCCAGCCCTGGATGTTCTCCCCCGACGGGCAGGCGTCGTTGCAGGGCGGCAGGCGGTCGACGTACACCGGGCGCACGGTGCGCCACGAGCCGGTGTGGTTGGCGAGGCTCGAGCCGGGATCGAGCGTGATGGCAAAGGGCTTTTTCACGCGGCCTCCGTGGTGTCGAGCAGGTCGAAGCGCCGCACGTTCCTGTCCGCCATCGCCTGGATCCGCGCGATCAGGTCGCCGTGACCGGGAGGCTTGAACAGGTGGGCGAAGCGAGTCTGCGGCCGCAGGTAATCCTCGACCGGCAACTGGCGACGGATCTTCGACACGCTCTTGACCTCGCCGTGCTCGGCTTCGAACACCGGGAACAGCCCGGTCTGCTGCGCCAGCCGCGCCATGCGGATGGTGTCGGCCGAGCCGTGGCCCCAGCCGAGCGGGCAGGGCACGAGCACGTGGATGTAGCGCGCGCCGCGGAACTCCATCGCGCGCCGCACCTTGGCCTCGAGATCGCGCAGCTCCGCGACCGTCGCCGTCGCCACGTACGGAATCTCGTGCGCCATGGCGATCAGCGGCAGGTTCTTGCCCTGGCCGAAGCGCGCGCCCATGGCGTCGCCCACCGGCATCGTCGTGTTGGTGCGCGCCATGGGCGGCGTGGCCGAGGACCGCTGCACGCCGGTGTTCATGTACGCCTCGTTGTCGTAGCAGAGGTAGAGCACGTCGTCGTTGCGCTCGAACATGCCCGACAGGCAGCCGAAGCCGATGTCCGTGGTGCCGCCGTCGCCGCCCTGGGCGACCACCCGCACCTCGTGCTTGCCCTGCACGCGCAGCGCGGCGGCGATGCCGGTGCCCACCGCCGCGGCGTTGCCGAACAGCGAGTGGATCCACGGAATCTGCCATGAGGTCTCCGGGTACGGTGTCGAGAACACCTCGAGGCAGCCCGTGGCGTTCGCTGCGACGAGCTGGCGGTTGGTCGCCGCCATCGCCGCGTCGATGGCATAGCGCGCGCCCAGCGCCTCGCCACAGCCCTGGCAGGCACGGTGGCCGGAATTGAGCGAGTTGGTGCGCTCGCGGCCGGACTGCACCGAGCGCTGTTCCTCCGGCAGCAGGCGGTTGCCGACGGTGAAGGTGCCGGTCTGGTAGAAGCGAATGGGTTGATAGCTCATGCGTTGCGCCTCATCCGATCTTCGCGGCCACGACGCCGAGGTCCTTGAGGATGCCTTCTGCGATCGGACCGGAGCGGCGCTGCACGCGCTCGCGTTCCAGCACGCGCTCGACCAGGGCGTGGTCGAGGTCGAGGAAGGTCAGCGGCTCGAGCGTCCCGGCCAGCGCCTGCTCGAACACCTGCTGCAGGGACTTGCGCGTGATGGAGCGGCCACCCAGGCCGGCGATCACGGTGTGCACACGGCCGGGCGGTCCGGCATAGGACGCCGAGACGTTGTTGCCGACGATGCCGCCGACGCCCACGGCAAGGCTCTTTTCCAGCACCACGACACGCTGTGCCTGCGCCAGTGCTGCGCGCACGGCCGCATGCGGCCAGGGACGGAAGCAGGTGATGCCCAGCACCCCGATCCGGTGGCCCTGTTCCCGCATCGTGTCGACGGTGTCCTTGATGGTGCCGAGCACCGAGCCGAGCGCCACCACGACCACGTCGGCATCGCTGGTGCGGTAGGCGTGCAGCAGCCCGCCGCTCGGCCGCCCGAAGACGCGACGGAACTCGTCGGCCCAGGCCGGAATCAGCTCGAGCGCCTGCTGCTGCTTGACGTGCGCCAGGTAACGCACCTCCATGAACGCTTCCGGCCCGACCATCGCGCCGATCGAGACCGGTTCCGCGGGATCGAGCACCTGGCGTGGCACGTACGGCGGCAGGTAGGCATCCACCTGCGCCTGGGTCGGCAGGTCGACACGCTCGTAGGCATGCGTGAGGATGAACCCGTCCATGCAGACCATGACCGGCAGCGACAGCTCCTCAGCCAGCCTGAATGCCTGGATGTGCAGGTCGAGCGCTTCCTGGTTGTCCTCGGCGAACAGCTGCAGCCAGCCGCAGTCGCGCTGGCTGAGCGCATCCGTGTGGTCGTTCCAGATGTTGATCGGGGCGCCGATCGCACGATTGGCCACCGTCATCACGATCGGCAGGCCGAGGCCCGCGGCGTTGTAGACGGCCTCGGCCATGAACAGCAGGCCCTGGCTGGCGGTGGCGGTGTAGGCGCGTGCGCCCGTGGCCGAGGCACCGATGGCCACCGACATCGCGGCGAACTCGGATTCGACATTGACGAATTCGCAGGGCGCGAGGCTGCCGGCGTCGACCCGCTTGCCGAGCGCCTCGACGATGTGCGTCTGCGGCGAGATCGGGTAGGCGCAGATGACCTGCGGGCGGCACAGCGCAATGGCTTCCGCGACGGCGGCGGACCCTTCAACCTGCTTCAGCACCGGCGGTCTCCTTCTGCATCTGCCGCAGCACGAACGCGTAGGCCTCGGTCGCCGCCGCGACATTGGCGGCGGCCACCTTCGGCGGGAATTTCTCGGTAATCGCCGCCGCCACGGATTCCAGCGAGATGCGGCCCGACAGCGCCGCGAAGCCGCCCAGCAGCGCCGCGTTGGGCAGCGGCCGGCCGACGTGGCGCAGGGCAATTTCGGTCGCGGGCACCGTGCAGAGATGCGTGGGATCGAACCGTCCGACGAACTCGGTCAGGCCCAGCTCGTCGAACGTGCGGGTGGTGTTGATCAGGATGTAGCCGTCGAGCTCCAGGCCGCCAAAGACGTCGACCTGGTGCAGCAGCGTCGGGTCCTGGATCAGCAGCGCGTCGGGCGCCAGGATCGGCTCGCGCAGGCGGATCGGCCGGTCGTCGATGCGGCAGAAGGCCACGACCGGCGCGCCGGTGCGCTCCGAGCCGAAGCTGGGAAATGCCTGGGCGTGGCGGTCCTCGCGAAATGCGGCCACCGACAGCAGCTCGGCCGCCGTGACGACACCCTGGCCGCCCCGGCCGTGAATCCTGACCTGGAACATGCGCCTCCTGGTCCCGCGCGACGCGGGTCGGGGGTGACCATGCCGCGGAATCGCCCGTTTGGACATCGTGTAAGTCACGGATACTGGCCGCCGGGCCCCGGAACTTGCGAAACTCCACCCCCTCGTGGCGCGAACCGGCGGTGCCCGGTCTGCGCACCCCCTGACCAGTCCTGCGGAAGCCCACATGTCCCGATACGTCCCCGCTCGTCGCGCTGCTCTCTGTCCTGGTCATGGCCGGAGGCCTTGTGCCCGTGGCCGGCGCCGCACCGCAGCAGGTGCCGGGCGCGGACCGGATCGTCACGCGCACGCTGCCGAATGGCATGAAGCTGGTCGTCTGGCCGGACCCGGACATCCCGAACGTCGCCATGTACACCTGGTACCGCGTCGGCAGCCGCAACGAACGTCCGGGCATCACCGGCATTTCGCACTTCTTCGAGCACATGATGTTCAACGGCACGAAGACGCGCGCGCCCGGGGAGTTCGACCGCCTGATGGAAGCCAGTGGCGGCGCCAACAACGCCTACACGAGCTCCGACGTCACCGTTTACCAGAACTGGTTCCCGAACTCCGTCATGCCGGTGATCTTCGACCTCGAGTCGGACCGCATGCGCAACCTCGACTTCAATGCCGAGAAAGTCGAGAGCGAGCGCGGCGTGGTGTATTCGGAGCGGCGCTCGTCGGTGGACAACGACAATTTCGGCACCCTCATCGAGCAGATGCAGGCGACGGCGTTCGTGGCGCATCCGTACCAGATCCCGGTGATCGGCTGGCCGTCGGACATCGAGGCCTGGAAGGTCGCGGACCTGCAGGACTACTACCGGCAGTACTACGCGCCCAACAATGCGGTGATGTTCATCGTCGGCGACGTCGATCCCGACGCCGTCTTCAAGCTGGCGGAGAAGTACCTCGGCAGCATCCCGGCCCAGCCGGCGCCGGCGGCCGTGACGACCCGGGAGCCACCACAGCTGGGTGAGCGCCGCATCCGCATCGAGCGTGAGGCGCAGACGCCGCTGCTGGCGATGGCCTGGCACACGGCGGCCAGCGCCGACCGCGAGGCGCGCGTCATGGAGGTGCTGCTGTCGATACTGGGCGACGGCGATTCCTCGCGGCTTTATCAGCGCCTGGTCGAGCGCGAGCAGGCCGCCGTGGACGTGGGCACGCAGTTCGACGCCGGCTTCGATCCGGGCCTGGCGTGGGTGTATGCCGTCGTGCCGCCCGGTGGCGACGTGCGGCGGGCCGAGGCCCTGATCGACGAGGAGATCGCGCGCCTGGCAAAGGACGGTCCGACCGCCGCCGAAATCGCCAAGGCCCGCAACCAGGCGCTGGTCGGCTTCTGGCGCGGGCTGGAAACGATCAGCGGCAAGGCGCAGGCGCTCGGCGAGTACGAAGTGTTCCACGGCGACTACCGCAAGTTGTTCAGCGCGCCGTCCGAGTACGAGAGCATCACGGCCGAGGAAGTGAAAGCCGCCGCTGCCACGGTGCTGCGCCGGGAAAACCGCACGGTCGGAGTGCTCGAGTCCGCGCCGATGGCCGCTGCCCAGCCGCAGGGAGGTGCGAAATGAGCCGCCTGGTCACGTTGCGCGCGCTGGCGTTGGCCTGCGCCCTGCTGCCGCGCGATCGTCTGTGCCGCGCCAGGCGTAAAGCTGCCTGCCTTCCAGACCGCCACGCTGGCCAACGGGGCCGTGGTCGCGCTGGTGGAAAAGCGGGACACCCCGCTGATCGCGATGAACGTCACGGTGCGCGGCGGTGCGCTGGGCGACCCGGCCGGCAAGGACGGCACGGCCTCGCTGTTCGCCGACCTGATCCAGAAAGGCGCAGGAAATCGCAGCGCCGTGCAGTTCGCCGAGGCCATCGAGAACGCGGGTGGCTCGCTCACGGCGGGTGCCGGCAGCGAAAGCCTGGGTCTCAACGCCACCTTCCTCGCGCGCGATGCCGACCTGATGCTCGAACTCATGGCCGACGTGCTGCAGCGGCCGCGGCTCGACGCCGCGGAGTTCGACAAGGCGCGCACGCTGGCGATCCAGTCGATCGCCGCGGCCAAGGATTCGGACCCGCGGGCACTCATGAGCAGCTATGGCGACGCCTGGCTGTTCCGGGGGCACCCCTACGGTCGGCCGGTGGGTGGCAGCGAAGCGACGCTGGCCGCGGTCCGGCTCGAGGACCTGCAGCGTTTTTACGCCGAGCAGGTGGGCGGTGACCGGCTGATCATCACCGTCGTCGGCGACTTCGATGCAGCGACGCATGCTGCAGAAGCTGCAGCGCAGCCACGGCAACTGGCGCAAGGCCGCGCAGCCCGTGCCGGTCGCGCCGGCCCCGACGCGCGCGCAGGGCAGCTCGGTGCTGCTCGTCGACAAACCCGGCGCGACGCAGACGTATTTCTGGCTGGGGACGGTGGGCGCGTCCCGCAGCGACCCGGCGCGCGCGGCGCAGTCGGTGGTCAACACGGTGTTCGGCGGCCGTTTCACCTCGATGCTGAACACCGAGTTGCGCGTCAACAGCGGCCTGACCTACGGCGCCAATGCGGCGTTTGATCGCAGGATCCAGCCCGGGGCATTCCGCATCGCCTCGTACACCGAGACCGAGCAAGACCGTGCAGGCCATCGACCTGGCACTGGCGACGCTGGCCCGGTTGCACCGGGACGGCCTCGACGCGGACCAGCTGCGATCCTCGCAGAGCTACATCGTCGGTCAGTTCCCGCCGACGATCGAGACCAACGGGCAGATCGCGGGGCGGCTGTCCGACCTGCTGTTCCACGGCCTCGGTCGTGAGGACGTCGACGGCTACGCGGATCGGGTGGCGCAGGTCGACGCGGACGCCGTGCGCGTGACGATCGCCGAGGCTTTCCCGCAGCCAGCGGACCTGACGCTGGTGCTGATCGGCGACGCGGCGAAGATTCGTGATGCCGTGAAGAAGTATGGCCCGGTGACGGAGATGAAGATCACCGACCCGCGCTTTGCGCCGGCGACGAAGTGAAGCAACGCACGGCGCTCGTTGCCGGGGCATCGGGCCTCGTCGGCGGCGAATGCCTGCGACGCCTGCTTGCGTCCACGGCGTACGCGAACATCGTGGTCGTGACGCGGCGTTCGCTGGGGGCCGCCGCGAGGCACCCGAAGCTGCGCGAGATCGTCGTCGACTTCGCGCGGCTCGACAGCGTCAAGGCTGAATTGCGCGCCGACCACGTGTTCTGCGCGCTGGGAACCACGATCCGAAAAGCGGGGTCGCAGGCGAAGTTCCGCGAGGTGGACCACGACTACCCGCTGCACCTGGCGCAGCTGACGCTGGCCAACGGCGCGCGGCATTTCTCGCTCGTGAGCGCGCTGGGCGCCAGTTCAGGGTCGGGCGTGTTCTATTCCCGCGTCAAGGGTGAGCTGGAAGACGCGTTGCGTGGGATGGGCTGGCCCAGTCTCTGCCTGTTGCGGCCGTCCGTCATCGCCGGCAACCGCCAGGAATCACGACCGGTCGAACGCCTGAGCGAAATGCTGCTCAGGTTCGGACCGGCCAGGTATCGGCCGGTCGCGGCCGGCGAGATTGCGGCGGCCATGATAGCCACCGCGCAACGCGAGCCGCGCGGCGTCACCGTGATCGAGTCCCGCGATATCCCGGGAGTTGCCGGCTAGCCTCCTGCCGGCCACGGCCCCGGTCGCCCGATGGCCGTGCCCTGTCTGCCCGCGGCCCGTGCTAGGGCGTGTACCAGATCGGCGATGTGTACGCCCGTTCCTGCAGCGTCATCGTCGTGCCGGGCAGCGGCTGGATGCCGAAACGCCTGGCGTCGTACGCCGTCCAGCGTGGCGTCGGAATCTCCAGCACGCGCGCGTAGTAGACCGCGCGCTGCTTCGGATCGAATGCCGGGTCCGTCCAGACGGTGATCAGTTCCGGATCGCCGATCGTATTCGTCCAGGACGCATCGGCCACGTCGACGGTGCTGCCCACGGCCGGGAGCTTGCCGTCGGTGCCGGGCTTGCGCTTGTCGGCATCGCCCCAGGCGACGTCGTAGACCTGTTCGTGCAGCGCGCCCTTGGCGTCCATCCAGCCCTTCACGACCTGGATGCGGTCGAGGTTCGCGCCCATCGGGTCCTTCATCGCCGCGACGAGGAAGGTGGGAGCCTTGCCTGCAGGAGCCTTGCCGAGATCGCCGCCCATCGGCACGCCTTTCGCGTAGCCGATTGCCGCGGGCAGTCGATTCATCGCATCGGTGGCCTGGAAATCCCAGCCGCCGAAGAACCGTACGATCATGCGCGGGCCGGTCGTCGCGTAGGTCTCACGTCGCTGCATCGCGTCGAACAATGCCGCGCGCGTGTTTTCAGTGGCCCAGACCGCCGCGAATCCGGACGCCGAGACTTCCCAGTCCATTATCTTCACGCCCGTCGCCGGGTTGTCGAAGAAGGCCTTCGTCATCCGCTCCGGACTCGGCTCCTGCGGCGTCGTCTTGCCGAAGAAATTGTCTTCTTCCATCGCGGCGAGCCCGGTGTGCGCGTCGCTGCTGCCGATCAGGCCGAACTTGAACGGGTTCACCCCGAGCTTCTGCTCGAGCGCGAGGCCGTTCTTGAGCGCGGAACGCGCGTACTCGAACTGCAGCATGTCCTTGGTCTTGGCCGCGCTGCCGTCGAGGTTGCCCTTGTCCCACTTCTCGAAGCTGGCGAACTCGTCGTTGGGCGAGAGGAACGGATGCGACTCGCCGTCGCCCTTGGTCTGCGTCGTCTCGTACAGGCGCTCCCAGCGGGCGCGCGTTTCGGCATAGGCGCGGTCCACCGGCTTGCCGAACGCTTCCACGGTGGGGAACATGAGGCCATTCGACAGGTTGCCGTTGTGCGCGATCGCGAGCACCCGGCCGCCGGTCTTCTGCTCGTACGAGGCCATCCACTTCCAGAGGTCGACGGGGTTGTCGCTGCCGAGCGGCTTCATCGTCGTGAACGGCTCGACGGTGCTGGCCTTCGTGGCGTCGTCCCGGAAGATCACGTTGCGGTGCAGGTTGTTGCCGCCCGTGTTGGAGGTCCACTCGTAGCCGATGAACGCCGTGAAACGGCCCGGATCGTTGGCTTCCTCGGCCGCCTTGATCGTGTCGCTCCAGGCCCCCTGGTAGGCCGGCGTGCCGGGCAGCGGCATGATCGCCTTCGAAATCGTGCCCTTGCCGAAGCTCTGGATGATGTCGATCGCGGCGGCGGCTCCCTGGCCGGCGTAGATCATGTCGTGCCATTTCCTGCCCTGCGGGTCGGCCATCAGGTCCGGCCCGCCGGCCATCAGCAGCGGAAAGAAACCCATGCCGTCGGAGTGGTCCGCGACGACGAGGAAGTCGAGCGGGCGGGACAACTTCACGGGTTGTCCGCTCGATGCGGTCACTTCGTTGCCCTTGGCGAAGACGTAGGCGTCACGCGGGGTGAGCCTGGCGCCGAAGGCCCCGGCATCCATCGAGAACGAGGTATGCAGGTGGGTGTCGCCGAAGTAGGGGCGCGTCGGGAAGTTGCGTCCGGCGTAGGGCGAGTAGCCAGCCTTGGCAGGATAGGCCTTCTCCAGCGCCGCCCGGTCGGGCTGGCCGGCCTCGGATGTCGGCGCTGACCGGCGATGCAAGGAAGAGCGTCGCAGCGATGGCGGCGCAAAGGCGTGAGACCGTCGATGCCGGGTTCCAGGCCGAAGGTCGCAGCAGGTTCGTATGCATGACTGGCGAGCCTCGTCTTGGTGGTTCAGCAGATCGGGCGATCGTTCAGCGCGGAGTGACATCGCCTGTCAAGGTCGGCGCTATGGTTCCCTGGATGCGTCGGCGCCGTGGCCGACCGTCTCTGGACCGCATGCGGCGCGTCCGCCGGGTGCGCGGCAGGTTGCGCGGGTGCCGCGAACCAGTGCTCCTTCGGCACGAACTTCTTGTCGGCCGGGTCCGCCTCGTAGTTGGGCGACATGATCTGCACGCCAAACTCGTTGAAGACGTCCTGGATGTGCGCGTGCAGTTCGTTGAGCACGACGAACTTGAGCTTCGGTTCCGCCACGCAGACGACCAGCGTGTACTCGACATAGAAATCCTGCAGCGCCGTCTGCAGCACCCGCGGCGGCGGATCCCGGGCTATTTTCGAGGTGCGCTCCGCCGCCAGCTGCAGCATCGCGTGCACCTGTCGCCACGGCGTGTCGTAGCCGATGGTGACCGACGTCGTGATCCGCATGCCGCCGTTCGCCACCAGGCGTGAAAAATTGCGCGTGACGTTGCCGGCCAGGTAGCGCGTTCGGCAGGGTGACTTCGACGTTGCGCAGCGTCTCGATGCGGGTCGTGAGAAACCCGACCGAGGTCACCGTGCCTTCGGTATCTCCGACCTGCACGAACTCGCCCGGCCGCAGCGCCTTGGTGTACATCAGCATCAGGCCGCTGATCGCCTGGTTCACGACGCCCGACGCGCCGATCGACAGCATCAATCCGACGAACACGCCGATGCCCTTGAAGGCCTCGCTGCCACTGCCGGGGATGTATGGATAGGCGGCGACCAGCGCGAACAGCCAGATGATCGCCGTGAACAGCTTGCCCGTCGGCCGTGCCGTGGTCTCGTCGACCCAGCCGACATCGATGCGACCGGCCTGCACCCCGTCGAAGAAGGCGCGCACGACGCGCACGATGAAGCGCGTCGCGATGAAGATCAGCACGACGAACAGCAGCCCCGGTACCGCATCAAGAAAGCCGCGCCCGAGACGGCCAAGTGTGCCGAGCAGGTTGTCGAAGAGGCCCTCGCCCCAGGGACGGGTGTACGGGAAGAACTCGAGGACCAGCGCTGCCCATTCATAGGCCAGCAGCAGGGCGACCGCCCACGCGACCAGCTTCACCGGCACGACCGCGAGGTCGGCGATGCCCGAGCGGCCCACGACCTGCCGGCTCCAGCTCGGCGCGAGCCTGTCCGAGCGCAGCTCGACGAAGGCGCGTATCCGTCGCGCAACGAGCGCGTAGCCGCGCACGACCAGCCACAACAGGAATGCCAGCACGGTCGTCGCGATCACGGAGTAGCCGGTCGCCTTGAGCATTGCCCGGGAATCGCGGCCTTCGCGCATCTCGTTCAGCGCCAGCTGCAGGTTGCGCACGGCAGCGTCGGCGGCCATGGCCGGCGTCTCGCCCGCTTCCTGGTTGGCGTCGCCATCGAGGATGCGGAACACGAACTTGCCGTCGATCTGGATGGCAAGGCCTTCGGCGATGGGTCGCGCCGACACGACCAGCGGGCCGCCACGCCGCAGCAGCGCGTCGAGACCGTCGGTGATCACCTCGACCCGCTCGGCCGGGCTGGCGCCGAAGGCGGTCGCGCGCAGCGTCGTGATCGGCCGGTTTGCGACGACCAGTTCGGCGGGTTCGGCCTGATCGGCGACCGGCTGCGGTGCCGGCGCTGCCTGCGGCTTGCGCGCTCGCCAGCGGTCCCGCCGTCGCCAGCAGCACCGGCAACAGCCAGTGCGCAAGCAGGCGCCTGCAGGAGATCAGCCACCGGCCGGATGCAAACATCGCTCGCTGCCCCCGGGCGCCCTGTCGGTCGCCCCTGTGCTTCGGACTTGTTCCCATTCACGCAACGCGCGGGACATTGTAGGCCCGCCGCGCCGGTCCGTCATCGGTGTGGGCTCAGGCGGGCAGTGCGGCAATCAATGCCGCCAGCTTCCTCGCGTCCGAGTCGAATGCCCGGATCCCTTCCGCCAGCTTTTCCGTGGCCATCGCGTCTTCGTTGTGCTGCCAGCGGAACGCCGGTTCGTCGAGCGGCATGCGCTCGACGCCGCTCGCTCGTGCCGCCTCGACGGTCAGCCTCACCTCCACCTCGCCCGCCGCCGCCTCGAGCTGCTGCAGCAGGTCCGGGCTGATGGTGAGCAGGTCGCAGCCCGCGAGGTCGGTGATCTGCGTCGTCTTGCGGAAGCTGGCGCCCATGACCTGGGTGCGATACCCGAACTTCTTGTAGTACTGGTAAATGCGGGCTACGGAGGCGACGCCCGGGTCGTCCGCGGGGGCGATGTCGTCGCCGCCGCGGGACTTCCTGTACCAGTCGTAGATACGGCCGACGAAGGGCGAGATCAGCGTCACGCCGGCGTCGGCGCAGGCCACGGCCTGCGCGAAGCTGAACAGCAGGGTGAGATTGCAGTGGATGCCGTCGCGCTCGAGCCGTTCGGCCGCGCGGATTCCTTCCCATGTGCTCGCGATCTTCACGAGGACGCGGTCGCGCCCGATGCCGGCTGCGTCGTACAGCTCGATGAACCGACGCGCCTTGCGCTCGGTCGCCGTGGTGTCGAAGCTGAGTCGCGCATCCACTTCGGTGGACACGCGCCCCGGTACGAGCGCGAGGATTTCGCGCCCGAAGCCGACGAAGAGGTGCTGCATCACCGCATCGTTCCAGTCCCCCGCGGAGCGGGGGCCGGCGGCGGACATTGCCGCCTGCAGGATGCGCCGGTAGCGCGGGTCCTGGGCGGCCTTGAGGATGAGGCTCGGGTTCGTGGTCGCGTCCTGTGGCCGGTAACGTGCGATCGAGTCGATGTCGCCGGTGTCCGCGACGATCACCGAGTGCCGGCGCAGGGATTCGAGCTGGTTGGTCATGCGGGTCTCCGTGGCCGGGTCAGTACGGCCACTTCCAGTCGCGCTCGGCCGGCCGGTCGATGCCGTGCTCGTGCGCGTAGTTGCGGCACTCGATCTGCAGGTTGCGCATCTGTTCCTTGACGTGCGCGCCGGCGACCTGGAGTTGCGGCACGCGATCGATCACGTCGATTGCCAGGCTGAAGCGGTCGACCTCGTTGTTGATCGCGAGTTCCAGCGGCGTGTTGATGTTGCCCTTTTCCTTGTAGCCGCGGACGTGCAGGTTGTCATGGTTGCGACGCCGGTACGCGAGGCGGTGAATCAGCCACGGGTAGCCGTGGAAGTTGAAGATCACCGGCCGGTCGGTCGTGAACAGCGAGTCGAAGTCGCGGTCCGACAGGCCGTGCGGGTGCTCCTTGGGCGGCGTCATCGTGTACAGGTCGACGACGTTCACGAAGCGCACCTTCAGGTCGGGAAAGTGCTGGCGGAGGATCGCGGTGGCGGCGAGCGCCTCCTGCGTGGCGATGTCGCCGCAGGAGGCCATGACGACGTCGGGCACGTGACCCGCATCGTTGCTGGCCCAGCCCCAGATGCCGACGCCCTTGCTGCAGTGGCTGATCGCCGCTTCCATGTCGAGGAACTGCAGGTGCTTCTGCTTGTCGCAGACGATCACGTTGATGTGATCGGTGCTGCGCAGGCAGTGGTCGGACACGGCCATCAGGCAGTTCGAATCCGGCGGCAGGTAGATGCGCGTGACCTCGGGGCTCTTGTTCACGACCACGTCGAGGAAGCCGGGATCCTGGTGCGTGAAGCCGTTGTGGTCCTGCCGCCAGACGGTGGAGGTGATCAGCATGTTGAGCGAGGCCACCGGCGCGCGCCACGGCAGGTCGTTGCAGATGTCGAGCCACTTGGCGTGCTGGTTGAACATGGAATCGATCACGTGCACGAACGCCTCGTAGGTCGAGAAGAAGCCGTGGCGTCCGGTGAGCAGGTAGCCTTCCAGCCAGCCTTCGAGCGTGTGTTCCGACAGCATTTCCATGACGCGGCCGTCGGGTGACAGATGGCCGCCGTCCGCGTCGACCGGCAGCATCTCAGCCATCCAGGTCTTGCCGCTCGCCTGGTAGACGGCATCGAGCTTGTTCGACGTCGTCTCGTCCGGGCCGAAGACGCGGAAGTTGTCATGGTTGAGGCGCAGGATGTCGCGCAGGAACTCGCCCAGCCGGCGGGTATTCTCGGCCTCCGTGGCGCCTGGCTTCCTGACCGCGACGCCATAATCGCGAAAGTCCGGCAGCCGCAGCGGGCGGCGCAGCTGCCCGCCGTTGGCGTGCGGGTTGGCGCTCATGCGGCGCCGTCCCTGTGGCGCCAGCGCCTTCAGTTCCGGAATGAGGCGCCCCTCGGCATCGAAGAGTTCCTCGGGGCGATAGCTGCGCAGCCACTTCTCGAGCTGCTTCAGCTTCGCCGGATCGTCGCGCACGTCGGCGAGCGGGACCTGGTGCGCACGCCAGTAGCCCTCGACCGCCTTGCCGTCGACTTTCTTCGGTCCCGTCCAGCCTTTCGGGCTGCGCAGCACGATCATCGGCCAGCGCGCGCGGACGGCCTTCCCGCTGCGGCGCGCCTCCGCCTGGATGCGCCGGATGTCCTGCACGCAACGCTCCATGGTCTCGGCCATGAGCGCGTGCATCGTCATCGGGTCGTCGCCCTCGACGAAATGCGGCGTCCAGCCGTAGCCACGAAACAGCGCGTCGATTTCCTCGTGCGAAATGCGCGCCAGGATCGTCGGATTGTTGATCTTGTAGCCGTTCAGGTGCAGCACCGGCAGCACCGCGCCGTCGCGCACGGGATTCAGGAACTTGTTCGAGTGCCAGGCGGTTGCGAGCGGACCGGTCTCCGATTCGCCGTCGCCGACGACGACGGTCACCAGCAGGTCCGGGTTGTCGAAGGCCGCCCCGAACGCGTGCGATACGCTGTAGCCGAGCTCGCCGCCCTCGTGGATCGATCCCGGGGTTTCGGGCGTGCAGTGACTGCCGATGCCGCCGGGAAACGAGAACTCCTTGAAGAACTGCCGCAGGCCTTCGCTGTCCTCTCCCTTGTTGGGGTAGATCTCGGCGTAGGTGCCCTCGAGGTAGACGGGCGCCAGGACGCCGGGTGCGCCATGCCCCGGTCCGGCGAGGAAGATGGCGTCGAGGTCGTACTTGCGGATCAGGCGGTTGAGATGGACATACGTGAAGCTGAGGCCGGGGCTCGCGCCCCAGTGGCCGAGCAGCCGGCTCTTGAGGTGCTCCGGCCGCAGCGGCTTGCGCAGCAGCGGGTTGTCGAGCAGGTAGATCATGCCCGCTGCAAGGTAATTGCAGGCGCGCCAGTACGCGTCGATCTGCCGCAGTTCCGTCGCTGCGCCTGCTTCGGCCCGTCCCGGGCCCCTGCGTACTGCTTTCTTCGCCATGTGATTTTTGCCTCGCTGGAGTGTGCCTGGAATCGTCCGACAGATTCGCACAGTTGCCGGACGCAAGCACTGCTTCGCTGCAACGAAACGCGCGGTAACATAAGTGCAATCGAATTCAGGGAGCGTCGGTCATGATCTCTACGTCGCAGCGCCGGCAAGCGAAGCGGGGACAGGCCTGGGCACCCGCATGGGCGGCTTCATTGCTGCTGCTGGCGTCGCTCCTTGGATGCCCGGGCACGGCGTCAGCCGCGCCCAAGACCGACGTCGTGGTCCTGGTCAATGGCGACCGTCTTACCGGCGAAATAAAGGCGCTGGAGCACAACCTGCTCAAGTTCAGCACCGATACCATGGGCACGATCTACATCGAGTGGGACAAGATAGCCTCGGTGAAGTCGGACCAGTACCTGCTGCTCGAGAGCAGTGACGGCACCCGGTATTACGGCCAGCTCGTGCAGGGCGAAGGCGACGCGCGGCTCCGCATCAGGAACGCAGCCGACAAGCCCCCGGAGGCGGTGGGAATGAACGTCGTGGTCCGCGCGCAGCCGATCGTCGGCGGTCGTGCCATCGACCGGCTCGATGGCTATGTCAGCGCCGGGCTCGACATCGCCAAGGCCAACGACCGTCGCAGCATCGATTTCGCCGGGGGACTGTCGACGCGATCCCAGGTGCGGGAATGGTCGGTCGATGGCTCCGTGAACCTGACCGACGACAGTTCGGGCGAGACCAGCGAGCGCCATACGCTGCGTGCGAATTACCGGCAGTTCCGTCGCGAACGGGAGTTCTACCTGGGCTTCGGCAGCTTCGAGCGCAACACCGAACTCGACCTCAACCTGCGTACGCTGGCCGGCGCAGGTCTCGGCCGCTTCTTCGTGCAGACCAATCGCGCCGAATGGGCTGGGCGGTATCGGTCTCGCGTACTCGCACGAGAACTACACCGGCGGCGAGACCTTCGACAGCATCGAGGCGGTCATCGGCACCTCGTTCTCGATCTACCGCTACGACTTCCCCGAGACCGACATCGCCGGCACGCTGTCGCTGCTGCCCAGCCTGACCGAATCGGGTCGCTATCGCGCCGAGGCGGACCTGCGCGCCAAGTACGAGTTCATCGACGACCTGTACTTCGAGCTCAAGGTTTACGGCAGTTATGACAGCCAGCCGCCGCTGGCCGACTCCGAGCAGAGCGACTATGGACTGACGACCTCGCTCGGGTATTCGTTCTGATGCGGGCCCTGGCGTGGCTCGCGCTGACGTTGATCGTCGCGCCGGTGTCGGCCGAAACCCTGCTGGTGGTGCGCAAGTCGGGCGCTGCCGTCGACTTCGTCGATCCAGGCTCCGGCCTGCGGCTGGCCTCGGTCGATACGGGCGCCGGCCCGCACGAAATCAGCGTCTCGCCCGACGGCAGGCGCGCGGTGGTGTCCAACTATGGCACCCGCGACCAGCCGGGAAGCTCATTGACCCTGCTGGACCTGCAGCAACCGCAGGAGCTGCGGCGCATCGAGCTCGCGCCGCACAGCCGCCCGCACGGTGTTGCCTGGTATGCGGCTGACCGTATCGCAGTCACCACCGAGGGGTCGCAGCACCTGCTGCTGGTCGATCCGCGCGACGGCCGCGTCGTCCGCGCGATTCCGACCGGGCAGGAGACCTCGCACATGGTCGCGGTCGACGCGTCCGCGGAACGCGCCTACGTCACCAATATCGGCTCGGGTACGACCTCGGTCATCGACCTGGCTGCAGGGCGCAAAGCTTGCGGACATCGCCACTGGTCGCGGCTCGGAGGCGCTGGCGCTTGCGCCGGACGGGCGCGAATTGTGGGTGGCCGCCCGCGCCGACGATACGATTGCCATCGTTGCAACGGCGACGGGCGAGGTGCTGGCACGGCTGCCGGTCCGCGGCGTCCCGATCCGGATCGCATTCACCCCCGACGGCCGGACGGCGCTGGTGACCTGCGCCGGCAGCGGGGAACTCGCCGTGATCGATGTGGCCTCACGCAAAGAGCGGCTGCGTCGCCCCGTGGACGTGCCCCTGGCCCCGGACGCAGCGGCACGCCCGTTTGCACGCCTGGCCCCCGGCAGCGTGTTGCCGGTAGGGCTGTGGGTGGCGGCGGACGGCCGCTCGGCCTACGTCGCCGCCACCATGGGCGATCGGGTGGTGCAGTTCGACATGACCTCGTTCCAGGTGCTGCGCGAGATCGACGTGGGCGGCGAGCCGGATGGGCTCGGCAGCACGCCCGTGCTGCCCCGGGCGACCTGTCACGCCTGTGCCAGCGGCAGCCAAGACTGAGTCGCGGTCGACGCCGCCCTTTTCTTTGCACCGCAATAAGTTCCGTCGTTAAGTACATTTACGATTGAGGCTTCGGCGCCCGGAGTCGGACCATCCGCCTGTCAAATCAGGAGGGGGTCGCCCAGCGCGAATGCGGGCTTCGCGTCTCCCTGCTGGTACGCCAGACGACCGCCATGGTGAAACCCATGAGCCCAGACGGCCGCCTCGGCGAAATGCCACTACCAAA
>CAVUVH010000008.1:0-82547 GCA_963744735.1 uncultured Gammaproteobacteria bacterium
TGCAGGAACTCACCGGCATCGCGCAGCGCAAGGCGGCCAACTCGTGAGCGGCGGCGCGGCGGTCAATTTCTGAGGCCTGCGCGCGGGCACGAAAAGGGGATTGCTCGTGCAATCCCCTGGAATTAGTGGCTCCGACACCTGGATTCGAACCAGGGACCCGCTGATTAACAGTCAGCTGCTCTACCGCTGAGCTATGTCGGAACGGTCTCGAAAGAGCCGCCAATTTTGGGTTTCGCGGCGCGGTTAGTCAAGGAAAGACCCTCACCCCAACCCTCTCCCGCAAGCGGGAGAGCCCTCACCCGGCTGCTCCCGCTTTGCGAGGAGCGGGATGAGGGCGTCAGGCGCCGGCCAGGGCCTTGCCGATGCGGGCCAGGGCCTGTTCCAGCGTGGTCATCGCCACCGCGAACGAGAACCGGATGTGGCCCGGCGCGCCGAAGCCCGAGCCCGGGACGCCGGCCACGCCGGCTTTTTCCAGCAGGAACTCGGCAAAGGCATTGTCGTCGGCCAGGCCGCGCATGCGGATCGCCTCGCCCACGTCGCACCAGGCATAGAACGTGCCGGCCGCCGGCAACACCTTGAAGCCGGGCAGGGCGTTGAGGCCGGCGTTGAAGAAGTCGTGCCGCGCCTTGAAGTGCTTGTTCATCTCGCCGACGCAGGCCTGGTCGCCGCTGATCGCGGCCGCGGCCGCCTTCTGCGCGATCGACGCCGGGTTGGAGGTGCTCTGGCTCTGGATCGTCGACATCGCCTTGACGATCTCCGACCGGGCCGCCGCAGTAGCCGATGCGCCAGCCGGTCATGGCGTAGCTCTTCGACACGCCGTTGATGGTCACGGTGCGGTCGTACAGGTCGGGGCAGGCGGTGACGAAGCTGCAGAACGGCTCCGGCGCCCAGTAGATGTGCTCGTACATGTCGTCGGTGGCGATGATGATGCGCGGGTGCTTGCGCAGCACCGCGCCGAGCTCGACCAGTTCTGCGCGGGTGTACGCGGCGCCGGTCGGGTTGCTCGGGCTGTTGAGCATGAACATGCGCGACCGCGGCGTGATGGCCGCCTCGAGCTGCGCGGCCGTGATCTTGTAGCCCTGCTCCGGACCGGCGTAGGGCGTGACCGGCACGCCATCGGCCAGCAGGGCCATGTCCGGGTACGACACCCAGTACGGCGCCGGGATGATCACCTCGTCGCCCGGGTCGATCACCGCCATGAACAGGTTGTAGATGGTCTGCTTGGCGCCGGTCGACACCAGGATCTGCGGACGCTTGTACTCGATGCCGTTGTCGCGCTTGAACTTCGCGATGATGGCGTCCTTGAGTTCCGGGATGCCCTCGACGGCCGTGTAGCGCGTGAAGCCGTTTCGATCGCGGCGATGCCGGCCGCGGCGATGTGCGCCGGCGTGTCGAAATCGGGTTCGCCGACGCCCAGGCCGATGATGTCGTGGCCTTCGGCTTTCAAGCGGGCGACGCGGCCGGTCAGGGCGACGGTCGGGGACGGCTTGACGCGCTTCACACGCTCGGCGAGTTCGACGGGCACGGGAGGAGTTCCGGGGGGTAAAAAAGACGGCGCATTTTAGGCTAATCTGGCGTTCGCTCCCAAGGCAGATGCACCGAACGGCGGTAACTACGGATGACCGACGCGCCCCGCGCTTTCCAGCTGCAGGCCGGCTACCAGCCGGCCGGCGACCAGCCGCAGGCCATCGCGCGCCTGGTCGAGGGCTTGTCCAGCGGCCTGGCGCACCAGACGCTGCTCGGCGTCACCGGTTCCGGCAAGACCTTCACCATCGCCAACGTCATCCAGCAGGTGCAGCGCCCCACGCTGGTGATGGCGCCCAACAAGACGCTGGCGGCCCAGCTGTACGGCGAGTTCAAGGAGTTCTTCCCGAACAACGCGGTCGAGTATTTCGTCAGCTATTACGACTACTACCAGCCGGAGGCCTACGTGCCGTCCTCCGACACCTACATCGAGAAGGACGCCTCGATCAACGAGCACATCGAGCAGATGCGGCTCTCGGCCACCAAGGCGCTGCTGGAGCGGCCGGACTCGATCATCGTGGCGACCGTGTCGGCATCTACGGCCTGGGCGATCCGCAGGCCTACCTCAGCATGGTGCTGCACCTGGTGCGCGGCGAGCGGCTCGACCAGCGCAAGCTGCTGCGGCGGCTGGCCGACATGCAGTACACCCGCAACGAACTCGACCTGACGCAGGGCACCTACCGCGTCCGCGGCGACGTCATCGACATCTTCCCGGCCGAGTCCGAGCGCGAGGCGGTGCGCGTCGAGCTGTTCGACGACGAGATCGAGGCGCTCAGTTTCTTCGACCCGCTCACCGGCGAGGTGCTGCGCAAGGTGCCGCGGCTCACCGTGTACCCGTCGTCGCACTACGTCACGCCGCGCGAGCGCATCAACAGCGCGATCGAGTCGATCCGCGACGAGCTGCGCGAGCGGCTCAAGGAGCTGCGCGCCAACGACAAGGGCCTCGAGGCGCAGCGGCTGGAGCAGCGCACCACCTTCGACCTCGAGATGATGATGGAGGTGGGCTACTGCGCGGGCATCGAGAACTACTCGCGCTACCTGTCGGGCCGCCAGGCCGGCGAGCCGCCGCCGACGCTGTTCGATTACCTGCCCGACAACGCGCTGCTGGTGATCGACGAAAGCCACGTCACCATCCCGCAGATCGGCGGCATGTACCGCGGCGACCGCTCGCGCAAGGAAACCCTGGTGCAGTACGGCTTCCGCCTGCCGTCGGCGCTGGACAACCGCCCGCTGCGCTTCGACGAGTGGGAGGGGCTGGCGCCGCAGATGATCTTCGTCTCCGCCACGCCCGGCCCGTACGAGCTGCGCCTGGCCGGCGACGTGGTCGAGCAGGTGGTGCGCCCCACGGGCCTGGTCGACCCCGAGGTCGAGATCCGCCCCGTGCGCACCCAGGTGGACGACGTGCTGTCGGAGATCCACCTGTGCGTGGCGCAGCACCAGCGCGTGCTGATCACGACCCTGACCAAGCGCATGGCCGAGGACCTGACCGAGTACCTGCACGAGCACGGCGTCAAGGTGCGCTACCTGCATTCCGACATCGAGACCGTCGAGCGCGTGGAGATCATCCGCGACCTGCGCCTCGGCAAGTTCGACGTGCTGGTCGGCATCAACCTGCTGCGCGAAGGCCTCGACATGCCCGAGGTGGCGCTGGTCGCGATCCTCGACGCCGACAAGGAAGGCTTCCTGCGCTCGACCGGGGCACTGATCCAGACCATCGGCCGCGCCGCGCGCAACGTGCACGGCCGCGCCATCCTCTACGCCGACCGGGTCACCGGCTCGATGCAGCGCGCCATCGACGAGACCGACCGCCGCCGCAACCGGCAGCTGGAATACAACATCGAGCACGGCATCACGCCGCAGTCGATCGTGAAGGCGGTGCAGGACGTCATGGAGGGCGCGCGCTCCATGCGGGCGGCGGTGGCCCGGGCCCGGACGAGGAGGGCGGCCTGCTGCTCGGCCCCGAGCAGGCCATGAAGCGCATCAAGAAGCTCGAGGCCGAGATGTACAAGCACGCCCGCAACCTCGAGTTCGAGGCGGCCGCCAGGATCCGGGATCAGATCGATCGGCTACGGCGCCAGGTATTCGGAGTGCCAGGGCAGGCGGTCGGCTGAGGGTACCGGTTGGAGGCGTCAGCCTGAACACTTGCTTGCGACAGACAAGTTTCTTGTATAAATTGCAGGCGATGCTGTCCACGGCCGGGCGCAGTACTGTCGCTGGCACGAGCTCATATATCGGTGTGCTGCCAGTTGGTCTGATGGCAAGGTCGATCCGACAGGCCCGGGATTTTCACAATTGGAGGGGGTCCGATGAATCCGGAACGACAGGCTGACTATGATGTGATCGCGGTAGGGGCAGGATTTGCCGGGCTGGCCATGATCCACTACGCGCGTGAAGCCGGGCTGTCGATCCGCGTGTTCGACAAGGCGTCCGACATCGGTGGCACCTGGACCTGGAACCGCTATCCCGGCGCGGCCAGCGACAGCGAGTGCTACTACTATTGCCTGACGTTCTCCAAGGAACTGCTGCAGGACTGGTAGTGGTCGGTCCGTTACCCCGGCTGGGAAGAGAACCTGAGTTACATGCATTTCGTGGCGGACCGCTGCGACATGTGGCCGCACATCCAGCTCAACACGCACGATCGTCAGCGGCTGATTTCCAGGAGGCCACGGGGCTGTGGCGGATCCGGACGGCGGGCGGCGAGCACTTCATCTGCCGGTACTTCGTCAGCGCGATGGGGATGATCTCCGAGCCGGTGATCCCGGACTTCAAGGGCTCGGACACCTTCAAGGGGCCGCTGCTTCCATTCCTCCCGCTGGCCGGCGGAAGGTCTCGACTACGCCGGCAAGCGCGTCGGCATCATCGGCAGCGGCGCCACCACGGTGCAGATGCTGCCGGTGATGGCTCAGACCGCCGCGCAACGTGACGGTCTTCCAGCGCACGGCGAACTTCGTGATGCCGGCCGTGCAGAAGCCCATGACGCCGGAGTGGGAAGCGGAGATCAAGGCCAACTATGACGAGATCATCGCCAAGTGCCGCAACCACGTGTTCGGCATGGCCTTCGACAGCCCGGTAGGGCGCAACCTCGCGGATACGCCGCCGGAGGAAGTGCAGCGGATCCTCGAGGAGCACTGGCCGCGGGGCAGTTTCCGCTTCGTATTCGAGACGTTCGATGATCTGCTGTCGAATCCGGAGTCCAACCGGATCATCGGCGAGTTCGTCGTTCGCAAGATGCTCGAGAAGGTCCAGGATCCGGACGTGCGCGAGATGCTCACGCCGAAGGGCTATCCCTTCTTCGCCAAGCGGCCGCCGCTCGATCACGGCTTACTTCGAGGCCTTCAATCAGGGACAACGTCAAGCTGGTGGACATCGGCAACCGCGAGCCGATCGTCGAGATCACCGAGACCGGTATCCGCACGACCAAGCAGCACTACGAGTTCGACATCATCGTGCTCGCCACCGGATTCCAGGCCTACACCGGCGCACAGGAAGCACTGCCGATCCGCGGTCGCAGCGGGCTGCTGCTCGGGACAAGTGGGAAGACGTCTCCAGCTTCCATCATGGGGGTGTTCGTTGCCGAGTTCCCCAACCTCTTCATGATCACCGGGCCCGCAGGCGCCGTTCGCGAACCTGCCGACCTCCATCGAGCAGAACACGATCTACATCGTGGACTGCATCAAGAAGATGGAAGCCGAGGGCTACGACCTCTGCGAACCGAAGCCGTGATGCGGAAGAGGCGTGGGTCGCCCACACGGCGGACATCCATCGCCAGACGCTGATGGCCCAGGGCGACAAGGTGCACTCGTGGATGATGGGCGCCAACCTCGAGCAACAGGAAGCCCCGGGTGCTGATCTACTTCGGCGGTGCCAACGTCTACTACGACAAGCTGCGGGCGTCCGCGGATGCCGGTTTCCCCGAGGTCGAGTTCGCGCGGCTGGCCGGGTAGCGAACGTTCAACTGTTGCGCGTTCTTTTTTGAGATTGCCCCAGGGGAGGCGTCGATGCGCGCAGACCATGTGCGGATTCTAGCGGTTGCAATACTCATGGTCGGCGCCCAGGGGCCGGTGTCAGCGGCGGCGCGAGGCGTTCACCGCCCAGCAGGCTGCAGCGGGCCAGGACGCGTATGGCCGTTACTGTTCCGAATGTCATCACAGCTCGTTGCGCGGCAGTGCCCACGGCGCGCCGCTGACGGGCCCCGCGTTCGTCTCGACATGGAGCAACCGCAGCACCACGGACCTCTACAACTACATCCGTACGCGCATGTCGACGACGGTGCCCGCCTCGGCGGGCAGCGATGTCTACCTCGGGCTCGTGGCGCACATTCTCGAGGTCAACGGCGCCACCGCCGGCAGCCAGCGCCTCGCGGCGGATACGGGAGTACGAATAGGTTCCGCGCTGGGCACCGGGCGCTCATCGCCCGGCTCAGCGGCAGCCGCCGCGGCGAGCCCCAACGCGACCTGGGAAGGTGCGAGCGGGATTGCCGAGGCGGCCGCAAAGGCCGGGCAGTGGACCAATCGTGAAACGAAGCCGCTGGCCCCGGTAACGTCGGAAATGCTGCGCAAGCCGCCGGACTCCGACTGGCTCAGCTGGCGCCGCACACTCGACGGCAGCGGCTACAGTCCCTTGCGCGCAGATCGACCGCGGCAATGTCAGCGGGCTGCGTCTGGCGTGGTCGCTGGTCATGCGCGAAGGCAGCAACCAGGTCACGCCGCTCGTGCACGACGGCATCATGTTCCTGACGCACCCCGCCAACTTCATCCAGGCCCTGGATGCCGCGACCGGTGACCTGATCTGGGAGTACGCCTACGCGTACCCGCCGGATTCGCGTGCGCTCGGTGGCCCGACGCGCAACATCGCGATCTACGGCAACAAGCTGTTCCTCGCTACCTACGACGCCGCCCTGGTCGCTGATCGACGTCCGCACCGGCAAGCAGCTGTGGCGTACGGTCAAGGCGGATTACAAGAAGGGCTACACCCATTCGTCGGGCCCCATCATCGCCGACGGTGTCGTCGTCAGCGGCATCAACGGCTGTGAGCGATTCAAGCCGGACGGCTGCTTCATTACCGGCCATGACCCCGAGACGGGTCGCGAGCTCTGGCGGACGTCCACGATCGCGCTGCCCGGCGACCCGAACGACGCCAGCTGGGCGGGTATCCCGCCGGCGCGGCGTGGTGGTGCCGACAACTGGATTGCAGGCAGCTACGACCCGGCGCTGGGCCTGGTCATCCTCGGGACATCGCAGGCCAAGCCATGGGTGGCAGCGAGCCGCGGCATGTCGCCGGGCGATGCGGCCTTGTACACCAATTCAACGCTGGCGCTGGACCCGCGCACGGGAGCGATCCGCTGGTACTTCCAGCACGTGCCCGGCGAGACGCTCGACATGGAGACCGGATTCGAGCGCGTACTCGTCGATGTCGACGGGCAGCCGGTGGTGTTCACGGCCGGGAAAGACGGCCTGCTGTGGAAACTCGACCGGCGCACGGGCAAGTTCCTGGGCTTCACCGAGACGCTGTACCAGAACATCTTTGCCGAGCTCGATCATGCCAGCGGCCGCGTCAAGTACCGGCAGGACATCCTCGATGCGAAGGTCGGCGACTGGGTGTCGGTCTGCCCGAGCATCTATGGCGGCCACAACTGGCAGTCCATGGCCTACAGTCCCGAGAGCTCCTCGCTCGTGATACCCCTGCACCAGCTGTGCATGAAAATGGCGGGGCGCGAGGTCGACCTGACCGATGGCGGGGGAGGCTACGGGGGCGAATCGACGATTTTCGAGATGCCGGGTGTCGACGGCAAACTCGGCCGGCTCAGTTCCTACGACGTGCGCACGTTGCAGCAGCGCTGGACCCACACGCAGCGGGCCATGTTCCTGACCGGTGTCCTGTCCACGGCCGGTGGTCTTGCGTTCGTCGGCGATCTTGACCGCTACTTCAAGGCCTTCGACGTCGACACAGGCAAGGTTCTCTGGCAGACGCGCCTCGGATCGACGCCACACGGCTATCCCATCACTTATTCGGTCGGCGGCAGGCAGTTTGTCGCGGTGCCCACCGGCATGGGCGTGTTCAAGCTGATGACGGCGCAGCAGAGCCCGGACATCTACCAGCCCCCGGGGGGCACCGCGCTCTACGTGTTCGAGCTGCCCAATTGAGCGAGGCGCAGGCCAGATGACGAATTCGACCGATACGTCAGGGACGATAGCGGTGATCGGCGGGTCAGGGGGCCTGGGCGAAGCCGTCGTCCGGCGGCTCTCGTCGCGGGCAGGAGTGGTCGTCGGCTATCGGCAGAATCGAGACAAAGCCGCAGCGCTCGCCGCCGCCATCAACCAGGCGGGTGGTCGTGCCTGGTCGCTGCCGGTCGACATCACCGTGTCGGGCTCGGTCGCGGTTTTTTTCGCGCAGGCGGCGGAAGTCGCGGGACCGATCGATCATGTCGTGTCGGTCACCGGCCCATCAATACCGTTGTGCCCGTTGCTCGAGGTCGAAGAGGCTGACTTCCGCCGGATCATCGAGACCGACGTCCTCGGGGCCTTCAATGTGCTTGAGGCACGCCATCCCCGCGCTCGAGCGGCACGGCGGGGGCTCGATCACCATGTTCGTGACGACGGCGGTGCTCCGTACGCTGGAGAACGACAGCATGTCCTCGGTCCCCAAGACCGCAGTCGCGGGGCTGGTGCGCCTTGCGGCGCGCGAGGCCTGGGGCCGCGCAACGTGCGCTGCTGCAATGCAGTCGCCCCCGGCGTGATCGATGCCGGCATCGTGCACAGCGCGTTTGTCGTCAGCGAGGTCGCGAAGCAGGTCATCAAGGCGTGTCTGGATCGTACGCCCATGCCGCGCATGGGACGGCCCGAAGAGGTCGCCGCCCTGGTCGATTTCCTCTGCTCGGATGCAGCGGCCTACGTGAACGGGCAGGTCATCGCCATCGACGGCGGCTACAGCGCCTGAGCCGGCTGTCGCGCCCCGCGCAGCGGGCTCATCGTTCCTCGTCGGCGTGCCGATAGACACGCGTGGCGACCAGGTCGCCTGCCGCGTGCCGGCGACGCAGTCCTTCTTGTCGATCTTGCCAACGCTGGTTCGCGGCAGTTCTCGACGAACGCCCAGTACTCGGGCAGCCAGAAGCGGGCGACCTGATCGCCAGGAAGTGGCGCAATTCCTCCGGTTCGACCGCCTGTCCGGGTCGGGTGACGATCAGGGCCAGCGGGCGTTCCTCCCAGCGCGGGTCGGGTATCCCGATCACGGCGGCCTCGTATATCGCGGGATGCAGCGACAGCCTGTTCTGGTCGACTGACGAGATCCATTCGCCGCCGGACTTGATGACGTCCTTGGAGCGGTCGGTGATCTGCACGTAACCGCGCGAGTCGAGGTGCCCACGTCGCCGGTGCGCAGCCAGCCATCGGCCGAGAACGGCCCGGCGAGGCATCTGGTGGTAGGCGCCCGTTACCCAGGGCCCACGCAGCTGCAACTCGCCGAGGTCACGCCGTCATGCGGCACGGCTGGCCGGCGTCGTCGACGAGGCGCACCTCATGCCCGGCACCGGCCGTCCGCTCTTCGAACGCCAGAGCGCCTTCCTCCGGCGTCGCCTCGCGCGGGGGGATCGACAGGCAGCACATCGGGCTCGTCTCGGTCATGCCCCAGCCCTGCAGCACGGGGACGCCCCAGCGTTCGCGCACGCGCGGATCAGCGCCGGCGACACCGCGGAGCCGCCCGACAGGATCACGCGAAAGCTGACAGGTCGATCGGCTCGTGCCTGTCGGCCTGCAGCATGTCGTTGATCAGGTCGGTACGAGTGCGGTGAAGGTCGGCGCTCGGCCTCGATCATCGTCACGGATATCGGTCGGCCTTGAGATGCGGGCCTGGCAGCAGCAGGTCGGCGCCGCTCAGCCAGGCGAGTATGGCAATCCCCATGCATTCGCATGGAACATCGACGGCAGCAGGAGGATCCGGTCGGCCTGGCCAATGCCGAAGGTATCCGGCCAAGCGTCGCCAGCGTGTGCAGGAAGATGCTGCGGTGACTGTAGACGACTCCCTTGGGGTCACCGGTCGTGCCAGACGTGTAGCAGGCCACGGCCGCATCGCGTTCGTCCAGGTCGGGCCACGCGTGCGGCCCTGGCGCGCTGGCAATCAGTGCTTCGTAGTCGGTGACCGGGCGCGGCCGCGTCGGGCCGCGGCCGCGTCGACGACGACAATCTGCCGCAGCGTGGCACCTGGTCGATACGCGGCGCGATCTCGGCAGCAGCGCGGCGTCGACCATCAGGAACTGGTCCTCGGCGTGCGCATGATGCCGATGATCTGGTCCGCGAACAGCCGGACGTTCAGCGTATGCAGGACCGCGCCCATCGCCGGGACCGCGAGGTAAGCCTCGAGATGCGGCTGGTGGTTCCAGCAGAAGGTCGCACGCGGTCGCCGCGCCGCACCCCGAGCGCGGCCAGCGCGGCGGCGAGCGACTCCGCGCGCTCCGCCACGCGGTCGAACGGCAGCTCGTGAACGCCGGCCGTCGTAGGTCGCGATCCGGCTGCCGCCATGCAGCCGTGCGCCATGACGCAGAATCAACTGCGTCGACAGCGGCATGCTCATCATGGTCGATTCCATCGGTATAGACCTTGCGCCGTGCCGCTCGCTCAAGCCAGGCCGGCGATGCACGCCGCCTCGGCGAGCAGGTCCGGCACGTCGTACTCGAGGTTGCGCGAGTACTGGTCCGCGACCAGACCCTTGCGAAACAGCACGTAGGCACCCTCGACGATGGCGGCCAGCCGCCACAGCGCGAACACCAGGTAGTAGTCGAGATCATCGACCGGGATGCCGGTGGCCTCGACCAGCGTTCCGCAAGAGCCTCGCGCGCGCGACCCGGCAGGCCGCGACTGACCGCTGGACAAACGGAAAGCCGATCGATCGACGGGACGGTCGCCCCAGAACGCAGGGCGAGCCCGAGGTCCGCGAGCGGATCGCCGATCGTGCCAGTTCCCAGTCGATGATCACGGCCAGCAGGGGAGAGTCGTTGCGAAACAGCGTGTTGTCGAGGTGGAAGTCGCCGTGAATGACGGCGCCGGGCGCGGTGGCGGGGCAATGCGCCAGCAGCCAGCGACCGGTCCTCGATGAGCGGCACTCGCGGACTGCGTCGGCCTCGCGCGCGCTCAGCCAGCGCTCGACCTGCCGGCTGACGTAGCTTCCTCGCGGTGCCCGCCTCGAGGCCGAGTTCGCGCCAGTCCAGGGCATGGACAGTGCCATGGCGTCGACCAGTTCCGCGCCGATAGGTTCAGCGTCTCCGCGTCTTCGGATAGCCCGCGGGCAGTCGGTCGAGATGGCGGTGCCATCGACGTGTTCGACCACGATGAACGGCTGGCCAATGATCGTTGCGTCGTCGCAGAACCCGAGCGGCGCCGGCACGCGGGCATGGCCCGCCAGCGCGCGGAGCATGCGGTATTCGCGGCGCACGCCGTTGGCCGCGCTGGCCGAGATGGCGTTGTCCGGAGGACGCCGCAGCACGACCCGCCGCCTCGTCCACGAGTTGCGTGACATTCGAGTTGCCGCCGCCCAGCCGACGTCCACGGTGGCGCCCTGCAGTCCCAGCGTGCTCGGCCAACCAGCCGGTCCAGGCGCTGCCGGGCCGCTGCTCACAGTGCGCACATCATGCCGCCGTCGGTCGGGATGACCGCGCCGGTCATGTACGTCGAGCCCGCGACCCACCAGATGACCTCGGCGATCTCCTCCTCGGTGCCGACCCGCCGCAGGGGGATCTTCGACCAGCAGTTCGCAGGGCCCGTTCGTCGAGCGCTGCGGTCATCTCGGTGACACCAGACCGGGGATGACGAGATTGACGCGTATCTGCGCGGCGCGAGCTCCACCGCCAGCACCTGCGTCAGCCCGCGAGCCCGGCCTTCGATGCGCCGTAGGGACTGTCGCCCGGAAAGCCCCGGAAACCAACCACGGCGCCGATGTTGACGATCGAGCCGCCCGCGCCCATGTGCGGCAGCACGGCCGCACGCAATGCAGCGGGCCGGAGAGGTTGGTCGCCAGGACCGCGTCCCAGTCCGCGGCGACAGCCGCTCGACCTTGCCGCCGCGGTGGAGGCCGGCATTGTTGACCAGCACGTCGATGCCGCCCCACGCGTCGACGACCGGCTCGACCGCGCCTTCACCGCGGCGGCGTCGCGTACGTCCGCGGCAAGCGCCAGCGAGTCCGGGCCGAGCGCCGCTGCAGTGCATCGGTGTCGACGGTGCGCGCGACCACGGCGACGCGATCGCCCTCGCGGCAGCGATCCGCGCGGTTGCGAGGCCGACGCCGCGGCTCCCGCCCGTGACTATCCAGCGACTGCTCATTGGCGTAACCAGATGGCCTCGGTAACCGGCTGCGTAGCCGGGTCGCGTCACGGCGCCGGTCCGCGGGCCGCTGGTGCCGAGCATGCCCGTGCACCAGCGGCCGAGACCGCCGCGTCAGAAGGTCTGGGTCAACCGCACACCAAAGGCCCTGGGCGGCCGCGTCGCCGCGTAGGTCCACAGCCCGGCGAAGCCCACGGCCGTACCGACATCGTAGGCCTGTGACCACGAGTCGTTCCCCGTGAGGTTCAGGCCCCACAGGCTGAGCGAGCGTGCTGCCGAAGCCGATAGTTGATCGACGCGTCCAGCACGTCCTGCGCGTACTGGCTCTGCGGCGAGTTGAGGAACGTCAGCTCCTGCTCGCCGATGTAGCGCCAGTCGCGCCTGGACCCAGAACGTTCCACCCAGCTGTCCTGCAGTCATAGGTCGGCGAGATCGTCGCCGTGATCGGCGGCGCGCGGCGCAAGTTCGAGGTCCGACAGGTCCGTTCCGTTGATTGGATCGATCAAGTTCCTTGTACTTGGCATCGAGGAGGCCGAGGTTGCCCGACAGCGTGAAGCCTCGGTCATCCTGTAGGCAAGTCGAGCTCCAGGCCCGATGATCTCCGCGCTCGAGGCGTTGAGCGACCAGGGTCTGCTGGCCGGTGCCGACCGTCGGTCGGCACGCTCTGCTCTTCCTGCTTGTCGTCGTACTTCATGAAGAAGACCGAGCCGTTGAGGCGGAGGCGGCCGTCCAGCCACTCGGTCTTTGCGCCGACCTCGAAGTTGTCCACGGTCTCGGGGTCGTAGGGTGTCGCCGCGGCATCGTAGGTGCCGGGACGGCCATTGAAGCCGCCGGCCCGGAAGCCCTTCGAGTAGAGACCGATAGAACATCAGCATCGTCGTTCATGCGGTAGCGCAAGCTCGCCTTCGGCGTGAACTCGACCAGGATTCCTCGAACGGATTCGCAGGCTGCCCTCGACAGCCAGTTCCGGCATGCTCGCATCGATCAGCGCCGCTGTCTTTTTCGTCCTTCGTGTAGCGACCACCGAGTGTCAGGGTCCACGCGTCGTTGAACTTGTAGTCACCCTCGAAGAACACCGCCTGGGAGTCGGTGTTCTGCACGACCGTCTGCGGCACTTCCAGCACGGTGCCGGCGGGCAGGCCGAACAGGAAGTCGCCGAAGCCGATGTAGCTCATCAGGTCGATGCGATAGTCGGAATCCCACAGGTACGGCGCCGACGGTGTAGGACAGTCGGTCGCCGGTGTGGGTCAGGCGCAGTTCGTGGCTCCGCTGGTTCCAGGTCGCGGGGCGGTCGGTGTGGTACAGCGTCAGCGCGCGTACCGTCCCAGTCCTGGTAGACCTCTTCGTCAGTCGCAAAGTCGCCGAACACGTAGTCGAGGGTATAGCCGTCAGTGATATCCCAGCTCACGTTGGCGATGTGCAGGTCGGTGTCGAAGTACGACTGGTACGGGTCGTCGCCGTTCTGCAGCACCGTGTAACGGTCGCCGGACTGGGGGTCGTCGACGCTGCTGCGCGCACTGGTCGTAGTAGAAGCACCACACCTGGTCGGGCTGCGCCATGTTCAGCACGGTGTTCGCGTCCTGGTCCTGCCAGGTCTTGTCGAAGCGGTAGGAGACTTCCAGGTCGTCGGTGGCCTGCCAGGCGAACTCGGGCTGAATGACTTGAATTCGGTCTCGCCGACGTCCATGTTGCGCGTGCGGTTGAAGAAGTAGCCGTCGTTCGCGCGGTACGCGCCGCCCAGCTTGAATGCGAACTTGTCGCCGATCGGCACGTCGAAGTAGCCGTCGACCTGCTGGTCGCCGTAGTTGCCGCAGGCCCAGGCGCACTCCGCCGCTGACGTCGCCGATGGTTGGCTTCATGCGTGTGACGTTGATGACGCCGGCGATGGAGTTGCGGCCGAACAGCGTGCCCTGGGGTCCGCGCAGGATCTCGACGCGCTGCAGGTCCAGTGCCCTGATCATCGCGCCAGAATTGACGCCGATGAAGACACCGTCCACGACGACGCCGACCGTCGGATCGAAGTTCTTCTCGACGTCCGTCGTGCCGACGCCGCGGATCGAGATCGCGGCCGGGCTGCCGGGACCCTGCTGCAGGTCGTCGATCACCAGGTTGGGCGCCGCGTTGGACAGGTTCTGCAGGTCGACGTCGAAACGTCGTCCAAGGTCTTCGCTGCTGAGTGCGCTGACGGACGTGCTGACGTCCTGCAGATTCTCCGAGCGCTTGCGCGCGGTCACGATGATTTCCTCGAGCGCCGCACCTTGCGCGGCGCCCTGAGCCCTCGCGGTCTGCGGGGCGACGATTCCGCCCAGGGCGATTGAAATCGCCAATGCGAGATACCTACCTGCTGTCGCGGTCATTACTCCCCCTCCGGTGATTTCGAGCCAGGCTGTCAAGGTCACTGATGTTGCGAAGATAGTCTGCTTGTTGTCGGCAAGCAAGTGTATCTCTATACTTTGCCCGGTCGCATCGCGACCCCCGGGCGCGGCGGGAACCGCTGCAGTGTCGGCTGTCAATGCAAGGGCCGCCGTCGCGGGGCCGTCGATCGTCATCCGTCCTTAACCCGGGTACCGGCTTACACATGTCATGGAATTTCGAGACTGACCCTGAGTTCCAGCAGAAGCTGGACTGGATGGACCAGTTCGTGCGCGAGGAGATCGAGCCCATCGACCTCGTGTTCCGCGGGCCTGCCGATCCGTTCGACCCGGGCCGCAAGGGTCCGGCCGCGGCGATGGCGCCGCTGAAGAAGATCGTGCAGCAGCAGGGCCTCTGGGCCTGCCACCTCGGCCCCGAACTCGGCGGCCAGGGCTACGGCCAGCTCAAGCTGGGCCTGATGAACGAGATCCTCGGCCGCAGCCGCTTCGCACCGACCGTGTTCGGCTGCCAGGCGCCCGACACCGGCAACGCCGAGATCCTCGCGCACTTCGGCACGGCGGAACAGAAGCGCAAGTACCTCGAGCCGCTGCTGGAGGGCGAGATCGCGTCGTGCTACTCGATGACCGAACCGCAGGCCGGCGCCGACCCGGGCGAATTCACCTGCGAGGCGCGCCTGGTCGGCGACGAATGGGTGATCAACGGCGAGAAGTGGTTCGCCTCGCACGCGGACTTCGCGAAGTTCCTGCTCGTCGTGGTCATCACGGACAAGTCCGTGCCCGTGCACCAGGGCGCGTCGATCCTGATCGTCGACCGTGCGGCCCCGGGGCTCGAGATCATCCGCAATGTCGCGGTCGGAATGCGCGACGAGCCGGGCTCCGGCGTGCACGGCTACCTGCGCTTCACGAACTGCCGCGTGCCGGCCGCCAACATCCTCGGCCGCCCGGGCCAGGGCTTCGAGGTCGCCCAGTCGCGCCTCGGCGGCGGCCGCATCCATCACGCGATGCGCACCGTGGGCGTGCTCAAGCGGGCGCTGGACATGATGTGCGAGCGCGCGCTGAGCCGCGCGCACCAAGGGCGAGCTGCTGTCGAACAAGCAGCTGATGCAGGAGAAGATCGCCGACTCCTACATCCAGATCAAGCAGTTCCGGCTGCACGTGCTCTACGCGGCATGGCTGATCGACAAGCACAAGTCATACAACCGCGAAGTGCGCAAGGAGATCGCGGCCGTGAAGGCTGCAATGCCTGGCGTGCTGCGGGACGTGGTGGCTCGCGCGCTGCACCTGCACGGTTCGCTCGGCATGTCGAACGAGACGCCGCTGATGGCGATGTGGGCTACAGTGCCCGAAATGGGCATCGTCGACGGCCCGACCGAGGTGCACAAGATCGCCGTGGCCAAGGAGTTGCTGCGTGATCGCGAAAGCCGCCGCCGGCATGTTCCCCGACTACTACCTGCCGAACAGCATCGACCACGCCCGGCAGAAGCTCGCGCATGCGCTGGAACGCGACATCGGCAATCTCTGAGCGCATGGCCGCGTGCCCACCGAGGAGGCATCTATGACGACCGACGCCCGGATTGAGGAACTGCTGGTCCGCATCGACCAGCTCGAGAGCCGGAATGCGATGCGCGACCTGGTGACCGATTACTGCCAGGGATTCGACAGCGGTCGATTTCGCGCGCTTCATGGCGATCTGGTGGCCGGACTGCACCTGGAACATCGGCCCGCCCTTCGGCGTGTACGAGCGTCATGCGGGCATCGAGAAGGCGCTCAATGAGGTGCTCTGGCCGGCCTGGCGGGAGACGCACCACCTGACCAGCAACCTGCGGGTCCGCTTCGCCGGTCGCGACGATGCCCATGGCGAATGCGACGTCGACTGCCTGGGCGCGACCCGCGACGACGTCGTGCAGATGGTCGGTGCCACGTATCGCGACCACTTCCAGCGCCGCGACGGGGTGTGGAAGATCCTGCGTCGAGACGTCACGATCCACTTCTTCAACCCGATACCCGGCGCGCAGATGACGCCGCCCACAACCTGAACCCGCGACGGAGATTCGCATGCCATTCCTGACTGTCGACGGTAGCCATGGCCGGAGAATCTATTTCGAGCACTACGCCGGCAGCAAGGTGCCCGTGGTACTGATCCACGGCTGGGGGACGAGCAATCGTATCTGGGACACCACGCTCGGTCGAACTGCAGGCGAAAGGCCATGCCGTCGTCAGCTTCGATCAGCGCGGGTGCGGCCAGTCCGACCGGGACTTCCCGGACGTGTCGATCGCGGCGTCCGCCGCCGACGCAGTGGCGATCGTGCGCCAACTGGGACTGCCGAAAGTGGTGCTCAATGGCTGGTCGCTTGGCGGCGCAGTGGCGATCGAGGCCGCCCACCTGCTCGGCGCGCAGTGCGCCGGCGTCGTACTCACCTGCGGTGCGACGCCGCGTTACGTCCAGGCCGACGACTTTCCGCATGGCGGCCCGCCGGAAAGCGTCGCGCAGACGGTCGCGGCGTTGCGTGCCGATCGTGCGAATTTTCTCTACGGGCTGACCCAGGCGGTCTGTGCCGTCCCCCAGACGCCGGCGATGATCAACTGGCAGTGGTCCATCTTCATGCAGACCTCGCCCAGCGCGGACGACGCACTGCTGAATCTGGGCAGCCTGGACCAGCGTGCAGCCCTGGCGGCACTCGACGTGCCGTTGTTGTCCATCATCGGTGGCAAGGACGTGATCGTCGATCCTGAAATCTGTCGTCTCGCGGCGAGGCACGCCAGGCGCGGAACCGCGGTCGAGTTCGAAGATTGCGGCCACGCACCGTTTATCGAGGACGGGCCGCGGTATCGCAAAGTGCTGCTCGATTTCCTCGCCTCGATTACCTGAGTCCGGGAGCTGCGGCCATGCAAAGAACGGTGAATTTCGGGCTCTGGTACGACTTCCGCAATCCGGCGCCCTGGACCATCCCGTTCGAGCGGCTCTACGCGCGGGCGCTCGAGCAGATCGTCGAGGCCGAGCGCCTGGGCTTCGACTCGGTCTGGATCACCGAGCATCACTTCTGCGATGACGGCTACACGCCCTCGCCACTGGTGATGGCCGGCGCGATCGGCGCGCGCACGCACCGGATGCGCATCGGCACGAACCTCATGATCCTGCCGCTGCACAACCCCGTGCGAATCGCCGAAGACACCGCGACCCTGTCGTTGCTGACCGGCGGTCGATTCGATCTCGGCGTCGGCATCGGCTATCGCGAACTCGAGTTCAACGAGTTCGGACGCGAGCTCAAGCAGCGGCCGAGCCTGATCGAGGAGTCCATGGCGATCATTCGCCGCGCCTGGGCGGGCGAGGTGATCGCCTTCGATGGCAAGCGCTTCAAGGTGGGCAACGTGCGGGTCACGCCGCCACCCGAGCACAAGCCGAAACTCTACCTGGGAGGCATGGCCGAACCTGCGATCGACCGCGCGTCCCGCATCGCCGACGGGTTCCTGTCCACCGGCGGCATCGGCCACGACACGTACCTCGAATGCCTCGCCAGGAATGGCCGTGCGCCCGAGGACGGCGTGATCATCGCGGGACACTGGGCCATCATCTCCGACGATCCCGAGCGGGAAGCGCAGATCGTCGGGCCGCACGTGCTCTACCAGAGCAACCAGTACATCGAATGGGGCGCATTCGGACCGCCGGACACCACCCCGCGATTCCCCGACGCGCAAGCCGCCATTGCCAATGGACTCTATGAACTCTGGGACGCGGACACCGCGGTGACCCGCCTCACCGAGTTGCTGCGGAAATACCCCCAGATACGCGACCTGCACTTCTGGGCGCAGTTTCCCGGCGAGCCGATCGAGTCAGGACAGCGGCGCATCGAATACATCGCCCGGCACGTGCTGCCGCGCGTGCGTGCCGCACTCCAAGTTCAAGCGTGACAATCGACCTGCGCAAGGCCTGCGGGTGCCATGCCGAGCGCGTCTGGACCGTCATCGCGGTCAATGCGCGCGCCAGGTGCAAGACGAGGCTCGACGCGGCGCTCGGCCAAAGGCGACGCAGCCAGCTCGCACGCCGGATGCTGGGTCATGTTCTGGAAGTTGCGCGGTCGGTGCCCGCGATTGACACGGTGCTGGTCGTGAGCCCCGAACGGGACTCGATCCCGAGTGACGTCATGGTGCTGCGCGATCCGGGTGCCGATCTCAATGCGGCGTTCGAGGCAGGCCGCCGGGCGGCGCTGGCCGCAGGCGCGCACGGGCTGCTGTTGCTGCCGGCCGACCTGCCATTGCTCTCTGGCGCGGACCTCGAGCAGTTGCTCGACGCGGGTCGCCGGGCCGGAGTCGCGCTTGCTCCCGATCGCAACGGTTCGGGCACGAACGGTCTCTACGTCTCGCTCGAGCATGGTGCGCAGCTGCGCTTTGCATTCGGACCTGGCAGCCGCGAGCGTCACGAGTTGGCAGCGCGCGCGTGCGGCCTTCTTGCACAGACCGTCGCAAGCCCCGGATTGCAGGCCGACATCGATACCCCTGCGGACTACGAAGCGGTCTTCGGCATGATCAGGCCGAAGCGAGCGTCGCACCTCGAGTCGTACCGGTGAGCGACCGCATCCGGCCGCTGAACCGGCTGCTGGCGGATGTTGGGGCAGGCGATCGACCGACGGCCGGCGAAGCCCTGGCGCAGCTGCTGGATGCCCCGCTGGAATTGCTGCAGCCGGCCGCAGCCGCGCTCGCTGCCGAGGGACATGGCCGGTGCCTGAGCTGGTCGCGCAAGGTCTTCATTCCGTTGACGCGCTTGTGTCGCGACGTCTGCCATTACTGCACCTTCGCCACTTCACCTCGCCACCTCCAGCAACCTTACCTGTCGCTGGACCAGGTACTCGAGATCGCCAGTGCCGGCGCAGCCGCGGCCTGCAAGGAGGCATTGTTCACGCTCGGCGACAAGCCGGAGTTGCGCTATTCGCGTGCGCGGGAGGCGCTCAAGCGGATGGGCTTCGCCAGCACGCTCGACTATCTCAAGGTGGCAGCGGGCGCCGTGATCGAACGCACGACGCTGCTGCCGCATCTGAATCCCGGCGTGATGAGCGAGGACGACCTTCGGCAACTGCGACCGGTCGCGGCGTCCATGGGCCTGATGCTCGAGTCGAGTGCGGATCGACTCGGCAAGCGCGGCGGCCCGCACTACGGCTCGCCCGACAAGCTGCCGTCGAAAAGGCTCGAAACCGTGCGCGCGGCAGGGCGCCTCGGCATACCGTTCACCAGCGGGATTCTCATCGGTATCGGCGAGACACGGGCGGAACGCATCGACGCGCTGCTCGCGCTTCGCGACCTGCACGACCGTCACGGCCACCTGCAGGACCTGATCATCCAGAACTTCTGCGCGAAACCCGGCACGCGCATGGCCAACGCACCTGAGCCCACGTTGGACGAGCAGCTCTGGACCATCGCTGTCGCGCGACTGCTGTTCGGTGCCTCGATGTCGATCCAGGCGCCGCCAAACCTGCGCCCGCATGCGCTCGAGCGGCTCGCCAACAGCGGAATCAACGACTGGGGCGGGCTGTCGCCCGTCACGCCCGATCACGTCAATCCCGAGGCTCCCTGGCCAGAGTTGCAGGCTCTTGCGCGGACCACCGCTGCCAGCGGTCGCGAACTTGTCGAGCGGCTCGCGATTACGCCGTCATATGCCCGGGATCCGGCGCGCTGGGTGGACTCCAGCCTGCAGTCGCGTGTCCTGCGAATGACAGATGCCACGGGGCTGGCCCGCACCGATGGCTGGTATGCCGGGGCCGCGGCCGGGATCCCCGCGGAGGCCGCCGCGTGGTTCGATTCCCGGGCCGAAGCGACGGGTCCGGTCGCGCGTGCGCTGGAGTCGGTCGTCAACGGCGAGCCACTCGCCGAACAGGACGTGTGCGCGCTGCTGTCGGCGCGCGGCGCGGACTATCCAGCCGTGCTGTCTGCAGCAGACGAACTGCGCCGCCGCAGTGTCGGCGACACGGCGAGCTACGTGGTCAACTGCAACATCAATTACACGAATGTCTGCACGCTGGCGTGCGGCTTCTGTGCGTTTTCGAAGGGCCGCTCGGCGCGCAGCCTGCGGGGTCCGGGCTACCTGCTCGACATCGATGCTGTCGCGGAACGCGCAGTCGAGGCATGGCGGCGGGGTGCCACCGAGGTCTGCCTGCAGGGCGGCATCCATCCGTCGTTCACTGGCCAGACGTACCTCGACATCTTGGCTGCGGTGCGGGAAGCGGTGCCCGACATGCACGTGCACGCGTTCTCGCCACTCGAGATCCAGCACGGCGCGAGGACGCTGGGCCTGTCGCTCGAGGACTACCTCGGTCGTCTCCGTCGCGCCGGGACTGGGATCCCTGCCAGGAACCGCTGCCGAGATCCTCGACGACTCGGTTCGTGCCCGGATCTGTCCGGACAAACTCAATACGGCCGATTGGCTCGACGTGATGAGAACGGCCCATCGCTGCGGCCTGCGCAGCACCGCAACGATGATGTTCGGGCACGTGGACTCGCTTGAACACTGGGCACGTCACCTGCTGAGCCTGCGCCGATTGCAGCAGGAGACGGGAGGGTTCACCGAGTTCGTGCCCTTGCCCTTCGTGCACCCGGAAGCGCCCCTGTGGCGCCGCGGGCTCGCGCGGAGCGGTCCGACGTTCCGCGAGACCGTGCTGGTGCATGCCGTCGCGCGCATCGTGCTGCATCCGGTGTTCCGGCACGTGCAGGCGTCATGGGTGAAGATGGGCGCCGATGGGGTTGCCGCAGCCTTGCGGGCCGGCGCCGACGACATGGGCGGCGTGCTGATGCACGAGTCGATCACCCGTGCGGCCGGCGGTGCGCATGGGCAGGAGATGTCGGCCGAATCGCTGATGGACATCGCGTTGCGCCTTGGCCGGCGCCCCTGGCAGCGCAGTACGCTGTACCGGCCGGCAACCGCGCGCGCGGTGCCGGTCGGCTCGAACGCCAATTTGCAGCTAACCGCCAGTGCTTGAGTGGAGGACAGACCGTTGACAGCCAACCCGAAGCCATTGATTGCAATCGTCGGAGGCGCGGGGCACCTCGGCGGCGCACTGGCGCGCCGCTGGTGCAGCGCCGGATACCGCTTGGTGATCGGTTCGCGCGACCCCGCTCGCGCCGCGGAGGCGGCAGCAGCTCTGCAGCCGGGCGCCGGTGGCGAGGCTCGCGGAGCCACGAATCGCGAGGCCGCAGAGGCGGCTGACATCGTCGTGGTCTGCGTGCCCTTCGCGTCGCAGGAGGCGACCCTGGGCGAAATCCGCGCCGTGGTTCGCGGCAAGCTGGTCGTCGATACGACGGTGCCGCTGATGCCGCCGAAGGTCATGCGGGTGCAGCTGCCGCAAGAGGGCAGCGCCGCGCTGCGCGCGCAGGCCCTGCTCGGTGCAGAGGTCACGGTGGTGTCGGCCTTCCACAATGTGGCCGCGCACCGGCTCGCCAGCGACGAAGTCGTCGATTGCGACGTGCTGGTGTTCGGCGACAAGCTGGAGGCACGCGGGCGCGTCGTCGAGCTGGCGCGCGCGGCCGGCCTGCGGGGGCTTCACGCCGGCTCGCTGGCCAACTCGGCGGCTGCCGAGGCCCTCACTTCGATTCTGATCTTCATCAACAAGCACTATGCCGTCGATGGCGCGGGCCTGCGCATTACCGGATCTCTCAACGAGCGCAACGCGGAGGCTTGAAGTTGGATGCAGCGCTTGCGGCGTATCGCCGCGGCGCTTCAGCCGCGCTGCGCCTCGCGCCAGCCGAGTTCGGCGACACGGTCCGCGGCGGCGGCGTACTCCCGCGCACGAGGGCTGCTCGCGGCACCGCGCAGGACCCGGCCGCGGATGCCATGGAAAATGGCGGCGAGCCGGAAGAAGTTGAAGGCGAAGTAGAAGTGAAGGGCGTCGATGCCGGGTCGACCGGTACGCGCACAGTACGCGGCCACCTGTTCACGCTCGGACGGGATGTTGAGGGCCTCGAGATCGTGGCCCAGCAGGCCGGCCACACCCAGCGTCGGCATCCGGTACATCAGCAGGTGGTAGGTGAAGTCGGCGAGCGGATGCCCGATGGTCGACAATTCCCAGTCGAGCAGCGCGACGACCCTTGGCTCGGTGGCATGGAAGATCATGTTGTCGCAGCGGAAGTCGCCGTGGACGATCGCCGCATCCTCGCCGGGCGGCACGTTGGCGGGCAGCCATTCGAGGAGGTGATCCAGTGCCTCGATGCGCCCTGCAGCCTCGTCGGCCAGGTATTGGCGCGACCAGCGCCTGATCTGCCGCCTGAAGTAGTCGCCCGGCTTGCCGAAGTCCGCCAGTCCTGCCGCCGCGAAATCGACGCGGTGGAGGGCCGCGATCGTGGAGTTCATCGAGTCGAAGCAGGCGCGTCGTTCCGCGCGTGGAACTTCCGGCAGGGTAAGGTCCCAGAAGTTGCGGCCCGCGACGTGGTCCATGACGTAGAAGGGCGTGCCGATGATTTCGGCATCCGCGCAGTAGAGCCGGGGAGTGGGGACAGGGACGCTGCCGTCGGCCGCCAGCGCCGCGAGCACGCGGAATTCACGATCGATCGCATGGGCCGAGTCGAGCAGCGCCCCGGGTGGCTTGCGGCGCAGCACGTACTTGCGCTCCGCCGCGCGCAGCAGGTAGGTCGGATTGGATTGGCCGCCCGGAAACCGTTCCGCCGTCAATGGTCCGTGAAACCCCGGGATTCTGCCCTCGAGGTAGCTGCCGACGCGCGCGGCATCGATGGGCAGCCCTGCGATCTCATCGGAACTTCCGGCTTCCGCGGACACTGCCTGCTCCGGATGGGGCCTGACCGCGAATGCAGTGCTTGCCTAGGGCCCCGTGGAATAATATCTTGCTGCCAACAAGTATGTCTGTCCACCTGAACCAATGCCCGTTCCGAACATGCCGCGCCCGCCCGGACGGCATAGACGCCGATGAGCGTGTCTGAGCGGCACACGCCGCCGGCGGGCCGAACCGCGCCGGAATCGACCGGGCCGGCGGCAGCCCAATCCGCGCGCGCCCGGTGGACCCTGCCGGCGTGCGGTCGTCGAACTCGCGGGCATTGGGCCTGGCCCCTATGCGTGCATGATGCTCGCCGACATGGGCGCAGACGTCGTGCAGGTGCGTCGGCCCGGAGACGCTTCTGCCATTGCCGCCGATCCCAATGATGCGCAGCCGTCGTTGTCTCGCGCTCGACCTGAAAAGCACCGCTGCGGTCGAAGTCGTGCTGCGACTGGTCGACCGCGCAGACGTCCTCATCGAAGGCTACCGACCGGGGGTCGTCGAGCGCCTGGGTCTCGGCCCGGAGATCTGTTGCGTGCGCAATCCACGGCTCGTGTACGGTCGAATCACGGGCTGGGGTCAACACGGACCACTGGCTGCACGTGCCGGCCACGACATCAATTACCTGGCGCTGAGCGGCCTGCTGCACCAGATCGGGCCGCAGGGCGGCAAACCCGTTCCGCCGCTCAACGTGATCGCAGACTATGGCGGTGGCGGACTCCTGCTCGCATTCGGGATCCTGTGCGCGCTGCAGGAGCGGCATACGTCGGGTCGCGGACAAGTGATCGACGCTGCGATGATCGACGGCGCGGCCTCGTTCCTCGCGACCTCGCTGGCGCTGCGCGCCCAGGGCGTGTGGCGGGATGCGCCTGGAGAGAACTTCCTGTCCGGTGCCGCGCATTACTACGATACTTATGCGACTCGCGACGGTCGCTGGGTCGCAATCGGCGCCATCGAGCCGCAATTCCACGCCTTGCTGCTTTCCAGGCTCGGACTGGATCCAGCCGAGTTCGCCGTCGGCGTCGGTTATGCGGCAGCCTCGTACCAGGATCGGTCGAAAACGTCTGGCCCGAACTCAAGGCACGACTCGCCGCGGCGATTGCACGCCACACGCGTGACGAGTTGCAGGCACTGTTCGAGGGCATGGACGCCTGCGTCACGCCGGTTCTCAGCCTGGAGGAGGCGATGTGCCATCCGCACAATGTCGCGCGCAAGGTCTTCATCGACGTGGACGGGTCACCACAGAATGCGCCCGCACCACGCTTCAGTCGCACCCCGCCGGCCACGCCGCGTGCCACGCAGCACGGCCGCGAGGCGACCGCGGCGGTGCTTGCGGAGGCGGGCTATGGGTCTGCTGAAATCGATGAGTTGCGGCGCGACGGTGTCGTCGCCTGAACGCGATACCGCTGGCCCAAGTCTGTATATCCCGCGAAACAAAGGTCGCCTAGGCTTCAAAAATGAGTAAAACAGGCGAAACGGCGCGGCGCAGGCGCACTCAAGCAGAACGCTCCGCGCTTTCCGACAGCAAATTGACGGAAGCGGCCATGCACCTGCTGGTGCGGCATGGTATCCAGGGCACGACGGTCCATGCGGTAGGCGAAATGGCCGGCTACAGTCGCGGGCTGGCGACCCATCGATTCGGGTCGAAGGCTGGGCTGTTTGCCAACGTGCTGCAGGTCGCGAGCGTCGATTGGCTCAAGCGAGTGCAGGCGGCCGTCGGCAAGCGCGTCGGCACCGAGGCACTCTGCGCGGCGACCGATGCAGCAGATCAGTTCTTCCGTGAGCGGCCCGAGGAGGTCCGCGCGATGTACTTGCTCTGGTTCCTGAGCATAGACCCCAGCTCCGACTACAAAGCCAATCTCGCAAATGTCCACAATGCCCAGCGCCGCGACGCCGCGCACTGGATTCGGGCCGGCCAGGCCGCCGGCGTTGTCGATCCTTCCCTCGACGCGGAGCGGGTCGCGGAGCAGTACGTCGCCTCGATGGCGGGAATCGCGTATCAATGGATCGCCAATCCCGCCATGCCGATCACGATGATGTTTCGCCAACTCAAGGAAGACCTGGTCGCTCGGCTCGGTCCGTGGCACTCGCTGAGCATCGCCTCGGGCGTCTCGGGCCGAGTCCGCTTTTCGCTCAATCGCCTCGACGCGTGCGCAGACTGGCTGCGAACGCGACGGTCTCTGCGGCCAGCCGCTTGCGATCCTCGAGACTGCGCATCAACGTCGGCGTCACGTGCGTGGGCACCGGACAACGATCCGCCCACGATGCATCTGCTGCGTCGATGACGAGCCCATCGGCGACACTCGCATAGTGCATCGCGATCGAGCGCGGATTGGCTTCTATCCCGAGTTCCGACATTATTTTCGCGGTCGGGCCCTTGACCGATCGGCCGGCGATCAAGGGGCAGACCGCTACGACCGGCACCCCAGCGCCACGCACGGCTGAGCGCATGCCCGGTACCGACAGTATCGGGTCCATGCTGAGCCACGGATTCGACGGGCACAGGACGATCGCCTGCAGGCCTGGCGAGGCCAGCGCTGAGCGAACGGCCTGGGTGGGTTGAGCTGATTCGTGGCCTGAGAACTCAATGCCCGTGATGCGCGGTTCGGCGCGGCGGGCGACGAAATAGTCCTGGAAATCCAGCCTGCCTTCGGTCGTCAGGACGCGCGTCGCGACCGGCTGGTCAGTCATCGGCAGGACCACGGTCCCGATACCGAGTGCCCGTGCGAGCCGCGCCGTAACCGCGGTCAGCGATTCCCCGGTGCGCAGTCGATGCGTGCGTTCGACGTGCACGGCCAGGTCGCCGTCGCCGAGCCTGAACCAGCCCGGTCCACCGAGCGACTCGAGCACGTGCATGAAGCTCCAGGTCTCGTCGGCCCGGCCCCAGCCACGCTCCGGATCGCTGCAGCCGGCGAGCGTGTACATCAGGGTATCCACGTCCGGGCAAATGCGCAGGCCGAGGTGATCGAAGTCGTCCCCGGTGTTGACGACACAGGCGAGTCGCCCGGCCGGGAACAGGCAATCCAGTCCCAGCGCCAGTTTCGCCCCGCCGACGCCGCCGGTGAGCGCCACGATCTCGATGTTCACCGGAAAAGATCCTCGTCCAGTGGACGGACGAGCGAGCGGGCCGGGTTCGGTACGGCCGGGCAGGCGAGTCCTCGCACCAGGACCGCCGGCACGCCCTCGGCCGCTTCGCCCATCAGCAAGCCGGCTGCGGCGGCGATTGCGTCGGCCCATGCGACCAGAGTCGATTCGAGCGCGCGTCCCGCGCGGTCTCGTTCGCCTCGCCGATCCCACAGCGAGGGTATTCCGGCGGAGCCGATTGCGACGTTGGTCGTTCCCAGCCGCCACGGCCGCCCGAAGCTGTCGGTTATAACGACGCCGACATCGACGCCCGAGCGGGCGCGCAGCGCGTCGCGCAGCGACGTGGCGGAGGCATCCGGATCGATCGGCAAAAGCAATACGCGCTCGTCGCCAGGCACGTTGGAACGATCGATGCCGGCCTGGGCCAGGACGTAGCCGAGGCGATGGCGAACGATCAGCACATTGGGGCGCGTCCGCAGAACATCGCTGGATTCTCTCAGGATCAGTTCGACCAGCCGCGCATCCTTGCCGGTCGTGCCGGCGAGTTCGAGCGCGCGTGCCGAGGGTTCGACGCTACGCAGGTCGACGAAACGATCCTCGGCTTTCGATACCACTTTCTGCGCGACCACGAGCAGGTCATGCGGCTGGAGGTCCAGACCGCAGCGAGTGATGGCTGCGCAAAGCACGCCCGCAAGATCGGCTCCCGCTTCGATCTCGCCGATGCCGCCGAGAGGATGAAGAATCAGTGGAGTCATGCCTTGGTAAGGCCTTGCGCAGGTGTCGTAGAGTGCGGATTCTGGAAGGACGTGCGGGTTCTACCCCAAAACCAATTTGGAAATACAGTCCCCGCTCAAGGCTCATGCCATTCTGGAAAAGACTGCCCCTAGCCCCTGGCCCCTGTCTTCGTGTATCCTCCGCGGCTCGTTTGAGGGCGCATAGCTCAGCGGTAGAGCACTACCTTGACATGGTAGGGGTCCGTGGTTCGATCCCACGTGCGCCCACCACGATCCCGGCACCTGGGTCATCGTGAATCTTGACGGGACCAAAGACGATGCCGGTCATCACCCTGCCTGACGGCAGCCAACGCAGTTTCGACCAGCCGCTCACCGTGGCGGGCCTCGCCGCCAGCATTGGCGCCGGGCTGGCCAAGGCCGCGCTGGCCGGCCGCGTCGACGGCAGGCTGGTCGACACCTCGCACGTCATCGAGCACGACGCGCAGGTCTCGATCGTCACCGGCAAGGACGCGGACGGGCTCGAAATCATCCGTCACTCCACGGCGCACCTGCTGGCGCAGGCCGTGCAGGCCGTCTACCCGGAGGCGCAGGTCACGATCGGCCCGGTGATCGAGGACGGCTTCTACTACGACTTCGCCTTCAGCCGGCCGTTTACGCCGGAAGACCTCGCGAAGTTCGAGGCCAGGATGCACGAGCTCGCCAAGGCCGACCTCAAGGTCGAGCGCCGGGTGATGCCGCGCGACGCCGCGGTCGAGACCTTCAAGAAGCTCGGCGAGCACTACAAGGCCGAGATCATCGCCAGCATCCCGGCCAACGAAGACATCAGCCTGTACGGGCAGGGCGAGTGGTTCGACCTCTGCCGCGGCCCGCACGTGCCCAGCACCGGCAAGCTCGGCGCGTTCAAGCTGATGAAGGTCGCGGGCGCCTACTGGCGCGGCGACTCGAAGAACGAAATGCTCCAGCGCATCTACGGCACCGCCTGGGCGAACGAGAAGGATCTCAAGGCCTATCTCACTCGCCTCGAGGAAGCCGAGAAGCGCGATCACCGCCGCATCGGCCGCGAGCTGGGCCTGTTCCATACCCAGGAAGAGGCGGTCGGCAGCGTGTTCTGGCACCCGAAGGGCCACACGCTCTGGCGCACCGTCGAGGCCTACATGCGCGGGCGGCTCGAGCAGTCCGGCTACGTCGAGGTCAAGACGCCGCAGCTGATCGACCGCGTGCTGTGGGAAAAGTCGGGCCACTGGGAAAACTACCGGCCCAACATGTTCATCGCCGAGTCCGAGGACCGCATCCTCGCGGTCAAGCCGATGAACTGCCCGGGCCACGTGCTGATCTACCGGCAGGGCATCAAGTCCTACCGCGACCTGCCGCTGCGCATCGCCGAGTTCGGCTCCTGCCATCGCAACGAGCCTTCCGGCGCCCTGCACGGCCTGATGCGGGTGCGCGCGTTCACCCAGGACGACGCGCACATCTTCTGCACCGAGGCGCAGGTCAACGCCGAGACGGTCGCCTTCTGCGCCCTGCTGCAGAGCGTCTACAAGGACTTCGGCTTCGACGAGGTCATGGTCAAGTTCTCGGACCGCCCGGCCAAGCGGGCCGGCAGCGACGAGACCTGGGACCGGGCCGAGGGCGCCCTGAAGGCGGCGGTCGAGGCCGCGGGCCTGGAATACACCCTGAACCCGGGCGAGGGCGCCTTTTACGGCCCCAAGCTGGAATTCGTGCTGCGGGACGCCATCGGCCGGGACTGGCAGTGCGGCACCCTGCAGGTCGATTTCGTGCTGCCCGAGCGCCTGGGGGCCGAATACGTCGGCGAGGACGGGCAGGTCCACCGGCCGGTGATGCTGCACCGGGCCATCCTGGGCTCGCTGGAGCGTTTCCTCGGCATCCTGATCGAAAACCATGCCGGGAAGTTCCCGACCTGGCTGGCGCCGGTACAGGCGGTCGTGATGAATATTACCGACGGACAGGCCGAATACGTCCGCCGGGCGACCGAATTCCTGAAAAATCAGGGGCTTCGGGTCGAAATGGATTTGCGAAACGAGAAAGTCGGCTTTAAAATCCGCGAACACACCCTGCAGCGGGTCCCGTACCTGCTGGTCGCGGGCGACCGCGAATCAGGGTCAAACTCGTTGGCCGTGCGCACGCGCAGCGGCAAGGACCTCGGGTCGATGGGCCTCGAAACCCTCGCCTCGAAGCTTGCCGAAGAAGTCGCGAGCCGCGGCCGTACTGTTTTAGCTTCAGAGGATTGATCGCATCACTGCTCCAACGACCAAGCGCATCCGGCGCAACCAAGAGATCACGGCACCGCAACTGCGCGTCATTGGCGCGGACGGCGAGCAAGTCGGGGTAATGACCCGCTTCGAGGCGCTCGAACTCGCTGCCTCGCAGGAGCTCGACCTGATCGAGGTCTCGCCGATGGCGGAACCGCCGGTGTGCCGGATCATCGATTTCGGCAAGTTCCAGTTCGAGACGAACAAGAAAGCCGCGATCGCGAAGAAGAAGCAGAAACAGATACAGATCAAGGAAGTAAAGTTTCGCCCTGGAACCGACGACGGCGACTATCAGATCAAGTTACGGAATCTGATTCGCTTTTTCGAGGAAGGGGACAAGGCCAAGGTAACCCTGCGGTTCCGTGGCCGAGAGATGGCGCACACGGACCTCGGTCGGCAGATGCTGATGCGGCTGCAGCAAGACCTCTCTGCACATGCAGTGGTCGAGCAGCATCCGCTGATGGAAGGCCGGCAGATGGTCATGATGCTGGCGCCAAAAAAGAAGTAAGGGCGGCTTCGGCCGCTTCTTCGCCCTCGAACCGCGGCGCAAGCCAAGGCGAAATGGGCTATGAAAAATCAGGAGTTGTTACATGCCCAAGTTGAAGACCAACCGGGCCGCGGCAAAGCGTTTTCGCAAGACAGCGAACGGTTTCAAGCGCGGCCAGTCGCAGAAGCGACACATCCTCACCAAGAAGACGACGAAGCGTAAGCGTCAGCTGCGCGGCACCACCATGGTCGCCAAGCAGGACCTCGATCGTCTCGCCCAACTGCTGCCCCACGCCTGAGGAGGTGACCCATGGCACGAGTTAAACGTGGCGTCATCGCAGGACGTCGGCACAAGAAGATCCTCGCCAAGGCGAAGGGCTATTACAACGCGCGCCGCAAGGTGTTCCGCACGGCGAAGCAGGCGGTCATCAAGGCCGGCCAGTACGCCTACCGCGACCGCAAGGCCAAGAAGCGTGACTTCCGCGCGCTGTGGATCACCCGCATCAATGCCGGTGCCCGCACGTTCGAGATGTCGTACAGCCGCTTCATGGCCGGCCTGAAGGCCGCTGGCCTGGAGATCGACCGCAAGATGCTGGCGGACCTCGCGGTCCACGACATCGACGCGTTCGGCGCCCTGGTCGAGCAGGCCAAGAAGGCGCTGCCCCCGGCCGAGTAACCCGCGCCATGGGCCATGGCCGCCGATGAAACGGGGACGCGTACCCGTTTTGCGGAGCGAAGTCGACAAGGCCGGGGCGCGCAAGCGACCCGGCCTTTTCAGTTGCAGCAGCAGCGACGGATACAGCGCCCGATGAGCGACACCACGACGAGCCCCAGCCTGGACGACCTGGCCGCCAACGCCCGGTCGCGTGCGGCCCTGTGCGCCAGCCTGGTCGAACTCGAGGCGCTCAAGGTCGAGTTGTTCGGCAAGAAGGGTGCGATCACCGCGCAGCTGAAGTCGCTCGGTGCGCTGGCGCCGGACGAGCGCAAGGCGGCCGGCGCGCGGATCAATGCCGTGCGCGACGAAATCGGCGCCGTGCTCGACGCACGCAGGCTCGAACTCGAGCGTGCCGAGCTCGAGCAGAAGCTGGCCGCGGGCCGCATCGACGTGACGCAGCCGGGGCGCGGACAGCAGCCCGGCGGCCTGCACCCGGTCAGCCGCACGCGCCGTCGCATCGAGGCGCTGTTCCGCCAGGCGGGCTTCTCGGTCGAGGACGGTCCCGAGGTCGAGGACGACTGGCACAACTTCGAGGCGCTCAACATCCCCGCCAACCATCCGGCGCGGGCGATGCACGACACCTTTTATTTCCCCGATGGCCGCCTGCTGCGCACCCACACCTCGCCGGTGCAGGTGCGCGCCATGCTGCGCGAGAAGCCGCCGCTGCGCATGATCATGCCGGGCCGCGTCTATCGCTGCGATTCCGACATGACGCACACGCCGATGTTCCACCAGGTCGAAGGCCTGGTGGTCGACGAGGGCGTGAGCTTCGCGCACCTCAAGTCCGTGCTGCACGAGTTCATGCAGCAGTACTTCGAGCGGCACCTCGGCATCCGCTTCCGGCCGTCGTACTTCCCCTTCACCGAGCCCTCGGCCGAGGTCGACATCGAGTGCGTGTTCTGCAGCGGCGCCGGCTGTCGCGTCTGCAAGCAGACCGGCTGGCTCGAGGTCGCGGGCTGCGGCATGGTGCACCCCAACGTGCTGCGCAACGTCGGCATCGATCCCGAGCGCTACACCGGCTACGCCTTCGGCATGGGGATCGAGCGGCTGACGATGCTGCGTTACAGCGTCAACGACATCCGCCTCTATTTCGAGAACGACCTGCGCTTCCTGCGGCAGTTCGGCTGATCCGGTAACCGACGATGCGCATCAGTCTGCAATGGTTGAGTGAATGGATCGGCGGGCCGCTGCCGGCGCCGAAGGACCTCGCCGCGCGCCTGACGATGGCGGGCCTCGAGATCGAGGGCATCGAGGCCGCCGCGCCGCCGCTGCCCGGCGTGATCGTGGGTCACATCGTCGAGCGCGTGAAGCACCCGAACGCCGACACGCTCAGCGTCTGCCAGGTCGACACCGGCTACGGCGACGGTGCAGATCGTCTGCGGTGCGCCCAATGCGCGCGCCGGGCTCAAGGCGCCGCTCGCAGTGGTCGGCGCGAAGCTGCCGGGCGGCATGGAGATCAGGCAGGCGAAACTGCGTGGCGTCGAATCGCACGGCATGCTGTGTTCGGCGCGCGAGCTCGGCCTGGCGGAGGATGCCAGCGGCCTGCTCGAACTGCCGGCCGACCTGGCAGTGGGCGCCGCGCTGGTGGACGCGCTGGGCCTGGACGACACGATCCTCGAAGTGAACCTGACGCCGAACCGCGGCGACTGCATGAGCGTGCTGGGCGTCGCGCGCGAGGTGGCGGCGCTGACGGGCGTGCCGCTGACCGGGCCGGCACTGCCGGCCGTGCCGGCGGCATCGACCGAGACATTCCCGGTACAGCTCACGCCGGGCGCGGGTTGTGCGCGCTTTGCCTCGCGGGTGATCCGTGGGCTGCGGCCGCAGGCCCAGTCGCCCGCCTGGCTGCAGGAACGCCTGCGCCGCGCCGGGCTGCGCCCGATCAGTGCCGCCGTCGACGTCACCAACTACGTGATGCTCGAGCTCGGCCAGCCGCTGCATGCCTACGACCTGCGTGAACTCGCCGGCGGCATCGTCGTGCGCCGCGCGCGCGCGGGTGAGACGCTCAAGCTGCTCGACGGCCGTGAGATCGCCATGGACGAGTCCGTGCTCGTCATCGCCGACCGCGAAAAGGCGCTCGGCCTGGCCGGTGTCATGGGCGGCGACCATTCCGGCATCGGCGACGACACCACCGACGTCCTGCTCGAGGTGGCGTACTTCGAGCCGGCCGTGATCGCGGGCCGCGGCCGTCGTTACGGCCTGGTCACCGACGCCTCGCAGCGCTTCGAGCGCGGCGTCGATCCCACGCTGCAGCAGCGCGCCATCGAGCGCGCAACGGCACTGCTGGTCGCCTGCGCCGGCGGCACGCCCGGCCCGACGCAGCTGACCGAACTGGCCGGCGAGCTGCCGGCGCCGCCGCGCGTGGCCTTGCGTCCGGCGCGCGCACGGTCCGTGATCGGCGCCGACATCGATGACGCGGCGATCGCGGCGATCCTGGCGAGCCTCGGCATGCAGGTCGAGCGGGGCGGCGCGACCTGGCAGGTCACGCCACCCGCCTGGCGCTTCGACATCGCGATCGAGGAAGACCTGATCGAGGAAGTCGCGCGCATGCACGGCTTCGACCGCATCGCCGAGATCGTGCAGCCGGCGCGCCAGCCGCTGCCGGCGGTCACGGAAACGCGCGTCGGCGGCGATGCCGCGGCCGACCTGCTCGTGCAGCGCGGTTACTTCGAGGCCGTGACCTACAGCTTCATCGAGCCGCGCCTGCAGCAGCTGTTTGCGCCGGGCGTGGCCAGCCTCACCCTCAGCAACCCGATCTCGGCCGAGCTCGCGACCATGCGCGCCTCGCTCTGGCCCGGCCTCGTCGCCGCGCTGAGCGCAAACCAGCGCCGGCAGCAGGCGCGGGTGCGGCTGTTCGAGGTCGGGCGCAAGTTCGTGGTCACGGACGGGCAGGGCACGCTGCAGGAAGTTGCGGTGGTGGCCGGGCTCGCCGCCGGCCCGGCGCTGCCCGAGCAATGGGGCGTCGCGCGGAGCGCGGTCGATTTCTTCGACGTGCGGGCCGACGTCGAGGCGCTGCTGCGCGCGACCGGCGCGCTGGACGACTTCCGCTTCGTGCCGGGCCAGCACCCGGCGCTGCATCCAGGACAGACCGCCGAGATCCGCCGCGGCGAACGGCACGCGGGCTGGCTCGGCCGGCTGCACCCGGAGCTGGAGCGGGAACTCGAGTTGACATATTCCGCGCTGGTGTTCGAGCTCGACGTCGACGTCGCGCTGGCGGCGACGATCCCGCATTTCCGCGATGTCTCGCGCTTTCCCGGCGTGCGCCGCGACCTGGCCGTGGTCGTCGCCGAGTCCGTGCCGGTGCAGAAGCTGCTCGACTGTGTCCAGAGCGCGGCGGGCGGCGTCCTGCGCGACACCACGGTGTTCGACATCTACCGCGGCGCCGGCATAGAAACTGGACGCAAGAGTGTGGCGATAGGCTTGAATTTACAGGACGTTTCGCGCACGCTTACTGACGAAGAAACGGATGCCATCGTGGCTCGGGTCGTTACCGACCTGGAGCGGGAGTGCTCCGCCACGATACGAGACCGATAAAGACAAATGGCATTGACCAAGGCGGAAATCGCAGAAGCATTGTTCGACCAGCTCGGCCTCAACAAGCGTGAGGCGCGCGAGCTCGTCGACCTGTTCTTCGAAGAGCTGCGCATGTCGCTCGCCAACGGCGAGCAGGTCAAGCTGTCGGGCTTCGGCAACTTCGACCTGCGCAGCAAGAACCAGCGCCCCGGTCGCAATCCCAAGACAGGCGAGGAGATTCCGATCAGCGCGCGTCGCGTCGTTACATTCCGGCCTGGCCAGAAACTGAAGGCGCGCGTGGAAGCGTATGCTGGAACCCAGCAATAACGACGAGCTCCCGGCGATCCCGGGCAAGCGCTACTTCACCATCGGCGAAGTGAGCGAGCTCTGCGGCGTCAAGCCGCACGTGCTGCGTTACTGGGAGCAGGAGTTCCCGCAGCTCAAGCCGGTCAAGCGCCGGGGCAACCGCCGCTACTACCAGCGCCAGGACGTGCTGGTGATCCGCCAGATCCGTGCGCTGCTCTACGACCAGGGTTTCACCATCGGCGGCGCGCGCAACCGGCTCGAGGGCGAGGAAGCCCGCGTCGACGTCACCCAGACCCACCAGCTCGCCCGCCAGCTGCGGGTCGAGCTCGAAGAAGTCATCAAGATCCTGCGCCGCTGAGCAGACCAGAGGGTCCATAGGCTATAATCCGCGCCCGGTCGGAGCGTGGCGCAGTCTGGTAGCGCACTTGCATGGGGTGCAAGGGGTCCCGAGTTCGAATCTCGGCGCTCCGACCAATCTTCTATTCGCGCCTCAGGCGCGCTGCCCGCGGCAGGCTCACCGCCTGATCCACCCCGTGTGCATGATTCCCGCATGGTCGATCTCGGTTCCCTCGGCGGCCTGCACCGCCGCCAGCACGAGCTGCACGCCTACTGCCTGCGCTGCGACCGCTGGCGCGTCCTCGACCTGGCGGCAATGGTGCGGGCCGGGCAGGGCGAACGCCGGCTGCCGCTCTGCGTCCGATGTCGCGATTGCGGCGAACAGGGTCGTGTGCAGGTCCGGCCGCCGGCGCCCACGCGTTCGACTTCCGGCTGGATCGCACCGGTCATTCCCACCGCCTGATTTGCTATCGTGAGCACCATGGAAAAACAAGCAACCCAGTCGATCCTGACAGTGGCCCTGATGGCGGCCTTTGCCGACGGACTCAAGGACGAGCGCGAGCGCGAGGCGATCCGCAAGCTGGCGGAAACGCTGGGCGCGGACGGCGGCGTCGACCTGCCGGCGCTGTATCGCGAGGTGCTGCTGTCGAAGCCGAAGCTCGAAGACGTCGTCGCCCCGCTGGGCGATCCGGCGCTGCGCCAGTATGCCTACGAGATGGCCGTGGGCATCGCGAACGCGGACGGCTCGCAGAACACGGCCGAGGGCGATTTCCTGGCCCGGCTGGCGCAGGCCCTGCAGTTGCCTGCCGCGGCGGCCGAATCGACCGCGCGCAGCGCGAGCGCCCTGGCCGCTGCGGCCACCGAGCCCGCGCGCCTGCGGCGCGGCCGCCGCCGCTGCAGCCGTGGCCGCCACCGGCACGGTGCTGGGCAAGGCGAACGTCAGCGAGGCCGAGCTCGACAAGACGATCATGACCGCGTCGATCACCAACGCCGCGCTCGAGCTGCTGCCGGAGTCGCTCGCCTCGATGGCCATCATCCCGCTGCAGATGCGCCTCGTGTATCGCATCGGCAAGGCCTACGGCTACGAGATGGACAGCACGCACGCGAAGGACTTCATCGCCACGCTCGGCGTCGGGCTCACCTCGCAGTACGTCGAGCAGTTCGGCCGCAAGCTGCTGGGCGGCCTGCTCGGCGGACTGGGCGGCGGCATCGGCCGCACGGTGGGCAGGCAGGCGGCCAGCTCCGGCCTCACCTTTGCCACCACGTACGCCATCGGCCGCGTGGCGCAGCGGTATTACGCCGGCGGCCGCACGCTCGATACCGCCACGCTGAAGCAGACCTTCAGCGGCCTGCTGGCCGAGGCGCGCGGGATGGCGCCGCAGTACCAGGCGCAGATCGAGCAGGCCGCGAAGACGATCGACACCCGCAACCTGCTGTCGATGGTCCGCCAGGCCTGAGGCCTGCGCGCCGGGCCTGGAGCTCACGAGTGCGTGATCGCCTCGTGCCGGTCCGGCCGCTCGAGGTGCGGGATCGCGTTGAAGCTCACCAGCCGGGCCGGCGCCGAGTCCGGCCGCAGGACCTCGGTCACGCTGGTGTTGCGGATCTGCAGGTTGAGCTGGATCGCGGCGTCGGCATCCGCGCCGAGCACCGCCGCCGTGTAGCGGCCGATGACCCCGCCGGAACTCACCACCAGCACCCGGGCGTCGCGCGGCAGTCCGGCGCAGGCCGCGGCCATGCCGGCCTCGATCCGCGCGCCGAAATCCGTCCAGCTCTCGAGCGCACCCAGCGGTCCCTCTTGACGCGACCAGCGCTCCAGGGCGCTGCGGATCGCGCTGAAGTAGCCCCGGCGGTCGCCCGCGGTGCGCAATGCCTGCAGACGCTCGCCTTCAAAGGCCTGCAGCAGGCCCAGGTGGTCGTATTCATTCAGCCGCGGGTCCAGCCGCCCCGGGGCGGGGGTCGGCAGGGCGGCCTGGATGTGTTCCAGGGTCGCGACCTGGCGTTGCAGCGTCCCCGACACCACCCGGTCGAAGGCCAGGCCATTGGCGGCAAAGTGCTGGCCGAGCCAGCCGGACTGGCGTGCGCCCAGGTCGGTGATCGAGTCGTAATTGCCGGCGAAATCCGGCTGGCCATGGCGGACGAGGTACAGGTAGGGCATGGGGTCGGCAGTCTACCGTCCGCCGGAGGCCGGGAAACCGGCCCTTGCCAGGCCGGTCCGAACGGCCCGGTGGACCCCGGTTGCAACGCAAAACGAATCGGTTGAGATGCGGTCCGATCCGTGTATAGTTCGCTGCCGCATGCCCGCGGTTTATCGGGCAGCGTGTTGATTAATCTAGGATTTCTCAGGAACGTCGAATGGAACGTGACGAGGAACACTTCGACCTGGACGAAGAATTCGTGGCCGGGGCCGAGGAAGAAGACTACGACCGCTTCATCGATCGCGTCGACCGGCGCAAGCAGGCGGCCGCGGTCAAGAAGGGCAAGGCGGCCTGGAGCAAGCTCGAGGACGTGCTCGCCGAGAAACGCCTGCAGAAAGAACTCAAGGACTTCTTCGAAGAGAAGTAGTCCCCCCGACCAGGCGACGCCAGTGCAGGCGTCGTGCCGGGGCCCGCTCAAATGACCACTCACACCGAATCGCACTGGGTCGTCCTGAAGTTTGGCGGCACCAGCGTATCGAGCGTCAGCAACTGGAAGAACGTTGCGGGTGTGGTCCGTGCGCGCCTGGCCGAAGGCCTGCGTCCGCTGATCGTGCACTCGGCCCTGTCCGGCATCACCGACCGTCTCGAGCAGCTGCTGGCCAAGGCACTGACCGGCGAATGGGAGCCGGTGATGGACCAGATCGAGCGACGCCACCTCGACCTGGCGCGCGACCTCGGCCTGCACGTCGAAGCCGAGCTCGATCGACATTTCACCGAGCTGCGCCGCAGCGCCGAGGGCATCCACCTGATCGGCGAGGTCAGCGATCGCCTGCGCGCCCGGGTCATGGCCAACGGCGAATTGATGGCGACGCGGATCGGTGCTGCGTTCCTGCAGGCCGAAGGCATCGACACGCAATGGGTCGACGCCCGCACGCTGCTGCACGCGGAAGAGCGCCCCAACGCGACCGAGCGCGCCAGTTACCTCTCGGCCACCTGCAGTTTCGAGCCTGACGCCGGGCTGCAGCAGCGGCTGGCCGACGTCGGCAAGGTGCTCATCACGCAGGGCTTCATTGCCAGCGACGAGAAGGGCGACACGGTGCTGCTGGGTCGCGGCGGATCGGACACGTCGGGCAGCTATTTCGCGGCCAGGCTCGCGGCCCGCCGGCTCGAGATCTGGACCGACGTGCCGGGCATGTTCACCTCCAACCCGCGCTCGGTGTCGAATGCCCGCCTGCTGAAGTCGCTCGACTACGACGAGGCGCAGGAGATCGCGAGCAGCGGCGCCAAGGTGCTGCATCCGCGCTGCATCCTGCCGGTCAAGCAGTACTCGATCCCGCTGACCGTCCATGCCACGCAGATGCCCGAGCTCGCAGGCACGGTGGTCACCGCCAGGGGCGGCGACGGCGGGGCGCGCGTCAAGGCGGTCTGCATCAAGAAGGGCATCACGCTGCTGTCGCTGGAAACGCTGGGCATGTGGCACCAGGTGGGTTTCCTGGCCGACGCGTTCGCGGTGTTCAAGGATCACGGCGTGTCGGTCGACCTCGTCTCCACCTCGGAGACCAGCGTCACGGTCTCGCTGGACCCGGCCGCCAACTCGCTCGACGGCCGCGCGCTCGAGGCGCTGGTGGCCGCGCTGTCGAAGCTGTGCCGCGTCGAGGTGATCGGGCCCTGCGCGGCCGTCAGCCTGGTCGGCCGCAGCATCCGCGCCACGCTGCACCGCCTGGGCGATGCGCTGGAGCTGTTCGAGGAACAGCGCATCTACCTGGTCACGCAGGCGGCCAACGACCTCAACATCACCTTCGTGGTCGACGAGGAGCAGGGCGACCGTCTCGTGCGCCGGCTGCACGACGTGATCGTCTGGAACGCGCCGTCGGACCACGTGCTCGGCCCGACCTGGGAGCAGATCCATGGCCTCGGACCGGTGATTCCCGCCGGCGGGCCGCCCTGGTGGCAGGACCGGCGCGAGGAACTGCAGCGCATCGCGCGCGAGCACGGCAGCGCCTATGTCTACGACCGGGCGACGATGGAGCTGGCGGCCCGGCAGCTGCAGGGCATCAAGGGCGTCGACCGCATCTTCTACGCGATCAAGGCCAACCCGCACGCCGAGCTGCTGCGCGCCTACGCGGCGCTCGGGCTGTCGTTCGAGTGCGTGTCGCAGGGCGAATGCGAGCACGTGCTGCGGGTCGTGCCGGGCATCTCGCCCGACAAGATACTGTTCACGCCCAATTTCGCGCCGCGCAGCGAATACGAGTGGGCGCTCGCCGCCGGCGTGCACCTGACCATCGACAATCTCTACGCGCTGCGCGAATGGGGCGAGCTGTTCCGCGGCCGCGACGTGCTGCTGCGCATCGACACGGGTTTCGGCCGCGGTCACCACGACCACGTGCGCACGGCCGGCGTGCACTCCAAGTTCGGCGTGCCGCTGTTCGAGATCGACGAAGCCGAGCGCCTGGTGCGGAAAGTCGGCGCGCGGGTGGTGGCGCTGCACGCGCACACCGGCAGCGGCGTGTTCGACGTGCGCAACTGGAAGGAAGTCGGCCAGGTGCTGGGCAGCCTGACGCAGCGATTCCCGGAGGCGACGGCGATCGACCTGGGCGGCGGGCTCGGCGTGCCGGAAAAGCCCGGCCAGGTGCCGGTCGACCTGGCGGCGCTGCAGGCGGTCATCGACGAGATCAAGGCGCAGTGGCCGCGGCTCCAGCTGTGGCTCGAACCGGGACGCTTCCTGGTCGCGCAGGGCGGCGTGCTGGTGGTCGAGGTGACGCAGCTGAAGGGCAAGGGCGCCGTGCAGTACGTCGGCATCGCCACGGGCATGAACTCACTGATCCGCCCGGCCCTGTACGGCTCGCATCACGAGATCGTGAACCTGACGCGCTTCGGCGAGCCGGGCACCGACGTGTACAACATCGTGGGGCCGATCTGCGAATCGGCCGATTATCTCGGTCACGAGCGGCTGCTGCCGCAGACGCGGGAAGGCGATGTGCTGCTGATCGCCAACGCGGGCGCCTATGGCCACGCCATGAGCTCCCACTACAACCTGCGCGATCCGGCGCCGGAAGTGATCGTCTGAGGGGCTGCGGACTGCAGCCGGGGTGACCACGTGAAGACTGCAATCGTCGGCTGGCGTGGAATGGTGGGGTCGGTGCTGCTGCAGCGCATGGCGGCCGAGCGCGACTTCGATCACGTGGAACCCGTGTTCTTCAGCACCTCGCAGGCCGGCGGCGCTGCGCCGGTGGTGGGCGGCCACCGCGCGGGGCCGCTGCAGGACGCGGGCGACCTGGCGGCGCTTGCGCGCTGCGAGGTGATCGTCACCTGCCAGGGCGGTGACTACACCAGCGACGTGCACCCGCGGCTGCGTGCGGCCGGGTGGCAGGGGTACTGGATCGACGCGGCGTCCACGCTGCGCATGCGCGACGACGCGGTCATCATCCTCGACCCGGTCAATCGCGAGGTCATCGACCGGGCGCTGCAGGCCGGCGTGCGCGACTATGTCGGCGGCAACTGCACGGTGTCGTTGATGATGATGGCGCTGGGCGGCCTGTTCCGCGCCGACCTGGTCGAATGGATCACCTCGATGACCTACCAGGCCGCCTCCGGCGCCGGCGCGCAGAACATGCGCGAGCTGGTGGCGCAGATGGGCAGCCTGCACGCCGCCGCCGCGCCGCTGCTCGGCGATCCCGCGAGCGCCATCCTCGACCTCGATCGAGTCGTGACCGAACGCCTGCGCTCGCCCGAGTTGCCGCAGTCGAACTTCGGCGCCGCGCTGGCCGGCAGCCTGATCCCGTGGATCGACAAGGACATGGGCAACGGCGTCAGCCGCGAGGAATGGAAGGGCGGCGCCGAGACCAACAAGATCCTCGGCCGCGGTGCCGCGGAGGCGATCCCGGTGGAGGGCATCTGCGTGCGCGTCGGCGCGATGCGCTGTCACAGCCAGGCGATGACCATCAAGCTCAGGCGCGACCTGCCGCTCGCGGAGATCGAGCAGTTGATCGCCGGCGGCAATGACTGGGTCAGGCTCGTGCCGAACACGCGCGACGCCTCCATCGCCGGGCTCACGCCGGCCGTCGTCAGCGGTACGCTCGATATCCCGATCGGTCGCCTGCGCAAGCTGTCGCTCGGCGGCGAGTACATCACTGCCTTCACCGTGGGCGACCAGCTGCTGTGGGGCGCCGCCGAACCCCTGCGACGCATGCTGCGCATCCTCGCCGGGCGGCGAGGTTGAGCGCGCCACCCGTGGCGCCACCGGCCAGCACCGCAACGCTCGAAGAGCTGGCGGCGAGACTGGCGGAGTTTGCACGCGAGCGCGACTGGGACCAGTTCCATTCGCCGAAGAACCTGGCCATGGCGCTGGCCGGCGAGGTCGGCGAACTGCTCGAGCATTTCCAGTGGCTGAGCGAGGAGCAGAGCCGCGGGCTGGACCCTGCGACACGCGAAGCGGTCGCACTCGAGCTGGCCGACGTGCTGCTGTACCTGGTGCGCCTGTCCGACCAGCTCGGCATCGACCTCACGGCCGCAGCCCTGCGCAAGATCGCGCTGAATGCCGAGAAATACCCGGTGGGGCAGTTCCGTGGCAGCGCGCGAAAGTACGACGCCCCGGGCTGAGGGCACGCGCGCGCTGGCAACCTCTCCCGCCGGCGGCGGGAGAGGTCGCCTGAGCATCAGTCGAGCAGTTCCTGCGGCACCGTGCCGCCATTGGCCGCGATTTCGCGCAGCACCTGCTTGTGCAGCCACATGTTCATCTTGGCCGAATCGTGCATCAGGTCGGCCGGGCAGCCGAGCTCGGTCGCCAGTTCCTTGCGTTCGGCCAGGCTGCTGTCCATGCCCAGCAGCTTCATCAGGTCGACGATGGACGTCCGCCAGTTGAGCTTCTGCGGGTTGTCGGCGGCCATCTGCTCGAGCATCGCCGCCACGTCGACGGCCGCCATGGGTACCGGCGGGGGAGGTGCGACAGGGGCGGCGGGCACAGGCGCGGGTGCAACGGCCACCGGAGGCGGCGCGGCCTGTGTCATGGCCGGAGGGGGTGCTTTTTTCTTCAGGCCCAGCTTTTCGAGGATCGTTCCAAACAGGCTCATGGCGTGTCCTTATGAGTCGAGGTGGGGGAATATGGCTGCCACTCCACCCCTGCAGCCGCCATTCGCCATTTTAACCCGATGACCCCTCGATGGTTGTAAGAGTCAGCTGGCAGGCGATGCTGCCGCGCACCGTCATCGTGCTCGGCCTGGTCTCGCTGCTGAACGACGCCTCGAGCGAGATGATCACGCCGCTGCTGCCCATATTCCTGACGGCAACGCTGGGCGCGGGTCCGGCCATCGTCGGCCTGATCGAAGGCCTGGCCGAGGCGACCGCCAGCGTGCTGAAGCTGGTCTCTGGCCGGCTGGCCGACCGTGGCGTCGATCCCAAGCGGCTGGTGCTCGGCGGTTACGCCCTGTCCAATGCGACCCGGCCGCTGCTCGGGCTCGCGACGGCCTGGAGCGCGGTGATCGTGCTGCGCTTCCTCGATCGCGTCGGCAAGGGCCTGCGCACTGCGCCACGCGATGCGTTGATCGCCGGCGCCGTGCCCGCCACCCGCCGCGGCCGTGCCTTCGGCTTTCACCGCTCGATGGATCACGCCGGCGCGGTGCTCGGGCCGCTTGCGGCATTCGCGCTGTTGTCGTCGCAGGTCGAACTGCGCCACGTGTTCATGTGGTCGGTCGTGCCCGGTCTGCTGGTGCTGTTGCTGCTCGCCTTCGGCGTGCCGGCGCGGCAGCCGTTCGAGGCGCCGCCGCGCACGCGGTTTGCCTGGGGGGCGCTGCATGGTCGCCTGCGGGCGATGATCGTGGTTGCCGGCTGGCTCGCCCTGGCCAGCGTGCCCGAGGTGTTCGTCGTGCTGTGGGCGACGCAGTCCGGCATGGCGGTGCACTGGGTGCCGCTCGTCTGGGCGGCCGCCAGCCTGGCCAAGATGCTGATCGCGCTGCCGGCCGGCATCGTCGCCGACCGGTTTGGCCGCCTGCGCGTGCTGTTCGTCGGCTGGACGCTGCGCGTCGCCGTGCTGCTGCTGCTGGCCTGGGCGAGCGCTCCGGCGGCCTGGGAGGTGTGGCTGCTGTTCATCGGCTACGCCGCGACGCTGGCCGTGACCGAGCCGGCCGAACGATCACTGATCGGTGACCACGCCGCCCTGCACGAGCGCGGCACGGCGTACGGCCTGTATCACCTTGCGAGCGGGCTGCTGGTGCTGCCGGGCGCCGTGATCTTCGGCGCGCTGTGGCAGGCGGCGGGCTCAGGCGTGGCGTTTGCAACCGCCGCCCTGGTCACGGCGGCCGGTGCAATGGCTATGGGCGTGATCGCGCGGCCTCGCGGGCCCCGTGGCGCGAAGCCAGTTCGGTGACCACGTGCTCGATGCCGAGGCCGCGCGCCTTGAGCAGCACCATCAGGTGAAACAGCAGGTCGGCGCCTTCGCCGACCAGGGCCGCATCGTCGCGGGTCACTGCGGCGAGCGCCGTCTCCACGCCTTCCTCGCCGACTTTCTGCGCGATGCGGCCGATGCCGGTGGCATACAGCCGCGAGGTATAGCTGCCTTCGGGACTCTCGGCGATCCGCTGCGCGATCGTCGCCTGCAGCGTCGCCAGGAACGAAACCCGCGTGGCGAGCGGCTCCTGCGCGTCGGCGAAGCAGGTCGGGGTTCCCTTGTGGCAGGTCGGGCCGACCGGGTCGGCCAGCACCAGGATCGTGTCGCGGTCGCAGTCGGCGCTCACCTGCACCACCTGCAGCACGTGGCCCGAGGTCTCGCCCTTGGTCCAGAGCTGGTTGCGGCTGCGGCTGAAGAACGTGACGCGGCCGTCGGCAAGCGTGCGGCGCAGCGATTCGGGATTCATGTAGCCCAGCATCAGGACGCGGCCACTGCCGGCATCCTGCACGATCGCAGGCAGCAGGCCGTTGCCCTTGTCCCAGTCGAGCTGCGCGAGCGAGGTGTCAGTCACGGCCGGATCTCCAGGCGTTGCTGCCGCAGGTAGGACTTGAGGTCGCCGATGGCGATGGCGCCGCTGTGAAACACGCTGGCGGCGAGCGCGCCATCGACGTCCGCCTCGGTAAATACGCTGGCGAAGTGCTCCATCGCGCCGGCGCCGCCCGAGGCGATCAGCGGCACGTGGCACGCCTTGCGCACGGCCCGCAGCTGCGGCAGATCATACCCCGCGCGCACGCCGTCGCTGGCCATGCAGTTGAGCACGATCTCGCCGGCGCCGCGGCTCTGGACTTCGGTGACCCAGTCCAGCGTGCGCCGGCGCGTGCCGCGGGTGCGGTCCGGGTCGCCCGTGAACTGGTACACCTCGAAATCGTCGCCGACGGTCTGGCTGTCGATGCCGACGACCACGCATTGCGAACCGAAGCGTCGCGCCAGCGCGTCGATCAGCGCCGGGTCGGTCAGCGCCGGGGAGTTGACCGAGATCTTCTCGGCGCCGGAATTCAGCACGTCTTCGGCCTCGGCGACGCTGCGGATCCCGCCGGCCACGCAGAACGGGATGTCGAGCACGCGCGCCACGCGCGACACCCAGCTGCGGTCGACCGAGCGGTCCTCGGGGCTCGCGGTGATGTCGTAGAACACGAGTTCGTCGGCGCCCTCGGCGCAGTAGCGCGCCGCGAGTTCGAGGATGTCGCCCACGACCTTGTGGTCGCGGAACCGCACGCCCTTGACGACCTGCCCGTCGCGCACGTCGAGGCAGGGAATTATGCGCTTGGCAAGAATGGCGCGAGCTCCCCGGGTGGAATGCGGTTCTCGAGCAGGGCCCGGCCGCTGATGACCGCGGCGGCCCCGGTTGCCGCGAGGGCGTGCAGGTCCGCGCCGGCGCTGACGCCGCCGGACGCCTGCCATTGCAGCGTCGGGAAGCGGCGGACCGCGGCCGCGTACAGTTCGAGATTCGGGCCGGAGAGGGCGCCATCGCGCGCGACATCGGTGCAGAGCACATGCACTGCGCCGTGCGGCAGGTACTGGTCGAGCAGGTCCCACAGGCTGGTGGTCGTCTGCGACTCCCAGCCGTGCGTCGTCAGGCGCGGCACCCCGGCTGCGTCGAGGCGCACGTCGAACGCCAGCACGATGCGGTCGGGGCCGAATTCGCGCAGCCATGACTGCACTTCGGCCGGCTGCGTCACGGCCACGCTGCCGACCACCACGCGCTGTGCGCCCAGTGCCAGCATCGCCGCCGCCACGGCACGCGTGCGGATCCCGCCGCCGACCTGCAGCTGCACGTCGGGAAACGCGCCGGCGAGGGCAGCGATCGAGGCGTGATTGCCCTGCGAGCCATCGCGCGCGCCGTCGAGGTCGACGACGTGCACGTACCTTGCGCCCAGCGTGCGGTAGCGCTCGAGTATCGCGCGCGGATCCGTGCCATAGACGGTCTCCGCGTCGAAGCGGCCCTGCAGCAGCCGCACGCAGCGGCCGCCGCGCAGGTCGATGGCGGGGATCAGTTGCATGTCAGTTCAGCTCGAGGAAGCGCGCCAGCAGGGCCTGCCCGGCGCGCGAGGAGCGCTCGGGGTGGAACTGCGCGCCGTGGAAATTGCGGCCACTCACCAGCGCCGAGAACTCGCCGCCGTAGTCGGTGGTCGCCACGGTCCACGGCCCCACCGGTGCCGCGTAGCTGTGCACGAAGTACATGTACGGCTCGGCATCGGCGGCCTGCAGCAGCGGTGTCGGGGCGCAGGGCCGCACCCGGTTCCAGCCCATGTGCGGCACCGGCAGGCCGGCACGATCCGGGAAGCGCGCAACCCGGCCGGGAAGAATGCCCAGGCAGCGGGTGTCGCCTTCCTCGCTGGCATCGAACAGCAACTGCATGCCGAGGCAGATGCCCAGCACGGGCTGCGTCAGTGACGGAATGACGTCGACCAGCCCGAGCGCCGCCAGGCGGCCCATCGCATCCGCTGCGGCGCCGACACCGGGCAGGATGATGCGCGGCGCGTGACGCAGTTCGCCGGCGTCGGCGGTGAGCCGCGACGAGGCCCCGAGCCGGTCGAGTGCGAACTGCAGCGAGGCGATGTTGGCCCCGCCGTTGGCGATGATGGCGACGTCGGTCACGGACTGCAGCCCCTGCTCACAGCACGCCCTTGCTGCTCGGCAGTTCCGTGCCCTCGATGCGCACGGCCTGGCGCAGGGCGCGGCCCGTGGCCTTGAAGCAGGCTTCCACCATGTGGTGGGAATTGTCGCCCTCGACCTTGACGTGCACGGCGGCCAGCAGGCTGTCGGCGAGCGAGCGGAAGAAATGCGGCACCAGCTCGGTCGGCAGGCCTCCGACCCTGTCGCGGCCGAACTTGCCCTCGAACACGGCGTAGCTGCGCCCGGAAAGATCGATCGCGACCTGCGCCTGCGCCTCGTCCATCGGCAGCACGAAACCGAATCGTGCAATGCCGAGCTTGTCGCCGAGGGCCTGTCGCAGGGCCTGGCCCAGGGCCAGCGCGCAATCCTCGACGGTGTGGTGCTCGTCGATCTCCAGGTCGCCGGTGCAGGTGAGTTCCAGCGCAAAGCCGCCATGCCGCGCGACCTGCTCCAGCATGTGGTCGTAGAAGCCGATGCCGGTCGCGATCGCGACTGGAGCGGTTGCATCGAGGTTCACCCGCACCCGGATGTCGGTTTCCTTCGTCCTGCGCAGGACCGTGGCCGTGCGCCCGGACCGCAGCAGTCGCTCGACGACGGCGGGCCAGGTCGCGCCGTCGGCGCCGTCGGCACGCACACGCAGGCCCTGCAGCCCCAGGTTGGCGGCCAGCTGCAGGTCGGTGTCGCGGTCGCCGATCACGCAGCTGTGCCGCGGATCGGGCGGATTCGCGCGCAGGTATTCCGTCAGCAGGCCGGTCCTGGGCTTGCGGCACTCGCAACCGTCGGCCGCGCGGTGCGGGCAGAAGAACTCGGCCTCGAACTCGATTCCCTGCGAGGCGAACAGCGCGCGGATGAAGTCCTGCGGCTCGCGGAACGAGGGCTCCGGGAACGTGTGCGTGCCGAGCCCGTCCTGGTTGCTGACCAGCACGAAGCGATAGCCCGCGCGCTTCAGTTCGAGCAGCGCGGGGATCACGCCGGGCAGCAGCCGGATCTTGGCCAGGCTGTCGACCTGTTCGTCCGGTGGCTCCTCGACCAGCGTGCCGTCACGATCGATGAACAGGATGCGGGCGGCGGTCATGCGGCCTCCACGGCGTCGAGCAGCCGGCGGTTCTGGTCAGGTGTGCCGATCGAGATGCGCAGGCAGTGGGCGAGCCCGGGGTAGGAAGAGAAATCCCGGACGATCAACCCGGCGGCCTTGCCGGCCGCGTACACGCGCGCGGCGTCGCGGCACTCGACCAGCAGGAAGTTGGCGTCGGCGGGAAATACCCGCTGGATGGCAGCGCAGTGCTCGAGGCGCCGTCGCATCCGCTCGCGCTCGTCGAGCAGCGTACGGATGCGGGCGGCGGCCATGGCGCGTTGCGGCGCCTCGGTCAGCGCCAGGACTTCCTCGACCGTCGAGGCCGGGATCGCATACGGCGGGATGATCCTGCGCAGCAGCCCGACGATTTCCGCGCTTGCGAGCAGCGTGCCGAGCCGCGCGCCCGCCAGTGCATAGGCCTTGGACAGCGTGCGCAGGATCACCAGGTTGGGAAATTCGTCCAGGCGGGCGGCCAGGCTGGCGCGCTGGCAGAACTCCACGTACGCCTCGTCGACGACCACCAGCGCACTGCCTGCAAGTTCGCGGCACACGCGCAGCATCGACGCCTCGTCGAGCAGGTTGCCGGTCGGGTTGTTGGGTGAGCAGAGGAACACCAGCTTGGCGCCCCGGCCCGCGGCAATCACTGCCTCGGTTTCCAGCGTGTAGACACCGTCCTGCAGTCGCAGCGGCACCTCGACCACCGCGGCCCCCTGGATCCTGGCGGCCACCTTGTAGAACCCGAAAGTCGGCGGCGTGATCACCACGCTGTCCTGCCCGGCGCGGCAGAACGCGCGCACCAGCAGGTCGATGGCCTCGTCGCTGCCACGGCCGACCAGGCACTGCCCCGGCGACACGCCATAGAGTTCGGCCATGCGTGCCACCAGTGCCAGCGGTTGCGGCTCCGGATAGCGGTTGAGGCCCGCCTGCGTGTTGTCACCCTGCGCCCGCCAGGGCATCTCGTTGGCGTGCATGCGCTCGAGCGTCGGGTCCCAGGCCGCATGCCGGTACGGCTCCAGCTGCAGGATGTCCGGCCGGGCCAGGTGGAGCACCGAGGTGTTCATGAGTGGCCTGACTGCGCCAGCGCGTCGAGCCGCACCGTCACGGCGTTGGCGTGCGCGTCCAGCGACTCGAGCCGCGCCAGGGTCTGGGCCACGGGCCCGAGCTCGCGCAGGCCCGCGGGAGTGAGTTCCTGCACCGTGATCCGCTTGACGAAGTCGAGCACGCCCAGGCCGCTGTAGGCACGGGCATGGCCGTAGGTCGGCAGCACGTGGTTGGTGCCGCTGCAGTAGTCGCCCATGGTTTCCGGCGTCCATGCGCCCAGGAACACCGAGCCGGCGTTGCGGACCCGGGCCAGCAGGTCGCGCGGATTGGTTACCTGCAGGATCAGGTGCTCCGGCGCATAGCGGTTCGACACCTCGAGTGCCGTGGCGAGGTCGGGCACCACCAGCACGCGGCTGCCGGCGATCGCCTGCGCCGCGATGTCGCGCCGCGGCAGGGCCGCAAGCTGCCGCGCCACCTCGGCCGCACAGGCCTCGGCCATGCGGCGCGACGTCGTGACCAGCAGCACCTGCGCATCGACACTGTGCTCGGCCTGCGCCAGCAGGTCGGCCGCAACGAACACGGGACGGGCGGACTCGTCCGCGATCACCAGCACCTCGGAGGGTCCCGCCGGCATGTCGAGTGCAGCCCCTTCGGCATCCTGGGCAACGAGCTGCTTGGCGGCCGTGACCCAGGCGTTGCCCGGTCCGAAGATCTTCTGCACGCGCGGCACCGTCGCCGTGCCGTAGGCCATCGCGGCCACGGCCTGTGCGCCGCCGAGCTTGAAGATCTTGCGCACGCCGCAGAGCCTGGCGGCGACCAGGACCGCCGGATCGGCCGAGCCGTCCGGGCGCGGCGGTGTGCACATCACGCGGATCGGGCATCCTGCGATGCGCGCCGGCACGGCGAGCATCAGCGCAGTGGAGGGGAGGGGAGCCGTGCCCGCCGGCACGTACAGGCCGACGGCGTCGAGCGGCACCGTGATCCGCTCGCAGACGACGCCCGGCGCGGTCTCCAGCCGCAGTGCCGGCACCGTCTGCAGCTCGTGGAAACGCGTCACCGTGTCGATGGCGCGCGCCAGGGCGGCATGCTGCGCCGAGGTCAGGGCCGATTCGGCGGCCGCGAACTCCGGCTCGGTCACCGCCAGCTGCTGCAGCCGCACGCCGTCCAGTTGCGCCGTGTATTGCAGCAGGGCCGCGTCGCCACGCTGGCGCACGTCGTCGACGATCTCGCGCGCCCGCGCGAGCAGTCCGGCCGCATCGCGCTGCGCCGGGCGGCGCAGCACCTGGTCCCGACGCGCCTCGTCGAGCTGGCTCCAGTCCAGGATGTCGAGCGGACTCTTCATGCCAGCATCTTCTCCACCGGCAGCACCAGCACGGCGCTGGCGCCGGCGGCCTTCAGGCTCTCGAGGGTTTCCCAGAACACGGTCTCACGACAGACGGCATGCACGGCCACCTTGTCGCCGCTGCCGTCCAGCGGAATCACCGTGGGCGATTCGCTGCCCGGCAGCAGCTTCGCGATCTGCGGCAGCGCCGACCGCGGCGCGTGCAGCATGATGTACTTGCTCTCCCGCACCTGCTGCACGCCATCGATCCGCAGCAGCAGGCGCCGCACCCAGTCCGCCTTGACGTCGGGCAGCGCGACCGGAGTCCGCACCAGGCACACCTGGCTCTCGAGCACGACCGCGACCTCGCGCAGGTTGTTGGCGGTCAGCGTGGAACCGGTCGAAACCAGGTCGCAGATCAGGTCGGCGCGGCCGAGTCGCGGTGCGATCTCGACGGCGCCCGACAGCGTGACGATCTCGGCGGCGATGTCCTGGTCCTGCAGGAAGCGCCCGAGCACGTGCGGGTAGGTGGTCGCGATGCGCCTGCCGGCGATGCTCTGGAGCCCGTCGTAGGCGAAGTCCTGCGGCACGGCGAGCGACAGCCGGCAACGGCCGAAGTCGAGCTTCTGCAGCACTTCGATCCGCGGCTCGGTGCCCCGGGCGAGCATGGCCATGCGCTTTTCCTCGAGCACGTTGAGGCCGACCAGCCCGAGGTCGCAGACGTCTTCCTGCACCAGGTCGGGAATGTCGTCGTCCCGCACGAACAGCACGTCGAGCGGCATGTTCTCGCCGTAGCACATCAGCTGGTCCTTGCCGCGGCTGAACTTGAGGCCGCAGCGCTGCAGCAGGTCGAGCGATGCGTCCGTCAGGCGTCCCGACTTCTGCACCGCGATGCGCAGGCGTTGCTGGCGATCCATCAGCGTTCTCCGAGGCGGCGGGCCGCCAGTTCATAGCCACCGTTGCCCGAGCCGAGGTAGCGCGCGACGCGACCGATGGTCGTGACGCTGACGCCGGTCTGCTTCGCGATCTCGCGGTAGGGCATGCCCGCCTGCAACAGGCCCACTACCGTCCAGCGATCGGCCAGGGCCTGCAGTTCCGCCGGGGTGCAGAGGTCGCGCAGGAAGGCGCGGCACTCCTCGACCGACTTGAGCGTCAGCAAGGCCTGGCACAGCGCGCGCTCGGCGGCGGCCTCCTGGCGCGGCGAGATTCCACGGTGGTTCTTCACGGTCGGGTCGATGCGTGTGTATTAACGTGATAGCACATTAATACATTGGAGCGAATCGCGCAACTGCCGGTCGGGCGCGCAGCACCTGCCGCGGCGATCTCGGCGCCAGCGCCGTCTCCGGTCCGGACGCGCCCCGAAAAACGCCGTAAACCGCGTCCATGGGCGGCTGCGGCCGGCGCCGCCCATGGACGCGGTACGGGTTTTCGGGGCGCGTCCGGACCGGAGACGCGGCTGGCGCGGGCACCTTCCACAAGCATCGGCGCGCGCCCATCCCGGCGTTTCACCAACCGTTCCTTGCGCCGACGTGCTGTCACACCTAAACTTCCCGCCGCTCATCGAGACCGGCTGAGGGAATGGCCCTTTGAAGCCGGGGCAACCATCGGGCCCAACCCGCCCGAACTGGTGCCAACTCCTCGGGGACCTGCGTGTCGCCGGAAGATGAGTTGCAGCGAGGCTGCCCTGGTCGACGGCCGGGGGTGTTGGTCGCCGCAACCATCCCTTGCGCAGCACGCGCCATGTTCTCCCTGGCCATGTCTCGAGCGGGCACGTTCGTGCGCGCGCGGTTATGCGCGCGCTGGATTGCAACACGTCGGGATCAGGTTCGAGCAGTGTCCGAGATTTCCACCACCTTTCAACCGCCGGGCCAGGACCCGGGCCCTGCCCTCGATGGCGCGGCCGATCCGTCTTCGCTCGATCCCGCCATGGCGCTGCGGCCGGTCAGCCTGCCCGACGGTTATGCCTGCGAAGAGGGCATCCTCGTCCTCGAACAGCCGTTTCCGCTGTTTCATGGCGGTGAACTGCCGCGCGTCGAGATCGCCTACCGTCTTGCCGGCGCCCGCGACATGCCGGTCGTGGCCGTGCTCGGCGGCATCTCCGCGGGGCGCAACGTATTCCGCGTGCGCGAGGGCGTGGCGGGCTGGTGGGACGAGATTGCAGGGCCCGGCAAGGCACTCGATACCGGCGCATTCCGCGTGCTGGGGATCGATTTCCTGGGCGGCAGCCACCAGACCACGGGACCGGCCCACGGCGAGGTGTTTCCGAGCGTCAGCGCGCACGACCAGGTGGCCTGCCTGCTGGCCGTGATGGATCACCTCGGCATCGAGCGGTTGCACGGCTGCATCGGCGCGTCCTACGGCGGCATGGTCACGATGGCGATGGCCGCGACCCGGCCGCAGCGGCTGCGGCACGGCATCATCATGAGCGCAGCGCATCGCACGCACCCGATGTCGACGGCGTGGCGCAGCGTGCAGCGCAACTTCGTGCGCTACGCCATCGGTCACGGGGAGGGGGAGCAGGGCCTGGCGCTGGCCCGCTCGCTGGCCATGACGACCTACCGCTCGGTGCGCGAGTTCGAGGACCGGTTCCCGGGCGAGGCCGCGCGCGAGTCGGGCCAGTTCGTGTTTCCGGTCGAGGCCTACATCACGGCCCGCGGCGCGGCGTATGCGAAGACCTACCGGCCCGAGGCCTTCGTCTGCCTGTCCGAGTCGATCGACCTGCACCGGCTCGAGCCCGAGTCGATTGCGGTGCCGCTGACCATGGTGGCCGTGCTCGAGGACCAGCTGGTGCCGGTCGCCGACATGCGGGCGCTGCGCGACCGCTGTGGCAGCACCTGCCAGCTGCTCGAGATCAGCTCGATGTACGGCCACGATGCCTTCTTCAAGGAAGCCGCCGTGCTGCGCGACGTCTTCCATCGCACACTCGACTAGACGGATTCCCATGAGCAAGCAAGACAGCATCAGGACGCGCACCGTGCGTGCCGCGCTCGAGACCGACACGCAGCACGGTGCCGTGGTGCCGCCGATCCACCTGACCTCGACGTTCGCCTTCGGCGGCTACGGCGAGAAGCGCGAGTACGACTATTCGCGCTCCGGCAACCCGACCCGCGACGCGCTCGGGCGGGCGCTGGCCGAGCTCGAGGGGGGCGCCGGCGCCGTGGTGACCGCCTCCGGCATGGGGGCCGTGTCGCTGGTCACGCAGCTGTTCCAGCCCGCGCAACGGGCCGTCGTGCCGCACGACTGCTACGGTGGCACCTATCGCCTGTTCAATGCGCTGCACCTGCGCGGCGCACTGCAGGTGCAGTTCGTCGACTTCCAGGACGATGCGGCGCTGGGCGCGGCACTGGCGGCCAGGCCGGCGCTGGTCTGGATCGAGACGCCGAGCAATCCGCTGCTGCGGATCGTCGACATCGCGGCGACGGCGGGCCGCGCGCACGCGGCCGGGGCGCTGGTCGTGGCCGACAACACGTTCCTCTCGCCGGTGTGGCAGCGGCCGCTGGAGCTGGGCGCCGACCTCGTGATCCACTCGACCACCAAGTACCTCAACGGCCACAGCGACGTCGTCGGCGGTGCCGTGATCGCGGCGACGCCGGAACTGCACGAGCAGGTCAAGTGGTGGGGCAACTGCATCGGCGTGACCGGCGCGCCCTTCGACAGTTTCCTGACCCTGCGCGGGCTGCGCACGCTGCACGCGCGCATGCGCGCGCACGGCGAAAACGCCGCGCGCATCGCCGAGGTGCTGGCCGGGCATCCGGCCGTGGCGCGGGTCTACTACCCGGGCCTGGCTACGCATCCGGGGCACGCGATTGCGCGGCGCCAGCAGCACGGCTTCGGCGCCATGCTCAGCTTCGAGCTCGCCGGCGGGCTCGACCGCGTCAAGGCGCTGCTGGCAAACCTGGAACTGTTCTCGCTCGCCGAGTCGCTCGGCGGCGTCGAAAGCCTGGTTGCGCACCCGGCGAGCATGACGCACGCGGCCATGGACGAGACCGCGCGCGAACGGGCGGGCATCTCGGCAACGCTGCTGCGCCTGTCGATCGGCATCGAGGATGGCGACGACCTGGCGCGTGACCTGGTGACGGGACTGGATGCCGCCGCGCGCGCCTGAAAAAAAGAAGGCCGGCATTCCTGCCGGCCTTCGGTTGGGACCCGAGCTGCCTCATTCCATGAGACAAAGACTAACCCGACTCAAGTCCTCACCACTCGGAGAATTCGATCGTTCAACCTGGAGGCAGGGGGCCCGAGGCCGCCTGCGGACGCGCAGTATAGCTCCGAAAAACCGGCCGGAGTCCAGTGCGGTCCGGAGGTTTTACGACAACCGCCGGCGTTCTAAACCCTGGCTTGACAGTTTCTGTGGATAAATGTGCAAGTCGTTGATATTTAACGACTTGACAGTAGCCGTTCGACGACGGCCGATCCCGCCTCCCGGCTGCCGACCGCGGTCTGTCCCGGGGCCGCGATGTCCGCCGTGCGCACGCCCGCGCTGACCGCGTCCTCGACCGCCCGTTCGACCGCGGCCGCTTCCGTCTCCAGCCCGAGCGAATACCGCAGCAGCAGCGCCGCGCTGAGGATGGTGCCGTAGGGATTCGCGATGCCACGTCCGGCGATGTCGGGCGCCGAGCCGTGGATAGGCTCGTACAGGCCGTTGCTGCCTTCGCCCAGCGAGGCCGACGGCAGCAGCCCGAGCGATCCGGCGATCATCGAGGCCTCGTCGGTGAGGATGTCGCCGAACATGTTCTCGGTCAGCACCACGTCGAACGATGCGGGCCGGCGGATCAGGTGCATGGCCGCGGCATCCACCAGCATGTGCTCGAACTGAACCTCGGGGAATTCTGCCTGCAGCACGCGTTCGACCACCGCAGCGCCACAGGCGCGAGGTCTCGAGCACGTTGGCCTTGTCCACCGAGACGATGCGCTCGCCGCCGCGCCATCGCCAGGCGGCCCGCCACGCGCGTGACGCGCTCGACTTCCGCCGTGGTGTAGGTGCAGACGTCCTCGGCTTCGTGCGCGGTGCGGCTCTTCCTGCCGAAGTAGATGCCGCCCGTCAGTTCGCGCACGACCATCATGTCGGTGCCGGCGATGACCTCGGGCTGCAGCGGCGAGGCATCGGCCATCGACGGCAGCGTGCGCACCGGGCGCAGGTTGGCGAAGACGCCGAGCGTGCGCCGCAGCTCGAGCAGGCCCTGTTCGGGCCGCACGCGTCGCGCCCGGGTCGGACCACTGCGGGCCGCCGACGGCGCCGAGCAGCGTCGCCGCGCTTTCGCGGCAGGCGTCGATGGTGCGCGGCGGCAGCGCCGAGCCGGACGCGTCGATCGCGGCACCGCCGATCAGGGCGGCGGCGAACTCGAACTCGTGCCCGAACCTGTCCGCGACCGCCTGCAGCACGCGCACGGCTTCGGCCGTGACTTCGGGGCCGATGCCGTCGCCGCCCAGCACCGCGATCCGGGCCTTCATCGTGCGTCCCGCGCCTGCTCGTAACGCTCGATGGCCGGCAGCTGGCCCAGCAGGTAACCCAGTTCGTCGATGCCGTTCATCAGGCAATAGCGCGAGAACGCCTCGATCGGGAACGTGACCGCACGCCCGTCGGGCAGGCGCAGCGTGGTGGCGGGCAGGTCGACTTCGACTTCCGCGCCGGGGTTCGCCAGCAGCCAGGCGTGCGTGGCTTCGTCCACGACCACGGGCAGCAGGCCGTTCTTCAGGCTGTTGCTGCGGAAGATGTCGGCGATCTCGGTGCTGATGACCGCGCGGATGCCGTAGTCGAGCAGGGCCCACGGCGCGTGTTCGCGCGAGGAGCCGCAGCCGATGTTGCGCCCGGCGACCAGCACCTGGCAGCCCTTTGCCGCCGGCTGGTTGAGCACGAAGTCGGGCTTCGGCTGGCCGTCCTTGTCGTAGCGCCAGTCGGCGAACAGCGAGACGCCGAGGCCTTCGCGGACCGTGGTGGTCAGGAAGCGGGCCGGAATGATCTGGTCGGTGTCGATGTTGGTGGACGGCATGACGACCGTCCGCGAGTGGATGAGTGTGATCGGGTCCATGTTCGGTATGGTCTGTCCTGTGGCGCCCGGGCTCAGCCGAGGAACTCGCGCGGGTCGGTGACGCGACCGCGCACGGCGGCCGCGGCGGCGGTGGCGGGGCTGGCCAGCAGCGTGCGCGCGCCGATGCCCTGCCGCCCCTCGAAATTGCGGTTGCTGGTGCTGACGCAGTACTGGCCGGCGTCGACGAGGTCGCCGTTCATGCCGAGGCACATCGAGCAGCCCGACTCGCGCCACTCGGCGCCGGCGTCGGTGAAGATCTTCGCCAGCCCGCGCTGCTCGGCCTCGCGCTTGATCTGCTGCGAACCCGGCACGACCAGCGCCCGCACGCCGCTTGGCGACCTTGCGCCCGCGCAGGATCGCGGCGGCGGCTTCGAGGTCCGACAGCCGCGCGTTGGTGCAGCTGCCGATGAACACGACCTGCACGGGCTTCTCGGCCAGGCGCTCGCCCGCGGTGCAGGCCCATGTAGGCGAGCGACTTGGCGAAGACCGCATCGCCCGGACGCTCGGGCACGCTGCCGGTGATGCTGGTGACCATGCCGGGATTGGTGCCGAACGTGATCATCGGCTCGAGCGTGGCTGGCGTCGAGCGTCACCTGCTTGTCGAACGCCGCGCCCGGATCGCTGCGCAGCGTCTGCCAGTCGGCGACTGCCGCGTCCCAGGCCGCGCCCTGCGGCGCGAACGGGCGGCCCTCGAGGTACGCGAAGGTGGTGGCGTCCGGCGCGATCATGCCGGCGCGCGCGCCGGCCTCGATCGACATGTTGCAGACGGTCATGCGCTCGTCCATCGACAGCGCCTCGATGGCGGAGCCGCGGATACTCGATGACGTGACCGGTGCCGCCGTTGACGCCGATCTTGCCGATGATGGCGAGCACGAGGTCCTTGGCCGTCACGCCCGCCGGCAGCTTGCCGTGCACGTCGACTCGCGAGGGTCTTCGGCTTGCGCTGCAGCAGGCACTGCGTGGCCAGCACGTAGCCGACCTCGGTCGTGCCGATGCCGAAGGCGAGGGCGCCGAAGGCGCCGTGCGTGCTGGTGTGGCTGTCGCCGCAGACGATGGTCTTGCCGGGCTGCGTGGCGCCCTGCTCCGGCCCGATGATGTGCACGATGCCGCGCCGGCTGTCCTGCAGGCCGAGCAGGTTGACGCCGAATTCGGCGCAGTTGACCTCGAGCTGTCGCACCTGCCGGGCCGCGGACTCGAGCTTGATCGGCAGGCCGCCGAAGATCTGCGCGGTGTCGGTCGGCGTCGAGTGGTCCATCGTGGCCAGCGTGCGGTCGAGCCGGCGCACCGGCAGGCCGCGCGCGCGCAGCACGTCGAAGGCCTGCGGCGAGGTGACCTCGTGCGTCAGGTGCAGGTCGATGTAGAGCACGGCGGGCGTGTCGGCGGTCTCGGGCACGACGACGTGCCGGTCCCAGACTTTTTCAAACAGGGTCTGCGCGGTCATTCAGTCTCCGGTCGGCCGTTCCGCTCAGACGGCGGCGGCGGGCGTGTCGCCCGAGTCCCCGCGGCGGCGCGAGGACTCGATGGCATTGATCACTTCGATGAAGGCGCGCACGCCGGACTCGACGATGTCGGTCGTGACGCTGGTGCCGCGGTAGCTGCGGCCGTTGTATTCGCAGGTGACGACGGCCTCGCCCTGGGCGTCCTCGCCGCTCGACACGCTGCGCACCTCGAACTTGCGCAGCTTCACGAACACGCCGGTGGCCTGCTCGATGGCCTTGAGCGCGGCATCCACCGGGCCGTCGCCCGAGGACTCCTGCGTCACGATGCGGCCGTCCGCGTGGCGCAGCACGACCCGGCCGGTGGCGAAGCGCGTCGAATCGCTGACCACGTGCAGGTTCTCGAGGTGCCAGGGGCCGACCGTCGACCTCGGTCTTGAGCACCAGCGCCTCGATGTCGCCGTCGAACAGTTCCTTCTTCTTGTCGGCCAGCGCCTTGAAGTCGTCGAACACGCGCGCCAGTTCGGCGTCCGACAGCTCGAAGCCGAGTTCCTTGATGCGCTCGCGCAGCGCGGCGCGGCCGCTGTGCTTGCCCAGCACGAGGTTGGTGCGCGACATGCCGACGTCGTGCGGCCGCATGATCTCGTAGGTGGAGTGGTGCTTGAGCATGCCGTGCTGGTGGATGCCGGACTCGTGCGCGAACGCGTTCTCGCCGACGACCGCCTTGTTGCGCGGGATCGGCATGCCGGTGATGCTCGACAGCAGGCGGCTGGTCGGGAACAGGCGGCGCGTGTCGATGCCGGTGTGCAGGCCGTAGATGCCCTCGCGCACCTTCAGCGCCATCGTGATCTCCTCGAGCGAGGCGTTGCCGGCCCGCTCGCCGATGCCGTTGATCGTGCACTCGACCTGGCGCGCGCCGCCGCGGACGGCCGCCAGGCTGTTGGCGACGGCCATGCCGAGGTCGTTGTGGCAGTGCACGCTGAACGTCACGCGGTCGGCGCCGCGCACGTTCTGCTGCAGGTACGAGAACACCTCGTAGAATTCCTCGGGCACGGTGTAGCCGACCGTGTCGGGGACGTTGATCGTGGTGGCGCCGGCCTCGATCACCGCCTCGACGACTTCGCGCAGGAACTCGGGTTCGGTGCGCGAGGCGTCCTCCGGCGAGAACTCGATGTCGTCACAGAGGCTGCGCGCGTACTTCACGCCCTCGACCGCCGTGTGGATGATCTGTTCCTTGGCCATGTTGAGCTTGTGCTCGCGATGGATGGCGCTGGTCGCCAGGAACACGTGGATGCGCGGCTTCTCCGCCACCCGGACCGCGCTCCAGACCTTGTCGATGTCCTCGCGGTTGCAGCGCGCCAGGCCCGCGATGATCGGGCCCCTGACTTCGCGCGCGATCTCGTGCACCGCCTCCCAGTCGCCGGGCGAGGCGGCCGGGAAGCCCGCTTCGATGACGTCCACGCCGAGCTCGGCCAGCGCCCGCGCCAGGCGCAGCTTTTCCGGCTGCGTCATGCTGCAGCCGGGCGATTGCTCGCCGTCGCGCAGCGTCGTGTCGAAGATCAGGACGCGGTTCGGGTCTCGCTTGCTCATGGTCGTCACCGTGCGGTGTCAGCGGTCGTGAGTGCCTGGTCGGTCAGCCCTGGTTGAGCCACGGCATGCGGGCCCGCAGGCCGGCGCCGACCTTCTCGATCGGGTGCGCGAGGTCCTTCTTCATCAGGGCGTCGTACTTCTTGCGGCCGGTCTTGTTCTCGCGGATCCAGACGCGCGCGAAGCTGCCGTCCTGGATCTCGCCGAGGATCTTCTTCATTTCCTTCTTGGTCGCCTTGTTCACGACGCGCGGCCCGCGGGTGAGGTCGCCCCACTTGGCGGTGTGCGAGATGTACTTGTGCATCTTCGCCAGGCCGCCCTCGTGCAGCAGGTCGACGATCAGCTTCAGTTCGTGCATGCACTCGTAGTACGCGACCTCCGGCTGGTAACCGGCTTCGACCAGCGTCTCGTAGCCCTTCAGCACGAGTTCGGTGGCGCCGCCGCAGAGCACGGCCTGCTCGCCGAACAGGTCGGTCTCGGTCTCTTCCTTGAAGGTGGTCTGGATCACGCCGGCGCGCGTGCCGCCGATGCCGTCGGCGTAGGCGAGCGCCTTGGCCTGCGCCTTGCCCGAGGCGTCCTGCGCCACGGCGATGAGGCAGGGCACGCCGCGGCCTTCCTGGTACTGGCGGCGCACGAGGCCGCCCGGGCCCTTCGGCGCGATCAGCACGACGTCGAGGTCCTTGCGCGGCTTGATCTGCTTGAAGTGGATGTTGAAGCCGTGCGCGAACAGCAGCGTCGCGCCCTTGGCCAGGTTCGGCAGGATTTCCTTGTAGTTTTCGGCCTGCGTGGTGTCCGGCGTGAGCAGCGCGACGAGCGTGGCGCCCTTGACGGCCTCGGCCGGCGTGGCGACCGCGAGGCCGTCCTTCTTCGCCTGCTTCCAGCTGTCGCCCTTGCGCACGCCGATGACGACGTCGTAGCCCGAATCCTTGAGGTTCAGCGCATGCGCGCGGCCCTGGCTGCCGTAGCCGACCACGGCGATCTTCGCGCCCTTGAGCGCCTTCTTGTCGACGTCTTTCTTCGAGTACGCACGCATCTCGTCATCTCCTCGGAATCGAATCCGTATTGCCGAACCTGAAACTAAAAACCCCGCGCCGGCGGTTGGGCCGTGCGGGGTTCCTGATGTCCAATCGCGCCTCTGCGCTCTCAGCCCGGAGCCCCGCACCTCCGCAGGGGAAGCAGGGTAAGGGACGCAAGCAGCAGGCCGGCCTCGACGGAGACCGTATCGGTAACGAGGGAAGTGTCGCGCGACGACTTCATCCGGCGCCTGCAAGTGATTGCGGGAAAGGCAGAATGCGGATAGCAGCATAGCAAACCCGGCATTGTCAACCGCACTGCAAAAAGACCGCTCCAGTAAACTGGCGCCTCGCTCCCGCCCTCATGCACTGGAACCCTGCCGTGGATTTTCTCCTCGATCCCGTCGGCGCTGCCGCGAGCGGCGCGCCGGCCTGCGAGCTGTGGCTCGTCACCCAGTCCGGCGTCGAGCAATGGCTGGCCGGCCGCGATGCCGTCGAGCGCGCCTGGCTGCAGAGCGCCGGATTCAAGGCCGAGCGCCAGCAACTCGTGGTCGTGCCGGGCGCAGATGGGCTGCCGCGGGCCGCCGTGCTCGGACTCGGTCCGCTGGCGAGCCTGGCGGCGCTGGAGCTCTGGCATGTCGCGGGACTGCCCGACCGTTTGCCGGGCAACAGCCGGTGGCGAGCCGCGCAGGCACTCGAGCCCGCCGCGGCGACGACCCTGGCGCTGGGCTGGGCCTACGGCAGCTACCGGTTCGATGCCTACAAGTCCGCGGCCCGCAGCACCGCCGCGCGCGCCCGCCTGCAGGTGCCGGCAAACGCCGACGTGCGAACTCGCCACGCGGCTGGCGGCCGCGACGGCCATGGCGCGCGATTTCGTCAACACGCCGGCGTCGGACTTCACGCCGGAGCGGCTCGCCGCCGAAGCCATGCAGCTCGCGCGCGCGCACGGTGCCGTCGCCGCTGGAGGTGACCGGTGCCGAACTGCGGCAGGGTTTCCCGGCCATCCACGCCGTCGGGCAGGCGTCGGCCAGCGCGCCGCGGCTGGTCGATTTCGCCTGGGGCGACCCGCGACATCCCAGGCTCACGCTGGTCGGCAAGGGCGTGTGCTTCGACACCGGCGGCCTCGACATCAAGCCATCCGCCGGGATGGCACTGATGAAGAAGGACATGGGCGGCGCGGCCTGCACGCTGGCGCTCGCGCGTCTCGTCATGGAGACGCGGTTGCCCGTGCGGCTGCGCGTGCTGATCCCGGCGGTCGAGAATGCGATTGCCGGCAATGCCTACCGGCCCGGCGACGTGATCCGCACGCGCAAGGGGTTGACGGTCGAGATCGGCAACACCGATGCCGAGGGCCGGCTGGTGCTGTGCGATGCGCTGGCGCTCGCGGACGACGAGCGGCCCGACCTGCTGATCGACCTCGCCACGCTGACCGGTGCCGCGCGCATCGCGCTCGGGCCGGAGCTGCCCGCGGTGTTCGGCACGCGGCAGGAAACGATCGATGCCCTGCTGCGCCACGGGCGCGAGGTCGCCGACCCGCTGTGGCAACTGCCGCTGTGGCACGGCTACGACGAGGACATCGCCAGCAAGGTGGCGGACATCAACAACGCCTCGGCCTCGGCTTTCGCCGGCGCGATCATCGGCGCGCTGTACCTGCAGCGCTTCGTCACGCAGACGCCGGACTGGGTCCACATCGACCTGTACGCCTGGAATCCGCGCGAGCGACCGGGCCGCCCGCTGGGGGCGGAGGCGCACGCAGTGCGCGCGCTGTACGCGCTGCTCGTCGAACGCTACGGCTGAGACGGCGCGCCACGGCCGATGGACCTCGCCTACGAACGGCGCGCCTGGACACTGATCTACCTGTGCCTCGGCTTCGTCGAAGGCGGCACCGCCGCGGTCATGGTGCGCGCGCTGTTCGTCGCCCAGGCGCCGGCGCTCGCCGTCGACCTGGTCGTGGCCGTGGTCAGCGCCGCGCCGGCATGGGCCAACCTGGCCAGCATGGCGTATGCCCGCCGTGCGCAGGGCCAGCGCAAGGTCGAATTCCTGTATCCGCTGCTGCTCGCGATGACAGCGTGTGTCGGCGCGCTGGCGCTGGTGCCGGAATCCGGCGCCGGCCTGGTTGCGTTCGTCGTGCTGTACACGGCTGCGCGCCTGCTGTGGGCGGGCGTCGAGACCGTGCGCTCGGTGCTCTGGAGCGTGAATTATCCGTCGCGCCTGCGGGCCCGGATCACCGGGCGGATCATGATCAACACCTCGATCGCGCTGGCGGTGACCGGCGTGGGTGTCGGCTGGCTGCTCGGTCACGAGGGGCCGGGCTGGCGGGCGGCGATCCTGGCCGGCGCCGCGTGCGGCGTGGCGGGCACGCTCGCGTTCCGCCGCTTCAAGGTGCGGCGCGAGGCCGAACTGCTGCAGGCCGAACTCGCGCGGCTGCGTGAAGGCGCCAGCTTCGGCTTCGGCGGCATGCGTGCGCTGCTGGCGGAAGATCCCGCCTTCCGCCGTTACCAGGCGGCGATGACGATCTTCGGCGCCGGGCTGCTGTCACTCATGCCGCTGCTCGTGATCTGCCTGGGCGACGTGCTGCGCCTGCCGGCGCTGTGGCAGGTGCTGGTCACGACCGCGGTGCCCGTCATGGTGATTCCGCTGGCCATCCAGCCCTGGGCCCGCTACCTGGACCTGCATCGCGTGCTGGCTTTTCGTGCCGTGCACGGCCGGGTCACGGTCGCCGCCGTGCTGCTGCTGGCCGGGGCCGTGCTGCTGCACCAGCCGTGGTTGCTGGCGCCGGGCGCCCTGCTGCTCGGCATCAGCACGGCGGCGGGCAGCCTTGGCTGGACACTGGGGCACAACGATTTCGCGCCCCGCGGCGAGGAGACCCGCTACATGGCGCTGCACGTGACGCTCACGGGTCTGCGCGGCCTGGTCGCGCCGCCCCTGGTCATCGCCGGTTATCACGCGCTGGACGCGGTCCAGCCGGGCCTGGGCCCGTACGCGCTCCTGCTCCCGGTGCTGCTGGTGCTGCTCGGTGCGCGCCGCTTCCACCGCATGCACCGCGCGCAGTCCGCGGCAGCCGGCAGGTGACCGCGTCCGGGCCACGCCTCACAATGCGGGGCTGGCCGACCCTTCCTGTCCTGCTGGAGCATTGCCGATGAGCCGCCGCAAAGTGGACCCCCGACCGTATTCGAAGCTCGTGTTCGACGGCGTCAAGCAGACGCCGAGTCGCGCCATGCTGCGGGCCGTGGGGTTTGACGACCGTGATTTCAGGAAGCCGCAGGTCGGCGTGGCGTCGACCTGGAGCAACCTGACTCCCTGCAACATGCACATCGACAAGCTGGCTGCGCTGGCGGCCCGCGGCGCCGATGCGGCGGGCGGCAAGAGCACGATCTTCGGCACGATCACCGTCTCCGACGGGATCTCGATGGGCACGCCGGGCATGCGGTATTCGCTGGTGTCGCGCGAGGTCATCGCCGACTCGATCGAGACTGTCGTCGGCGCGCAGGGCTTCGACGGCGTCGTCGCCATCGGCGGCTGCGACAAGAACATGCCAGGCTGCATGATGGCCATCGCGCGGCTCGATCGTCCCGCTGTATTCGTATACGGCGGTACGATCAGGCCAGGCGAGAAGAAGCGCGACGTGGTGTCGGTGTTCGAGGCGGTCGGCCAGCACGCGAGCGGCGTCATCAGCGACCGCCAGCTGAAGGAGGTCGAGCGCACGGCCATCCCGGGCGCCGGCAGCTGCGGCGGCATGTACACCGCCAACACCATGGCTTCGGCGATCGAGGCGCTGGGCATGAGCCTCGCCAACAGCTCGGCGCAGGAGGCTGTGTCGCGCCACAAGCGCACCGACGCCGAGCGCGCGGGCAGGGCGGTGGTCAACCTGGTCCGGCTGGGCATCAAGCCCTCGATGATCCTGACGCGCGAGGCGTTCGAGAACGCGATCGTCGTCACCATCGCGCTCGGCGGTTCGACCAACGCGGTGCTGCACCTGCTGGCGATCGCGCACGCGGCCAACGTGCCGCTGCAACTCGACGACTTCACGCGCATCGGCAAGCGGGTGCCGGTGCTGGCCGACCTGCGCCCGAGCGGGCGCTACTCGATGTCGGAGCTGATCCGGATCGGCGGCATCCAGCCGCTGATGAAGTCGCTGCTCGACGCCGGCTTCCTGCACGGCGACTGCCTCACCGTGACCGGCAAGACGCTGCGGCAGAACCTCGCCCGGGTCAAACCCTATCCGCAGGAACAGGACATCGTCCGGCCGCTCACCCGGCCCATCAAGTCCGAGAGCCACCTCGTGATCCTGTACGGCAACCTGGCGCCCGAGGGCGCCGTGGCCAAGATCAGCGGCAAGGAAGGCCTGCAGTTCTCGGGACGCGCGCGCGTCTTCGAGGGCGAGGAGGCCGCGCTGCAGGCGATCCTCGACGGCACGGTGCTCGCGGGCGACGTGGTCGTCGTGCGCTACGAGGGGCCGCGCGGCGGACCGGGCATGCGCGAGATGCTCAGCCCGACCGCCGCGATCATGGGCAAGGGCCTGGGCGACAAGGTGGCGCTGATCACCGACGGACGCTTTTCCGGCGGCAGCCATGGCTTCGTCGTGGGGCACGTGTCGCCCGAGGCGGCGCTGGGCGGCCCGCTGGCGCTGGTGCGCGACGGCGACGGCATCGCCATCGACGCGACCAGGCGGGAGCTCACGCTGCAGCTCGGCGCAACCGAGCTGGCGCAGCGACGGGCGCAGTGGCAGCCGCGCGCGCCCTATGCCACTCGCGGCGTGCTGGCGAAGTACGCGGCCCTGGTCAGCAGCGCGTCGCTCGGGGCGGTCACCGACGGTGGACTCGGCCTCGCGCCGCCACCGAAGTAGACCGGGAAACACAATCTCGCTTCGAGTCAACTATTGTCTTGCTCATTACTGGTCGGTAAAGTCCGCCCGCCGTCGATTTCCGGCCGTGCCCAGCGGCACGAACCCGGACTCTTCGGATGATGCATTGCAGTATGCCGATGTGGTCGTTGCCGGCCACCGTGTGCCGACGCTGACGAAGCCCGTCGCATGTGCCCGGGCAGGCTCGGTGTTGTCTCTCAGGGGTTGCGAGGGTGGGTGGGGTCTTGTAGTGTCGGCGGTCCCGGGTGGGACGCGGCCTGAGGCCGGTGCACCTGTGTGCCCACAGCAGTGGAGGGGAAGTGGCTTACAGTTATTCGATTGACGACCCGGCAAAAAACAGCAAGCGCACGCTTGCCTTCATTCTCGTCGTCATCATCCATGCCTTGTTCTTCTGGGTGCTGGCCTCGGGCCTCGGCGCCAAGATGGTCCAGACCGTAATGGGTCCGGTGGAAACCAAGATCATCGAAGAGCTCCCCGACGACAACAAGGAGCCGCCGCCGCCGCCGCCGGACATCGAGCAGCCGCCGCCCTACGTGCCGCCGCCGGAAGTGTCGGTCGACATCGCGATCGACACCGGCCCGTCCACTGCCATCTCCAACGCAACGTCCGAGCGTCCCGTCGCGGCGCCGCCGCCCGTGGCCGCGAAGCCGGTCGAGCGTGCCGTGGTCAAGACGCCGCCGTCCACCGCCGGCAAGGGCGCGCGCATCACCCAGCCCGAGTATCCGCCGGCGTCGCGCCGCGCGGGCGAGGCGGGCACCGTGCAGCTGCAGGTCTTCGTGCAGGAAAGCGGCCGCGCCGGTGAAGTGAAGGTTGCAAGAGCAGCGGCTTCGAGAAGCTCGACGAAGCCGCAGTGAAGGAAGTGCAGCGCAACTGGCGCTTCGTTCCGGGCAAGGAAGACGGCAAGCCCGTGGCCATGTGGCACACGTTCGCCGTCACCTTCCGCCTGACCGATTGACCGCCCTCATTCGACCCACCCCTGACCACACGTCGTATTAATAAATAGACACAGGAACCGATCTCAATGGCCACCGAAGCAGTTACCGTCGAAAACCCATACGGAATCCAGGCCCTCTGGGCGCAGGGCGACTTCGTCGCGAAGGGCGTGCTGATCCTGCTCGTCCTGATGTCTGCCTATTCCTGGTTCATCATCTTCACCAAGTGGTGGGAACAGCGCCGGCTGCTGGGGCAGGCGCACGAGGCCGAGAAGAACTTCTGGGCCGCCGACAACATCAAGACCGGCCTGAACAAGCTGTCGGGCAAGGCCAACATCTTCAAGGGCATGGCCGCGGAGGCGATCGACGCCGCCGAACACCATGACGAGCGCCTGACGCAGCAGGTCCCGCTGCACGAGTGGATCGACAACGTGCTCGCGCGTGCCACGGCCCGCATCAACAGCGCGCTGTCGACCCAGCTGCCGTTCCTGGCGACCACCGGTTCGACCGCGCCGTTCATCGGCCTGTTCGGCACGGTGTGGGGCATCTATCACGCGCTCGTCGCGATCGGCGTGGCCGGCCAGGCCTCGATCGACAAGGTGGCAGGCCCGGTCGGCGAGGCGCTGATCATGACGGCCATCGGCCTCGCGGTCGCGGTGCCGGCGGTGCTCGGCTACAACTTCCTGCTCGGCCGCAACAAGCAGATCATGGAGAAGGTCAAGCTGTTCTCCAATGACCTCGAGCAGGTGATCGTCAGCGGTTCGCGCATCGAAGGCGCGGGCGCCAAGGTCATCTCCGGCGCAGCGGCCAAGAAGTAACCGGACGCTGTTCATTCATAGCCGCTGGAGACAGGCCGCACCATGAGCATGAACGTATCCTCGGGCGACACCGAAGCCGACGAGAAGCCGATGTCGGAGATCAACACCACGCCGCTGGTGGACGTGATGCTGGTCATGCTCATCATCTTCCTGATCACCATCCCGGTGATCACGCAGTCGGTGAAGGTCGACCTGCCGAAGGCGGCCAACATCCCGACCGCAGACCAAGCCGGAAAACATCAACATCGCCGTCGACAAGGACGGCAACGTCTTCTGGAACACGGCGCTGGTGCCGACGCAGGAAGCGCTGCTCGACCGCATCAAGGCGGTCGCGGTGCTGGACCCGCAGCCGGAGATCCACGTGCGCGGCGACCGTGCCACGGCCTACGAGCACATCGGCCGGGTCATGGTGCTGGCGCAGCGTGGCGGCATCCAGAAGATCGGCTTCATCACCGAGCCCGACCGCGCGCTGGCGCGTTGATCCGCCGCAGGAGTCAGTAGCATGAGCATGAGCATTGGTGGCGGCGGCGAAGACGAGCCGATGATGGAAATGAACATGACGCCGTTGATCGACGTCCTGCTCGTTCTCCTGGTGATGTTCATCATCACGATTCCGGTGATGACGCACGCGGTGAAGCTGGACATGCCGCGGCCGACCAACGCGCCGAAGACTGCCGAGCCGGTGGTGATCCAGCTCGAGATCGACTTCGACGGCACCGTGCTGTGGAACGGTACGGCGGTGACGGTCGACCAGCTCGACAGCTATTTCCGGCGCGAGGCGGCGCACGATCCGCAGCCCGAGCTGCACATCCGTCCCAACAAGCGCGCGTCGTACGACGTCGTCGCGCGGGTGCTGGCGGCGGCGCAGCGCAACGGCCTGCTCAAGATCGGCTTCGTCGGCAACGAGCAGTTCATGTAAGGCAGCGGGTGCCGCCCGCGTCGCCATGGCGCGGACGGCATCGGATCCAACGGGGCTGCCGGGGCGAAGAGCTCCGGCGGCTTTTTGCTTGTAGCGGGACACAGTCAGTCCCAGTGAGGCATTCGATGACGAAGGCGAGTTTCGTTCTCACCACCGCGCTCGCGATGGCGGGCTGGCTGGGTGTCGCAGGCACGCTGCTCGTGGTGCCGGCGACGGCCGAGGCGCAGCAGAAGGTGAGCCAGAAGGTGGGCGTGCCGTTGAAGGCCGCGCAGGAAGCCATCCAGAAGAAGCGCTGGGACCAGGCGCTCGCGAAGATCAAGGAAGCCGACGGCACCCCGGGCAAGACCGCCTTCGACCAGTACAAGATCAACGAGATGCTGTGGTACGTGTACCTGCAGCAGGGCCGTAATGCCGACGCGGCGCGCGTCCTCGAGGGCCAGATCGCCTCGGGCCAGATGCCTGCCGGCGAGAAGGTGCAGCGCACCAAGACGCTGGCCCAGCTCTATGCCCGCGCAGGCAGCTATGGCAAGGCGGCATCCACCGCGCAGCAGTACCTGAAGTCCGTGCCGGGCGACAAGGACATGCAGCTGCTGGTGGCCAACGCCTATTACCAGCAGAAGGACTACAAGGGCGCGATCGCCGCGGCCAACAAGGTGATGGCGGGCGGCGGCACGCCGAGCCAGGACCTGCTGCAGCTGGTGCTGCGTTCCAATTACGAGCTGGGCGATTCGGCCGGCACCGCCAAGGCGCTGGAGCAGCTGCTCAAGTTCTACCCGACCACCGACACCTGGGAGCGGGTGCTCGACGGCTACCTGAAGACGACCAAGCACGACGACGCGCTGATGGCGCTGTATCGCCTGGCCGAGGACGTCGGCGCGCTGAAGACCGCGCGTCAGTTCACCGACATGACGCAGGCGCTGGTGATCGGCGGCTTCGGCATCGAAGGCGAGCGCATCATGCAGAAGGGCATCGCCGCCAACGTGTTCCAGGGCGACGAGCTGGCGCGCGCCAAGCGCACGCTCGAGGCTGCCAAGCGCAAGGCCGATGCCGAGCGCGCTGGCGCTGCCCAAGGCTGCCTCGCAGCTGGCCGCGGCCAAGACCGGCGATGCGGTCGAGCTGGTCGGAGAACTCTATTTCAGCGCGGGCGACTACGCCAACGCGGTCGCGACGATCCAGAAGGCGCTGGCGCTGGGCGGGCTCACCGACACCGATCGCGCACAGATGCTGCTCGGCATCGCCGCGAAGCGCAAAGGCGACAAGGCCACGGCCATGAAGGCGTTCGATGCGGTGAAGGATCCGAAGTTCGCCGAAATCGCCAAGCTGTGGAAGACGGCGTCGCGCTGAGGTACATACCCGCTGGTTGAGTGTCGGCGCGACCGATGCGGCTCATGCCAGGGGCTTGTCGCGCCGCTCGGTAAGCGCAGACACGCGCGGCGGGCAAGCCCCGTGGCATGAGCCGCATCGGTCGCGTTTCGTTGGCTCATGTCGATGCCGGCAAGCGGACTGTCTCGACGGGTCAAGAGACGACCCGAATCGGGTCGTCGGCAGTCAGCGCGGCATAGTGCGTGTCCAGTCGACGAATATCATGGTCATTTCCTCGAAGCTTCTCGTGGACCGCACTGCAGCCTCGAAGGCGTTCGTTGTCCTTGCAGCCTCGCACACAAGCCAGTCGCTGACCGTCCTCCGGTGTAATCGGCACCGACGCCATGATGATGGCTTCAGAGTGGCGGCCTGTTCATCTCGGAATCTGACATAGGCTCGATCACATAGCCGCCGAGGCGCAGGTGTAGCGCAGTGTTTCGATACTAATCGCCGTAGGCTGTCGCTGCCCAGGCCCCATTGCATTGGGAATAGCATACCGAAGCATGGCAGTTCAAATAACGCACTCACGGGCAGCTTGAACCTCTGAAGGGGAAGGTCCGCTCTGATGGCACGACCTTTGATCCAGCGGCCTGAATCCGTTGCGCGCTACCAGGCCTCAGTCGGCACATCGGAAGCGATCGCGATGCGATTGCGTACATCGTCATGCGTCGAGGAAGGCCGAGAGCGGGGCCCGTTGCCATACTCGCAGTTCCTTTCGCTTGAGATCACCGACCGTTTCTGCCCGCTTTGCGAACGCGGCGAATGTCCGCCTTTTGCCCCGTCCTGCACAAGGTCTGATGCCCTCGCTCACGGCGCCCATGAAAAAGGCCCCGCGGGACGCGCCCACGGGGCCTCTTCAGCCCGTCATTGCCGCACTGATTCAGCCCGCGGCGGCCGGCGCTGCAGTGGCCGTGTCGAGCTTCAGCTTCCACAGCCGCGCCAGGTCGGTCATCGCCGGTGCCTTGACGGCGTCGAAGGCCGCGCGCGCCTCAGTGGGCTTGCCGACGCGCGAATAGGCGATGCCGAGCAGCATGTTGGCGTCGTCCGCGTCCGCCACGCCGCCCTTGGCGAGGCCCTTCTGGATGGCGTCGGCCGCGTTGGCGTAGTCGCCCGCGCTGAAGTACAGCTTGCCGATGGCGACCACCTGCGTGCCGGTCTTGGCGGCGGCAAGCTGTGCGGCGGCGGTGCCCAGGTCCTTGGCGTCCGCCGCGGCGCCAGCGCGCGCGCGCTCGAGTTCCGACTGTGCGCGCGACTTCGAGTCGGCGCCGAACACGTTCTTCGCCATGCCGCGTTCCAGCACCTGCTTCGCCTCGTTGGGGAAGCCGCCGGTCACCAGCGTGGTGCCCATTTCCGCGTACTCTTCGCCCTTGTCGAGCGTCCCGGTGTCTTCCATCAGGCGATAGAGCGCGCGCAGGCCGCGGTCTTCCTTGGTCCGGAACAGCTGCGCATTGAGCAGGTCTTCCCAGTACTTGGGTTGCGGATAGTGCCGCACCAGCCCTTCGAGCGAACGCAACGTGCCGGCGTCGTCCTTCAGTTCATAGTTGGTGCGCAGCGCGAGCAGCAGGGCCTGCTCCGGCGGCTTCGGGGTGCTCGCGATCAGTTGTTCGACCGCCGTCCGCGCGCCCGTGAAGTCATCCGACAGGTAGCGTGCCTGCGCCAGGGAAAGCGCGATCTCCGTGTCGTCGGGCTTGATCTTGAGGTATTCGGTCCCGTAGGTCATCGCCTTGTCGTACTGCTTGTTCTGCAGTGTCATCTGCGTCAGCGCGCGCATCCGCTGCTGCTTGTCGGCTTCGGGCACCATGCCCGAGGCCAGCGACCGCTCGAGCGCTTCCGCCGACTTCACGTAGTCCTTCTTCTGCAGGTAGACGTACCAGCCGAGCTCATCGACCATGAAGGCGTCGTAGGGCGTCTTGGGCTCCACGGCCCGCGCCGCCTCGATCTGCACCAGCGCCTCGTCCCAGTTCTTGGCGTTCATGGCCTCCTGCGCGGCCATCAGCGGCTTGCCCACGGCGGGGCTCAGCTTCTGCTTGGCGGCCGGCTTTTCCTTTTCTTTCGCCGCGGCCACAGCGGTGGAGACGGGCAGCAGCGAGCCCGCGACGACGCCGACCAGACCGGCCGCTGCCAGGGCAGCCGTCAGCACCAGGTTCAACTTCTTCATCATCGGCCTCTCGAGGCAACCGTGGGAGTGGCGCGCATTGTAGCGCCGGTCGGGCGGCAGGTGGCTCAGCCAGGGTTGGCCGGCAGTCCGGCCAGGTAGCGCAGGGCCGTCTCGAGCGGGACGACCTCCGCATACTTCGCCTGCAGGTCGAACAGGTTGGCCTCGTGCGGCGCCGGGTGCCGGTCGCCCACGGCGTCCCGCACCACCCACGGCACGAAGCCGTGCTGGCAGGCGTCGAGCGCCGTCGCCCGGACGCAGCCACTGGTGCTGACGCCGGCAATCAGCAGGGTATCGACCCGTGCCGCCGTGAGGGTCGACGCCAGCGACGTGCCGAAAAAGGCACTGGCGTACTGCTTGGTGATCACCGGTTCGCCCGGCGCCGGTTCAAGTGCCGGGTCGAAGCGGCCGAGCGCGGGATCGGCCCCGTCGGCGAAGCAGGACAGGGCCGGCAGCTTGCGGAAGAACACGCCGCCGTCCCGGCCACCCGCCTGGTAGCGCACGTTGGTGTGCAGGACCGGAATGCCGGCCTGCCTCGCGGCCCGCAGCAGCACGACGCAGGCGTCGCGGGCGGCCTCCACCCCGGCATACAGGGGCGATCCCGGCTGGAGGTAGGCCATGACGAAATCGACCACGACCAGGGCCGGCCGGCTGCCCGGCTCGAGGGCGCGGCCGAAGCCGCCGCTGGCATAGTTGTGTTCGAGGCTGTCCGCCATCGGTTCAGATCACCTTGCGGGACTTGAGTTCGTCGTAGCGCTCACGGGCGAGCCCGAGCAGCTGCAGGTAGACCTCGTCATTATGCTGCCCCAGTTCGGGGCTCGGCGAGCGCACGCTGCCGGGCGTCTCCGACAGCTTGGGCGCCACGTTCTGCATGCGCAGTTCGCCGAAGTCGGGGTGGGGCACCGTGACGATCGCCTCGCGCGCCTTGAAGTGCGGATCCTCCAGCATCTCCGGTGCGCGGTAGATCAGCCCGGCCGGCACGCCATGCTCGTCCATCAGCGCGAGCGCATCGTGCGTGGTGAGCGACTGCGTCCATTGCTCGACCAGCGCGTCGAGTTCCTGCTGGTGGGCCCCGCGCGCGCCATGCGTGGCGTAACGCGGATCCTGCGCCAGGCCCGGCTGGCCCATCGCGGCGGCCAGGCGCGTGAACACCGTGTCCTGGTTGGCCGCGATCAGGACCATGCCGTCGCGGGTCCGGTAGACGTTCGACGGCGCGACGTTCGGCAGGATCGCGCCGGTGCGCTCGCGGATGAACCCCGCCTTGTCGTACTCGGTGACCAGCGACTCCATCATGTTGAGCACGGCTTCGTAGATCGCCGAGTCGATGACCTGGCCACGGCCCGTCATGTGCCGGTGATGCAGCGCAGTGAGCGCGCCGATGCAGGCGAACGTCGCCGCCAGCGAGTCGCCGATGGAAATCCCCATGCGCGAGGGCGGCGTGGTCGGGTCACCGACGACGTAGCGCAGGCCGCCCATGGCTTCGCCGATGGCCCCGAACCCGGCCTGGCGCGAATAGGGTCCGGTCTGCCCGAAGCCGGAGACGCGGATCATGATCAGCCGCGGGTTGATGGCCGAGAGCTCGTTCCAGCCGAGGCCCCATTTCTCCAGCGTTCCGGGACGGAAGTTCTCCAGCAGGAAGTCGGCCTCGGCGACCAGCGACTTGAGCAGCTCCTGGCCCTCGGCCTGGCGCAGGTCGAGCGTGATCGCCTTCTTGTTGCGGGCCACCACCGGCCACCACAGCGACTTGCCGTGCGCCTTCTCGCGGCCCCAGACCCGCATCGGGTCGCCCTGGCCGGGCGGCTCGACCTTGATGACCTCTGCCCCGAAATCGCCCAGCAGCTGCCCGCAGAACGGGCCTGCGAGCAGGGTGCCGAGTTCTATCACGCGCAGGCCGGCGAGCGGTCCGGTGGAACGTGTCATAGGGTGGCCTTGTGTGCGGGAGCCATGGGTGCTGTCCTAGTCCGTGCAGTGGCGGCTCAAATGTTATATTAATATACATTAGATAGGTTTTTACCCGCGACCGGAAGAGCCATGAACGCACGCGTCGACATCGTCGAAGTCGGCCCCCGCGACGGCCTGCAGAGCGAGCCGGGCGTGTTCGCGACCGCTGCCAAGATCGAGTTCATCCGTCGTGCCATGCAGGCCGGCCTGCGTCGCATCGAAGTCGCGAGTTTCGTCCACCCGCTGAAGGTGCCGCAGATGGCCGACGCCGAAGCCGTGCTGCAGGGGCTCGGTGCGCCGCCGGCTGGCACGCACTTCATCGGCCTGGTGCTCAACCGCCGGGGATTCGAGCGCGCCGTGGCCGCCGGCTGCAACGAGATCGGCATGGCGGTGGTGGCCAGCGACACCTTCAACCGCAGAAACCAGGGCGTCTCGACGGACGAATCCATCGCGGCATGGCTCGACATCGCACGGTCGGCAGAACAGGCGGGGATCCGCGCGCAGGTCACGGTCTCGGCCGCGTTCGGCTGCCCGTTCGAGGGCGAGGTCGCGGTGGAGCGCGTGGTCGAGGTCGCGCGGCGCGTGGCGGAGGCGCGGCCGTTCGAGATCGCGCTGGCGGACACCATCGGCGTCGGCGTGCCGACGCAGGTCGCTGAAATCGTGGCGCGGGTGCGCGAGGCCGTGCCCGGCATTCCGTTGCGTGTCCATTTCCACAACACCCGCAACACCGGCTTCGCCAATGCCTATGCCGCGCTGCAGGCCGGCGTGCGCACGTTCGATGCCAGCCTCGGCGGCATCGGTGGCTGTCCGTTTGCCCCGGCGGCGACCGGCAACATCGCCACCGAGGACCTGCTCTATCTCCTGCACCGCGCCGGCTGCGAGACCGGCGTCTCGCTCGATGCCGCGATAGAAACCGGCAAGTGGCTGCAGGAGCAGCTCGGGCGGACCGTGCCCGGCATGCTGGTCAAGGCGGGCGGATTTCCGCGGCTGGCGACTGCGACAGCCTGAAGACTGCGAACTCTACAAGGTGACTGCATGACTTACCGACTCGGCGTGGACGTGGGCGGGACCTTCACCGACCTGCTGCTGGTGAACGAAAAAACGGGGCAGACGTGGAAGGCCAAGGTCTCCTCGACCCCGCACGACCAGTCGGAAGGCGTGCTGCGCGGCATCGAGCGCGTCTGCGGCCTGGCCGCGATCTCGGCCGAGGAAATCGACCACGTCATGCACGGCACCACGGTGGCCACCAACACCGTGCTGACCGGCACGGGCGCCCGCGTCGGCCTGGTCACGACCCGCGGCTACCGCCAGGTGCTGCAGATCGCGCGCAGCTACGTGCCGGGCGGCCTCGGCGGCTGGGTGATCTACAACAAGTCGCTGCCGATGGCGCCGCTCGCGCTGACGATCGAGGCCAGCGAACGCGTCGGCTCCAGGGGCGACGTGGTGACCCCGCTCGACGAGGCGAAGCTGCGCAGCGACCTGCGCGCACTGGGCGCGAAGCAGATCGAGGCGCTCACGGTGTCGCTGATCAACGCCTTTGCCAACGACCGCCACGAGCGGCGCATCAAGGAGATCGCCCAGGAAGAGCTGCCGGGCATCCCGGTGTCGCTCTCGTCCGAGGTGGTGCCGGAGATGCAGGAGTACGAGCGCACGGTGACGACCGTGGCCAATTCCTACGTGCGGCCGCGCGTGCAGAAGTACGTCAAGAACCTGCAGGCGAAGCTCGACGCCAAGGCGAAGCGCGTCAAGCTGCACATCCTGCGTTCGGACGGCGGCCTGGCCTCGGCGCGCTCGGCCGAGGATTTCCCCGTCAACCTGCTGATGTCGGGCCCGGCCGGCGGCGTCACCGGTGCGCTGTGGGTCGCCGTGCAGGCGGGCTTCCCCAACCTGCTGACCGTGGACGTGGGCGGCACCTCGACCGACGTGGCGCTGATCATGGGCGGGCAGCCGCGGCTGCGGCGCGAGACCACGGTCGGGGACGTCACGGTGCGCGCCTCGTCGGTCGACATCCGCACCGTGGGTGCCGGTGGCGGCTCGATTGCGCACGTGCCGGAGCTGACCGGCGCCCTGCGCGTCGGACCGCAGTCGGCGGGGGCGGACCCGGGTCCGGCGGCGTACGGCAAGGGCGGCACCGAGCCGACCGTGACCGATGCCAACGTCGTGCTGGGTTACCTGCCCGAGCAGCAGCGCCTCGGCGGCGACATGCAGCTCGACCGCGCGCTGGCGCAGAAGTCCGTGGCGAAGATCGCCACCGCGCTCGGCAAGAGCGTCAAGGATGCCGCGCTCGGCATCTACGACATCGTCAACGAGAACATGGTCGGTGCGCTGCGCCTGGTGTCGGTCGAGCAGGGCCACGATCCGCGCGACTATGCCTTGATCGCCTTCGGCGGCGCCGGCCCGCTGCACGCCAACGCGCTGTCGCGGCTGCTGGGTTCCTGGCCGTCGATCATCCCGCCGGGTCCGGGCGTGCTGTGCGCGCTGGGCGATGCAACCACCGCGGTGCGGGACGAATCCTCGCGCACCTACATCAGGAAGTTCTCCGAGACCGATGCCGGCGAGATCGCCGGGCACCTGCGGGCGCTGGCCGAGGACGCCGGCAAGGGGCTCGCGCGCGAGAAAGTGTCGGCGGCGGAGATGGAGTTCGGCTACCAGGTGGACGTGCGCTATCACGGCCAGGGCCTGCGCCTGACCGTCGATGTCGACCTGAAGCGCCTGGCCAGGGAGGGCCTGGCGGCGATCTCCGGCCCGTTCGACGCGGAGCACACGCGCCTGTTCACGTTCGCGCTGCCGCTCGAGCACGAGTTCGTGGCCCTGCGCGCCGTGGTGCAGGGCAAGGGCATCAACATCAAGCGGCAGGTGATCGCCAGGGGCAGTGCCAACGCCCGGGCGGCCGCGGTCGGCAGGCAGAAGTCGTACATGGACGGCAAGGACTGCGTCGCCACCGTCTACGACCGCGCGCTGCTGCGCGCCGGCAACCGGATCCCGGGCCCGGCCATCGTCATGGAAATGGACTCGACTTCGGTGATCCTGCCGCGGCACCACGGCAAGGTGGACGCCTACGGCAACATCCTGATCTATCCAGACGACTACAAGGCGCCGAAGAAGAAGGCGGCCGCAGCGAAGCCGAAGGCGGCTCCCACGAAGGCCAGGCGAGCGGCGAAGAAAGCCGTACGCAAGGCCAAGTAACCGCCCGCCCGCCGCACCGATCCCGGAGATACGCACATGCCCGCCAAGATCATCCAGCGCAACAAGAAGCCGATGAAGAAGGTGAAGGTCGATTCCGTCACCATCGACATCATCGAGAGCGCCCTGCGCAATGCCCGCTACGAGATGGACACCGTGCTGTTCCGCACGGCCATGTCACCGGGCATCCGCGAGCAGCACGACGAGTTCCCGATGATCGCCAACCTCGACGGCAAGATGGTCGTCGGCCAGTTCGGCTCGTTCATCTGGGGCTTCATGCAGGGCTATGACGGCACCGTGGAGGAGGGCGACGTCTTCCTGACCAACGATCCGTACTCGGTCAACGGCGCGATCAGCCACCAGAACGACTGGCTGATGCTGATGCCGGTGTTCAAGGACGGGCGCGTCATCGCCTGGTCGGCCATGTTCGGCCACATGACGGATGTCGGCGGCAAGGTGCCGGGTTCGCTGCCGACCGACGCGCGCACGATCTACGAGGAAGGCGTCTCGGTGCCGCCGATCAAGATCATCAAGGGCGGCCAGCTGCAGGACGACCTGCTCAAGGTCATCCTGCACAACTGCCGGCTGCCGACGTGGAACTTCTCGGACTTCAACGCGATCGTGGCGGCGCTGCGCACCGCCGCGATCCGCTGCGTCGAGATCTCGACCCGCTTCGGCGACGACGTGTTCTATTCGGCGATGGACGCCATGCTCGAGCGCAACAAGCGCGCGATGCGCCAGCTGATCCGCCAGACGGTGCCGGAGAAGAAGCAGTACTTCGAGGACTACATCTGCGACGACGGCCTCAACATGGGCCCGTACAAGATCGCGTGCACCATGTGGCGCGAGGGTGACAAGTGCATCTTCGACTTTGCCGGCACCGACCCGCAGTCGATCTCGTCGATCAACTTCCTGTTGAACGAAGAGATGTTCAAGATGTTCGCCGGCGTCTACATGATCATGGTGTTCGACCCGCAGATCCTGTTCAACGACGGCTTCTACGACCTGATGGAGGTCCGCATCCCGCCGGGCACGCTGCTCAAGCCGCTCAAGCCGGCCGCGCTGTCGTGCCGCACCCATGCGCTCGGCCGCATTTTCGACATCCTGGGCGGCCTGCTCGGGCAGGGCAATCCCGCGTTCATGTGCGCCGCCGGTTTCTCCGACAGCCCGCACTTCATGTACTCGGGGTACAACAGGAACGGCGAGTGGTACCAGCTGTACCAGATCACCTTCGGCGGCATCCCGGGCAAGCCGTTCGGCGACGGGCCGGACGGGCATTCGCTCTGGCCGTCGTTCACCAACGTGCCGAACGAGTTCCTCGAGAGCTACTTCCCGCTGCGCATCGACATCTACGAGACGATCCCGGACACCGGCGGTGCCGGCAAGAACCGCGGCGGCAATGGCCTGCGCATCGGCTACCGTTTCCTCGAGCCGGGCGAGATCTCGATCCACGACGACCGCTGGCTCACCTATCCGTGGGGCGTCAACGGCGGCCTGCCGGGCGCGCGCAGCAAGAAGACGCTGGTGCGTGCCGATGGCACCGAAGAGCTGCTGCCGTCCAAGATCGACCGCGTGAAGGTCAATGAAGGCGACCTGCTGCTCTCGGACACGTGGGGCGGCGGCGGTTGCGGCGATCCGTTCGAGCGGGAAATCGAAAAGGTCGTGTTCGACGTGCAGGCGGGCCTGGTGACGCCACAGGGGGCGCGTAATTACGGCGTCGTCATCCGGCCGGACCTCACGGCCGACGTTGCGGCCACCAACGCACTGCGCAAGAAGCTCGCCGCCGAGCGCGGGCCGGTGCCGCTGTTCGATCGCGGTTTCACGTCGATCGACTCACTTGAAGCAGCGCTGCAAGGCCGAGACGGGCCACGACGCGCCGCAGCCGCCGCGCTTCTCCGATCGCGTGCTGCAGGCAGCGGGTAGCCGCGGGCGGCAAGAAGAAGTCCCGGGTCGCCTGAGGTGGCGGCCCCGCCGGATGCCTACACCTCGGTCGGCTACAGCTCGCCGAGCTTCACGGCGGGTCGCCGGCCGGCCGTGCTGGTGGTGGATTTCCAGCTCGCGTTCACCGACCCGCGCTGGCCGCTCGGAACCCTGCCGCTGATCCACGCGGCGCGCGACCGCACCGCCGAACTGCTGCAGGTGGCGCGCGCGCGGGACGTGCCGGTCGCGGCCTGCTACACGGCATATGGCAGCCTGGCCGACATGCCGTACTGGAAGGTCAAGCCGGTCCGTGACGATTTCTACTACGGCGACCCCTGCACGGAGATGGACCCGAAGATCCATCACGAGAAGAACTTCACGTACTGCAAGAACGCCCCGTCGATGTTCTTCCATACGCCGCTGATCACGTTCCTGGCCAAGCAGCAGGTCGACACGGTCATCGTGACCGGCTGCACGACCAGTGGCTGTGTGCGGGCGACGATCGTCGACGCCTTCTCCTACGGCTTCCGCGTGCTGGTGCCGGACGAATGCTGCGGCGATGCGGAGGAGGGCCCGCACCGGGCCAACCTGGCCGACGTCGGCCGGCGTTATGCCGATGTCACTTCGCTGGCCGTCGTCGCGCAGTACCTCGACGGACTCGCAGCCGGCGCGCTGAACACGCGGCGCACGGTCCGTCACTGCCGGTTTTCCGGCGCTTCTGCGAATGCGTGCGCGGCGCACGGTCCGTCACCGCCGTATCCCGGGCGCGTCCGCGAAAACGCCGTAAACCCGTCCCTGGGGGCTCCGGCCGCGCCATCCCTGGCGCGGACGGTTTCTCGGACGCGCCCGGAACACGGCGCCGCCGGACCGGCGCGGCTCGATCGGCAGCGGCGGTCGGGTACGAGACGGATGGAGGTTGCGCCATCGCAGCCGAGCGCGCCGCAGGCGCGCGGGCGGGCCGGCAGTGCCGGCTTCCTGGGGTCTTCGCGAAACCGTGCGCGGCATGGACGCCGCGCCCGGAGCCCCCAGGGACGGGTTTACGGCGTTTTCGCGAGGACCCCAGGAAGTTGGCGCTGTCGGCCCTGACTGCGATCCTGCTGACTGCGTCGGCCCTGACTGCGACCCTGACTGGCTGCAACCGGCGCAATCCCGCACGGACCTAGCGATCCGCCGGCAGCTCCGGCTCGTCGACCAGCGTGCTCACGGCGAGGTCGGCCGTGACATTGCCGACCGTGCGGAAGATGTCGGGGATGATCTCCACCGCAACCAGGATGCCCAGCACTTCGACCGGCAGTCCCAGCGCCGCGCAGATCGGCGCCACGCTGGCAATGAACGACACCTGGCCCGGCAGCCCGACCGAGCCGATGCTGACGGCAATCGCGACCAGGATGGCACCGGCAAGCTGCAGCAGGCTCGGTTCCAGTCCGTACAGGGCGGCGATGAACAGGCACACACCCAGGTTGCCCAGCGGGCTCGTGTAGCGGAATACCGCCACGGCCAGCGGCAGCACCAGGTGCGCGACCCGTGGCGTCACCAGCAGCCGCTCGCGCGCGCACTCGATCATGGCCGGCAAGGTCGCGAGCGAACTCTGGGTGCTGGCGGCGACGACCTGTACCGGCGCCACGGCCGACGGCGAACGCGACGACACCGACCCGGCCGCGGAACGCAACGACGACATAGATGGCGAGGATGGCGAGGGCGATCACCAGCGCGACCGTCACGGCGTACTGCAGCAGCAGGCCCGCGGCGCCCACGCCCGCCTGCCGACCGACGCCCAGCGCCAGCGCAAACACGCCGAGCGGCGCCAGCAGCAAGACCCAGTGGACGATCACGACCATCGCCTCGGCCATGGCGCGTGAAGAAGTCCCGCAGCACCACGCGCTGCGCCGTGCGGCAGCCGTCGTGGCAGCGAAGCCAAACAGGATCGCGAACACGACCAGCGCCATGATCGCGTTGTCAGCCGCTGCCGCGACGATGTTGGGTGGCAGGATCTGCCGCATCCACTGGGCCCAGTCCAGTGCCGGCACCACCTGCGAGGCGTCGCTGCCGACGCCGGCCAGGAACGCATCCGCCGTGGCGCGGTCCACCGGCCAGGCCGCGAGCAGAGCCTGCGACAGTGCCACCGCAAGCACGCCCGCCAGCAGCAGCAGTCCCGCAAACCAGCCGATGGCGCGCGTGGCAAGGCGGCCGGTGGCCATGGCGTCGGCCACGCTTGCCACCGCTGAGACCAGCATCGCGAAGACCAGCGGGCCGACGGTCATGCGCAGCGCATTGAGCCAAAGCGTGCCGACGGCTTCGAGCGCGCTGGAAGCGGTGTGAGCCGTGGCGCCGCCGGCGTGCTCGATCCAGGCGCCGAGCGCGATGCCTGCGCCCAGCGAGGCCAGGACCCACCAGTGACGCAGCGGCGGCATCGGTCAGTTGGCGCCGAGCCAGTCGAACAGCGTATTGGCGAAGCGGACCTTCTGTTCCTTGCCGGCCACGACGTGCGCGACATCCTCCCACAGCAGGCCGCGGGCGCCGGGAATGCCCTGTTCGATCGGTCGCGTGGTGCGCGGTGAGGTGACGACGTCCTGGCCCGCGTGAATGATCAGCGACGGGCAGCGTATCTGCCCCAGCCGCTGGCTCGAGTCGAACCCGACGCAGGCGTCGATCAGGCGCGAGTGCGCCACGTAGCGGCCGTTGAGTTCCTTCCAGCCGCCCTGCGGTCCCAGCAGCCGCTGCTTGTTCGCGTTGTAGTAAGCGGCATCGAACGACAGCAGCGTGACGGCCTGCTGGAACGGCAGGAAGCCGAGGTCGCGGTGGATCCAGCGGAACATCTCGAGCTGGTCGCGGAGGAAGTCATCGACTTCGCACCAGGCACCCATGTTGAGCATGCTGCGGGCGAGGTCGGGCCGGCGGATGGCGATCTCCTGGCAGACACAGGCGCCCATGCCCACCAGGCCCATCAGGTGCACGTTGGCGAGGCCCAGGTGATCGAGCAGGCCGATCGCGTCGTTGGCGTGCAGTTCCATGGTGGAGGGCACGCCCAGGTCGTCGCCGGAGTCGCGGATCCCGCGGTAGTCGAACAGGATGACCTGGTAGCGGTCGGTGAGACCGCGCGCCAGGTGGTGGTGGTTGTCGTGGCAGAAGGTGCCCCAGCCCCCCATGCAGAGCACGGGCGTGCCCTGGCCGAGCACCTCGTAGTACATGTCGTGATCGTTGATGCGGGCGATGGGCATGCGGCGGTGCTCGGGGGTGGGGCAGCCCGGGAAGGGCGCGAGGATGATTTCACACGGCTCCCGGACTGGTAAAGTGGCGCACTTTTCCTGAATCGCCCCTGGGGGACGCCAGTGACTCACGCTGCCATTACGGGTTGGGGCAAGTGCCTGCCGGCCAACGTCCTGACCAACGACGACCTGGCGACCTTCCTCGACACCAACGACGAGTGGATCGTCTCGCGCACTGGCATCAAGGAGCGTCGCATCTCGCACGTCTCGCTGGAGGAGATGGCCTATGTCAGCTCGATGCGGGCGCTGGCGGCGGCCGGCCTCGACCCGGCCGACGTCGAGCTGATCGTCGTCGGCACCTGCAGCTTCGACGACCAGGTGCCCAACCAGGCCTCCGGCCTGCAGGTGCGGCTGGGGGCGAAACGCGCGGCCGCGTACGACGTCAATACGGCCTGTACCAGCTTCCTCTATGCACTCAGCACCGCCAACGCACTGATCCGCACGGGCGTGGTGAAGAATGCAGTGGTGGTGGGCGGCGAATTGATTTCGGCGTTCATGGACTGGCGCAATCGCGGGGTCTGCGTGCTGTTCGGCGATGGCTGTGCATCCGTCGTGCTGCAGGCAACCGACAAGGTCGAAGGCCTGCTCGGCGAGAAGCTCGGCTGCGACAGCGAGGCCCGCTCGACGCTGGTGGTGGAAGGCATGGGCGGCCGCTACTGCAATGCAGGGCGGCAGTATGGCGAGACCTCCTGGATCTTCGAGGGTCCGGAGATCTTCAAGCGGGCCGTGCTCGGCATGTCCGGCGCCTGCGCCGATGTGCTCGACGCGCAGGGCTACAAGGTCGACGATGTCGACGTCGTGATTCCGCACCAGGCCAACCTGCGCATCATGGATGCGGTCGCGAAGCGCGTCGGCGCGCCGGCGGACCGGATGTTCGTCAACGTACACAAGTACGGCAACATGTCAGCGGCAACGGTCGCGGTGGCGCTGGTCGAAGCCATCGAGGAAGGCCGTGTCAAACCCGGCAGCCTGTTGCTGTTGCCGGCGTTCGGGGCGGGCCTCACGTATTGCGCGCACCTCGTGCGCTGGGGTGCACGCACGACACCGATCGGCACATCGGATGTGGAACTGCCGCCGAGCGACCGGACGGCGCTGGAAATCGTGCAGGGTTACCTGCGGCAGAAGCCCTGAACGGGTGCCGGCGGCTTTCGCCGGAGCCTTGCCCTGACGATGGCTCCTGCCCGCAAGGCCTTGCTCCAGATCCACCTGTGCGTGGTCATCTGGGGCTTCACCGCCATCCTCGGCAAGCTGATCACGCTGCCGGCCTTCGCGCTGGTGTGGTGGCGCATGTTCCTGGTCGTGGTGGTCATCGCGGTGCTGCCGGCGTTCTGGCGCGGCGTGCGCCGGATGAGTCCGCGCACGCTCGCCATCTTCGCGGGCATCGGTATCGTGATCGCGCTGCACTGGATCGCCTTTTTTGCGTCCATCAAGCTGGCGAACGCCTCGGTGGCGGCCACCTGCATGGGGGTCGCGCCGCTGATCATGTCGGTGGTGGAGCCGTTGATCACGCGCCGGCGCTTCGAGCCCATGGAACTGCTGATCGGCCTGGCGGCGATTCCCGGAGTCATGCTGGTGGTGGGCGGCACGCCGGATGCCATGCGCATTGGCGTCGCCGTCGGCATCCTTTCGGCCTTGCTGGTCGCAGTCTTCGGCTCGCTCAACAAGCGCCACATCGCGTCTGGCGAGCCACTGGCCGTCACCGGGATCGAACTCGCGTCCGGGACAGCGTTCATGACGCTGCTGGCGCTCGCCTTCGGCGGTGCGATCACTGACGTGCCGCTGCCGGGCATGCACGACCTCGGGCTGCTGCTCGTGCTGTCCATCGTCTGCACGCTGTTCACGTTCGTGGTGTCGCTGGCCGCGCTGCGCCACCTGAGCGCCTTCACGGCACAACTCGCGGTCAGCCTCGAGCCCGTGTACGCGGTGGTGCTGGCCATCGTGCTGCTCGGCGAGCAGCGCGAACTCGGCCTGCAGTTCTATGCCGGACTGGCGATCATCCTGGGCAGCGTGCTGATCCACGCGGCACGACGGCGGGCTTGATGCCGTTGGCGACCCGCGGGTGATGCGCTGACAACTGGCGCAAGGCCTCGCGGGTAGC
>CAVUVH010000009.1:0-138616 GCA_963744735.1 uncultured Gammaproteobacteria bacterium
CTGGTCGCGGCTTTCAACCACCAGCACATCTTCATCGACCAGACCCGGATGCTGCCAGCAGCTTGCGCGAGCGCGAGCGGAAGCTGTTCCGGCTGCCGCGTTCTGCCTGGAGCGATTACGACGCGCGGCTGATCTCGAAGGGCGGCGGCGTGTTCCCGCGCAACGCGAAGGCGATCGAGTTGTCGCCGCAGGCCCAGGCCATGCTCGGCATCGTGGCAGCCGGGCGACGCCGACGGAGATGATAAAAATGATCCTGTGCATGCAGGTCGACCTGCTGTGGAACGGCGGCATCGGCACGTATGTGAAAGCGGCGACGGGAGCCACGGCAGGTCGGCGACCGCGGCAACGATGCGGTGCGAGTGAACGGCAAAGATTTGCGTTGCCGGGTCGTCGGCGAAGGCGGCAATCTCGGGCTGTCGCAACGCGGCCGCATCGAATACTCGCTGGGCGGCGGCAGCTGAACACGGACTTCGTCGACAACTCGGGCGGCGTCGACTGCTCGGACCACGAAGTCAACATCAAGATCCTGCTCAAGGACGTGCGGAAGCACGCCGCTCCCGACGGTCAAGCGCAACAGCTGCTGGTCTCATGACGGACGAAGTCGCGAACTGGTCTTGCGCGACAACTATCTGCAGAGCCAGGCTCAGCCTGCTGCAGGCCGGTGCGGCGGACCGGCTGCGAGCACGCGCACTTCATCCGTTCGCTGGAACTGGCCGGTGCTGCTCGATCGCGGACTGGAGTACCTGCCGGGCGCGGAAGAGATCAAGGAGCGGCACAAGGCCGGCCTCGGGCTCATGCGCCCGGAGCTGGCGATGCTGCTGGGCTACGCCAAGATCGCGCTCAACGCGCAGCTGATCCAGTCCGACGTGCCGGAGGACCCCTACCTGAGCCAGGAGCTCGACCGCTACTTCCCGCCCGCCTCGCGCGGCGCTACGGCCCGTTCATGCGCGAGCACCGGCTGAAGCGCGAGATCATCGTCACCGCGACCACCAACAGCATCGTGAACAGGATGGGACCCACGTTCGTCGCGCGCACGCAGCAGGACACCGGCGCCGATGCCGCGACCGTGGCGCGCGCCTATTCCATCGCGCGCGAGGTGTTCGAGGTGCGCGAACTGTGGACGGCCATCGAGCGGCTCGACAACCGGGCCCCCGCATCGCTGCAGTACGGCATGGTGCAGGACACCATCGGCCTGATCCGGCAGGTCACTTACTGGCTGATCCAGCGGCATCGCGGCGCGCTCGGCATCGAGCAGCAGGTGGCGCGTCTGCGGCCCGGCATCCGTGAACTCGCGCGGACGCCGCTGCAGTGGCTGCAGGGCGCCGGGCGCGCCGGCTTCGAGGCACGCAGCGCCGAACTCGCGCAGGCGGGCGTGCCCGCCGAACTCGCCCGTCGCATCGCGGCCTGCGCCGCGCTGCACAGCAGTCCCGACATCGTCGAACTCGCGGCCGAGCGCCGGATCACGGTCGAGGCCGCCGCGCATGCCTACTTCGGCATCGGCAGTCATTTCGGGCTCGACTGGCTGCGCACGCAGATCGAGGCGCTCGACATCGAGGGCCACTGGCACGCCGTCGCACGCGGCAGCCTGCGCGAGGCGCTGTTCGAGGTTCACCGGGCGCTCGGCCAGGGTGTGCTCGAGTCCTCGCGCGAGACCGATCCCGCCAGGGCCGTCGCCAGGTGGCTGGGCCGACACGGGGCCGCGGCCGGGCATGCGCGCGCCGTCGTCAACGACATCCGCGCACAGACCACGGCGATCGACTTCGCCTCGCTGTCGGTGGCCCTGCAGGCGGTGCGCCGGGTGGCAGCCGCCGCCGACTGATGCGCGCAACCATGGCATCGGCATTTGCGCGTCTGGCCGCCGCCGGTGCGGATTGTTATAACGACGCCGTCGCATCGAATCTTCATTGACAGGCTGACACCGACATGAGCACCGGCAAACTGCTGCTTCTGCGCCACGGCCAGAGCATCTGGAATCTCGAGAACCTGTTCACCGGCTGGGTCGACGTCGACCTCACCGACCAGGGCCGCCTGGAGGCACAGGAAGCGGGCCGGCTGCTGAAGGCGGAGGGGATCGTCTTCGACCTGGCCTTCACCTCCGTGCTGAAGCGGGCGATTCGCACGCTCTGGATTGCACTCGACGAGATGGACATGATGTGGCTGCCCGTCGAGCGCACCTGGCGGCTGAACGAACGCCACTACGGCTCGCTGCAGGGACTCAACAAGACGCAGACCGTGGAAAAGCACGGCGCGGAGCAGGTCAAGGTCTGGCGGCGCAGCTACGACATCCCGCCCCCGCCGCTGCCCCTGACGGATGCCGGCCATCCGCGCTTCGACCGGCGCTACGCGGCGGTGCCCGCGGGCGAGCTTCCCGCCGCGGAATCCCTCAAGGACACGCTGGCACGGGTGCTGCCGTTCTGGAGCATGCGCATTGCCCCGGAGCTCGCGGCGGGCCGCAACGTGCTGGTGGCGGCGCACGGCAACAGCCTGCGCGCGATCGTGAAGATGCTGGACGGCATCTCCGACAGCGACATCGTCGAGCTGAACATCCCGACCGGCGTGCCCCTGCTCTATGTGCTCGACGGGCAGCTGAAGCCCGTCACCAGCCGCTACCTCGGCGACCCGGAGGCCATCAAGGCGCGGGCCGAGGCTGTCGCGCGGCAAGCCGGGCAGAAGTAGCGGCGCGGGCGGGAGGACGGGCGGATCAGGTCAGGAAGCCGCCGTCGACGACCATGAGTTCCCCGGTCACGTAGCTCGACGCGTCGGAGGCGAGGAACACGGCGGCGCCGGCCAGGTCCTGCGGCTCACCGACGCGGCCGAGCGGATGTGTCCCCAGGTAGTGCTGCACCTGGGCCTCGTCCGCGAGCAGCGCGCCGGCAAACTTCGTGCGGATCAGCCCCGGCAGCAGCGCGTTGCAGCGGATGCCGTGCGGCCCGCATTCCCTGGCAAAGGCCTTCGTCATGTTCAGCACGGCGCCCTTGGTGATCGAGTAAATGGCCTGCTGCGGCCCCGGCCTGACGGCATTGACCGAGGCGACGTTGATGATCGAGCCCTTGCCCTGCTGCCGCATCAAGCGGCCCGCCAGCACCGAGGCAAAGAAGTAGCCGCGGATGTTGACGTCGACGGTCTTCTGGAACGCACCGAGGTCGGTGTCGAGCACATGGCCGTAGTAAGGATTGGTGGCCGCGTTGTTGACCAGCACGTCGAGCCGGCCGTGGTCGGCCTGCACCTCGGCAAACAGCGACTCCAGCGCCGCCATGTCGCCGATGTGGCAGGCGATCGCCCGCGCCCTGCCGCCACCTGCGACGATCTGCGCCGCGACTGCCTCGCAGCCCTCCAGCCTGCGGCTCGAGACGATCACTTCGGCGCCGTACTGCGCGAGCCCGTGGGCGATCGCCTCGCCGATGCCGCGGCTGGCACCCGTCACGACTGCCACGCGGCCGGTCAGGTCGAAGGAAATGGTCATGCGTCTGTCTCCTTCAGGCCTGGCAAAGGCGGGCCCGGGCCGCCGCGTATTCCTGCACCATGCGCGCAACGATCTCGCCGGCCGGCAGGATGTCGTGAATGTTGCCCACGCCCTGGCCGCCGCTCCAGATGTCGCGCCAGGCCTTCTTTTCCATGTTGCCGCCCGAGCCGAAGTTCATCTTCGACTTGTCGGCCTCCGGCAGCTGGTCGGGATCGAGCCCGGCCGCGACCACGCTGCCCCGCAGGTAGTTGCCTTTCACGCCGGTGAAGAGCGAGGTGTAGACCACGTCGTCGGAGGTCGACTCGACCAGCATCTGCTTGTACTCCGCCATGGCGTTGGCCTCCGTCGTCGCGAGGAAACGCGTGCCGATGTAGGCCATGTCCGCGCCGATGGCCTGGGCGGCCAGCACGTCGGCACCGCTCGACATCGCGCCGGCGAGCACCAGCGTGCCGTCGAAGAACTGGCGGATCTCGCGCACCAGGGCAAACGGGCTGCCCGTGCCCGCGTGACCGCCCGCCCCCGCGCAGACGACGATGATGCCGTCGACGCCCTGCTCCACCGCCTTGCGCGCATGGCGCACGCTGATCACGTCATGGAACACCAGGCCGCCGTAGCTGTGCGCGGCCTCGACGATCTCGCGCGGCGGCTTCAGGCTGGTGATGATCAGCGGCACCTGGTGGCGCACGCAGGCCTCGACGTCGTGCTGCAGGCGGTCGTTGCTGGCGTGCGCGATCTGGTTGACGGCGAAGGGCGCCACGCGCGCGCCCGGATGCGCGGCCGCATGCGCCGCGAGTTCGCTGCGGATCCGGACCAGCCATTCGTCGAGCACCGGCGCGGGGCGCGCATTCAGCGCAGGAAACGAACCGATGATGCCCGCCTTGCACTGCGCGATGACGAGCTCCGGCGTCGAAGCGATGAACAGCGGCGACCCGATCACGGGCAGGGTCAGGCGGTCACGGAAACTGGCCGGCAGCGGCATCAGGCACTCCTCGGGCGGGACGTCATTTCTCGTAGTAACGCTGCCAGGTCGGCAGCTTCTCCGGCCAGTCGGCCGCCACGGGCTGGTCATAGGCGCGCATCCGCCGGTCCAGCCCTGGGCCAAAGGCGTCGAGATACTCGGCGGTCGGCACGTAGTACATGAAGGTCAGCCCGCGCTCGCGGAACAGCCAGCGTCCGTCACAGCGGCTGTACACGTCCTGATAGCGCATGGCAGCCAGCATCGGCTGTCCCTTGCGCTGCATCTCGGCGTGGGAGAGCACGATGCCGGTCGCCCGGTCATGGTCGCGCGGATCGAACTCGACGATGCGATCGTGGGTGAAGTGATTGCTGGGCCCGAGTACCGCGAAGCGACCCTTGAACAGCTCGACCACGGCCTGCCGCCCGCGCGCGTCCATGACGCCGTCGGCCGACCAGACATGCACATCGGCCGTGAACAGGTTCTCGATCGCGTCGACGTCACGGTTGTCCATCACCAGGCAATAACGGGCGATCAGCTCGCCGATGGCGACGCGGTCTTCCAGCCGCCGGATGCGTTCCTCGAGTGTCGGTCCAAGCAGCATCGGTACTCCCCGGCGCAGTCCCCCCCGGCTCGGAGAATGCCAGAAACATGCGCCGGCTGATCACTCGTCCGGCGCGATCCTGAGCTCGAGGCCGTCGAGCGCCGCGGTAAAGTCCACCTGGCAGCTCAGGCGCGAGGTCGGCGCGTCGTAGTTCTGCAGCTCGACCAGCAGTTCCTTCTCGTCGCCCTGCGGCGCCGGCAGCTTCGGCATCCACTCCGGCTTGACGAAGATGTGGCAGGTGGCGCACGAGCAGAGTCCGCCGCAGATGGCGGTCACGCCATAGTCGAACTCGCGCAGCGTCTCCATCAGCTTGACGCCGACGCGTCCTTCGACCTCGTGGACGTTGCCGTCGCGGTCCGTCACCACCATCTTCGCCATGCTCGCTCCCGTCGTGCCGTGAAATCCAGTCAGTCATTATTGCAGCGCAAGACCGCGGATGCACGCGCGGCCAGGCTGTCCTGCAGCACCGCTGCCCGCGCGCGCGCGGTCGACTGCCCTGCGTGCGCCCCGCTCCGCGCCGCGAGCGTGCGGTACCAGAGCCACTGGACGTAATCGAACGCCCAGCCCGCCAGCACCAGCCGCGGCCAGGGCACCTCACCGCCTGCCTCGACATAGCTGGCGTGCAACAGCCGGCTTTCGGCCGGTGACAGCCCGTGCTGGCTGGCAAACGATGCCAGGTCGAAGGCCGGGTCGCCGAGTCCGGCGTATTCCCAGTCAACCAGCCACAGGCGCAGGGCCGGATCGATCACCATGTTCCCGCCATGCACGTCGTGGTGGCAGAGCACCCGCGGTCGCAGCATCGCGCCCAGCGCGGTGAACACGCCGGGCGCAGTGGCATCCAGCACGGGAGCGTCCATCGCCCCGGGCAACGCTGCCTGCAATCGCCCTGCCTGGCGCTCGAAACTGACCTCGCGCAGGCCCGTCGCCGGCGCAAGCGCATGCAGCTGCTGCAACGCCTGCGCCACGAGCGTGATCACCGTGGCACGTCCAAGCGCGGCACTGTCGCCCGGGATGCCCTCGATCCACTCGGTGACCAGCAGCCGCGAGGCCGGGTCGCAATGCACCACGCCGGGGGCGAGCCCGGCAGCCGCCACCTGGCGCAAGACACTGGCTTCGGCATGCAGATCGGCGCCGACCTCGCCGGTCGTGGCGCTCGCCAGGCGCACGAAGCGGCTCGGGCCAGTCGCCGCCGTGACCCGCCACGCGTGATTGGCCAGGCCGCGCTCGATGCGCTCGAAGCGGCCCTCCGCCAGGGACGCCGTGGCGTTGCCGTCGCGCAGTCGCGCGCGGGCCTGCGTTTCTGCCTCGCGCCAGTCGTCAGGCATGCGTGCCTGCCTGGCCGCCGGAGGCGGCGGCCGCGCGCTCGTCCTTGCGCCACTGCAGCAGCCCACGGTACGCGAGCCCTGTGTAGAGCAGGAACAGCAGCGCAGTCACGACCAGTCCCTGCCGTGCAAACAGCACCGCCGCGGCAAGGTCGAGCACGATCCAGTACCACCAGTTCTCGATCAGCTTGCGCGCCACCATCCAGGTGGCGAGCACACTGCCCCAGGCGATCACGGCATCCACGTACGGCAGCATGGCGGGCGGCTCGTCGCGCGCGACCAGCCAGCCGTTCACCGCCGCAACGACCACGACGGCCGCGATCGCCCACGCGTGCCGGTGCACGGGCCAGCGCCCGATGGCGAGCGGCCGCGCGGCGGCCGTGCCGCGCCAGACACGCCAGCCGTACACCGCCATCGCGATGTAGAACACCTGCAGCGCAGCCTGCATCTGCAGTCCCGCGCGCGCAAACAGCGACAGGTACAGCACTGCACTCGCGATCGCGCAGGCCCAGCACCAGGGATTCTGGCGGATGGCCAGCAACAGGTACGCGAGCGCGAGGCCCGCCGCGACCCACTCGACGGGCGGCACGGCTGCCAGTGCAGCGAGCATCGCGCCGGCCATGCTCAACGCTCGGCCGAGGTCGGCGTGCCGCCCAGCACCTTCAGCACGAACACGGCACGGCCTCCGCCCTCGAACGTGCGGGCGGTTTCCTGTTCCAGCACGCGGAACAATTGTGCATGCTCGCCCGCAACCTGCGTGCTCATGGCGTTGGTCACCACGTCGAGGCCGGGATGCGCGTTGAGCCGCGCGATGAAGTCCTTGATCGGCGGCACGTAGTCCGCGTCCAGCGGGTACAGGCTGATGTCGACGACGGTGCGCATGATGCCCTCCTGTTGCGCAATGGTCATTGCCAGCGCCATTGCAGTGTGATGCCGGCGAGACGACCGTCGCCCCGCTGCACATAGAGTCGGTCCGCGAAGTCCGGCGGCTCGAGCCCGAAATAGAATCCGCGCACCGCGTAGTCTTCGTCGGTGGCGTTGCGCAGCCACGCCTGCACCGACCACGGTCCCTGCGCATAGCCTGCGCGCAGGTTCAGGGTCGCATAGGCTTCCGACCGCTGGTCGTGGCTGGCGTCGAAGTAGAACGCGGCAACGCCGGCCAGGTCGGCGCGCGCCATCCAGCCGGCTTCCCCGCCCCACTGCGCGGAGACCGAGTACTGGTACTCCGGCGCATGCGCCTGCGCGCGCCCGTCGAGGTTGCGGTCGCCGTACACGTAGCCAACGTACTCGGTGTGCAGCAGGCCGAGCGTGGCGCCGAGCGCGAGACGGTCGAGCGGTTGCCATTGCACCGCGGCCTCGAGCCCGTAGTTTCGCCCGCGCGCGGCATTGTCGGTGTAGAACACGTACGACAACGGATCGCCTGGAACCTGCTGGAACGAGGTGGCCACCTGCTGGTCTTCGCGCCACATGTGGAACACCGCGAGCTCGCCCTGCACGCGCGACGACTCGCCGGCGAAGCGCATGCCTGCTTCCGCATTCCACAGGAATTCCGGCGCGAACTGGCGCCGGTCCGCGGGCACCGACTGGCCGATGTTGAATCCGCCGGCCTTGTAGCCCCGTGCGAGCGTCACGTACCACTGGCTGCGCGCCGCGGCCAGCGGACCCTGCAGCGAGAGCTGCCCGCCGACCATCGAGTCACGCGGGTCGAAGCGGGCACCGTCCGAGTCGCTGTAATCAGCCGTGCGCGTCTCGGCACGCAGTCCCGCCGTCAACGACGACTCGCCGGCAAGCGCCCACTCGGCTTCCCCGTACGCCGCGACGCTCGTGGCCGAGTAGGCGGTCTGCAGCACGGGACGCAGCAGTTCGCCGGCAAACTCGTCGCGCTGCGAAGAGTCTTCCTCCAGCCGCAGCGCGTACAGGCCGGCCACCCAGTTCAGGGCCGTGCCGCTGGCACCGGCCACGCGCAGGTCCTGGCTCAGGGTCGAGCGCTGGCGGTCGTAGCGCGAGAAATAGTCGTAGGGCGCGAACTCGCCCCAGTACGGATCATTGCCCCAGTCGCCGTCGAAGCTGTAGACGCTGTCGGACTGCGCGTACGCAGAGATGCCCTGCAGCGAGAGGTCGCCCAGCGTTCCGCGCAGGTTGGCCGACACGCCGCTCGTGCGCTGGGCATCGCGACCGGGGCGGTCGCTGCGGGTGCGCCGCGAGTTGTCGGGGGCGAATGCGTCGAAGCCGTTGTCCAGGTCGACGTACAGCGCGGCCAGGTCCGCGCGCCAGCCGGCACCCAGCTCCCAGCGCAGCTTGCCGCGCAGCGTGGCCTCGTCGCGGCCATTGGTGTCGTCGCGCCCCAGGTAGACGTTGCGCTGGAAGCCGTCGCTGGAGAACTGCTGTGCGGCCAGTCGCCAGGCGGAGCCGTCGCCGCCGAGCGGCCCGCCGGTCGCGAGTCCGGCCGACCAGGTGGCGTGGTCCGCGCCGCTGGCTTCCAGCAACGTATCGGTGTCGGGCGTCGCGTCACGGGTCTTGATCTTCACCAGCCCCGCCAGCGCGTTTGCGCCGAAGCGGGTGCCCTGCGGGCCGCGCAGGACTTCGACCTGCTCGGTGTCGAACAGCGTGGCCGGCATGCCGACGCCGCTCAGGTCGATGTCGTCGATCAGGAATCCGACCGAAGGATTCGGCGCGCCCTGGTACTGCTCCAGCTCGCCGATGCCGCGCAGCTGGAAGAACCGCGGGCGCGAGGTGCCGCCCGACCAGTTCAGGTTCGGCACCAGGCTGAGCACATCCGCAAAATGCTGCAGCCCGGCGGCTGCGAGCGTGTCGTCCGCCAGCACCGTCACGCTCGCCGGGAGCAGCAGCAGCGGCCGCTCGCGCAGCGACGCCGTCACGACGATCTCCTCCAGCGGCGGCGCAGGCCCGTCGCGCCCCGGGTCCGCGGCATCGACGGCGCCGGGCATGACCAGTGACAGCAGCACGGCAGCGCTTGCCAGCCGTGCGAACGCACGCTGCCAGGCCAATGAATACGAATAAATCGGGTGCGATCCAAGGCGCATACCTGCTCCCTACGCCGGTATTAGCCGGATCAGGTTCAACGGGTTCGCCGATGAGCGGGCGGCGCAATCCGCGCCCGCGGTCGACATCTCAGGCCCTTTCAGGCCACCCCAAGGTGCCGCAAAGTATAGCGAAGGCCGCCCCCGCCGCCGTTAAATTGTTGACGGAGCGCAGCGGCTGAGGACTAATGCGCATCCTCGCCCGGTCCAGGAGACCCCGCCCCACCATGTCCCAGCGCAAATGCCGCCTGTTTCATGTCGACGCCTTCACGCGCGAACGCTTCTGCGGCAATCCTGCCGCCGTCGTCCTCGACGCGGACGTGCTCGACGAGCAGGAGATGCGTCGCATCGCGCGTGAACTCGCGGGCACCGAAGTCGCCTTCGTGCTCGGTTCCGACTCGCCCGACTACGATGTCGAACTGCGATTCTTCTCGCCGCGCCGCGAGGTCGGTTTCGTCGGCCACGCCACCGTTGCCGCGCACTACGTGCGGGCCATCGCCGACGGCGTGCCGCGCGGCAAGGTGCGGCAGAAGTCGCCCGCCGGCATCGTCGAGGTCGAGATCACCGGCAAGGCGCCGGACCTGCGGGTCACGATCGACCAGACACCGGCGACCTTCGGGCCGATCGTGCCGGAGGAGCGCATCGCACCGGTGCTCGATGCGCTCGGCATCAGCTCGGCCAGCCTGCACCCCGCCTGCCCGGTGCAGGTCATGAGCAAGGCCAACTCGCGCCTGCTGATCGGACTGCAGTCGCCGGACACCCTCGACTCGCTGCAGCCGAAGATGGACCAGCTGATCCACCTCACGCCGCACGTCGGCGCCGACGGCTTCTTCGTGTTCGCGATCAAGCCCGGCACCGGGCCCGATGACCACCGAATCACGCATGTTCTGCCCGGTGATCGGCGTACCGGAGGATCCGGTCAGCGGCAACGCGCACGGCATGCTCGGCGTGTACCTGCTGCACCAGGGGCTGCTGACTGCGGAAAACGGCAACGCCTCGTTCGTCGGCCTGCAGGGACGGTTTGTCGATCGCCCGGGCAGGGTCGAGGTCACCGTTGCGGCCAGCGGCAAGCGCGCCTCGGGCGTGCGCGTCACGGGCGATGCGGTCATCGTGTACGAGGCAGCCCTGCCGCTCTGACCGGCGCGCGTCCGCGGCGCATCTGCAGGGTATTGTCGACGCAGGCCGGCACGTCGACCGCGTGGTGCGTCGCCAGCACCACGGTCGCCCCGGCGGCCACGGCCGCCGCGAGCCGACGCTGCAGGAGTTCACGCGCCGCGGCATCCAGGCCATCGAACGGCTCGTCCAGCAGGTACAGCCGCCGCGCACGGATGAATGCCCGTGCCGCCAGCGCCAGCCGCAGCTGGCCGTACGAGATCTCGCGCGCACGCCGCGACGCCATGGCACCGAGGCCCCAGGCCCGCAGTTGCCGTCGCACACGCTGTCGCTCGCGCGGGGTGGGCTCATGCTCGAGGCCGATGCTGGAGTGCAGGCCCGAGGCGACGATCTGCTCGACGCTGCAGCCAGTCGCGGCATAACGCGCCTGCAGTTCCGGCGAGACGAGTCCGACCCGCGCTTTCCACTCATCGGCGGCGCTCCAGCGGCGCACCAGTCGCCCGCCGAGCGCGGGCCACAGGTCACCGTACAGCAGCGCGATCAGCGTGGACTTGCCGGCGCCGTTGGCGCCGCGGATCCACCAGTGCTCGCCCGCGCGCAGGTCCCAGTCGAAGCGGCCGATGACGGCCCGTTCTTCCCGATACACCGCCGCATTGCGCAGGCTGAGCAGGCAGTCACGCGCATCGCGCCTGGCCGCAGGCCGCGGCTTTGCACCTGCCCTGGCGACCACGGCAGTTCCTGCGCCGCGCTCCACCGGCGTCACTTCGAGATGGCCAGCGGCGATGCTCGCGACGTGGGTCACGCCTGCAGGGCGGTCTTCCGGCCGATGACTGCTCAGGATCCACGCGGTGCGGGGCGATGCAACGCGCCGCAGCGCGCGCAGGAACGCCCGGCGGCCGGCGGCATCGAGCCCGTTCAGCACCTCGTCGAGCAACAGCACGTCAGGCCTGCGCACGACCGCGCGCGCGAGCAGCACGCGTCGCCGCTGCCCGTACGACAGGGTCAGGAATCGTCGCGCGGCCAGTCCTTCGAGTCCGACGGCACGCAGGGCAGAGCGGACGCGACGGCGCTGCGACGGTGTTGCGCGCTGCAGCGGCAGGTCGGAGTCGTCGAAGCCCGTCAGCACCACCTGGCTCACGTCCAGCGTCGACTGGTAACGCTCGTAGCGATCCTGCCGCTCGGGCCCGAGATAGGCGATGCGGCTGGCGGCCAGCAGCGGCTGGTCGAGCGTCTCGCCGCCCTGCAGCCGATAGCGCCGCTGCTCGCGACCGGTGGGGGTCGGCCAGACGTCGCCCCGCAGCAGCTTCAGCAGGACGGTCTTGCCCGCTCCGTTCGGCCCCTGCAGCCACCAGCGCTCGCCTGCCTTGAGCTCGAGGTCGACGTCGCGCAGCACCCAGCGCCGCCCCAGCCGCACGCTCGCGGCGCGCAGTTCGATGCTGTCCAGCCGCAGGCGCGCCACCACGCTCAGGCGGCGAGCCAGGCCCAGCGCTCGCCGTCCCGCACGACACGCTTCTCCTCGAGCAGCTTCTGCAGGTGCGCGAGCAGCGACTCGCGTGCCAGCGGATGCAGCATGACCGGCGTATCGGCATAGACGACCGGCAGCAGCGAGTCGAGCGTCGCCGGAACGCCGATCTGCACCAGCGCGTCGACGACCTTGCCCTCGCGCCGCGAGCGATGCGCGATCACGCGATCGATCTCGCCCGGTGGATCGGCGATCACCGCGCCATGACCGGGCAGCAGCGCCGCCAGTGCCAGCGCGCGCAATCGCCGCAGGGATTCGAGGTACAGCCGCATCGACCCGTCGGGCGGCAGGATCACGACGGTGGAACCGTGCATCAGGTGATCGCCGGTGAGCAGCCAGCCCTCGGGCTCGAGCAGCAGGCACACATGGTTCGAGGCATGCCCGGGCGTGTGCAGTACCCGCACCGTCACGCCCGGCGCCTCGATCAACGCGCCGTCGGCCAGCGTCTCGTCCGGCCAGTAGGAACCGTCCTGGTGCCCGTCGCGGGGCGCGGGTCGTCCGCGCACCACGGCCTGCGTCAGCGCCTTGAGCGCGGCGGCGCCCGGGGAGTGATCGGGATGCGAATGCGTGCACAGCACCGCACTGATCCGGGCATTGGTCACCGCCAGGATGCGATCGATGTGCGTCGTGTCGTCCGGACCCGGATCGACGACGAGGAAGCCCGGGCCGCTGCCGAGCACGTAGGTATTGGTGCCGGGGCCGGTCAGCGGGCTGGGGTTCGGCGCCACCAGCCGCACGACGTTCGGTGCCAGCCGTCGCACGCTGCCCGTTTCGGCCGGCGCGTGCGGGTCGCAGGCGGAGTCGACGGCGACCTGGCATCAGGGCGACGGCAACTTGAACGCGAGCCCGCCCTTGATCACGACGGCGACGTCCTGCAGGCGCGTGATGTCGGCCAGCGGATCGCCCTTGACCGCGATCAGGTCGGCCAGGCGCCCGGCCTGCAGGCTGCCGACGCGGTCGTCCCAGCCCATGCGCCTGCGCGGCGACCGAAGTGGCCGACTGGATCGCCTCCATCGGCGTCATGCCACGCTGCACCATGATCGGAAACTGGCGCGCGTTCAGCCCGTGGGGGAATACCGCCGCGTCGGTCGCAAAGACGATGTCGACGCCGGCGCGATGCGCGCGGGTGAAGCCCTGCCGCTGGGCTTCCGTCGTCTCGACGTTCTTGCGCAGGAATTCCTCGGGCCATTTCTCCTCACGGCCGACGGTATCGATGTAGTCGCCGTTGTAGACGTCCATGGCCAGCGCCACACCACGCTGCTTCGCGAGCTCGATGGCTTCGTCGTCGATCAGCGAGGCATGCTCGATGGTGTCGGCGCCGGCCAGGATCGCGTCCTTGATCGACTGCGCGCCGTGGGCATGGGCGGCGACTTTCAAGCCGTGCGCGTGGGCAACGTCGACCACGGCCTTGATCTCCTCCGGCTGCATCTCGCGCTCGCCGGGGACGCCGCCGAATGCCAGCACCGCACCCGAGGCGATGATCTTCAGCACATCCGCACCGCCGGCGACCGCCAGTTCGGCCTTCTGCCGGAACTGCTCCGGGCCGCGCGCCACGCCCATGCGCACCGTCGCAGGAATCGACGACTCCGGGTGGCCAGGGATGACCAGGTCGCCGCCACCCGCCGGGATCGTCAGGTAGAAGCCCGCCACCTGCATGCGCGGCCCGATCGTGCTGCCCTGGTTGATGGCGTCGCGCAGGTCGCGGTCGACCCAGGCAATGTAAGTACCCACGTCGCGCACGCTGGTGAATCCGGCCAGCAGCGTGTCGCGCGCGCTCGCACGGGCGATCGCGCCCTGCTCGGCCGGGGTGCGGCGGTAATACACGCTGAGATCGGCGGTCTCGTGCGAGCCGTCGGTCAGGTGCGTGTGCATGTCGATCAGCCCGGGCAGGCAGGTATAGCCGGACAGGTCGAGCAGCGGCAGGTCGGCCGGAGCCGGCGCCGCGGACTGCACCGACTGCGATCCGGCCGTCGCGGACGACCAGCAGGCATCCTGCCGCACGGCCGGGCTGACGCCGTCGATCAGCCGCCCGCAGCGGATCGCGAGCGATCCGGAATCGGGCTGGAACGGGAGCGGTACTGACGGCCACTCCGGGCGTTGCCGCAACGGCCGGCAGCGGGCCGGGCAGCAGCCACATCGCAGCCACGACGGCCGAGCGCAACTGCACCGCTGCGGAGCCCGGGCAGGGCATTGACGCGACATCCCAGTGCAGTCAATCGTCGGCCGGGCATCGTTTCGTCGTCTCCGTGCAACAAGTGGGCGCGAGCCGCCACAAGTCGTTTGACATTGGTTGCGCGGCAGTCTTTCATTCGTCCGCTGTGGTGTCAAAACACGCGAAACCTGCATGACCGGCGGACCGGAACCGGTCGGGACCCTGGACGTGGCGCTGGCGCACGCCGAGCAGCTGCTCGCGTCCGCGCCACGACTCGCCGCCGAGCAGGCGCGCGAGATCCTGGGAGCGGTGCCCGACCACCCGGCGGCGACACTGCTGCTGGGCATGGCGCACCGGCGCTCGGGGGATCCGGCCAGGGCGCTCGAGGTCCTGCGGCCGCTCGTGGCCGCCCAGCCCCGCTCCGGTGCCGCGCATCGCGAACTGGGGCTTGCGCTCGGTGACGCCGGCCATGGCGAGGAAGCCGTGGCCGTGCTGCGCAAGGCCGTCAGCCTGCAGCCCACGATGGCCGATGCCTGGCGGGCGCTGGGCGATCACCTCTTCGCCATGGGCGATACCGCGGGTGCGGACCAGGCGTATGCCCAGCACATCCGCAACTCCACGCACGATCCGCGCCTGCTGGAACCGGCGCTCGCGCTGGCCGAAGGCCGCATCGCCGTGGCCGAGCCGCTGCTGCGCAATCACCTGAAGCAGTTTCCGACCGACGTGGCGGCGATCCGCATGCTGGCCGAGATCGCCTCCCGCATCGGCCGCTACGGCGACGCCGAGAACCTGCTCACGCGCTGCCTCGAACTGGCGCCAGGCTTCAAGGCGGCGCGGCACAATTTTGCCGTCATCCTGCACCGGAACAACAAGCCGGTGGAATCGCTCGCGCAGGTCGACCAGCTGCTCGCGGCCGAACCGCGCAGCCCGAGCTTCCGCAACCTGCGGGCCGTGGTGCTCGCGCGCATCGGCGATTACGACGGGGCGATCCGCATCTACGAGGAACTGCTGCGGGAGTATCCGCAGCAGGCCCGGATCTGGCTCAGCCAGGGCCACGCGCTGAAGACGGCGGGACGCCAGCAGGAATCGATCACGGCCTATCGCCGCGCCATCGAGCTCGAGCCGGGCCTCGGCGAGGCGTACTGGAGCCTGGCCAACCTGAAGACCTTCCGCTTCAGCGAGGCCGACGTCGCCGCGATGGAGCGCCAGCTCGAGCGCGCGGAGATCTCGCACGGAAGATCGCCTGCAGTTCCACTTCGCGCTCGGCAAGGCGGCGGAGGACGCGCTGCAGTACGAGCGCTCGTTCGTGCATTACGCCGCCGGCAACCGGCTGCGCAAGAAGGCCGTGCCGTACGACGCCGGGTTGATTCACCAGCAGGTGGCCAGTTCGCGCGCGCTGTTCACGCCGGAGTTCCTGGCGGCGCGCCGCGGCAGCGGCTGCCGCGCGCCCGACCCGATCTTCGTGGTCGGCCTGCCGCGGTCGGGGTCGACGCTGGTCGAGCAGATCCTGTCGAGCCACTCGCAGATCGAAGGCACGATGGAACTGCCCGACGTGGTCGGCATCGTCAAGGAACTGAGCGGCCGCACGCGCCGCTCGGAAGTCTCGCGCTACCCGGAGATCCTCGCCGCGATGTCGGCCGACGAGCTGCGCGAGCTCGGCGAGCGCTACCTGCGCCAGACGCGCATCCAGCGCCGGACCGATGCGCCCTACTTCATCGACAAGCTGCCGAACAACTGGGCGCACACCGGGCTGATCCACCTGATGCTGCCCGAGGCAAAGATCATCGATGCGCGCCGGCACCCCCTGAGCTGCTGCTTTTCCAATTTCAAGCAGCATTTTGCCCGCGGCCAGAACTTCTCGTACTCGCTCGACGACCTCGGCCGCTATTACCTGGACTACGTGACCCTGATGGCGCACTTCGACGCCGTGCTGCCCGGCCGGGTGCACCGCGTGATCTACGAGCGCATGGTCGACGACACCGAGGCCGAGGTGCGCCGGCTGCTCGACTACTGCGGCCTGCCGTTCGAGGACGCCTGCCTGCGCTTCTACGAGAACGACCGGGCCGTGCGCACCGCCAGCTCCGAGCAGGTGCGCCAGCCGATTTTCCGCGACGCCGTGGAACACTGGCGTCATTACCAACCGTGGCTGGGACCGCTGCAGGATGCGCTGGGTCCGGCGCTCGACGCTTACCCGTCGGCGCCGCCACTCACCTGAACCATTACACGCACCACCCTGTGGCGCATTCACCGAGGGAGATCGATCCTGAAATGACCCGTAGCCGTAAACGCAAACTGCAGCGCCAGCACGGCCGACCGTCGACCGCGCGCGCGCTGGCGGCCGGCGTGCCGATGCTGCTCGCCGGCATGTCGGCCTATGCCCAGAACATCCACGGTCGCACTGGAGGAAATCGTCGTCACCGCGCAGAAGCGCACCGAGGACCTGCAGACGCGTGCCGCTCTGTATCCAGGCGTTCAGCACTGAAAGGCTGCGGGACCTGAACATATCAGCGCTTCGACGACTACGTCCGGTTCCTGCCGAGCGTTTCATACCTGACGGCCGGGCCCGGGCTTTGCCATCGTCTACATGCGCGGCGTCGTCTGCCGGCAGCGACGGCAACCACTCCGGTTCGATGCCGAGCGTCGGCATCTACCTCGACGAACAGCCGATCACCACCATCCAGGGCGCGCTCGACGTGCACCTGTACGACATCGCGCGGGTCGAGGCGCTGGCCGGGCCCGCAGGGCACCCTGTACGGCGCCAGTTCGCAGGCGGGCACGATGCGCATCATCACCAACCGGCCGGATGCATCCGCATTTCGACGCCGGCTACGGGCTGGAGGTGAACTACGATCGACGGCGGCGGCACGGGCTACCTGGCCGAAGGCATGGTGAACCTGCCGATCAACGACCGCACGGCGGTGCGACTCGTCGGCTGGCATCGTCACGATGCCGGCTATATCGACAACGTGTTTGGCGAGCGCACCTACCCCACCTCGGGCGCCACGGTCAACAACGCCAGTTTTGTCGAAGACAACTACAACGACGCCGACACCACGGGCGCGCGTGCGGCGCTGAGGCTCGACATCAACGACAACTGGACCGTCACGCCGCAGGTGATGACGCAGAAGCAGGAGACCAACGGCAGCTGGTCCTACGATTCGTCCATTGGCGAACTGCGAAACCTCGCACCGCCGCCCGGAATCGTCCGAGGACAGCTGGGTACAGGCAGCGCTGACCGTCGAAGGCAAGGTTGCGAACCTCGACCTGGTCTATGCAGGCTCGTACCTGAATCGCGATGTCGACACCGAGTCGCGACTACTCCGACTACTCGTACTGGTACGACACGCTGCTATGGCTACGGTGCGTACTGGTACGACGACGACGGCGACCCGATCGACCCGACGCAGTACATCCAGGGCAAGGACCGCTACGACCGCTACACGCACGAGATCCGCGTCGCGTCCGATGCCGGGCAGCGACTGCGGTTCGTGGCGGGCGCGTTCCTGCAGCGGCAGGAGCATGACATCCAGCAGGTCTACAAGATCGACGGGCTCGGCTGCCCAGATCACGGTGACCGGGTGGGACGACGCGATCTGGCTGACCAAGCAGGTGCGGGTCGACAAGGACTGGGCGCTGTTCGGCGAGTTGACCTACGACTTCACGGAAAAGCTCACCGGCACCGTCGGTGCCCGCTACTTCGACAGCGACAATTCACTGGAAGGCTTCTTCGGCTACAGCGAGGGTTTCAGCAGCGGCACCGGCGAGGCGGCCTGCCCGGGCGGCGACCACACCACGGCGCCTGACTTCAATGGCGCGCCCTGCAAGGTCTTCGACAAGACCACGAAGGAAGACGGCGTGACGCCACGGGTGAACCTGACCTACAAGTTCACGCCCGACGCGATGGTCTACGCGACCTACTCGGAGGGCTTCCGTCCTGGCGGCATCAACCGTCGCGGTACGCTGCCTCCGTACAAGGCCGACTGGCTGACAAACTACGAAATCGGCTGGAAGTCCACGTGGCTGGACAACCGGCTGCGCTGGAACGGCGCGGTCTTCTCGCAGACAGTGGGATGACTTCCAGTTTGCGATCCTCGGCCTGAATGGCCTGACCGAGGTGCGGAATGCCGGGCAGGCGCAGATCGACGGCGTCGAGATGGACTTGACGATGCAGGCCACGGATCAGTTCGGCATCTCGGCCGGGATCGCGTACCTGAATTCGGAACTCAAGGACGACTTCTGCAACTTCATCAACACCGACGGCAAGCCGCAGCAGTCACCCTGCATCAACGCCGACGGCGATGTCCTGCCGCCGCAGGCCCCGCAGGGCACGAAGCTCCCGGTCACACCGGAGTGGAAGGCCAACGCAACGGCACGCTACGAGTTCAACGTGGCCAGTTTCGACAGCTACGTGCAGGGCTCCGTGATCTACACGAGTGAACGTGAAGCCGACCTGCGCACGCTCGTCACTCCGACCGACTTCGGAATCATCGATCCGCTGCCGGTGCGCGAGGTCCTCGGGCAGATGCCGAGCTATACGGTCGCGGATCTCTCGGCGGGCTTTGGCAAGGATGGCTGGCGACTGGAGCTCTTCGTCCAGAACGCGTTCGACGAAAGCGCGCGAGGTCAGGCGATTTGCCCAGTGCCTGGAAGAAGTCTGCAGCGAGCAGATCTACGTCGACGCCGCAGCGTCCGCGCACGTACGGCATCAAGTTCTCGCAGGAGTTCTAGTCGGCTGACGCGCGAAGGCGCGCGTGAACAGGGGCGGGTCGGCAGCGACCCGCCCTTTTTTTCAGCTCAGAGCCGGAAGGTGAAGCGCGCGCCCCAGGTGCGCGGGGGCTCGATGAACGCGTTGGCGTAGGGACCGAACTGGCCCGTGGTCGTCGCCGCCAGCACCGCCTCGTTCTCGATGTTCTTGACCCACAGGCACGCGCTCCAGCGGTCATCCGGCGCGTAGTAGGTCACGGAGGCGTCCGACTTGAAGTAGTCCTGCTGCTCGGTGCCGCGGAACTGCGCGAACGTGCCCCAGAACGAATCCTCGTAGCGTGTCTCGACGCGCGCCAGCAACCGGCCCGGGCCGAGCGGCATTTCATGCTGGTACCCGGCAGTGACGGTCCACTCCGGCGCGTTCTGCAGCGGGTAACCGCCGAAATCGCGATTGGGTATGCCGATGTTGACGCTGTCCGGCACGACGAAATCGTCGTACTCCGCATTGAGGTAACCCACGCTCAGGTTGAGGCGGTCACGCGCGGTCGGCAGGAACAGCAGGTCGAGCTGGTTGCCCCAGATCGTCGTCTGCTCGGCGTTGAACGTCGTCAGCAGCGCGGTGTTGAGGTTGAACGACTGCACCAGCAGGTCTTCGTAGTCGTAGTAGAAGAGTTCGTCGTTGAGCTGCAGGCGGTCGTCCAGGAAGCGGCTCTTGATGCCGGTCGTCCACGCGGTCATGGTCGCGGAACCGACCAGGTTCGATTGCTGCGGCGTGTCCGGGAAGGCGTTGTAGGTGCCCGGCTGGTAGCCGGTCTGCACCGTGGCATAGGCCATTGCCGACGCGCCGACGTCGACTTCCACACCGAGCTTCCAGTCGACGTTGTCGTAGTCCTCGCGGGCCGTGAACGGCACCAGCGACGGCGGATCGCCGACCTGCACCGCGAGGCCGTCGCCTTCACGCTCGTCCCAGCTCAGGCGCGAGCCCGCGACCAGGCGCAGGCGCTCCGACAGCGAGTACGTCAACTCGCCGAAGACCGCGTAGCCCTCCAGCCGGTTGCGCGACACCAGCGACAGCGGAAAGCCGCCGGCGAGGAAGTCGCCGCTGTTCGTCACCTGGTACTGGTAAAGGCCGGCCAGCCAGCGCAGCTTCGAATCCGTGTCGCTCGCGACGCGCAGCTCGTTGGTGACCTGGTTGTAGTTCGCGCTCAGCAGCGCCGGGATGTTCTCGAGCCAGTAGTCGGCGGTCCAGTCGAGGTGGAAGTAGCCGGGGATGTAGGTCAGCGTCGCATCGCCCAGGTCCCAGTCCACCTGCGCACCGACGACCAGGTTCTCGTAGTCCTGCGACGAAGCGGTCGGCGCGCCCGGGTCGATGCGATCGTCCCAGGGGTCGCTGGTATTGAAGGCGTTCGGGTCGCCATCGAAACTGCCATCGTTGTAGCCGCGCCGCACCAGGTTGGGCGACTTGCCGTCCTTGCGGGCGCCGTGCACCCAGACGTAGACGTCGAGTTCGTCGGTCGGGCTGTACAGCGCCGACAGCCGGCCGGCGTAGTCGTCCTTCGAGTCGGCTCCGGTGCGCAGGTAGCCGTCGTGCCGGATGTAGTCGAACGCGCCACGCAGCGCGAGTTCGTCCGTGACCGGCAGGTTCTGCACGATGGTGCCGTGAACCAGCGAGTAATCGCCGACCTCGAGCATGCCGATGGTCTCGAGTTCCTGCGTCGGGCGCCGGAACTCGACGTTGACCGCGCCACCCAGCGCCGCGCGGCCGTAGAGGGTGCCCTGCGGCCCGGGCAGCAGTTCCACGGACTCGATGTCGAACAGGCCGACACTGGTGCCTTCGCGCGGGATGTAGATGCCGTTGAAGTTGAATGCGTTCGGCGGCTCGATGTTGGGCAGGTCGAGGGTCGAGCCGACGCCGCGGATGTAGAGTTCGGTCGAGGCGTTCTCCGCCATGAACCGCACCGACGGCATCAGGTTCTGCACCGCGCGGATGTCGTACACGCCCGCGGCCAGCAGCTGGTCGCCGGAGATCGCCGTGATCGCCGCCGCGGTCTTCTGCAGGTCCTCGCTGACCTTCTGCGCCGTGACGGTGATGACCTCCAGTGCGGCACCGGCGCTTGCGGCATCTTCCGCCGCGGCGGCCAGCGGCAACAACTGCAGGGCCACGGCGGCCCGCAGCAGCATCGAACGCGAATTCCTGTACATCTTGCACTCGCAAACGCCCGCCAGGCGGAGCCTGGCGGCACGGATTGTTGGTTTGTGGGCGGCAACCGACTGGCGCGGCCGGAGGGATTCGAACCCCCGACCCTCAGGTTCGAAGCCTGATGCTCTATCCAACTGAGCTACGGCCGCGCGGAACGGTCGCTGTAGTTTAACGTTACTTCATCGTCGGCATGACGAATTGCGCGCTTTCGCGCCGCGCCGTCGGCCAGCGTGAGGTCACGGTCTTGAGCCGCGTGTAGAAGCGCACGCCGTCGGGCCCGTGCACGTGCAGGGCCCCGAACAGCGAGCGCTTCCAGCCGCCGAACGAATGGAACGCCATCGGCACGGGAATCGGCACGTTGACGCCGACCATTCCCGCCTGCACGGCCTGGGTGAAGGTGCGGGCCGCCTCGCCGCTGGCGGTGAAGATCGCCGTGCCGTTGCCGAACTCGTGCGAATTGACGAGGCTCGTCGCCGTTGCCAGGTCCGGCACGCGCACGACGCACAGCACCGGCCCGAAGATCTCTTCCTTGTAGATCCGCATCTGCGGCTCGACGCCGTCGAACAGGCACGGCCCGATGAAATAGCCGTCCTCGAGCCCTCGCAGGCGCAAGCCGCGGCCGTCCACGACGAGCTTCGCACCCTCCTGCACGCCGAGATCCACGTAACCGCTGACGCGGTCGCGGTGCTCGCGCGTGACGAGCGGACCCATCTCGACGCCGTCGTCGAGCCCCGAGCCCACCTTCAACTGCTTCAGCTGGCGCTGCAGCGCATCGACCAGCGGATCGGCCGCGTCACCCACCGCAACGGCCACCGAGATCGCCATGCAGCGCTCGCCGGCCGACCCATACGCGGCGCCGATCAGCGCGCTGGCCGCATTCTCGGTGTCGGCATCCGGCATCACGACCATGTGGTTCTTGGCGCCGCCCAGCGCCTGCACGCGCTTGCCGTGGGTCGAGGCCGTGCGATAGATGTACTCCGCCACGGGCGTGGAGCCGACGAAGCTCACCGCGGCCACGCGCGGGTCGGTCAGCAGGGTGTCGACGGCTTCGCGATCACCATTGACGACGTTGAACACGCCGTCGGGCAGGCCCGCCTCCTGCAGCAACTGCGCCACCCGCAACGGACAGCTCGGGTCCTTTTCCGAAGGCTTGAGCACGAACGTGTTGCCGCAGGCAATCGCGACCGGGAACATCCACATCGGCACCATCGCCGGGAAGTTGAACGGCGTGATGCCCGCGCAGACGCCGACGGCCTGCCGCTGCGACCAGCTGTCGACCCCGGTGCCCACGCTTTCGCTGTACTCGCCCTTGAGCATCTGCGGGATGCCGCAGGCGAACTCGACCACTTCCGTGCCGCGGATCACTTCGCCACGCGCGTCCGACAGCACCTTGCCGTGCTCGAGCGTGATCAGCCGCGCGAGTTCGTCGGTGTGCTGCTCGAGCAGGGCCTTGAAGCGGAACATGATCCGCGCGCGCTGCAGCGGCGGCATCGCCGACCACGCCGGCAAGGCCGCTTCGGCCGCGGCAATGGCCGCACGGGTCTCGTCGCCGCTGGCGTAGGCGACTTCGCCGCGCAGGGCGCCGGTGGCCGGGTTGAAGACCGGTCCCTTGCGACCCGACTGTCCACGCACCGCGCGACCGGCGATGAAGTGCCCCAGGTCGAGGGGGGAGTCGGGCTGGGCGGACGGGGCGGCGGCGGTCACGGCGGGCGGGGTCATCGGGTGCTTCCAGACAGGGCCAGGCAGGCAGAACGCCCATTGGACACGAACCCCTGCGCCCGTGCCAACCCCCGCCGGCGCCTCCGGCGCCGGCAGCCATCGGACGGACGGAAAGCCTGCGGTATAGTGCCGGTCCGCGCCCGCCGGTGCCGGCGGCCGCGCCTTCCCCAGGTCATTCGAGGTTTGACGACATGAAGATGCTGACCGCCCTCGCGTTTGCCCCGGCCTTGCTGGCGCTCAGCGCCGTCGCCGAGGCTGCCACTTGCGTGTACCCGCAGGCGCCGCAGTCCCTGCCAAACGGCTCCTCGGCGACCAAGGAGGAAATGCTCGCCGCGCAGGGATCGGTAAAGGAATACGCCAAGAACGTGCAGGAGGTTTACCTGGCCTGCCTCGCCAAGGACCAGGAAGAGCAGCTCGCGGCGCTGGACCCTGCCGACCCGCAGTTTGCCGAGAAGAAGGCCGCGGTCGAGTCGATCCACGCCAAGAAGCACAACTCGGCACTGGACGAACTGCAGGCACTGGTCGACCGCTGGAACCTGGAAAAGAAGGCCTACCAGGACAAGGCGGCCGGCAAGTAATGCCCTGCGCCCGCCCGGGGGCTCCCTCCGCATGACGACGGGTGCAGCGATGCTGCCGACCCCGGCCGAAGCGGAAGCCCTCGTGCGAGCGCGCGTGCGGCCGTTGCCGGTGGAGTCGCGACCGCTGGCCTCGCTGGCGGGCGCGGTGCTGGCGCGGGCGGTGCGGTCCGAGCGTGACCAGCCGCCGTTCGATCGCGTGACCATGGACGGCATCGCCTTTGCCGCAGCGGCCTGGCGCGAAGGCCGGCGCCGCTTTGCCATCGCCGGAACGCAGGCGGCGGGACACCCGCCCCTGGCACTGACCGACCCGGCGGCCTGTTTCGAAGCCATGACCGGCGCGATCCTGCCGCTGGGCTGCGATTGCGTCGTGCCGGTCGAGCGACTGCAGCTCGAGGATGGCGCGGCCATCGTCGCGGACGACGTCGCGGTCGAGCCGTTCCTGAACGTCCACGCGCGCGGACTCGATGCCCGCGAGGGCGACATGCTGCTCACGCCCGGCACACGGCTGGGCGCACCGGAACTCGCCGTCCTGGCCTCCGCAGGTCACGCTCGCGCCGAGGTGCGGGTCGAACCGCGCATCCTGGTCGCGACGACCGGCGATGAACTCGTGGCACCCGATGCGCCCATCGCCGCCTGGCAGGTGCGTCGCTCCAACGGCGATGCGCTGCGCGGCGCGCTGCAGCTGCGCGGCTACCGGCGGGTCGCCGACGATCACCTGCCCGACGACCCGGTCGTGCTCGCGGCGCGCCTGGCGGTCCACCTGGGCACGCACGACGTACTGGTACTGACCGGCGGCGTCTCGATGGGTCGCTTCGACCACGTGCCGAGCGTGCTGCGGCAACTGGGCGTCGAGGAAGTGTTCCACAAGGTCGCGCAGCGCCCGGGCAAGCCGATCTGGTTCGGCATCGGCCCCGCCGGGCAGACGGTGTTCGGCCTGCCCGGCAATCCGGTCTCGTCGCTGGTGTGCCTGCTGCGCTACGTGATGCCGGCGCTCGAAGCCTTGCAGGGTGCGTCACCGCGCCCCGCCGAACACATGCCGCTGGGCGCCGCCTTCAGGGTCAAGCCGCCGCTGGCGTTCTTCCTGCCCGTGCAGATCGAGCACAGCGCCACGCTGGGCGCGGTGGCGATGGCGCGCCCCACGCGCGGCTCGGGCGACTTCATCTCGCTGCTCGGCACGGACGGATTCGTCGAGTTGCCGCCCGGCCCGCGCGAGGTGCCGGCCGGTCACCTGGCACCGCTCTATCGCTGGTGAGCCGATGACCGCATCACACGACAACGCGGGCGTCGTCCCGCTCGGCGCGGGCGATCCGGTCGTGGACCGGCTGGGGCGCCCGGTGCACGACCTGCGCATCTCGGTGATGGACCGCTGCAACTTCCGCTGCCCCTACTGCATGCCGCAGGCGACCTTTCACGACCAGTACCGATTCCTGCGCGCACAGGAACGCCTGTCGTTCGAGGAGATCGCGCGGCTGGCGCGGCTGGCGGCACGGCTGGGCGTGCGCAAGCTGCGGCTGACCGGCGGCGAGCCGCTGCTGCGCAGCGGCCTGGCGGACCTGGTCGCCGAACTGTCAGCCATCGACGGCATCGACGACCTGGCGCTGACCACCAACGGCGTGCTGCTCGCGCAGCACGCGGCGGAACTGAAAGGCAACGGACTGCATCGCGTCACCGTCAGCCTGGACTCGCTGGACGAGCAGGTGTTCGCGGCCATGAGTGGCGGCTTCGGCGGCCTGCCGCAGGTGCTGGACGGCATCGCTGCCGCGCTCGATGCGGGGCTGCGTCCCGTCAAGGTCAACACGGTGGTGCAGCGTGGCCGCAACGACCACACCGTGCTCGACCTGCTGGAGCGATTCCGCGGCACGGGCGTGATCGTGCGCCTGATCGAATACATGGATGTCGGCAACCGCAATGCCTGGGAACCGCAGCAGGTCGTGACTTCCGCCACCCTGCTGCAGCAGATCCAGGCGCGCTGGAGCGTCGATCGCCGAACCCGGCCGGTATCGCGGGGAGGTCGCGTCGCGCTACAGCTACGCCGACGGCGCCGGCGAAATCGGCTTTGTCTCGTCGGTCAGCGCGCCCTTCTGCGGCGACTGCAGCCGCGCGCGCCTGTCCTCCGAGGGCGTGCTGTATACCTGCCTGTTCGCCACCGAGGGAGTCGACCTGCGTGCGCCCTTGCGCGGCGGCGCGACGGACGCGGAGTTGCTGCAGCTGCTGCGCGGGGCCTGGCTGCAGCGCGGCGACCGCTACAGCGAACTGCGCCGCGAGCTGCGCGGGCGCGAGGTGCCGCTGCGCAAGGTCGAGATGCACTACATTGGCGGATGAACCACATGACTGAACTGAGCCACATCGACGCGGACGGCCGCCCCGCCATGGTCGACGTCGGCCGCAAGCCGGTGACGCTGCGCAGCGCCGTGGCGGAAAGCCGCGTGAGATTTCCTGCGCAGGTGGCGCAGCAATTGCGCGCGGCCGGCTTCGCCACCGGCAAGGGCCCGGTGTTCCACACCGCCATCGTGGCGGGCGTGATGGGCGCCAAGCGCACGCACGAGCTGATTCCGTTCTGCCATCCCCTCGGCCTCGAACGCTGCGACGTCACCGTCGAGATGCCGGAAGGCGACGAGGCCGTCGTGCGCTGCACGGTCGCCGTCCACCACAGGACCGGCGTGGAGATGGAAGCACTCACCGGCGCCACGGTCGCTGCGCTGACGATCTACGACATGTGCAAGGCGCTGTCGCACGAGATCGTCATCGCCGAGACCCGCCTGCTGGAGAAGCACGGCGGCAGGCGCGACGATCATGGACGGCACCGCACGATGACCGCGGCCCGCGCACCGCTGTACGGCCTGGTGCTGGCAGGCGGCGCGAGCCGCCGCATGGGCCGGGACAAGGCGGCGCTGGCGCTGCACGGCCAGCCGCAGCTGCACTGGGCGCGCGAACTGCTGCTGCGCCATTGCCCGCAAGTGTTCGTCTCGATCCGCGCGGGCCAGCAGGACGACCCCGTCCGCCGTGGCCTGCCGGCGATCGTCGACGGTCATGAGGGCGCCGGGCCCATCGCCGGGATCGCCGCCGCCCAGGCCGCCCAGCCTGAGTGCGCCTGGCTCGTGCTCGCCTGCGACCTGCCGTTCGTCGACGACGACTGCATCGCGCGCCTGGTCGCCGCCCGCGACGGCCGTCCGGTGGTGGCCTATGCCAGCAGCCACGACGGCCTGCCCGAGCCGCTCTGCGCGATCTACGAGCCGGCATCCCGCGCGGGCGTGCTGGCGGCGATCGACTCCGGCCGCAACTGTCCGCGCAAGTTCATCCTGGGCACGGGCGTCGCGCTGCTGCAGCAGGCCGACCCCGCGGCGCTGGACAACGTCAACACGCCGGACGAACTGCTGCGCGCACAGGACCTGCGCGACGGAGCCAGCGGCCGATGAAGACCGTCACCCTGCAGTACTTCGCAGTGCTGCGCGAACAGGCCGGCTGCAGCCAGGAGCAGCTCGAGACCGCCGCTGCGACGCCGGCCGAGCTGTACGAGCAGGCGCGCGAACGGCACGGCTTCACGCTGCCACGCTCGATGCTGCGCGTCGCCGTCAACGACGAGTTCCGCGAATGGACCTGGCCGCTGCAGGCGAACGACCGGGTGGTGTTCATCCCGCCCGTCGCGGGGGGCTGATGCGTCCGTTCTCGTTCAGCACCGAGCCGATCGACACGGCCCGCGGCCGCGCGGCGCTGGCCGACCCGCAATGCGGCGGCTACGCGACGTTCGAAGGCTGGGTGCGCAACCACAACGAGGGTCGCGCAGTGCGCGGGCTCGAGTACGAGGCCTATCCCGCGCTGGCCGAGCGCGAGGGTGAGCGCATCGTCGCCGAGGCCGTGGCCCGCTTCGGCGTCGAACACGCCGCCTGCGTGCACCGCATCGGCAGCCTGGACCTCACCGACATGGCGGTCTGGGTCGGGGTCAGCGCGCGGCACCGCGCCGAGGCCTTCGCGGCCTGCCGCTACATCATCGACGAAGTGAAGCACCGGGTGCCGATCTGGAAAAAGGAACACTACGTCGACGGCGATTCGGGCTGGGTCAACTGCGAGCGCTGCGCGCAACCCGGCGAGCAGGCCGCGCACGATCATGAGCACGGCCACGCACGGGCATGCGCACGGACACGCTCACGCCGCCGCCGCTGCCGGCACCGGACTACTCACGCCAGGTCGCGCTGCCGGAAGTCGGGGTCGAGGGCCAGCGACGGCTGGCGGCCGGCTCGGTACTGGTGATCGGCGCCGGAGGGCTCGGCGTGCCGGTGCTGCAGTACCTGGCGGCGGCCGGTGTCGGCCGCATCGGTCTCGTCGACGGCGATACGATCGAGGCGAGCAACCTGCACCGCCAGCCGCTGTATGGCGTGGGCGACGTCGGCCAGTCCAAGGCCGCCGTCGCTGCCGCGCGCCTGCGCGAGGCCCACCCGCAGCTGGTGGTGGACGTGCATGCCGAGCGCGCGACCGCCGCCAACCTGGGCGACTGGCTGGCGCACTACGACCTGGTGGTCGAGTGCAGCGACAACTTCGCCACCAAGTTCGTCGTCAACGACGCCGCGGTCAGCCTCGGCAAACCCGCGGTGTTCGCCAGCGTGTACCAGTACGAAGGCCAGCTGCAGGTGTACCTGCCGCGCGAGGACTGGCCGTGCCTGCGCTGCCTGTGGCCGGAGGCGCCGCGCGACGGCCTCGTCGGCAACTGCGCCCAGGCCGGCGTGCTCGGCCCGGTGCCGGCCACGCTCGGCGCGATGCAGGCGATGCAGGCGCTGAAGCTCCTGCTCGGCCTGCCGGCAGAGCCCTCCCCTGCGCTGCACGTCTTCGACCTGCTCGGGATGCACTGGCGCACGATCAAGGCGTCGCGCAATCCGGCGTGCGATCACGCGCCGCGCGAGTTACAGGCGGCCGTCATCGATCCAGCGGCTCTCGAGATCGAGTACCCGACGCTCGACGCCGCGCTGGCCTCCGGCCTGACGCTGGTCGACATCCGCGAGGCCTGGGAACGCGCCATGGACGACCCGCAGCGCCAGATCGAGTGGCACCTGCCATTGAGTGCCTTCATGCAGGGCGCGACGGCCCTGCCGCCCGACGGCCGCTACCTGCTCGTCTGCGCGCACGGCGTGCGCAGCCTCGCCCTGGCCGAGCACCTGCGCTCGCTGGGTTACCCCGAGGTGTACTCGTTGATCGGCGGACTCGCGGCGTTCGGAGACACTTAGCAGGCATTCAACGCGTGAGCCGGCCGGCCTGCGCGAGCAGCGGGGCAGCCGCTACGGCCGCACCTGCCCGCTGCCCCGCACCACGTACTTGTAGCTCGTCAGCTGCTCGACGCCGACCGGGCCGCGCGCATGGAAGCGGTCGGTGGAGATGCCGATCTCGGCGCCCATGCCGAACTCGCCGCCGTCGGCGAACTGGGTCGACGCATTGTGCAGCACGATCGCGCTGTCGACCCGCGACAGGAACCGTTCCGCCGTCGCCGCGTCGTCGGTCACGATCGATTCCGTGTGATCCGAACTGCAGCGGGCGATGTGCTCGATCGCGCCGTCGACGCCGTCGACCAGCTTCACCGCGATGATCGCGTCGAGGTATTCCGTGTGCCAGTCCGCCTCGGTGGCCGGCAGCACGCGCGGATCCACGGCGCGCGTCGCCGCGTCGCCGCGAACCTCGCAGCCGGCGTCGAGCAACGCCCGGACCAGCGGCGCCAGGTGCGTGCGCTCGGCCGCGGCGTCGACCAGCAGCGTCTCGGCGGCGCCGCAGACGCCCGTGCGCCGCAGCTTCGCATTCAGCACGATCGAGCGCGCCATCTCGAGGCTCGCGGCACGGTCGACGTAGACGTGGCAGATGCCTTCGAGGTGGCCGATGACGGGCACGCGGGCTTCCTGCTGCACGCGCGCGATCAGGCTCCTGCCGCCGCGCGGCACGATCACGTCGATGAAGTCGGTCATGTCCGCCAGCAGGTGCCCGACCGCGGCGCGGTCGGCGGTCGGCACCAGCTGGATGCAGCTTGCGGGCAGGCCGGCGGCCTGCAATCCCGCCACGAGACAGGCATGGATCGCGAGGTTGGAGCGCAGGCTCTCGCTGCCGCCGCGCAGGATCGACGCGTTGGCGGACTTGAGGCACAGCGCGCCGGCATCGCAGGTCACGTTGGGGCGGCTTTCGTAGATGATGCCGATGACGCCGAGCGGCACGCGCACGCGCTGGATGCGCAGTCCGTTGGGCCGGGTCCATTCGGCCATCACCGCGCCGATCGGGTCGGTGAGCGCGGCGATGTCCTCGACGCCGCGCGCCATGGCCTCGATCCGCGCCGCGTCGAGCCGCAGGCGGTCGAGACCGGCGCGGTTGAGGCCGGCCGCTTCCGCGTCCGCCATGTCGAGCGCGTTGGCCGCGAGGATCGCCGCCTGCTGCCCGCGCAGCGCGGCCGCCATGGCGTGCAGGGCGCGATCACGCTGCTCGCCCGGGGCGGCGGCCAGCACGCCCTGCGCCGCAACCGCGGCACTGCCGATCTGCTGCATCGTGGTGGCGATGGTGGTTGTCACGTCAGCACCAGGTCGTCGCGGTGGATGATCTCATCGCGGCCACGATACCCCAGGATCGCCTCCAGTTCCTGGCTGCGGCGTCCCGCCGCCCGGCGCGCGTCGTCGCTCGAGTACGCACTCAGCCCGCGCGCGATCTCGACGCCGTCGGCATCGCGGACGGTGACGGCATCGCCGCGCTCGAAGCGTCCCTCGATCCGGGTCACGCCGGCCGGCAGCAGGCTCTTGCCGCCGCGCAGCGCCCTGGCGGCGCCGGCGTCGACGTGCAGGGTGCCTGCGGGCTTCAGCAGCCCCGCGATCCACTGCTTGCGCACCGTCTTCGGCGACGCCTGCGCGACGAACCAGGTGCAGCGCGCGCCTGCCTCGATGCGCCGCAACGGCCGCTGCTCGCGGCCGATCGCAATGCACATGTGGCAGCCCGCGGCGACGGCGATCTTGCCGGCGAGCAGCTTGGTCGTCATGCCGCCCGACCCGACGTCGGAGGCGGAGCCGCCGGCCATGGCCTCGATCTCGGCGGTGATGCGCGTCACCTCGGGCAGGTGGCGCGCGGCCGGGTCGCGCGTCGGGTCGGCGGTGTAGAGACCGTCCACGTCCGACAGCAGCACCAGGCAGTCGGCGCCCGCCATCTGCGCGACGCGCGCCGCCAGCCGGTCGTTGTCGCCGTAGCGGATCTCCGCGGTGGCGACGGTGTCGTTCTCGTTGATGACGGGAACGGCGCCGAGCTTCAGCAGCGTCTCGAGCGTGCTGCGCGCATTGAGGTAGCGCCTGCGCTCTTCGGTGTCGCCCAGCGTCAGCAGGATCTGCGCGACGGCGCAGTCGTGCGGCTCGAGCACTTCCTTCCAGGCGTGCGCCAGGCGGATCTGGCCCACGGCCGCTGCGGCCTGGCTCTCCTCCAGCCTGAGCTTGCCCGGCGCGAGCCCGAGCTGCCGGCGGCCGAGCGCGATCGCGCCGGACGAAACGATGATGACTTCCTGGCCGCGACCGCGCAGCATCGCGACGTCGCTCGCGAGCGACTCCAGCCAGGCGCGATTGACCCTGCCGGTCGATTTCTCGACCAGCAGCGCCGAGCCGATCTTGACGACGATCCTGCGGGCCCGCGCCAGGCGCGCGCCGCCGCGGGCGGCCGCAGGCCGTGCTCATGCGATCGCGAACTGGTCGGCCGTCAGCGTCATCAGGCCGGCCGCGCCCGCGCGGGCCGCGGCCATGTGCCCTTCGACCCGCGGCAGCAGGCGCGCGAAGTAGTGCTGCGCCGTCACCAGCTTGACCTTGTAGAAGTCGTCGGCTGGATCGGCCGCCAGCTGCTTCGCCGCGACGCCCGCCGCAACCAGCCAGCACCAGCCGAGGCACATGTAGCCCGCGACGTGCAGGTAGTCCGTCGCCGCCGCGCCGACCTCGTCCGGGTTCTTCATTGCGGCCTGGCCGAGTTCGGCCGTGAGCCGGTTCCACTGCTCCAGGCGCCGGCCGAGTTCGGCCGCGAGCGGCGCGACCTCCGGCAACACGCCGAACTTCTGCATCGACTCGGTCATGCGCGCGGCGATCATCTGCTGGCTCTTGCCGCCCGTGCCGAACACCTTGCGCCCGAGCAGGTCGAGCGCCTGCACGCCGTTGGTGCCCTCGTAGATCGGCGTGATGCGCGCATCGCGCATCAGTTGCTCGACGCCCGTCTGGCGGATGAAGCCGTGGCCGCCGTGGATCTGCACGGCGAGGCTCGTCACTTCCATCGCGGCCTCGGTCAGGAAGCCCTTGACGATCGGCGTCAGGAAGGCGATCAGGTCGCTCGAGCGCCGGCGCGCCTCCGTGTCAGGGTTCAGGTGCGCGCTGTCGATCTCGCGTCCGGTGAGGAAGCAGAGCACGCGCCCGCCCTCGACCAGTGCCTTCTGCGTCAGCAGCATGCGCCGCACGTCCGGGTGGACGATGATCGGGTCCGCCGCCTTGCCCGGCTCCTTGGCGCCGGTCATGGCGCGGCCCTGCAGGCGGTCGTTGGCGTAGGCGATGGACGCCTGCCAGGCGAGTTCGGACAGGCCGTGGCCCTGCAGGCCGACGCCCAGGCGCGCATGGTTCATCATCGTGAACATGCAGGCGAGACCCTCGTTCGGCTTGCCCACCAGCCAGCCGATCGAGTCGTTGAAGTGCATCACGCAGGTGGGCGACGCATGGATGCCCATCTTGTGCTCGATCGAGCCGCAGACGACGCCGTTGCGTTCGCCGGGGTTGCCGGCCGCGTCGGGCAGGAATTTCGGCACGATGAACAGGCTGATGCCGCGGGTGCCGGCCGGCGCGTCGGGCAGCCGCGCCAGCACCAGGTGGACGATGTTCTGCGTCAGGTCGTGCTCGCCCGCGCTGATGAAGATCTTGGTGCCGGTGATGGCGTGGGAACCGTCGGCGCGCGGCTCGGCCCGGGTCTTGAGCAGCCCCAGGTCGGTGCCGCAGTGCGCCTCGGTCAGGCACATCGTGCCCGACCATTCGCCCGTGATCAGCTTGGGCAGGAACAACTGCTTCAGCGGCTCGCTCGCATGCGCGGCCAGCGTGAGTGCCGCGCTCTCGCTCAGGCCCGAGTACATGCGCCAGGCCATGTTGCCCGACACCAGCATCTCGCCAAAGGCGAGCGAGAAGCCGGCGGGCAGGCCCTGGCCGCCCCACTCGGGCGCAGCCGTCATGGTGATCCAGCCGTCGTGGCAGTAGCGGTCGTAGGCTTCCTTGAAACCCGGCGGCGTCCTGACGACACCGTCCTCGAACACCAGGCCATGCACGTCGCCGACACGGTTGGTGGGCGCGAGCACGTCCTCGGCGAAGCGGGCGCCCTCTTCGAGGATGCCCTCGAGCAGGTCGCGGTTGAGGTCGTCACGGCCGTAGGCACGGTAGTTCTGCTCGAAGTCGAGCACTTCGTGGACGACGAAGCGGATGTCACGGAGGGGTGCGCGGTAGGAGTACACGGTGATTCCTCTGGCGATGCCGACTTTGGGTTTGAGTGTAAACGAATTGCGGCACTGCAGCATCGGTGCGTTCCGGTTGCCTGCCCGGACGGCCCGACCTTATAGTTCGCCGGGCCTGCAGGCCAATTCTTTCCGGCCCGCGCTGAGGATTTCCGCCGTGAGCCGTGATTACGAACCGCAAGCCGGGCAGTGGTACGAGGACCTCGAGACCGAGGAGACGTTCCAGGTGCTGGCGGTGGACCCGGACGAGGAACTGATCCGGATCCAGTGGCCCGACCGCGAGATCCAGGAGATCGACCTCGACCAGTGGAACGAGATGGACCTTGAACTCGCCCTGCCACCCGAAGGCTGGGTCGATGACGTCGAGGAAGACGACGAGGACGAAGAAGACGACCTCGACCTCGAGGATGAAGACTGGGACGAGGACGACGACGACTGGGACGACGACGAGGACGATGACCTCGACGAAGACGACGACGAATTCCGCGACCGCGAGTGAACCGGACGCTCCCGCCGGCGACGCCTGAGCACGCCGCAACCCGCGGCCGTTACCCCGACGAACTGGAACGCACCTGGCAGCCCGCCGGGGCGCCTGCCGTGCGCATCCGCCCGCTGCGTCCGGACGATCTCGAACTCGAGCGTGGGTTCGTCACGGGACTGTCACCCGCCACCCTGTACCTGCGGCTGCAGTACTTCACGACACAGCCGAACGAACGCGACCTCGTCCGCCTGCTCGACCTCGACTATTACGACCGGCTGGCCGTGGCGGCGCTGGCGGATTCCCAGGACGGAACCGCGATCGTCGGCGTTGCCCGCTATGCCCGACTCGACAACTCGCGCAGCGCCGAATGCGCGATCGTGGTGGCCGACGCCTGGCAGGGCATGGGCCTCGGCTCTGAGCTGATGCGCACGCTGGCGACGGCAGCGCGCGAGCGGGACATCGACGATCTCGAGGGCACCGCGCTCGCCGAGAACCAGCGGATCGTCGACTGGGCGCGGCGGTTCGGGTTCGCGTTCCGCACCGAGCCGAATTCCGGGGGCCTGGTGAAGGTCACCCTGCACCTGCGCGACGTCCCGTCGGACGGACAGCAATAAAGCAATCTATATCAGTTACTTAGCGCGTCTTCTTCACTCTGTCCAGGCACTTTCTCAGGCCGACCGGACGCGCTTCAGGCCGGCCCGGTCGAGCACCAGCGACAGCAACACGCCGACCGTCTTGTGCGCTTCCAGCGGGTGCCGCAGAGGCACTTCGAGGTGCAACCGGTAACTGTTGCGCCGGCCCGCGCGTTCCCGGACGATAATGCCGGCCTGCTCCAGGTCGGTGACGATCTTCTGCACCGCCCGCTCGGTGATGCCGACGCTGGCCGCAACGTCGCGCAGGCGGGCGTCGGGATCCAGCGCCAGGCACACCAGGACGTGCGCGTGGTTGCTGAGAAACGTCCAGTGGCGGTTGGGCACTGCGGACATGGACCTGCCTCCAACGAACGGAACCATGGCAGCGGCGGATTGTCCGAAGCTTGGTTCCGGTTTTTGAGTTCCTGTTAGTATGCTCCCCCGGCGGGGCCCGATGCCATCCCTGCGCTGCAGGCAGGCATTGAAACCCGCGGGTTCACCACCAACGAATGGGTCGTCACGGGGACTGCCCGTCGGAGACACGCCACCATGAAACGGATTCTGCTGTTCATCGCCACCAACCTCGCGATCATGCTGCTGCTCGGCATCGTGCTGAGCCTGCTCGGCATCAACACGATCCTCGACGCGCAGGGGTCGAACCTCGACCTCGGCAAGTTGCTGGTCCTGTCGGCGGTGGTCGGCTTCACCGGTTCGTTCTTCTCGCTCGCGATCTCCAAGTGGTCGGCGAAGAAGATGATGGGCGTGCGCGTGATCACGCAGCCGGCCAACTCGACCGAGAGCTGGCTGCTGGGCACCGTGCAGCGCCAGGCGCAGGCGGCCGGCATCGGCATGCCCGAAGTCGGCGTCTTCGACTCGCCCGAGCCGAACGCCTTTGCCACGGGCGCGCGTCGCGACAGCGCGCTGGTCGCCGTCAGCACCGGCCTGCTGCAGAGCATGACGCAGCAGGAAGCCGAGGCCGTGCTGGCGCACGAGGTCAGCCACGTCGCCAACGGCGACATGGTCACGCTGACGCTCATCCAGGGCGTCGTGAACACCTTCGTGTTCTTCCTCTCGCGCGTCATCGGCCACTTCGTCGATCGCGTGATCTTCAAGACCGAGGACGGCCACGGCCCGGCCTTCTTCGTCACCTCGATCGTCGCCCAGCTGGTGCTCGGCCTGTTCGCGATGATGATCGTCATGTGGTTCTCGCGGCAGCGCGAGTTCCGCGCCGACGCGGGCGGTGCGACGCTGGCCGGACGCCAGGCCATGATCAACGCGCTCGAGCGGCTGCAGCAGCGTCACCCGGGCCCGCTGCCCGACAAGATGGCGGCGTTCGGCATCGCCGGACAGAAGGTCGGCGGCCTGAAGCGGCTGTTCATGACGCACCCGCCGCTCGAAGAGCGCATCGCAGCCCTGCGCGCCTCGGTCGGCTGATCGGTCCGGATCCACTGGCAAAGGCCGCGTCCTGCGAGGGACGCGGCCTTTTTTGCGGCACGCGATGACAGAGACGACACTCGTCTGGTTCCGGCGCGACCTGCGCCTCGCCGACAACCCGGCGCTGCGGCAGGCGGCCAGCGCCGGCGGGAAGGTCGTGGCCGTGTATGTGCACGCGCCCGGCGAGGAAGCGCCGTGGTCGCCCGGTGCCGCGAGCCGCTGGTGGCTGCACCACAGCCTGGCGGCGCTCGACGCCGATCTGCGCCGCCGCGGCATCCCGCTGACGCTCCGCCATGGCCCGGCGCTGTCGGCCCTCGCGGGCCTGGCGCGCGAGGTCGGCGCCAGCCGGGTGGTCTGGAACCGCCTGTACGACCCTGCCACGGTCGCGCGCGACACCGTGGTCAAGGCCGGACTGCGCGAGCAGGGCCTCGAGGTCGACAGCTTCAACGCCGCGCTGCTGTGCGAGCCGTGGGCGATCCGCACGGGGGCAGGCGGTCCTTATCGCGTGTTCACGCCGTTCTGGCGCGCCTGCCAGGGGGCGCTCGACGCGCAAGCCGTGCCCACCGCCGCCCCTGCCCGCCTGAGTGGCCCGGATCCTGCGCCCGCCAGCCTCGCCTTGCCCGACCTGGACCTGTTGCCGCGCCAGCGCTGGGACAGCGGCCTGCAGGCCGCATGGCAGCCGGGCGAAGACGGCGCACAGGCGCGGCTCGCCGAATTCTGCGACGAGTGGCTCGACCAGTACGACGCGGGTCGCAATCGACCGGATCAGCCGGGCAGTTCGCGCCTGTCACCACACCTGCATTTCGGCGAGATCGGCCCGCGGCAATGCCTGGTCGCGGCACGCAATGTCGTCGCCGCCCGGCCAGGTGCGCAGAAATCTGCGGAAGCCTTTGTGCGGGAGCTCGGCTGGCGCGAGTTCGCGCACCACCTGCTGCATCACTTTCCGCAGACGCCCGACCAGCCACTCGATACGAAGTTTGCCGACTTCCCGTGGGCGGCCGACGACGCGCTGCTGGCTGCATGGCAACAAGGTCGCACCGGTTATCCGATCGTGGACGCCGGCATGCGCGAGCTCTGGACCACCGGCTGGATGCATAACCGCGTGCGCATGATCGCGGCTTCGCTGCTGACCAAGAACCTGCAGCAGTCGTGGGTCGCGGGTGCCCGCTGGTTCTGGGACACCCTGGTCGACGCCGATCTCGCGGCCAACACCCTCGGCTGGCAGTGGACCGCGGGCTGCGGCGCCGATGCGGCGCCGTTCTACCGCATCTTCAACCCGGTGCTGCAGGCCGAGCGGTTCGATCCTCAGCGCGTCTACCTGCGGCGCTGGCTGCCTGAGCTTGCGCGCCTGCCGGACGCATGGATCCACCGGCCATGGCAGGCGCCTGAAGCCGTGCTGCAGGCCGCCGGGATCAGGCTCGGCAGCAGCTACCCTGCCCCGGTGGTCGATTTCCCCGCCAGTCGTGCCGCCGCGCTGGCAGCCTACGCCACGATCAGGGGCGCTCCCGCGCCGGTCCGGGACTGAATCCGCACCTCCCGACGGGCCGAAACGATGGCCATGCCGCGATCGACCTCATTCTGCCGCCCGTTCGCCCTGTCGCTGGTGGCCGCCTGTTCGCTGTGGTCGGGCCTGGCGGCGTCGATGACGCTGCCGGAACCCGTCCAGCAGGCCGACTACCAGCTGCAGCGCGTGGGAGCCGGTCAGCTGACCTGGCTCGGCCGACCGGTCTACCAGGCGAGCCTGTGGACCCCGGGCGGTCGCTTCGACGGCTATGTCCAGGGCGAACCCGTGGCACTAAGCCTCTGGTACCAGAGGGATTTCTCGCGCGACGAACTGATCCGGATCACCTCGACCGCATGGCGGCTGCTAGGATCGGTGCCGCCCGATCAGCGCGAGCGCTGGATCACGACCCTGCGCTCGTTCTGGTCGGACGTTGGCCCGGGGCAGAACGTGACCACCGTGGTCATTCCCGGGACGCGCCACCCGCTTCTACGATCACCGGGGTTTCATGGGACAGGTCGACGATCCTGCTTTCGGTCCGGCATTCCTGTCGATCTGGCTCGACCCCCGCAGCGTCGTGGGCGACCTGCGCGTGCAATTGCTGGGCAACGAGCCGACCGTCGCTCGGCGTTGAGCGAACGGCACATGGCTTCCCCGACGGACAGCGGCTTCCGGGTCAAGCTGCGGCAATGGTTCGACAGCGGGGAACTCGATCCCGACCAGCCCCGGCCGGGAGCGGACGAGACCGGGGTCGACTGGGGACGCATCGTCCCCTTCACGCTGATGCACCTGTCCTGCCTGCTGGTGCTGTACGTGGGCGTGAGCACGACGGCCGTCGTCGTCTGCGTCGCGCTCTACCTCGTGAGGATGTTCGCGATCACGGGGTTCTACCACCGCTATTTTTCGCATCGCTCGTTCAAGACCTCGCGCGCGGCGCAGTTCGTGTTCGCGGTGCTCGGCGCGTCGGCGGTGCAGCGCGGGCCCATCTGGTGGGCCGCGCACCACCGGCACCATCACGCCTGGTCGGACAAGCCGCAGGACACGCACTCGCCGGTGCAGCAGGGCTTCCTGTGGGCGCACATGGGCTGGTTCCTCTCGCGCCGGCATTTTCATCCTGACCTGCGCAAGGCCCGCGACCTGCTGCAGTTTCCGGAACTGCGCTGGCTGGACCGCTTCGACATCCTGGTGCCGTTCCTGCTCGCCCTGGGCCTGCTGCTCTCCGGCATGGCGCTCGAGCGGTTCGCGCCGGGGCTGGGCACCACGGGCGGCCAGCTGCTGGTATGGGGCTTCTTCGTCTCGACGGTGCTGTGTTACCACGGCACCTACACGATCAACTCGCTCTGCCACGCCTGGGGCTCGCGCCGCTACCCCACGCGGGACGACAGCCGCAACAACGCGTGGCTGGCGCTGATCACGCTGGGCGAAGGCTGGCACAACAACCACCACCACTACCCGAGCGCCGCGCGCCAGGGCTTCTACTGGTGGGAGATCGACATCACCTATTACCTGTTGCGGGGACTCGCCGCCCTCGGGGTGATCTGGGACCTGAACCCCGTTCCCGCCCGCATCCGCGACGTGCGCGAGGCGGGTGCCGCATGAGGATCGCCATCGTCGGCTCAGGGGTTGCGGGCCTGTACGCCGCATGGCGGCTCGCCGCCGAACACGATGTGACCGTGTTCGAGGCGGACGATTACGCCGGCGGCCACACGCACACGGTCGACGTCGAGTACGGCGGCCGCACCTTTGCGATCGACACTGGTTTCATCGTCTTCAACGACTGGACCTACCCGAACTTCATCGCGATGCTGCAGGAACTGGGCGTCGCCTGGCAGCCGTCGAACATGAGCTTCAGCCTGCGCTGCGAAAGCTCCGGCCTGGAGTACAACGGCACCTCGCTCAATTCACTGTTCGCGCAGCGGCGCAACCTGCTGCGACCGTCCTTCCTGCGCATGATCGCCGACATCCTGCGCTTCAACACGCGCGCCAAGGCCTGGCTGCGGGACACGGCCGCGGCGGACGTGACGCTCGGCGAGTTCGTGGCAGCGGGCGGCTACTCGCGGCAGTTCGTCGACCACTACATCGTGCCGATGGGCCGCGCCATCTGGTCCGCCGAGGCCTCGGCGATGCTCGGGTTTCCGGCGCGGTTCTTCATCGGCTTTTTCGACCGTCACGGCTTCCTCAACGTCGACGACCGGCCGGTGTGGCAGACGGTCAAGGGCGGGTCGCGCGAGTACGTGCGCGCGCTGCTGGCGGCGTCGCGCGCGAAGCTGCGGCTCGCCACGCCGGTCGAGTCGATCCGGCGGCTGCCCTCGCATGTCGTCGTGCGCACGGCGTCCGGCGACGTCGACTCGTTCGACTACGTGTTCCTCGCCTGCCATTCGGACCAGGCCCTGGCCCTGCTCGAGGCACCGAGCCATGCCGAGCGGGAAACGCTCGGCGCCATGCCGTATGCGGCCAATGAAGCGATCCTGCACACCGACGAACGCCTGCTGCCGCGGCGCCGGCTGGCGCGGGCGGCATGGAACTACCACCTCCTGCGCGATCCGCAGGAGCCGGTCGCGCTGACGTACGACATGAACGTCCTGCAGGGACTGGAGCACACGCCGGCGCGATTCCTGGTGACGCTGAATCATCGCGCTGCCATCGACGAGTCGCGCATCCTGCAGAGCTTCCAGTATGCGCACCCTGTCTACACGCCGGCGGGCGTCGCCGCTCAGTCGCGCCACCGCGAGCTGAACGGCGCACAGCGCACCTATTACTGCGGCGCGTACTGGCGCTCCGGCTTCCATGAGGACGGCGTGGTCAGCGCGCAGGCCGCCCTGGCGCACTTTGGCGCGGATCTCGAACGTGCACAGCTGCCTCTACCACGGGTCGGTTAGGCACCGCCGGCTCGAGCCGGCAGGGCACGCGTTCCGCTACCGGCTGGCGCTGCTCTACCTGGACCTCGACGAGGTGGACGTCGTCTTTGCCGGTCGCTGGCTGTGGTCCGCGGGCCGGCGTCCGGCCATCGCGCACTGGCGCCGCAGCGATCATTACGGCGATCCGCAGCGCGACCTGCGCGACTGCATCCGCGAACTGGTGCGCGAGCGGGCCGGTATCGCGGTCGATGGACCGATCCGCCTGCTCACCCACCCGCGGCATTTCGGTTACGGCTTCAACCCCGTGAACTTCTATTACTGCTACGCGCAGGGCGGTCACGAGCTGCTGGCGATCGTCGCCGAGATCAACAACACGCCGTGGGGCGAGCGGCACTGCTACGTGCTGCCGCAGGCCGCCAACCGCGGCACGCCGGAACGGCTGCGGTTCGAATTCGGCAAGGACTTCCACGTGTCGCCATTCCTGCCGATGGACATGCAGTACGACTGGCGCTTCAGCCGCCCGGACGCGGCGCTGGCCGTGCACATGGAAAATCACCGCGACGGCCGCAAGGTGTTCGACGCGACCATGACCCTGCAGCGCCAGCCGATCAGCGGGCGGACGCTCGCGGCCTCGCTCGCGCGTCACCCGCTGGTCACGCTCAAGGTCAGCGCAGCCATCTACTGGCAGGCCCTGCGGCTGTGGCTGAAGCGCACCCCCCTCTCCACCCATCCCGACAAGACCGGCGCCGGACATCGTCATCATGCCGGACGTGTCGCGCCCATCGAGACTGCGCCATGAACAAACCAGCACCTGAAGCAACGGTGGCCACGGCGACCATCATCCCCGCGGTCGATTCCGTGACGCTGCCGGACGACGGCGATGCATCGGGAACGTGGCTGCAGCGGCTCGGCAAGCGCCTGTTCCTGCAGGCGCTGTCCAGGTTCGAGCTCGGCGAGCTGACCGTCGTCGTGCCGGCCACCGGCGAGCGGCACGTGTTTGGCCGCCGCACCCCGGACTGCGACCTGCACGCGACGCTGGAGATCCTGCACCCGCAGACCTTTGCGGACGCTGCCTTCGGCGGCACGGTCGGCGGCGGCGAGGCCTACATCCGCGGCTTCTGGCGCACCGACGACCTGACGGCCGTGGTGCGCATGTTCGTCGCCAATCGTGCCGCGATGGAGTCGTTCGAAGGCGCCGCCGCGTGGCTCGCCGACCCGCTGCGACGCGTGCTGCACCGTTTCAACCGCAACAGCATGGACGGCAGCCGCCGCAACATCTCGGCCCACTACGACCTGGGCAACGACCTGTTCGCCCTGTTCCTCGACGAGACGATGATGTACTCGTGCGCAGTGTTCGAACGCGAGTCGACGACGCTGCACGAGGCGCAGCTCGCCAAGCTCGACCGCATCTGCCGGCGGCTGCAGTTGTCGCACGGCGACCACCTGGTCGAGATCGGCACGGGCTGGGGCGGCCTGGCGCTGCACGCCGCGCAGCACTACGGCTGCCGCGTCACCACGACGACGATCTCGCGCGAACAGCACGACTGGGCGCGCCGCAGGTTCGAGCAGGCGGGACTGCTGCAGAGCGGCCAGGTCACGCTGCTGCTCGAGGACTACCGCAACCTCACCGGCACCTACGACAAGCTGGTCTCGGTCGAGATGATCGAGGCCGTGGGACACCAGTACCTGGACACCTACACCGCCAAGTGCGCGTCGCTGCTCAAGCCGGACGGCGCGATGCTGCTGCAGGCGATCACGATCCAGGACCAGGTGTACGAGTCGGCGCTGAAGTCGGTCGACTTCATCCAGCGCTTCATCTTCCCGGGGAGCTTCATCCCGTCGGTCACGGCGATCACCGATTCGCTGCGCCGGGCGACCGACATGAAGGTGTTCCACCTCGAGGACATCGGCCCGCACTACGCGACGACCCTGCGGAAATGGCGCGACAACTTCCTTGCCCGGCTGCCCGAGGTGCGCCAGCTCGGGTACCCCGACGCCTTCATCCGCATGTGGGAGTTCTACCTGTGCTACTGCGAGGGCGGCTTCCTCGAGCGGCAGATCGGGGATGTGCAGATGCTGCTGACGAAGCCGCGCTGCCGCCTGCCGGCCCCGGTCTGACCGGCGCCGGCCGGGCGCCGGCCCGGTCACGGGATTCCCCTACTGGCCTGCGGCCATGGCAGACCGGACAATCCGGAATCCGTCCAGAATCACGCCGGAGCACATCATGACCGCCACCGCCAAAGCACTGGGCCTCAGCACCTCCAAGCTCGCCGTCGAATTGTCCGAGGCGCAGTGCCAGACCCTGGCTGCCTCGATGACGTCCCGGCAGCTGCTGTCCGGTGAAGTGCTGGTGCGGGAGGGCGACACCGACGATCACCTGTATGTCGTCGTGAGCGGCTCGCTGGGCATCATCAAGTCCCATGGCACCGACGCGGAGGTGACGCTGAACCTGACGCGCCCCGGCGATGTCGTGGGCGAACTCTCCTTCCTGGACGGCGCGCAGCGCTACGCCTCGCTCGTGGCCATGAACGACACCCAGGTGCTGGGCCTGAGCCGCGGCGACCTCGAAGGCCTGCTCGAGCACGATCCGCAGCTGGTGTATCGCGTGATGCGAGCGATCGTGCGCATCGTGCACGACATCCAGCGCCGGCTGTCGATGCAGACCAGCGAACTGACCAACTACCTGTACAAGACCCACGGCCGCTACTGAAGCGGGCGCTTCCGCACCAAATCGGGTCGACGCCTCGGCGGCAGCACGGCGCCGCGCACCAGCCCGGTGCGCGGCGCTCCAGCAAGTACGCGCGATTTGCGGCTGGCACGATTCTCGCTACTGAGAATCAGAGGATCCTGCCGACCGACGATGGAACAGCCAGCCCCGACCGACGTTCCCTATGACGAGATGTACACCGCCGACGGGCAGGTGCGCCCGCCCTATGCGGTCTATTCCGACTGGCTGATCCGCGAGCCCGAGGACGCGCTGCGCCAGAAGCGCGCCGAGGCCGACAGCCTGTTCCATCGTGTCGGCATCACCTTCGCCGTGTACGGCGAGCAGGACGGCAACGAGCGGCTGATCCCGTTCGACATCGTGCCGCGCATCCTCTCGGCCGACGAATGGCGCAAGCTCGCGGCCGGCCTGCGCCAGCGCGTGCAGGCGCTGAACGCCTTCATCGCCGACATCTACCATGGCCAGGACATCCTGCGCGCCGGCCTGATCGCGCCCGAGCAGATCTTCTGCAACCACCAGTACCGGCCGGAGATGCAGGCGCTCGAGGTGCCCGGGGGGATCTACGCCCACATCGCCGGCATCGATGTCGTGCGCGCCGGCCAGGGCGAGTTCTACGTGCTGGAGGACAACCTGCGCGTGCCCTCGGGCGTGTCGTACATGCTCGAAGACCGCAAGATGATGATGCGGCTGTTCCCGCGAGCTGTTCGCGCTGAACCGGGTGGCGCCGGTCGAGCACTATCCGGACCGCCTGCTCGAGAACCTGGCCAGCGTCTCGCCGAACGGTGTCGCCGACCCGGTCGTGGTCGTGCTGACGCCCGGCGCCCACAACAGCGCGTATTTCGAGCACGCCTTCCTGGCCCAGCAGATGGGCGTGGAACTGGTCGAGGGCCAGGACCTGTTCGTGCGCGACGGCTTCGTCTACATGCGCACCACGCAGGGCCCGCAGCGGGTGGACGTCATCTACCGCCGCATCGACGACGACTTCCTCGATCCGCTGGTGTTCCGGCCGGACTCCGCGCTCGGCGTGCCGGGCCTGATGTCGGCGTACCGCGAAGGCCGCGTCACCGTGGCCAATGCCATCGGCACCGGCATCGCCGACGACAAGTCGATCTATCCGTACGTGCCGGACATGATCCGCTTCTACCTGGGCGAGGAACCGCTGCTGTCCAACGTGCCGACGCGGGTGCTGCGCAAGCCGGACGACCTCGCCTACACGCTGGCGCACCTCGACCAGCTGGTCGTCAAGGAGGTCCATGGCGCGGGCGGTTACGGGATGCTGATCGGTCCCACCTCGTCCGAGGCGGAGCGCGAGGACTTCCGGCTCCGCATCCTCGCGGCCCCCGAGAAGTACATCGCGCAGCCGACGCTGGCGCTGTCGACCTGCCCGACCTTCGTCGAACAGGGCGTCGCGCCGCGCCACATCGACCTGCGCCCGTTCGTGCTGTCGGGCAGGGAGATCACGATCGTGCCGGGCGGGCTCACGCGCGTCGCATTGCGGGCGGGTTCGCTGGTCGTGAACTCGTCGCAGGGCGGCGGCACCAAGGACACCTGGGTGCTGGAGGACTGACGCGTGCTGAGCCGCACCGCCGATCACGTCTACTGGCTGGGTCGCTACGCCGAGCGCGCGGAGAACCTCGCGCGCACGCTGGACGTGCAGTACCGGCTGTCGCTGCTGCCGCGCAAGGCGGCGAGCGAGGGCATGGGCTGGGATCGCACGCTGGCCACGCTGCGCCTTGCGGACGAGTTCGCAGCGCGCTGCGGCGACGACTTCGAGGCGCACCGGGTCATCGACTTCCTCGCCTTCGACCGCGACAACCCGTCGAGCATCCTGAGCTGCCTGCGGGCCGCGCGCGAAAACGCCCGCGCCGTGCGCGGCACGATCTCCTCCGAGATGTGGGAGACGTTCAACTCCACCTGGCTCGAGGCGCGCAACACGGCGCCCAGCCGCTTCACGGCGCGCAACGTGGCCGAGTTCATCGAGTGGGTGAAGTACCGCGCGCACCTGGCGCGCGGCGTCGTGCTCGGCTCGATGCTGCGCGACGAGGGCTACCACTTCATGCAGATGGGCACGTTCCTCGAGCGCGCCGACGGCGTCGCGCGGCTGCTGCGGATCCGCCTCGCCTGCGAGGCGACCGACAACGCCGGCGAACCGGTGACGCATGACTACCTGCCGTGGACGGTGCTGCTGCGCGCGCTCTCCGCCTACGAGATCTTCCGGCGCGTCTCGCGGGACCGGGTGACGCCGCTGCACGTGATCGAGTTCACCGCGTTCCGGCCCGACGTGCCGCGGTCGCTGCTGCGCTCGGCCGAGCTGGTCTTCGACAACCTGGACGCCGTGGCCAACACCCATTCGGGCGAGACGCAGCGTCGCGCCGGCGTGCTGCATGCCATGCTGCGCTTCGGCACGCTCGAGACCCTGGGTGCCGGCGGTGCCGACGCCTTCCTGCAGGACGTCTGCAGCCGCGTCTGGGACCTCAACGACCGCATCGGCCGCGATTTCCTCGGCCACTACGTGCCCGCCTGAGGCCACGGCGGAGTCCTCCCATGCAACTGCACATCCGTCACGAGACCCGCTACCGCTACGAGGAAACCGTCAGCTACAGCATCCAGTCGCTGAAGCTGACACCGCGGGCGGAGCCCGGCCAGCGCGTGCTCAGCTGGAAGATCTCGGCGCCGGGCGAGCGGCTCGAGCAGGTCGACCCGTACGGCAACGTCACCCACGTCGTCACGGTCGAGGCGCCGCATCGCGAGCTGCGCATCATCGTCGACGGCATCGCCGACATCGTGCCGGACGAAGCGCTGCGCAGCGCCGTGCCGCCGCTGCAGGGCGAGCTCTCGCCGCTCGCGTTCCTCGGACCCACCTCGCTGACCCGCGCCAACGCGCGCGTGCGCGAGATCGCCGACCGCCACCTGGGGCGGCATCCGGCCTCGCGGGCCACGCTGCTCGACCTCGTCGACGGCATCCGCACCCAGGTCGAGTATTCGCCGGGCGTGACCGATGCGTCCCACTCGGCGATCGAGGCGCTCGACCTCGGCGTCGGCGTGTGCCAGGACCAGGCGCACGTGTTCGTCGCCTGCTGTCGCGCGGCGGGCATACCGGCGCGCTACGTCAGCGGCTACGTCTACACCGGCACGACCGGCGAGGTGGCGAGCCACGCCTGGGCCGACGCATGGCTGGGCGAGCGCGAAGGCTGGCTGAGCCTCGACGTCTCCCACGGCGAGGCGACCGGCGCCGCGCACTGCCGGCTGGCGGTCGGCCGCGACTACCTCGATGCCGCACCGGTCCGCGGCGTGCGGCGCGGCGGCGGCCGCGAGGAACTCAGCGTGGCCGTGCGGCTCGCGCCGATGGGCGGCACGCGCCCCTGCACCGGGCGGCGGCCATCAGCAACAGTGAGGCATGGCCGCCGGGCTCGCGCTTTGCAGCGGCGTCGCAGCGGGCCTACCATTCCTACCCTCATCGGACCGTGGGATCCCACATGACGTATTGCGTGTCGATGCTGCTGGATGCGGGCCTCGTCTTCCTGTCGGACTCGCGCACCAACGCGGGCGTCGACCAGATCAACACCTTCCGCAAGACGACCGTGTTCGAGCGGCCCGGCGACCGGGTCATCGTGCTGCTGTCGGCCGGCAACCTCGCCATCACCCAGGGCGCGCTCAGCCTGCTCGCGGAGCGCATGACCTCGCAGACCGATGCCAACCTGCTCAACTGCCCCAACCTGTTCGAGGCCGCGCGCTGCGTCGGCAGCGCGATGCGCGAGATGCACCAGCGCGACGCCGAGGCGCTGCGCGTGCAGGGCATCGAGTTCAACGCCTCGTTCATCCTGGGCGGGCAGATCAAGGACGAGGCGCCCCGCCTGTTCCACATCTACGCCGCGGGCAATTTCGTCGAAGCCACGCCCGACACCACCTATTTCCAGATCGGCGAGTCGAAGTACGGCAAGCCGATCATCGATCGCGTGATCCGCCGCAGCATGCCCTTGAGCGAGGCGGCCAAGTGCGCGCTGATCTCGATGGACTCGACCATCCGCTCGAACCTGTCGGTCGGGCTGCCGCTGGACCTCGTGATCGTCCGGCGCGACGAGTGCCGGGTGAGCAGCCACGTCGACATCGACGCCAGCAACGAGTACTTCCAGCGGATCCGCGAGCGCTGGGGCGAGGCGCTGCGCGAGATCTTCAGCGAACTGCCCAACCCGGACTGGCTGCTGGCTCCGCCGGCCGAGCCCGGCCGCCTGGCAGAGCCGCTGGCCCGGCTGCAGCCGCGGGCCAAGTGAGCTCACTTCGCGCATCGGTAGAAAAACGGACGGGGTCCCGGCGGCGGATCGTTATCATTCGCGCTCCCGCCCTGCACAGGTCCTGCCGCATGTCCGTGTTCCGCCTGTTTGCCTTGCTGACCCTGCTTCTGCTCTCCGGCCTGGCCCGCAGCGCAACGGGCGATCCGCAGAGCGACGACTTCTGGTACGGCACGGCCGCCGACGGCACGCCGACCGTGCGCCTCTATTATTTCTACTCGCCGACCTGCCCGCATTGCCAGGCGGCCAAGCCGTTCATCGCGGAACTCGAGGCCCGGCATCCCTGGCTCAAGGTCGAGCGCTTCGTGGTGAAGGACAACCGCGACAACGCGCGTTTCTATTTCGACACGGCCAAGGCACTCGGGGTCGAGGCACTGTCCGTGCCGGGCCTGGTTTTCTGCCGACAGGTCATGATCGGCTACGACTCGGCCACGACCACCGGCAAGTCGCTCGAGGATGCCCTGGTCGCCTGTCGTGAACGGCGCATTGCCAACCCCGGCGCGCCCGACCCGGCCACCGGCACAGCGGGTGACGCCGCGGCCGGCGGCACGACCCGTCTTTCCGATGCCGAGGCCAGGGCAGGCACCACCGTCAACGTGCCGTTCGTCGGTCCGGTCGACGCCAAGGCGTTCTCGCTGCCCGTGCTGACGCTGGTGCTGGCGGGCATGGACGCGTTCAACCCCTGCGCCTTCTTCGTGCTGCTGTTCCTGCTGAGCCTGCTGGTGCATGCCAAGAGCCGCACGCGCATGGCCATCGTCGGCGGCACCTTCGTGCTGTTCTCGGGCCTCGTCTACTTCGTGTTCATGGCCGCCTGGCTCAACGTGTTCCTGATCGCGGGCGAGCTGCGCCTGATCACGTTCATCGCCGGCCTGATCGCGCTGACCGTCGCGGCGCTCAACATCAAGGACTACTTCTGGTTCAAGGCCGGACCCAGCCTGTCGATACCCGACGCGGCGAAGCCGGGCCTGTTCAAGCGCATGCGCGAGGTCGTGGCCTCCGGCACCATGGGACCGATGCTGGTCAGCACGATCCTGCTCGCCATCGTGGCCAATTCGTACGAGTTGCTGTGCACGGCCGGCTTCCCGATGGTCTACACACGGGCACTGACCCTCGCCGACCTGGAGCCCTGGCAGTACTATGCATGGCTCGCGGCCTACAACGTGATCTACGTGCTGCCACTGCTCGCGATAGTCACGGTGTTCACGAAGACGATGGGCGCGCGCAAGCTGAGCGAATCGGAGGGACGCCTCCTCAAGCTCATTTCCGGCTTCATGATGCTGGGGTTCGGACTGGTGCTGCTGATCGCTCCCAACATGCTCACCAACGCGCTCGCCTCGATCGTGGTGCTGGGTCTCGCCGTCGGCGCCTCGCTGCTCGTGGCGAAATTCGCCGCGCCCGGCAAGGCCTGAAGCGCGCGGGCGTCGGGGATGCCGGCTGGGCGGATGCTGTCGACCGACGCGGCGCTCACGCGCATCCGCACGCTGCTCGGTGCGGCCGGCTGCCTCGACACGCCGGATCGCACGGCGCGCTTCCTGACGGACTTCCGCCAGCTGTACCACGGCGCCGCGCTGCTGGTGGCGTGCCCGGCCACCACGCGGCGAGGTCGCGCAGCTGCTGGCGATCTGCAACGAGGCGCGGATCGGCGTCGTGCCGCAGGGCGGCAACACCGGCTACTGCGGCGGCGCCACGCCGAGCGCCGCCGGTGACCAGGTCGTGCTCTCGCTGCACCGGCTGAACCGCATCCGCGCAGTCGATGCCGCCAATTTCTCGCTGGTCGCCGAAGCCGGTTGCGTGCTGGCGGACGTGCAGGCAGCCGCCGCAGGCGTCGATCGCCTGTTCCCGCTGTCGCTGGGCTCCGAAGGCAGTTGCCAGATCGGCGGCAACCTGTCGACCAACGCCGGCGGGCTCGCGGCCGTGCGTTACGGCGTCGCCCGCGACCTGGTGCTCGGGCTCGAGGTCGTGCTGGCCGATGGCCGCGTGCTCGACGGGCTCACGAGCCTGCGCAAGGACAACACCGGCTACGACCTGCGGCACCTGTTCATCGGCGCCGAGGGCACGCTCGGGGTCATCACGGCCGCGAGCCTCAAGCTGTGGCCGCAGCCCCGCACCGTCGAGACCGCGTTCGTCGCGGTGCCCGACATCGCGGCAGCGGTGGCACTGCTGGGGCGCCTGCGCGCCGCCACCGGTGACTGCGTCGCCAGCTTCGAGTACCTGCCGCGGATCGCCGTGGAGATGACGACCCGGCACATCGCCGGCGTCACGGATCCGCTCGGAGCGCCCTGCCCCGCCTATGTGCTGTGCGAGGTCGCCACGGCACGGCAGGACCCGCAGCTGCGACCACTGCTGGAGGATGCGCTGGCGGCCGCCCAGGCGCAGGGCGAGGTGCTGGACGCGGTTTTCGCCGAGTCCGGCGCGCAACGCGCGGCACTGTGGCGCCTGCGCGAGTCGGTGCCGGAGGCGCAGCGTCATGCCGGCGCCAGCCTCAAGCACGACGTGTCGGTGCCGGTCGCTGCGCTGCCCGCGTTCATGGCACAGGCGGCGGCAGCCGTCGCGCGCATCGCACCCGATGCGCGGCTGGTGGCCTACGGTCATGTCGGGGACGGCAACCTGCACTTCAATGTCAGCGAGCCGGCGAGCGGCCGGCAGCGGCAGGCCTTCCTCGACCTGCAGCAGCCGCTGGCCGACGCGGTGCACGCCTGTGTTGCGGCCTTCCATGGCTCGATCAGTGCCGAACATGGCATCGGCCAGCTCAAGCGGGAGCTGCTGGCCCGGCACAAGGACCCCACCGCGCTCGCGGCGATGCGTGCCATCAAGCAGGCGCTCGACCCGCAGAACATCCTGAATCCGGGCAAGGTCCTGCCCGACTGAACGCCGCTTGTGACAGGCGGCCCGGGGTCGCTACAGTGCGGGCCAGGGGAAGGTGGCCCGGGAGCAACGCGGGACCGGTCACCAGGGCATACAACTACCCAGCCCGCGCGGAGACACGTCCATGCCTTTGTCGAAAAAACTTGCCGCCGAGTTCATCGGCACGTTCTGGCTGGTGCTCGGTGGCTGCGGCAGCGCCGTGCTGGCCGCCGCGTTTCCCGAGGTCGGCATCGGGCTCGTGGGCGTCTCGCTCGCCTTCGGCCTGACCGTGCTGACCATGGCCTATGCCATCGGCCACATCTCCGGCTGTCACCTCAACCCGGCGGTCACGGTCGGACTGTGGGCCGGCGGGCGGCACCCCGTCGGCGAAGTGCTGCCCTACATCGTCGCGCAGGTGATTGGCGGCTTCGTGGGCGCCCTGGTGCTGTACTCGATGCCTCCGGCAAGGCGGGCTTCGAACTTGCCGGCGGGCTCGCGTCGAACGGCTTCGGCGAGCATTCGCCGGGCGGCTATTCGCTGAGCGCCGGCTTTCTCACCGAAGTGGTGATGACGCTGATGTTCCTGCTGATCATCCTCGGCGCGACCGACCGGCGCGCGCCGGCCGGATTCGCGCCCATTGCCATCGGCCTCGGCCTGACACTGATCCACCTGATCAGCATTCCCGTGACCAACACTTCGGTGAATCCGGCGCGCAGCACCGGGCCGGCGCTGCTGGTGCAGGACTGGGCCTTGTCGCAGCTGTGGCTGTTCTGGGTGGCGCCGATCATGGGCGCGCTGATTGCCGGCTACGTCTACCGCTGGCTCGGCGACGAGCGCTGAACCATGGGCAGGGTCCTGAAGTCGAAGCTGTTCTGGACAGCCGCAGTCCTGCTGCTGCTGTTCGGACTGTATTACGTCCTCGGGACCTATGCCGCGCCCGGCATCGTGCGCAGCCAGGCGCAAGAAGTTCGTGCGCGAGAACTATGGCCGCGAACTGGCGCTGGGCGAGGTCACGGTCGACCCACTGCGGCTGCAGCTGGAGCTGCGTGACTTGTCGCTGCCCGACACCGACGGCAAGCCGATGCTGGCCTTCCGTCGCCTGTTCGTCGACTTCGAAGCCTCGTCGCTCTGGCAGCGCGCCTTCGTGTTCAAGGACATCGCGCTGGAGGCGCCACTCGCCCGCGCGGTCATCCGCAGCGACGGCTCCGTCAACCTCGCGGACCTCGCGCTGCCGGACGACGGAAGCCCTGACGAGCCGCTGCCGGCCATCTGGGTACAGGCCTTCGACCTGAGCGAAGGCACGGTGCAGTTCGCGGACTTCGCGCGCAGCACGCCGCTGGAGCGCCAGCTCACCCCGGTCAAGTTCCAGCTGGAGGATTTCCGCACCACGCCCGAGGGCGGTGCCTTTGACCTGAGCGCAAAGACGCAGAACGCGGAACTGTTCGAGTGGCGCGGCAAGTTCGCGCTGGAACCCGAGGTCATGTCGGCGGGAGATCTCGCCTTCACCAGGCTCAATGTGCCGGGGGCGCTTGAGCTTGCCGGCGTGTCGCTGCCCTTCGTGATCCCGCAGGGCGAGATGGACCTGAGCGGCTCCTACAGCGTCACGCTGGGCGAACCCATGCAGCTCGACCTGCACCTGCCGCAGATGATGATCAACGGCCTGGCGCTGCGCGCGCAGGGCCTCGCGGAGGATTACGTCACGATCCCGACGGTGGTGATCAGCGACACCCGGGTTGCGATGCCGGCCAATACGGTGACGCTCGGGACCGTGGCGGTCGAGGGCCTGCGCACCGAAATCTGGACGCTGCCGGACGGGACGCTGAACATCGACCGCCTGTTTGCGGAAGCCGCCGCAGCACCGCCAGCCGGCCCGGCGCCTGTCGCGGAGCCCGCACCGGCTGCAGCGGTCACGACTCCGGCGGGTACGGCCGCGCCGGCGGCCGGGCAGCCATGGACCGTCCAGGTCGGCGCGGTGGAGTTGCGCGACGCCTTCGTGGCCTACGAAGACCGCGCCGTACAACCCGCGGCACGCTTCGAACTTGCGCCGCTGAACGTCACGGCAAGCGGCGCCACGCTCGACCTGACGCAGCCGCTGCCGGTGCAGTTCGATGCGAAGAATCAACGGCGCCGCGACGCTCAAGGGCCAGGGCAAGGTCGTGCCGGAGACGCTCGCGGCCGACGTCGACATCAGCCTCAAGGGCTTCCCGCTGCAGGCATTGCAGCCGTATGCCAATGGCACGACCGATCTCACCATTACCCGTGGCACGGTCGATGCCGACGGGCAGGTTCACCATGGCGCCGCCCCAGACGGGGCAGCCCGAACTGGGATTCAAGGGCGAGGTCACGGCGCTGGGCTTCGGGTCGATCGACAACGCGCTCGAGCAGGATTTTTTCACCTTCGAACGCGTCGAACTGTCGAAGCTGAGTTTCGCGCTGGCGCCCGATGCCCTCAGCATCGACCGGGTGCGGGTCGTCAAACCCTTTGCCCGCGTGATCGTCGCCTCGAACGGGACGCTGAATGTCTCGGCCGTGTTCGATCCCGCAGGCACTGCCGCGGCCGTGGCCCAGGCCGAGGCCGAGGCGAAGGCGAAGAAGGAGCAGCGGAAAAAGACGCGCGCCGAGCTCAAGGCGGAGAAGAAGGCGGCCGCCGAGGCAGCCAAGGCACGCCAGCTGGCCGCCAGCCAGCCGCCCGCCGAACTGCGGGAAACGGGCATGCCGATCCGCATCCGCGAGGTGCTCGTGACCGGCGGCGGTACGCTGGATTTTGCGGACTTCAGCGTGCAGCCGAACTTTGCGGCTGCGATCGAGGCGCTGGATGGCAGGATCACCGGCCTGTCGACCGACCCGAACTCGCGTGCCGAGGTCAAGCTCAGCGGCAACGTCGGCCAGTACTCGCCCGTGCTGATCGCGGGCACGACCCAGCCGTTTGCCTACGACCGCCACACCGACATCACGATGAAGTTCGAGAACATCTCGCTGCCGGTGTTCAACCCGTATTCCGGCAAGTTCGCCGGCTACAACATCGCCAAGGGCAAGCTGTTCACCGACCTGCACTACCAGATCGACAACCGCAAGCTGAACGCGGAGCACAAGATCCGCATCGACCAGCTCGAATGGGGCGAGGCCACCGCCAGCAAGGAAGAAGCGACCCTGCCGGTGAAATTCGCCACGTCACTGCTGAAGGATGCCGACGGCGTCATCAAGCTGGACATCCCTGTCTCCGGCACGCTCGACGATCCGACGCTGCGCATCGGGCCGATCGTCTGGCAGGTCGTGAAGAACCTGCTGGCCAAGGCCGTGACCGCACCGTTCAAGGCGCTCGGCGCGCTGTTCAAGGGCGCGGAAGACGCGCAGTTCGTCGATTTCGCGCCCGGCTCGGCGGCACTCGATCCGGCTGCGGCCGAGCGGCTCGCCGCACTCGGCAAGAGCCTGGCACCCAAGGCGGACCTGCGGCTCGAGGTTCCGATCGGCAGCGATGCCGCCCTCGACGGCGAAGCGCTGGCGCAGGCGCGCTTCCAGCGCGAGCTGGAAGCCGCGACCCGCAGCGTGCTGCTGGGCAAGAAGCGCGACGATGCCACGGCGACGGTGCCCGCCTTCGACACGCTGCCGGCGGAACGCAGGGAAGCGGTGCTCGTCGCCCTCTACACGCAATTGTCCGGTGCCGCGCCGGTCCTGCCCGAAGCGGCGGCGGACACCGCGGAAGACCTGTCGCGCACGGAACGCAAGGCCCAGGAGCAGCAGGCGCGCCTGACCTGGCTCGAGTCGGAAAGCCGCAAGCGCGCGACCGCGCTGCCCGGCGAGCTGGACCAGCTCGCGCAGCAGCGGGCAGATGCCGTGCAGGGCGCCGTGCTCAACGCCACCGGGATGCCGCCGGAGCGCGTGTTCCTGGCGCGCAACGGCAAGGTATCGGCCAACGCGCAACAGGTCCGTTTCGAGCTGGCGATCCAGTAGTCGTCAGTCCCGCTGCTGCAGGCGCATCAGGCCTTCCTGGGCGGTGCTGGCGATCAACCGGCCCTGCTGGTCGAAGATGCGCCCGAAGGCGAGTCCGCGCGCGCCGCTGCCGGTCGGGCTGATCAGCGCGTAGAGCAGCCAGTCGTCGACGCGAAAGCGGCGGTGGAACCACATGCCGTGGTCGATGCTCGCAAGCTGCACGTCGCCCGCGCGGTACGACAGTCCGTGCGGCAGCGTGGCCGTCTCGAGCAGGTGAAAGTCCGACACGTACGCCAGCAGGCAGCGATGCAGCACGGCGTCGTCGCTGGGGCAGCGGCCGGCCAGGCGGAACCAGAGGTGGCGCACGCCGGGCCGCGGCTCGCCCTCCTCCACGCGCTCGACCGAGCGGAACTCGAACGGGCGATCGCGCTCCCAGAACTGGCGCGCCTGGTCCGGCATCGCAGCCAGGCGCCGGCGCTGCCAGGTCGCCAGGTCCGGCAGCGCGGCAGGCGGCTGGACTTCCGGGGCCGTCACCTGGTGGTCGGGCCCCTCTTCCTCGACCTGGAACGAGGCCGACATGTGGAAGATCTGCTTGCCATGCTGGATGGCCACGACACGGCGGTTGGAGAAACTGGAGCCGTCGCGGCTGCGGTCCACTTCATAGACGATCGGCGCGTTGAAGTCGCCCCGGCGCAGGAAGTACGAGTGCAGCGAGTGCACGGCGCGTTCCGGCACGACCGTCCTGCTCGCGGCCATGAGCGCCTGGCCGAGCACCTGGCCGCCGAACACCTGCGGACTGCCGATGTCGCGGCTCTCGCCGCGGAACAGGTCGAGCTCCAGCCGCTCGAGGTCGAGCAGCTGCAGCAGGTCCTCGAGCACCGTGCTCACGCGCAGGTCACTCGGTCACGCCGAGCCGCTTCTGCATGATCGGGCTGGTGGTCGTGTACTGCAGGTGGACTTTCTTCGCGGGGTTCAGGTGCTCGGCGATCGCAAACGCCGCCAGCGCCGCCTCGTGGAAGCCGCTCAGGATCAGCTTCTTCTTGCCCGGGTAGGTGTTGATGTCGCCGATCGCGAAGATGCCGGGCACGCTGGTCTGGAACTTCGCCGTGTCCACCTTGATCGCTTTCTTTTCCAGCTCCAGGCCCCATTCCGCGATCGGACCGAGCTTCGGGTGCAGGCCGAAGAACGCCAGCACGTGATCGGCAGGTACGTCCTGCAGGACGCCGTCCGTGCGCTTGACGATCACGCCCGTGAGCCTGCCGTCTTCGCTGCGGATGCCCGCCGCGGTGCCCTCGACGTAGCTCATGCGGCCCTCGGCGACAAGCTGCTGCATGCGCGCGACCGAGGCCGGCGCCGCACGGAACTCGGGGCGCCGGTGCACATGCACGAGGCTGGTCGCCTTGCCGGTCAGGTCCACCACCCAGTCGAGGGCGGAATCGCCGCCGCCGAAGATCACCAGCCGCTTACCGTGGAACTCGGCGGCGCTGCGCACGCGGTAATGCACCTGCCGGTCCTCGAACGCGTCGCAACCCTCGACCCCGAGCCGACGTGGCTGGAATGAGCCCAGGCCCGCGGCGACCACGACCGTCCGCGCCAGGAACTCCGAGCCCGCCGAGGTGCGGACGAAGAACCGGCCGTCGTCCTGCCGCTGCAGTTCGGCGACTTCCTCGCCGAAATGGAACACCGGGCCCATGGGCGCAATCTGCTGCATCAGGCGGTCCACGAGTTCCTGCGCGCCGCACACCGGCAACGCCGGAATGTCGTAGATCGGCTTGTCGGGGTAGAGCTCGGCGCACTGCCCGCCGGGGTGCTGCAGGGTGTCGACGATGTGACTCTTGATGCCGAGCAGGCCCAGTTCGAACACCTGGAACAGGCCGGCGGGACCGGCGCCGATGATCAGCGCGTCGGTTTCGATCTGGGCGGCGGGGATGCTGGGAACGGTCAAGGCGGAACCTCCGGCAAAAACTGGCGGGATTCTAGCGGATTGGCTGCCGGAACCGGGTCCGCCACCCTGCCTCCCAGCCGGCCATCAGGGTTTACCGCAGCCGTTGCCGGCAGATTCGGCTTGAAACCCCGGCCGACCTTAGACAAATTCTCACCCTTGACGCACATCAAGGCGGACGGGGGGCAACGGCCGCAGTCTGGCCCTGCCCGACGCCGTCCAGGAACGCACATGACATCGCACCAGATCCGGTTCGACGAAGACCTTGTCCGCCGCTATGACCGCTCGGGCCCGAGGTACACCTCGTACCCGACCGCCGTGCAGTTCTCGGACCGCTTCGGCATCGACGAATACCGTGCCGTGGCGCTGGCCAGCAACCAGGACCCGATCCCGCGGCCGCTGTCGCTGTACGTGCACATCCCGTTCTGCTCCAGCCCCTGCTTCTACTGCGGCTGCACCAAGGTCATCACGCGCAACCACGAGAAGGCCGAGGCCTACCTGTATCGCCTGCACCGCGAGCTCGAGATGCAGGGCGAGCTCTACGACCGGGACCGCATCGTCGAGCAGCTGCACTTCGGCGGCGGCACGCCCACGTTCCTGACCTCGCTCGAGATCGAGCGGCTGGTCGAGAAGATCGGCCAGCACTTCCACCTGACCCGGGACGAGGGCCGCGAGTACTCGATCGAGCTCGATCCGCGCACGATCACGACCGACACGCTGCAGCGACCTGGCACGCATCGGCTTCAACCGCTGCAGCCTCGGCGTGCAGGACTTCGACCCGGTGGTGCAGGAAGCGGTCAATCGCGTCCAGTCCGTGCCCGACACGCTGCGGCTGATCCGCGAGGCGCGCGAGTTCGGCTTCAATTCGGTCAGCGTCGACCTGATCTACGGCCTGCCGAAGCAGTCGGTGGAAGGTTTCTCGAAGACGCTCGACACGGTGCTGGCCGCGCGGCCCGACCGCTTCGCCGTCTACGGCTACGCGCACCTGCCGCAGATGTTCAAGCCGCAGAAGCAGATCAAGATCGAGGACCTGGCGACGCCCGAGACCAGGCTCAAGCTGCTGGGGCTGACGATCGAGAAGCTGTCCGCGGCAGGCTACATCTACATCGGCATGGATCACTTTGCGCTGCCCGGCGACGAACTGGTGCTGGCCCAGGAGAGCGGCCACATGTACCGCAATTTCCAGGGGTATTCGACGCGCGGCTACTGCGACCTGGTCGGGCTCGGCGTGAGCTCGATCGGCAAGGTCGGCGACCACTACATCCAGAACCAGAAGACGCTGCCGGAGTACTACGGCGCGATCGACCGCGGCGTGCTGCCGGTGCACCGCGGCTACACCATGACCCGCGACGACGTGATCCGCCGCGACGTGATCCAGCAGATCATGTGCTACGGCGTGCTCGACTTCGACGCGACGGCGCAACGGCACGGCATCGACTTCCGCCAGTACTTCGCCAGCGAACTGGTGGCGCTGGAACCGATGGTGGCGGACGGCCTGGCGGAATTCGCGGCGCCGGGACTGCGCGTGCTGCCCGCGGGCCGCCTGCTGCTGCGGCACCTGGCGATGGCGTTCGACGCCTACCTGCCCTCAGTGCAGGCCTCTGGCCAGCGGTTCTCCAAGGCGATCTGAACCTTCGCCCGGCTGCGAGCGCAAGGCCGAGGCACGCGCTGGCTGCAGGCGATTGAGCCGGGGCTGTTCCCCGAGCTTGGAAAGGCAGACACGCGCTCGGGGCACAGCCCCGACACAATCGGCCACTGCCCCGCTCCTGATAACGGTTGCACCGGAAATGCTCTCTTGCGTTCGGCACCGCACGGAGCCCGGGCACAACCTCCACTACTCTGCCCCGTGGATCGCATGGCGATCCACCGACCTCTGCAATGACGGCAAGCTGTCCGGGAGCATGGAATGAGTTGGGCAGAATCGATGAAGGAAGCCGCCGATGTCGCAGCGAGTGGCCGCGCCGCCACTGACGCAAACATCATGCGCAGCGCCACCTCGGCCCCGTGGGATCCTTATGAGGTCTGGCTGACTCGCGTCAAGCGGCCTCGCGAGCTGGCGACCAGCTGGGCTGATGCCGCCACCGAGAACCAGGGACTCCGTCACCCGCCCGGTGACCGTGTTGGATCTCGATTCCACGGCGGCGAGGACCCACCTGGCAGCATCCGGACCCCGCGCACAAGGTCCTGCTCGATCTCGCTCATCAGCAGTTCGTGCGCGCATGCGCGCGTACGAGCAGCGCCCCGCCGAAGTGGACCAGCGATCGCAGCAGGCTGGTCGCTGATCCTGCGTCCCGGCACTCATCCGGGCATCAGCGACGAGCCAGCAGCGCGCCGATCACGAGCCCGACTCCTGCGGCAACGCCCATCGCCTGCCATGGGTTGCGCCGGGCGAACTCCTCGGTGGCGTGCACCGTGTCCGCGGCCTGCCGTCGAGCGGCCTGCCCGGCTGCACCGAAACGAGCCTTCGCGGCTTCGAGCGATTGGTGGATCCTGGTGCGAGCCTCGGTCATCTTCGCGCCGCCCTGGTCGGCCGAGGCATGGATCAATGCCTCGGCATCGCGCATCACCGTGGTCAGGTCGTTTTTCAGCTGGGTGGTCGTGATGACATCTTCCATGGTCCTGCTCCTGGTCTATTGTTCGCAGAACAGGTTGCCGTCGCGATTGCCCGCGCGGTGGCTGCTGCATTGATTGTCCGAGAGGCTGGTGCGCTGCCAGTTGCCGTTCATGGTCTGGCAGGTCGCGGTCAGCGTGCCGGAGGAATCCGTCGAGGCATCACGGCACGATCTGCTGAACGAGCCTTCCCAGCGGCCGTAGTTCCGCATCCGACTGCTGCGACTCGCAGACCAGGCGACCGTCGCGATTACCGGCGCGGAGGCCGGTGCAATCCCGGACCGAGAGGCTGCTGCGCTGCCAGTTGCCGTTGGCGGTCTGGCAGGTCGCGGTCAGCATGCCCGAGGAGTCTGTCGAGGCGTCACGGCACGAGCTGCGGAACGAGCCTTCCCAGCGACCGTACCGTTGCCGCGCTGCGACTGCGATCTCGCAGACCAGGCGACCGTCGCGATTACCGGCGCGGAGGCTGGTGCAATCCCTGACCGAGAGGCTGGTGCGCTGCCAGTTGCCGTTGGCGGTCTGGCAGGTCGCCGTCAGCATGCCCGACGAGTTCGTCGACGCGTCACGGCACGAGCTGCGGAACGAGCCTTCCCAGCGACCGACCGTGACTGCGATTCGCAGTGACCGTCGCTATTACCGGCGCGGTAGCCGTGCAATCCCGCGAGAGCTTGCGCTGCCAGTTGCCGTTGGCGGTCTGGCAGGTCGCGGTCAGCATGCCCAAGTCCGTCGAGGCGTCACGGCACGAGCTGCGGAACGAGCCTTCCCAGCGCCCGTAGTCCGACTGCGATTCGCAGACCAGGTGACCGTTGCTATTGCCGGCGCGGTAGCTGGTGCAATCCCTGACCGAGAGGCTGGTGCGCTGCCAGTTGCCGTTGGCGGTCTGGCAGGTCGCCGTCAGCATGCCCGCCGAATTCGTCGAGGCGTCACGGCACGAGCTGCGGAACGAGCCTTCCCAGCGACCGACGTTCATGCCCGACTGCGATTCGCAGACCAGGCGACCATTACTGTTGCCTGCCCGATAGCTTGGACACTTCTTTGCGATGAGGTTGGTGCGAACGTATGTGCCGTTGTCCTTGCGGCACGTGGCACTCAGCCTGCCATTGCGGTCCACCGAGATGTCCCGGCAAGACGCGGAGAATGACCCGCCCCAGCGAGCATTGGTGCCCGGCGTCTCGCAGAACAGTGACCCGTCGCGATTGCCAAACGCCTGGCAGGAAGACAGCCGCGCAGTCGCCACTCGGTACGAACCGTTGGCCATCCGGCATTGGGCTACCAGCATGTCGCCGGAGAAGTGTCCGTCCTTGCAGGTCTGCTGCCATGAGCCGCCGGGCAGCGCACGATCGTCTGCGGACACTGGCAAGGCCACTGCGCCAAGGCTGGCCATGACGATCAACGGCACAAGGCGGGCAAAGAGCGTTCGTGCGGGCTTCATGGCGTTTTCCTTTCGACCAGATAACTACGTACACACCATAAGGAAAGACGCTCCGTGCAGTCTGTGCGGTGGCATACCAAACGGTCCTGCCGCGGGCCACCGTGTGCAGGTGCGGTGACGTACAGACCCGACATAACGAGGAGCAGAGCCATGCCGACGAACTGGCCGACCTGCTGGTGGCCTTTCCGGCCGAGATCGCAGAACCCGCCCTCGCTGGCGCCCATCGGCAGCGCTGACCGGGCACCCGCCGACGGCCCGCGCGCATCGCTCAGCCGAGGACGGCTCGCACGCGATGCGTCAACCCGTCATCGACCAGCGGTATCAGTCCAGGCGTCGCCTGCAGCGCCCGCCCGTCCAGCAGCAGGCTGACAAGGCCTCGACTGACGCCGCCGGGATTCTCGACCGAGATCTCGTAGCGCGTCCCGCGATAGCGGAGCCGGACCTCGAATCCCGGCCAGGCTCGTGGCACACAGGGATCCAGCAGCAGTTGGTCCCCACGGAGTCGGCAACCGAGAATCCACTCGAGTCCCGCCCGATACATCCATCCTGCCGCGCCCGTGTACCAGCTCCAGCCACCGCGCCCGACATGGGGTGGCTCGGAGTACACGTCGGCCACGACCGCGTAGGGCTCGACCTTGTAGCGCTGGGCGTCGTCAGGCGTGAGCGCGCGATTGATCGGGTTCAGGATCGAGAAGATCTCCGACGCCTTGTCGCCGTCGCCGAGCATCGCGAACGCAATCGCCGACCAGACGGCGGCGTGCGTGTACTGCCCGCCGTTCTCGCGGATTCCCGGGGGTACGCCCGGATGTAGCCCGGGTCAGGCATCGAATGATCGAAGGGCGGGGTCAGCAGCAGCACCGGCCCGGCCGGCCGGCGCACGAGATTCTGGTCCACCGCCGCCATTGCGCGTCGTGCCCGCCCCGGATCGCCGGCACTGGAGATCACGCTCCATGACTGGGCGATCGAATCGATGCGGCATTCGCTGCGCAAGGCAGATCCAATGGGCGTTCCGTCGTCGAAATAGCCACGCCGATACCAATCGCCATCCCAGCCGTGGCGCTCGAGCGCGGCACGCAACCGTGCGGCATGCAACCGCCAGGTCGCGGCACGCGCGTGCATGCCGCGTCCCTCGGCCAGCACCGCAAAGTCCGACAGCACCAGGTGCAGGAACCATCCCAGCCATGTGCTTTCGCCGCGACCTTCGGCTCCGACCAGGTTCATCCCGTCGTTCCAGTCGCCTGAACCGATCAATGGCAGTCCATGCGCCCCGACGGCCAGGCTCTGGTCGAGCGCGCGCGCACAGTGCTCGAAGACTGTTGCCGATTCGTCGGCCAGCGGTGGGCTGGAAATAGCTGTCGGCTTCTCCGTCGCTGGAGACGTGGCCCGTCGATGAACGGGACGACCGCATCGAGGATGTCCGAATCGCCCGTCACTGCGACGTAGTGGGCCACGCCGTAGCAAAGCCACGCACGATCGTCCGATACCCGGCTGCGAACTCCTGCGCCCGACTCGGGCAGCCACCAGTGCTGGACGTCGCCCTCGACGAACTGCCGTCCGGCGGCGCGCAGCAGGTGCTCGCGCGCCAGCTCCGGCCTCGCAATCAGCAGGGCCATCGCATCCTGCAGCTGGTCGCGAAAGCCGTATGCGCCGCTCGCCTGGTAGAAGGCGCTCCTGGCCAGCACACGGCAGGCGAGGGTCTGGTAGACCAGCCATCCGTTCAACATGATGTCGAACGCCCGGTCTGGCGTCTTGACCTCGACCGCACCCAGCACGTCGTTCCAGTCCTGCCGGACCGCTTCGAGGGATTCGTCGAGATCAGCCCCGCGCCAGCGCGTGATCATGGCCGAAGCATCGAGGTTCGTCGCAGCCTCCCCGACCAGCCACACGACTTCGATTGAAGAACCTGCGGGCAGCACGATCGCTGACTGCAGTGCCGCGCAGGGATCCAGGCCAGCGCCTGTGCGGCCCGAGAGCGGCGACGCCAGGCGCCAGTGCCACCGGCGTGCGAGGGCGCCATTTCGCCCGATGAACTCGGTTCGACTGCTGGTCCACGCTGTCTGCGCTCCTCCAGGTCGCTGAATGCGACGCGAGCCTCCGGGCCCGCCCAGAGGTTGCGTGCAAGCAAGCCGCCGGTCGCCGGGTCGATCTCGGTCGCGACCGAATGCGAGGTGCTGCCACGTGACGTCCCGAGGACCCATTCGAGGTAGGCGGTGACGGTCAGATGCCGCATGCGGCCCGACAGGTTGCTGATCTTCAGCCGCGAAACCTTGATCGACGCGTCGAGCGGGACGAACTGCAGCAGGTCGAGCGCAATACCATGCCGGGTGTGCTCGAAGCGGCTGTAGCCGTGCCCATGTCGCGCGACATACACGCCGTTGCGGTGACGGATCGGCAGCGCCGTCGGCGCCCAGAGCGCACCGTTGTCGTCGTCGCGCAGGTACAGGACTTCGCCGGCCGGGTCGCCGACGGGATCGTTCGACCAGGGCGTGAGCCGGTTGTCGCGGCTGTTTCCGGCCCAGGTGCAACCACTGCCGTCGGTCGACACCTGGAAGCCGAATCCGGCATTGGCGACGACATTGATCCAGGGTGCCGGAGTGTGCTGCCCCGCGCGAAGAATCGTCACGTACTCGCGCGTGTCGGCGGCGAAGCCGCCCAGGCCGTTGAAGAATTCGAGTTCGGGGGTGACCGGCGTCGTTGCGTCATGCCGCCCGGATGCGGCAGCTGCGGACGCGCCGCGGGTCGCTGGCGGTGCCGTCTGCTCGAGACGATCGAGTTGCTCGGCGAGACTGCCGCGGCGGCTGAGCAGCACGGCACGCGCCGCGGACAGCAGTGCCAGCCTCGTGTCGCCCGGGAGGATGTCCGAACGCAGGATGTAGACGCCACCGTGCGCAGCATCGCCGCGTATCCGGCGGCCGTGACAATCCTGCGCGCGCGAGCGTTTCCAGCGAAATCTGCAGGTCCTGGACATAGGACGAGACGCGCTCGTTCAGGATCACGAGGTCGACGGTGAGTTGCTTCAGCCGCCAGTACTCGATCGCGCGCAGCAACTGGCGGACGATGCCCAGATCGTCAGTGTCGTCGATGCGGACAATGACGAGCGGAAGGTCGCCGGAAATGCCGTGGGGCCAGAGTGCGCGCTGCCCGCCGGTGCCCCGGCGGAGCACGTCGGAGGACGGACGCAGCGCTGGAACGCTGTAGAGCACGTGGGCGGCAAGGCGCTGGAACAGCGCCGCCTCATCGCTGGTGATGCCAAGGTGATGGAGTTCGACCTGCCCCTTGGTCCAGGCGAGCGCGGCCGCGCGGTCGAATGCTGCGGCGTTGCAATGCTTGTCTGCAAGGTCGAGCACCTCGGCCCGGGTTGGCGCGACCAGCGTCCAGAAGGCCACGCGCGCCGTGGCGCCGGGCGGGATGTTCAGGCGATGGCGGAGGCTGAAGATCGGATCGAGTACGGTTCCGGCGGTACCCGAGAGTGCAAGCCCTTCCGTATGGCGACGGCCGAGCCGTCTGCCGGCCCCGTCCGACAAATCGCGCCCGGTCGGTCTCGAACTGCGGCGGCCCGCTGCATCGCCCTCGACAACGGCGAGATGCGCCGCCCATGACTCCTGTTCCCGGGCGCCCGTCGGCGCCGGGTCGCGAGGATGACGCCGAGGTCGCGCGACGTATTCCGTCTGCACAAAGAGCTTGGAGAAGGCCGGGTGGGCGTCGTCGGCCGACGGCGCCGCCAGGACGACCTCCGCATACGACGTCAGCTCGATGCTGCGGAAACGATCCCCCAGGTTCGAGACGGACACCCGGCGGACTTCAGCGTCGCTCTCCGGCGAGACGACCACGTCCATTGACGTCGTCAGGTCACCGTCCCGGCGGACGAATCCGGCGCGGGCTTCGCTGAAATTGACCTCATAGGCGTCCGGTTCGATGGCACTGGGCTGATAGCCCGCGGACCAGGTCTCGCCGGATTCCGTGTCGCGCAGGAACACGAAGGAGCCCCACGCGTCGCAGGTGACGTCGGACCGCCAGCGCGTGACGGCGAGATCGCCCCAACGGCTGTAGCCGGAGCCCGCGGCGGTGAGCATGACGGCGTAGCGGCTGTTCGACAGCAGCCACGTGCGGGGCGTGGCGTGATGCGCAGTGTGGAGTACGCGCGGTATCGCCGATGTCGGTTCTTCTCCTTCCGCTCGCGCGCCGGTCTCGGCCACCCGCAGGAGAGGCACCGCGACGTCGCGCGGCGTCCGCTCCTGCAGCAGCAGCTCCGTGGCCCGCACGCGGGGCTCGGCATGAAATCGCGCGCGCATCAGGCCGCCCAGGACCGTGTTGGCGAGCGCCACGACAGTCATGCCCTGGTGGTGAGCCATGTAGGCGCGTACCACGGCGAAGTCCTGCCCCGCCGCAAGGCGACGCGGCGTGTAGTCGATGGCCTCGTAGAAGCCGAACCGCCCCTGCGCCCCGATGCGCCCAAGTCGTGCGAAGTTGAGCGTCGCGGCATGCGGATCGACCATCGCCGCCAGCGCGGTCGCGTAGGGCGCGACCACGACGTTGTCGCCGAGGCCCCGCTTCAACCCGAGTCCTGGCACGCCGAAGCTGGAGTACTGATAGGTGTGTTCGAGGTCGCGCGCGTTGTAGGCGGACTCGGAAATTCCCCACGGCACGTCCCGCGACTGACCATAGGTCTGCTGACGTCGAACGACCAGGCGGCTCGTCTCCTCCAGCAGGCTCCCCGCCGGGGCGCGCATCACCAGGGACGGCATCAGGTACTCGAACATCGATCCTGACCATGAAACAAGCGCCGCACCGTGGTGCACCGGCGTCACCGCGCGCCCGAGGCGGAACCAGTGGCGCGCGGGCAGGTCGCCATTGGCGATCGCAACGAAGCTCGCCAGGCGCGCCTCGGACGCGAGCAGGTCATAGCAGCTCGGATCGAGACTGCCTTCGGTCACCCGATAGCCGATCGAAAGCAATTTGAGTTCCGGATCGACCAGGAAATCGAAGCGCATCTCAGTCGCCATCGTCCGCGCCGCCGCGGCCAGCGCCTCGATACGCCGCACCATGGCGTCGCGGCCGGCGCCCGTGGCCGCCGCAAGGTCCCGGCGGTGGCTTGCGATCGTACGGAAGGCTCCCTCGGCCCAGGCCGCCACCTCCAGTCGAGGCAGATCACCTGCCCGGTCATGCGCCAGGCTTGCAGCCCGCCCGACGACGGCGGCTGCGCATGTCTCGAGCGCCTCCAGGTATCCGGCCAGTTCCGGCGGCGACGCCGGGCGCTGCTGCAGAAGCGCTGCAAGTGCGGCCAGCGCGTCGGCCAGCACGACGTCCGCCGCTGCGAGGGACTCGTGCAGGAGTGCGAGGCTGTCTTCGATTCCCGCCGCGAGCGGGCGTTCGTCGCCGCACGTGGCGGCCATCTCATCGCACGCATTTGCGAGCGTAACCAGATGTGCCGCCAGGTTCCCGCTGTCGACCGAGGAGATGTACCTGGGCTCCAGTGGCCGCAGGTCCTGGGTGTCGTACCAGTTGTAGAAATGGCCGTGGAGCCTTTCCATGCGCTGCATCGTCGCAAGCGTTGTCTCCAGCCGCTCAACCGTATCGACGGTCCCGAGCCAGCCGAAATCCCGGGCGGCGACGATCGACAGCAGGTACAACCCCAGGTTGGTGGGCGAAGTACGGTGCGCGATCACCGGCCGCGGGTCCTCCTGGAAGTTGTCGGGCGGCAGCATGTTGTCCGCCGCCGTGACAAAGGCGTCGAAGTAGCTCCACGCACGGCGCGCGACCAGGCGCAGCGCCGGAGCGTCAGCGCCGACCACCGACGGGAGACGCGCGGCGGAGCGTCGGCCGGCTGATCATTGTGGCCACGACCGGCGACAGCAGCCAGAGCACCGCAAACGGCACGGCCAGGGGACCGACCAGTCCGGCGATGCTCAGCGAGCAGGACCGTCGAGGCGATGAATACTGCGCCAGCCATCAGGCGGTAGAATCCAGCGGTATCGAGCCTTTCGCTGGTCTGCGACTGCGCCGCCGTGACCCACTCGAGCAGGTTGCGGTGCGTCACGAACAGGCGGAACAGCGTTCGCCCGATCGCGTCCGTCATCGACCAGGCCTGATGCGCAAGCAATGCGATCTGCAGGCCGGTCCGTTCCACCGCCAGCCGCGCGTCGCTGAGGAGCGCGTTCAGATGACTGCGCCAGGAGATTTCACGGCGTCGCGGCACGATTCCGGCGAGCACGGACGGCAGGTTCGGGCACGGCGAGCACCGCCACGATAAACCCGGTCCAGATCACCGCGGAGTACAGCGGCAGCGACCATCCGACCAGCAGCGCAAGCACGGCGGCCGGCGCCACGAGCGTCCTGCGCAGGTTGTCCAGCATCTTCCAGCGACCCAGCAGCGGGATCGCCCCGGAGTGCCGATCTCCGTCCGATGGTGCCCATGCCGAGCGCCCACCGCAGCAGTTGCCAGTCGCCGCGCGCCCAGCGGTGAGCACGTGCCGCGGCGACGTCGTAGCGGGCGGGATACTCGTCCACCAGCTCGATGTCCGAGACCAGGCCGGCCCGGGCGAAGATCCCCTCAAACAGGTCGTGGCTCAGCAGTGCATTCTCAGGGGCGCGGCCGGCCAGCGCCGACTCGAACGCGTCGACGTCGTAGATGCCCTTGCCGACGTAGGAACCCTCGCCGCAGAGGTCCTGGTACACGTCGGACACCGCCGAGGCATACGGGTCGATGCCGCTGGCGCCGGAGACGAGGCGCTGATAGGCGGAGCCCTCGCGCCGCATCGGCAGCGTCGGCGCGATCCGCGGCTGCAGCACCGCGTAGCCCTCGACGACGCGTCCGCTGCGGCTGTCGAACCGCGGCACGTTGAGCGGGTGCGCCATCTTGCCGACGAGGCGGCGCACGGCGTCCCGCGGCAGCTGCGTGTCGGCATCGAGCGTGATGACGTAGCGCACGCCGGCCGGAACGACCGGGAGGTCGACCGCCGATCGCAACGAAGGTCGTGTCGTCGGCGCCGCGCAGCAGGCGATTGAGTTCGTGCAGCTTCCCGCGCTTGCGCTCCCATCCCATCCACACGCCCTGCGCCGGATTCCACACGCGCCGGCGATGAAGCAGCAGGAATCGCTCACCCGCAGGCGCCGGTCCGTACCTGGTGTTCAGCCGCTCGATCGCCGGCAACCGCCTCGTCAAGCAGCGCGTCGTCGCCCGCGAGCTTCGCGGCAGGCAGCGTCGGCCCAGTCGGACAGCAGCGCGAAGCAGACGTCTCCATCGGGACTCGCGAGATGGTGAATCTCGAGGCGGGCGAGATGCTCGTCGAGCGTCGCCCGCGTCGTCAGCATGATCGGCACGACGACCAGCGTGCGGAGCTGCGCCGGCACACCGTCTCGAAGCTCCAGCGCCGGCAGGATCGCGCGCACCGAAGCGAGTCGTGACGCTGCTGTTCAGCAATGCCATCGCCGCGTCGATCGCCAGCACGACGCCGCAGGCGGCCAGCAGCCCGAGTAGACCACGGGGCAATGCCTTGCCTGGCGAGGGCCAGTATCGGCCAGGCGAGAATCGTCGCCGTGAGCAGCGCGAGCGCGGCGATGTAGCCCCGTATCCCGACGGCGGAGCTGACTCGGCTGGTCCAGGCCCGCAGCGGGGCCCGATAGCCGATGGCGGCCTCGAAAGCACGGCGACCGCCCGCGATCAACGCAGTAGCCTGGATCGCGCTCGCGCTCCGATCGGCCGCGCCTGCGCGACCTCGACGGCCCGGCGCGCGATCTCGAGCTCGGAGTGCCTGGATCCCCGCGCGAGCTCCTCGACCGCCTGGCGATAGCGGTCGCGCGTCGGGAAGTCCATCAGCGCGAAATGCGTGTCAGCGCGCAGCACCGTGTCGACCAGGCTCACGCGCTCGAACAGGTCCGCCCAGTCGATGGCCGACATCGAGCGCATGCTCGTGATCACGTTGCGGACCGTGACGTTCGATGCGCCCTGGCGCTGATGCTCGTCGCGCACGATCTCATCGGCCGTCGTGCCCACCGCCGCCAGGCGCTCCTCGAGCCAGGACAGCGCCGGCGTGGCCTCGGGATCCTGGTCGCGCAGCCGCTGCAGCAGCTGGACTGCGAAAGTCGTCGAGATCTGCACGCCGTCCCACTCGCGCAGCGCTGCCGTCGGTCGCTGCCGGTGTGCCGACACCTGGCCCAGCAGCTGGTCGGCCAGGCGATCGGCCTCCTGGCGGATCTCGCGGCGGTCGGTGATCTGCTCCGCCGCGCGCCGCAGGTTCTCGACCAGGACGATCCCAGGGTGATGGCAACCGCCCAGAGCTCGCCAATCGTCAGCGGCTGCACGCGCTGGTAGGCGGCGACGAACCTGAGCAGCGTCGGCGTCGAAGCGGCTGTCCGTGTGGGCGACGAACGCCCAGGCAACCCCCAGACCCGCGGATAGCCCGCCAGCGGCCCCTCCGCGAGCGTAGGCAGCTCCCGGTAGTAGCCGGGCGGCAGGTCGTCACCGATCTGGCGGATCTGCGCCTCGACGACGTGATAAGTTGTCGACCAGCCATTCCGCCGCCGGCGTGATTGCCCTGCCCTGCTCAATCGCCCGTGCGATCGCACGATGGGCATCGAGCAGCGCACGCCGATTGTCGCGCAGGCGAGCGGTCAGCGAGGCGGCCGCGACGGGCCTGGGCGTGATGCGCTGGGCGGCCGCCAGGCTTTCGGCGTGCTGCTCGAGCCGCTCCGCGCTGAAGATCTCGGCGCGAATGACCTCGGTGGGGTCGGCAAGAAAGCCCGTGCTTCGGCCGAGGACGCGGCGTAGAAGGGAATGCATCCACGACCTCGGTTTTCGTCCAATCTGGACCCGATGCAGCTTGGATGAGGCGGACCCGCCGGTCTGTGCGCTAGCGGACACCCAGCAACCTCCGCCGTGGGCCTGCCGCAGGGACGTCCGTACATGTCACGTACGCCGGTCCAGCTTGACCTCGGTCAAGGCGCCCCACGGCCCCCGCCGCCACGATTGCCCCCATGGAGCGGCCGTCCTGCCGCTGGGAGCCAGAAAATGATGAATGCGAGTCGGCTGTGGAAGGTGCTCGGGGCGCTGCTGGTGGTGTCCTTCAGCATCCTGCTGTACTTCGGGCGCGAGATTTACGTCTCGGCACCGCCCATACCGGCGGTCGTGCAGACGACGGCAGGCGAGACGCTGTTTACCCGCGAGCAGTACGACCAGGGACGCCAGGTCTGGCAGCGCGTCGGCGGCCAGCAGATGGGCTCGATCTGGGGCCATGGCAGCTACGTGGCGCCGGACTGGTCGGCCGACTGGCTGCACCGCGAGGCCACCGCACTGCTCGACTTGTGGGCGCAGCGCGATACCGGCCGGGCCTACGCGGACCTCGATGCGCCGCAGCAGGCCGCGCTGCAGTCGAAACTGCAGCAGGTCATGCGCACCAACACCTACGACCCCGCCACGGGCGTGCTGACGGTCGACGCTGATCGCGCGCAGGCGATCCGCCAGGTGACGGATCACTACATGCGGCTGTTCGGCCCCGACGTCGAGCTGAACACCCTGCGCGCGCAGTATGCGATCCAGCAGAACCCGATTCCCGACGCCGCCGAGCGGCAGGCGATGATGTCGTTCTTCTTCTGGACGTCCTGGGCGACTGCGACCAACCGCCCGGACAGCGAGATCAGCTACACCAGCAACTGGCCGTCCGAGCCGCTGGTCGGCAACGTGCCGACGACGTCGACCTATCTCTGGACGTTCATCAGCATCTTCGGACTGCTGGCGGGTGTCGGCGCGCTGACCTGGTACTACGTCGCGACCCACGGCCACGAACCGCCGCCGCAGCTGCCGGAGCGCGACCCGCTCAGTGCGCTCAAGCCCACGCCGTCGATGAAGGCGACGGCCAAGTACTTCTGGGTCGTCACCGCGCTGATCGTCGTGCAGATCATCCTGGGCGGCATCACGGCCCATTTTGCCGTCGAGGGCCAGGGTTTCTACGGCATACCGCTGGCGGAATACCTGCCCTACGCGGTCACGCGCAGCTGGCACCTGCAGCTGGCCGTGCTGTGGATCGCCACGGCCTGGCTCGCCACCGGCCTGTACATCGCGCCCGCGATTTCGGGCCATGAACCGAAGCTGCAGCGGGCCGGCGTGAACTTCCTGTTCACCTGCCTGCTGATCATCGTCGTCGGCGCGCTCGGCGGCCAGTGGCTGGCCGTCATGAACAAGATGGGACTCGAACTGAACTTCTGGTTCGGCCACCAGGGCTGGGAATACACCGACATCGGCCGCTTCTGGCAGATCTTCCTGTTCGTCGGCCTGATGCTCTGGCTGCTGCTGGTCGGCCGCGCGCTGTGGCCGGCGCTCAAGGCGCGTGACGACAGCCGCTCGATCACGATGCTGCTGTTCCTGTCGACCGTCGCGATCGGCCTGTTTTACGGCGCAGGCCTGATGTGGGGTCGCAACACGCACATGTCCATGGTCGAGTACTGGCGCTGGTGGGTCGTGCACCTGTGGGTCGAGGGCTTCTTCGAGGTGTTTGCGACGGCGGTCATCGCCTTCCTGTTCACCCGGCTGGGCCTGGTCCGTACCCGCACCGCGACCACCGCCGTGCTGTTCGCCACGATCGTGTTCCTGAGCGGCGGCGTGCTCGGCACGTTCCATCACCTGTACTGGAGCGGCACGCCCACGGCCGTGATTGCAGTCGGCTCGATGTTCTCGGCACTGGAAGTGGTGCCGCTGGTGCTGGTCGGCTTCGAGGCCTTCGAGAACTACAAGCACAGCCATGCCACCCCCTGGGTCGCCGCCTACCGCTGGCCGATCCTGTTCTTCGTGGCCGTGGCGTTCTGGAACCTGGTCGGTGCCGGCCTGTTCGGCTTCCTGATCAACCCGCCGCTGGCGCTGTACTACATGCAGGGTCTCAACACGACGCCGCTGCACGGCCACACGGCGCTGTTCGGCGTGTACGGCATGCTGGGCATCGGCCTGATGCTGTTCTGCCTGCGCGGCCTGAGCCGCACGGCCTACTGGGACGAGAAGCTGCTGTCGAAGTCATTCTGGGCGCTGAACATCGGCCTGGCGCTGATGGCGCTGCTGTCGCTGCTGCCGCTGGGACTGCTGCAGGTCGAGGCGGCGGTCTCGCACGGCTTCTGGTACGCGCGTTCGGCCGAGTTCCTGCAGCAGCCCCTGCTGCAGACCATCGTCTGGCTGCGCATGCCGGGCGACGTGATCTTCGCCGCGGGCGCACTGATGCTGGCGCTGTTCATCTTCCGGCTGTTCGTCGGCAAGGCGAAGGAAAGCGCCGTGCTGCCGCAGCCGGCAGAGCAGCCGGCCCGCCTGGGGAGCTGATCTCCCGCTGACCGGAGCCAACGGCGGACGTCCAACAGGACGTCCGCCGCTTTTGCATGCACAGCCCCGGCTTCTGCAAGATCATTGGTACACATGACCACCGCCCCAGCACCTCCGACCCGCGCTCGCCGTGCTGATCGCCGCTCCGCACCGGACGATGTTCTTCGCCGGACTGCTGAGCCTGCTGGCGGCCAGCGCCTGGTGGGGGCTGCACCTCGTGGCGCGCTCGACGGGTGGGCCGCTGTTCGCGCTGGCGCTGCAGCCTGCGCCGATCTGGGCGCACGCCTGGCTGATGCTGTTCGCGGTCTTCCCGACGATGTTCTTCGGCTTCCTGTTCACGGTGTTCCCGCGCTGGATGAACGCGCCGCCGGTGACGGCCGCCACCTATGCGCCGACCGCGCTGCTGTTCGCGCTGGGCACGGTGCTGTGGCTGGTGGGCACGTGGGCGGGTTCCCCCTTCCTGCTGCTCGGCTGCGGCCTCACCGGGGCCGGACTGCTGCTCGGCACGATCGGGCTGTTCCGGGTGCTGCTGGCCGCCCCGCAGGTCGTGTCGCACGCGGTCGTCGTGCTGATCGCGCTCTGCGTGCAGCTCGTGGCGCTGGCCGGCTTCGCCTGGGGGATTGCCGTTGCCGACGACCTCGCGCTGCACCTCGCCGTGCGGACCTCGCTCTGGGGCGGCCTGCTGCCCGTATTCTTCGCCGTGTCGCACCGCATGATCCCGTTCTTCTCCCAGGGCGTGATCCGGGACTACGTGCCCTGGCGCCCGCTGTGGATCCTGGTGGCCGTGGTCAGCCTGGTGTACCTGCGCCTGCTGCTCGGCACCGCCGGCCTGCTCGAGGTCCTGCCGCTGGTCGACCTCGCCCTGTTCGTGCTGACGGCCACGTGCGCCCTGCGCTGGACCTCGCTGCGCGCGCGTGGCAACGCACTGCTATGGACGCTGTACGCGGGCTACGCGTGGCTGCCGCTCGCGCTGCTGCTGCAGACGATCCGTGACGGCAGCTTTGCGCTGACGGGCGAATGGTGGCTGGGTCGGGCGCCGACGCATGCGCTGGGCATGGGATTCTGCGGCGGCCTGCTGGTCGCCATGGTGACGCGCGTGACCATGGGTCACTCGGGCCGACCGCTGCGCATGGATGGGCTGACCCTCGCGTGCTTCCTGGCGCTGCAGCTGGGCGCGGCGAGCCGCGTGCTGAGTGAACTGCTGGCTGCACCCGCCGCGATCCAGGCATTCCTGCTGGCGAGCGTCGGCCTGTGGGTCGGTGCGATCGCCGTGTGGGTGTCGCGCGTCGCGGTCATCTACCTGCAGCCGCGGGTCGACGGCAAGCCCGGCTGATGGCTGAGTATTACCTGGCGTTGCGGCACGCCCACATCGGGCTGGTGATCCTGTCGATCGGATTGTTCGTGCTGCGCGGCGGCCTGATGCTGGCCGGATTCGCCGCGGGTGCAGTCCGCCTGGCTCCGCTATCCGTCGTACGCGATCGACACCTTGCTGCTCACCATCGCGCTGATGCTGACTTCGATCGTCCACCAGTACCCGTTCGGCAACGGCTGGCTGACGATGAAAGTCGTCTTACTCGTGCGTTTACGTGGTGCTCGGCAGCGTCGCGCTGAAGCGCGGGCGCACACGGCGAATTCGTGTCGTGGCGTTCGTCGCGGCGCTGGCGACGGTCGCCTTCCTGTTCACGCGTGGCCCGCGCGCACCATCCGCTGGGGATATTCGCGACGTTGACCTGCGTGAGGCCGCCCGGCAGGACACGCCTGCCTGTCAGCCAACTCTTACAGCGGACGCATCGCCGGCTTGTTGCACACTGGGGTTCGGATGACCGAAGCGACCCTCACACCGTCCCTGGCGGGTATCCGCGCGCATCACCTGTTTGCCGGTCTCAGTCCCGAACAGATGCAGCGGATGCTGTCGTCGGCGCAGATCATCGCCGCCGACCCGGGGCAGGTGCTGTTCGATCGCGGCCAGCCCGCCCGCCACTTCTACGTCGTCGTCGAAGGCCAGGTGAACCTGGCGCTGTACTCCAAGGCCGGCGAGGAAAAGATCGTCGATATCCTCGGTCCCGGCCAGAGCTTCGCCGAGGCGGTGATGTTCATGGCCGGCCCGGTCTACCCGGTGTCGGCGGTGGCGGCAGGTGCCTCGCGGATCGCGCGGTTTTCCAGCGCGGAGTACCTGGCGTTGTTGCGCGAGAGCCCCGACACCTGCCTGCGCATGCTGGGGCACCTGAGCCAGCGGCTGCACATGCGCATCCGCGAAATCGAGTACCTGACGCTCGAGAGCGCCACGCACCGGCTGGTGCGGCTGCTCGAAAGCCGCTTGCCGGCCGCGGGCGACGGGCCGCACGAGATCCAGCTGCAGGAATCGCGGCAGGAGATCGCCTCGCGGCTGTCCATGAAACCCGAGACCCTGTCGCGGATCCTGCGCACCCTGGCCGACGGCGGCGTGATCGTGGTGCACGGCCGCTCCCTGCAGGTCCCCAGCCGCCAGCGACTCGCTGCGGTACTCGACACCACCGCCTGATCGCCCTGCTCCGCGGCCCGGCTTGATCCGGGTCAAGGCGCCGGCACGGGCGCTCTCCTACAGTCCTGTCAAACGAGTCCCGATGGATTCGACCGACAGGCTGAACCAGGAGCACGCATGCGATACCCCAAGCGCCATACCATCCCCGGTCTTACGCGGCTGGCGGCCGTGCCCGCGCTGCTCCTGCTGGGCACCACGGGCCTCGCGCAGTCGCCCGCCACGGGCCGCGATTCGCCGCAGGTCCACCAGGCCGAGGTGGCGGCTGGCGCAAAGCCCAGCGCTGCGCGGCTGCAGGCCGGCGCGGAAGTGTTCAAGGTGGCTTGCGTGGCCTGCCACCAGGACACCGGCAAGGGCCTGCCGGGCGCCTTTCCGCCGCTCGCCCAGTCCGACTACCTGCTGTCCGACCCGGACCGCGCCGTGGGTGTCGTCGTGCGCGGCCTGCAGGGCGAGGTGACCGTCAACGGCCAGAAATTCAATTCAGTCATGCCGGCGATGACGCAGCTGAGCGACCAGCAGGTCGCCGACGTACTGACCTACGTGCTCAACACCTGGGGCAATTCGGGCGGCAGCGTCGCGGTGGAGCGCGTCGCCGCGGAACGGGCCAGGGCGGAAAAGGAAGGCATCAAGGCCGACTCACCCACGCAGCACCCGACCACCGTGAGCGAGCTGCAGTACCAGGGCGCGGCCTCGACTGTCGCGGGCGCCGACACCCAGATCCGTGTCACGCCCGGCGCGCCGAACATGACGCATGGCCGAATTCGAGCACGCGCAGAAGATCTACTTCCAGCGCTGTGCCGGCTGCCATGGCGTGCTGCGCAAGGGCGCGACGGGCAAGCCGCTGACGCCGGACATCACCCAGCCGAAGGGCACCGAGTACCTCAAGGTCTTCATCAACCAGGGCTCGCCCGCCGGCATGCCGAGCTGGGGCAAGTCGGGCGAGCTCACGCCGGCCGAGGTCGACATGATGGCGCGATTCGTCCAGCACGAGCCGCCGCAGCCGCCCGAGTTCGGCATGAAGGAGATCAGGAGCACGTGGAAGGTCCTGGTCCCGGTGGAGCAGCGGCCGACGAAGCAGCAGAACAAGTTCAACCTGGACAACATCTTCGCGGTCACGCTGCGCGACTCCGGCGAAGTGGCGCTGGTCGACGGCGACACCAAGCAGATCATCACCGTGATCAAGACCGGCTACGCGGTGCACATCTCGCGCCTGTCGGACTCGCGCCGCTACGTGTACACGATCGGCCGCGACGGCCGCATCGACCTGATCGACCTGTACATGCCGATTCCCGATCGCGTTGCCGAGATCAAGATCGGCCTCGAGGCACGCTCGGTCGAGACCTCGAAGTACAAGGGCTACGAGGACCGCTACGCGATCGCCGGCGCCTACTGGCCGCCGCAGTACACGATCATGGACGGCGCGACGCTCGAGCCGCTCAAGGTGGTGTCGACCCGCGGCATGACGGTCGACACGCAGGAATTCCATCCCGAGCCGCGCGTGGCCGCCATCGTCGCCTCGCACGAGCATCCGGAGTTCATCGTCAACGTCAAGGAGACGGGACAGATCCTGCTGGTCAACTACGAGGACATCGACAACCTCAGGACCACGACGATCGGTGCCGCCCGCTTCCTGCACGACGGCGGCTGGGACAGCACCAAGCGCTATTTCATGACGGCAGCCAACCAGTCCGACAAGATCGCGGTGGTCGACTCGAAGGAACAGAAGCTGACGGCGCTGATCGACGTGGACAAGATCCCGCACCCGGGCCGCGGCGCCAACTTCGTCGACCCGAAGTTCGGTCCGGTCTGGGCGACCAGCGCGCTCGGCAACGAGAAGATCACGCTCATCGGCACCGACCCGGTCAAGCACAAGGACAGCGCCTGGAAGGTGGTCCGTGTGCTGCAGGGCCAGGGTGGCGGCTCGCTGTTCGTCAAGACCCACCCGAAGTCGAAGCACCTGTGGGTGGACACGCCGCTCAATCCCGACCCGAAGATCGCCCAGAGCGTGGCCGTGTTCGACACCACCAACCTCGAGGCAGGCTACAAGGTGCTGCCGATCGCCGAGTGGGCCAACCTGGGCGAGGGCCCGAAGCGCATCGTGCAGCCGGAATACAACGCGGCGGGCGACGAGGTGTGGTTCTCGGTCTGGAACGGCAAGGACCAGCGGTCCGCGCTGGTGGTGGTCGACGACAGGACGCTCGAGCTCAAGGCGGTGATCGACGACAAGCGCATCATCACGCCGACCGGCAAGTTCAACGTCCACAACACCGGCGAGGATGTCTACTGACGGGTCTCCCTGCGCAAGTCCCCACGGGGACCTGCATTCCGGCCCCGCCTGGCAGCAGGCGGGGCCGCTTTCTTTGCGCGGCGCCTCCGCGGCGCGGGCATGATGCAGCGGCCCGAAGCATCGTGGAGTACGTCATGAGCCTGCGCCTCCCCGCCCTGGATCCAGCCACCCTCGCGCCCCGCACCGACTCGGGTTACCCGGAGCCGTACCGCTCACGCGTGCTGCCGCGCGAGAAGCGGCAGCTGGGCAAGGCACTGGGCCTGCAGCAGTTCGGGGTGAACCTGACCACCCTGCCGCCCGGCAAGGAGTCGTCGATGCGCCACTGGCACACGCACGAGGAAGAATTCGTGTACGTGCTCGAAGGCGAAGTGGTGCTGCGCACCGATACCGGCGAGCAGGTGCTGCGCGCCGGCGGCTGCGCCGGGTTTCCGGCCGGCAGCGGGATGGCCACCAGCTGATCAATCGCTCAAGTCAGCCGGCCGTGTATCTCGAAGTCGGCAGCCGTCACGCCGCAGACGTCGTGTTCTATCCCGATGCGGACGTCGACATGCACTTCGACCCCGCCGTTCACCGGCGGACGATTCACGCGCCGCGACGGGACTCCCTACTGACGGCGCCGCTCAGATCCGGCAGCTGGTCCAACCGCTGAAAGCCGCTCACCGCGGCCACCAGGCAGTCATCGTCGCGCTTGGCAAGTTCGAGCCGGAGCCCGAGAACCTTGGCGATTGCAAAGGCCAGCGACAGCCCCAGGCCCGTATGTGAACCGCCGTTGCCCGCGCTGATGCGGAAGAATCGCTCGCCGAGTCGCGGCATGTCGGACGCCGCCAGCTGCGGCGCCGGATTGGACAACTGCAGCTTCCCTTCCGCGCCGAGCGTCACCCGGACGACGGAGCCGCGTGGTGAATGCGCAATCGCATTGCCGACCAGATTGCTGATCAAGCGGCGGATGAGCGCACTGTCGGCATGGACCCAGAACTCCTCTGGCATGTCGAACTCGAATTTCAGGTCGTGCTGGTCGGCGTGATACTTCATCAGGCAGGCGGCCCGCATGACTTCGGCGCACAGGTCGATCGGCTCCGGCTGCGGACGCTCGAGACCCGCCTCATAACGCGTCAGGGCCAGCAGCGACTCGACCGTCTGCTCCATCTCGGCCGCCGCTGCACCAACGTCACCCAGGGCGGCGCGCACCGCATCAGGCTCCTGCGCACGCGAACCAACGTCGGCCAGCAACCGTATTTCGGCGAGCGGGGTGCGCAGCTCGTGGGCCACGTTGCGCGCGTACCGCTTCTCGCGTGCGAGCGCGTCCAGCAGGCGGTTGAGCACCATGGAGAATCGCTCGGCCACCGGCCGAAGCTCGGACGGCAGCGGCCCGCCGCCGAGTCTTGCCTGCGGATCGTCCGGGTCCACTCGCTCGAGCGCGCGCGACGAGATCATCGACGGGGCGCAGGCCGCGCAGAACAGCGTGCCGCGTGATCAGAAACATCGCGATGATGGTCGCCACGGCACCCAGCAGGAGCATGGCGTGAATGCGATTCTCCACGCGTTCCAGGGTCCCGGTTTCCTCCGCGGTGACCACGATCAGGGTCCCTCGCGGGTCGTCCTCTGGCAAGGGAAAAACCTCCGCGACGGCACGACCATGATGCCCGTCTGGCAGGAACAGGTCGGAGTACGTCTGCTGGCCGATCACCGCGTCGAGCCGCGGCAGGTCTCGCCCGGCGCTGGAGTCGGCGCGCGCCAGGGTCCTGCCACGGCTGTCCCAGACCTGGAAGAACTCCTGGTGTGCCCGCGTTCGATACTGCGGCATGAACTCGGCGATGCTCTCGGACCCCGGGTGTGCGGCCGCATAGGCGGCAACGGCACTCATGCGCAGCGCGAGTTGCTGGTCGAGGTTCGCATAGAGCGCACCCCGGATCACGATGTGCAGGCCGAGGAAGCTCAGGGTCAGGACGACGATCGCGCCTGCCGTGAGGCTCAATGCGAGCCGGCCACGCAACGAATGACGAACAGTGTCAAGCGACCACATAGCCGAAGCCACGACGGGTTTCGATGAGGTCCGGCAGGTCCGACCTTTGCCAGCTTGTTGCGCAACGTGCTCATCAGCACCTCGATCACCGTGTCGGACGCGGTACTGTCGCTTTCGTAGAGCTGTTCGAATATCGCGGCGCGACTCCAGAGGTGCCCCCTGCGACGCAGCAGCAGCTCGAGCAGCGCGTATTCCTTCGGTGTCAGCGGCAGCACCGTATCGTCGACGCGCGCAAGCCGCGCGGCCATGTCCAGGCGGAGCCTGCCGTGCGTGATCTCCGGTGACGCCTCGTCGAAACTGCGCCGCGAAAGCGCGAGCAGCCTGGCCTTAGCTCTTCGAAGGCGAAGGGCTTGACGAGATAGTCGTCGGCGCCGAGGTTCAGTGCATCGACCCGGTCCTGTACCTGGTCACGGGCAGACAGCACCAGTATCCGCGGCTTCGCACGCCGTGATTTCAGCTCCCGCAGCACCTGCATGCCATCGACGCGCGGCATCAACAGGTCGAGTACGACGATGTCGAAGGGCAGGCTGTTGAGCAACTGCAATGCGTCAGCGCCGTCCGCGGCGGTCTCGACGGCGATGCCCTGCGCATGCAGGCCTGCGGCCAGGGTCTTCCTGACCCGCTCGGAATCATCCACGACCAAGACGCGCATGCGGCTACTTTGCGCAGTCATGTCCCGGCCTGCCATCCGTATCGCTGGCAATGCACTGCACCGTACCGCACATATACGACGAGGGGCGGGGAACCGAAATTCCCCGCCCCATTCCGTGGTCGAGCGATGCGTAACACGCTCTGGAATCAGTCTTCAGCGACCTTGATTTCCACCCGGTCCGCGGTGATGGCAGGGTCGCTCCACGTACCCCAGGCTTCGACGAACTGATCGACCGCCTGGGTGAAGAACTCGGACTGGGTCAGGCGAACGCCTCCCTCCAGCACGAACCTGGTCGTGTCACCGGTCGTGACTGGAACCGACAGGATGTGGAAATTCGGCGCGGCCGGATCAAGGAACGGCCCACGGAGCCGGACCGCTTCCTGCGCGTCAACACGAACGATTCGAGTTGCGGTCACCCGGTTGCTGCCGGCAGGTTCTTCGTAGCCCCGCACGTCCACCCAGTTACCGACGGCCAGGTCCGTGAAGCTCAGGTTGCGCAGCGCAAGCGCCGACATGTCCTCATAGTGGGTCACATCGTTGGTCGCCACCTGCAGACCGAGAATCTCGAGGTAAGGACTGGCCTTGCTCCTGTATCTGCGCCACGATCCGGATCTCGCTGACCTGCTTGAACTTCACCTTGAGCGCCACGAGCACGCCCGCGGTGTCGGCCGTTCCCTCGACCTCGACCAGCACGTCGTTCGCGAGGGTCGCCACGGTTCCATGCTCATAAAGCGTGGTTGGCGTCGTGGTCACCGCCCTGCCGGCCACGTTGAATTTCGTGGCAGATTCAAAGTCGGTGATCGCGCCTTCGACTTCAAGCACGTCGCCCGCAGCGGCCTTGAGCCAGTCGTCCGACCGCAGTTCCACGCGAGTCGCTGCAAACGAGCCGTCCGCATTGAACGTGAAGCCCTTTACCAGGACCAGGTCACCGTCGGTGGGCTGCCCCGTGGGGAAGTCATCCATGTTCGCGCTCGAGTAATCGACGACGAGCGCATTGACGTTGAAGCGATGCGTGGCCAGGGCCAGCCCCGACACGTAGCCAGTGACGTCGTACGGGCCGCCGTCGGGCTTGATGTCGATGCGGGTGGCTTCTATCACTCCAAGCGTCGTGACCATGCCGCTCACCTCGACGACATCCTCCACGACAGAGCCCCGCAATGGATGCGGTTTCGATGCCGTCACCGAATGCGGTCTCGGCTGTCACCTGCACCCGCTGCCCCATCGCAACGAACCAATCGTCGTCTTGTCGATGCTGGTGATCGGTCCCTCCAGGACGTTGTGATAGCGAATGACATCGGCGTCGTGGTCGGCGCCGTTGTGCGAGTGGCCCTTGACCTCGACGTAATGACCGACTTTCAACGCGGACTCGGCCGCCGCCACGTCATTCATGACGATCTGGGCGTCAGTGGTGCGGTAGCGGACGCCGTTGACGTACACGCTGCCGAACCCGGTGATCGTGCCGACGCTGACCAGCCCGACGGTCGGCTCGGCGGCGGTGGAACTACTTTGTCGTCGGAGTCACTCCCGCCGCAGGCATTGAGTCCAATGAGCAGCGCAGCCAGCGCCGCTACCGAGAATCTGTGTGTGAGGCTTTTCATTTCAGCCCTCCTTGCGCGTTGTAACGCGCATGCGGCCTCAATCTCTTCAGGATCACCGTACGCGGCGAACCTTAAGACCGGCTCAAGCGGGGCTGCGTCTTGCCGCAGGCCGGGGTCTGCGCAAGGTTCACAACCGTGCAGACCCCGCTTGCGGCTCCGCATTACGGAGTCAGCGACTCGTCGTCGAGGAACCTGGCGACGTAGATGCCGGCCCAGCCGGTGTCCTCTTCCGACTCCTCGCCACCGGCGGCTGCTGTCACGTCGCTGGGCACCAGCATGCTGACGTTGACGGCCAGCCAGTTGCCGCGGAAGCCGTCACGCTCGATGCCGAGCGCGGTGATCACCGCTCCGGCCGGCGCTTCCGGGTCCACCATCGCGCCCAGGTCACCCGTGCGCAGCAGCGGCACCAGTTCGCCGAGTCCGGACGGCTTGACGTCGCGCAGCAGCAGCGCCTGCTCGTTCTCGATGCCGTCGTCGTTGTCTTCGAAGACGCGCCTTGATCACCGACATACCCGGCGCACCCGTGCCGGAGACCGCGCCGAAAGACGTCGAACGCCAGCGGGCCAGTTCCAGGGTTTCCTCGGGGTCTTCCTCGCCCCCGTGGCCCTTGCCCAGCACACGGCCGGAGAAGTTCCAGTAGACGAAGTCTTCGATCTTGCGGCCATCGACCATGTCGCCGGTCTTGGCGATGACGGTGGTAGCGCCGCTCTGCATGTCGCGCAGGAAGAAGCCCTGGTAAACCGGCACCTCCCCTACGTTCGGCGCCTTCGCGCAGGCCTCCTGCATGGCGGCGTTACCTTCGGCCGGACAGACAAGCGTCACGGTTCTCTCGCCGCCCCAGCCGCCCCAGAACAGCACGTGGCGTCCGTTCGACGAGACCGAGATCGCTTCGCCGAACCTGTCGAACTTCGCGCCGTTCGTTCCCGGCACGCTGTCGCCGATCTTCACGACGGTCTCGAGCACGATCGGCTTGTTGCCGAGGCGTGCGCGGTAGATGCCGCCTTTAGTCGGCTCCTGCTCGTTGTCGTACCCGGCGAACACTGCGTACTTGCCGCCGGCACTCGGCGGCGCAGTGGAACCGAAGTACGTATCCGATTCCGGGTTCGATTTCGATTTCGGTTTCGATTTCGGATCCGGAGCCGGAGCCGGAATCTTCGTGAAGGAACTTGCGATCAACTCGACCGGTGCGGTTCCGCCCTTCGCGGCGAAGTCGCGGTAGAAGACGCCGGTCTTGCCAACGCCGCCCACCGCGAAATTGCCCTTGAACACGATCGTCTTGCGTTCGGTCACCGCGGGCGAGCCCGGGAACTGGTCGAAGCCAGTACCGGCTGGCACGTAACCGGCAGCCGGCGCCGTGTACCGGAACCTGGAAGTACGGGAACGTCTGAACCCCTCCCTCGTACACGTCGCCGAGCATGCTGGCGCCCGTCGTCGGCATGCCGTGCGATGAACTGGTGTAGATGCCCGAGGTTCCGGTGCGGGTCTCGGTCCGTCTTCGGCTAATAGGTCCACACCGGCGTCGATTGGCCGCGCGTCGCGATCGTGTCGGAACCGGCGTCGATGCGCGGCACCGACGGGAACTCGTTGAACGACGCAAGCTGGTCGTCCTTTCCGATCGTGGTGTTGTTCGGCTGCGGCACCGTGCCACTGCGCCGGAACACCATGTACAGCGGCCCCTGCTCGGCCAGGTTGCGCATGTAGATGCCGCGCTCCGGCTGGCCGCCACTGCTGCCGCCCATGCCGCCACTGCCGGCGCCACCGCCGCTCTCACCGCCTCCCGTTCCGCCACTGCCGCTGCCGGCGCCACTGCCGCCCGTGCTTCCGCCGCTACGCCGTGCCTCCGCCGGCCGCTCGCCGCCGGAGCCGCCGGAACCACCCTCGCTGCCGCCCATGCCGCCGCGACTGCGCGCGCGGAACACGACCACGCCTTCCTTGTTGATGGCCGGCTGGTTGTAGCTGTTGAACTTGGACCCTTCGGACGCCTGGCCGCCGCTGCTGGCCATGTCCTCGTGACACGAGCCGCAGTTACTCGACGAGTCGGTCGGCATCACGTCGCCGTTGTTCGCGGCCGTGTACCACTCGTAGATGAGGTTGTCCGCCGATGCTGACTGCACCGAACGAAACGCACAGACACGCCACCGCCGTGGCGAGAATTGCCTTGGAATTCATGATGGCCCCCAGACTAGTTGATCGAACACCAAGACGAGCTGCTCCCAGAAGACCCTCCCGGCCGGCCGGAGCGACCGGCCGACCGGGAGGTGATCCGCCGGCATCAAGGCCGACGGCTGGGGGCTCAGTTACTCGCCTTCACCGGCGCCGGGCGGCTTGCCGCCGCCACCGCCGCCACCGCCACCGCCACCGCCGCCACGTCGATGTCGAGGTAGGCCGTGTTGGCCGTGCAGCACGTCGCCGGCATCATCGCACTCGCAGGCAAAGTTGACGTTGGTGAAGGTGTAGGTGATCCGGTAGGTTCCCGCAGTCGTCACACGCAGGTTGTACCCGTACACGATCTTGCCGGTCGCGTTGATCTCGCCGCCTGCCGTTCCGTTAAACACCGCGGGGCTCACCGGTACTCCCGCGTCGTCCAACCGCTCGATCCTGAGCGTGGCAGCCGGGTCATAACACGATGGCGCCGAAGAGTCCTCGCCGTCGCCCACTGGGTACGGGATGTCGGAACCATCCGCCGCTCCCCCCGCCAGGTGCCCATAGTCAGACAGCGCGGTCGAGTTCGCTGGGTTCGAGCTTGATCACTTCGTAGCCCTGCTGTCCCATCGGCGCCGCATCCGCAGCGTCCCACAGCACGAGTTCAACCCGGATCGGGCTGCCGACCTTCAGCTTCGCGTCGCCCGCGAGGTTGTCGCCCCATGCGCCCAGAACGTCGATGCCAGTATCCGGTGGCAACGAAGCACGGCGCCTGCCACTTGGCGTCACGCTGGACGTAATAGAAACCCGCCGCCACGCAGACCTGTCCGCCATCCTGGTATGCGGCGCAGGCTTACGGGTAGAACACCGGGGCCTTATCGGGCGGGCACCAGCGTGCGTAAAGCCGTCGATCAGTGCAAGTGAGAGCAAATGTTCCCGCCGCGCCAACCATGATCGCCGGCACCGACAGGTTATTGGTCGCTTCGCTCGTCGGCTTACCGCCGCCACCGCCGCCACCGCCGCCACCGCCGCCGCCACCACCGGCGGCACCACCGGGCGGCAAGTGCCGCGGCGCTCATTGCCATTACCAACCAGATCGCATGTTTTAGATTTGTCGACGTCATTGCTGCTTCTCCTTACTTCCCGGCGCGCGCCGCAGACTCTTCCCTGGAGTGCGGTATTCGGCCGGCGCACGGCGCCTTCGAGTATTCGGCTCTGGACGCCCCCATCAGCCTCAGAAAGGACCGATGGGCCGCATAACTCGCAGCCCCCGGTCGCCATTGGTTACATCCCTTCTTTGGTCTTTGACTGCTCGAGCAGCCGCAGGCGCTCCTGCAGCCGCGTCTGCTCCTGCTGCATCAGCTGTTCACGCTCGCGAATCTGGGCGGCTTCGCCCTCGAGCGGCTTCTGTCGCTGCTGCAGACGCTCACGTTCCTGCGTCAACAACTGCTGTCGCTGCCGCAACTGATCCTGCGACTGGCCGAGAGCCTTGCGACGCTCCTGCACCTGCTTCTGGCTCATCGTGCCGGCCTGTTCCTGCAGCCGTGCCTGGTCCTGAACCTGCAGGCGCTCCTGTTCCTGTGCGCGTTCGCGCTCCTTGAGCGTCAACTGCTGCTGTTGCTGCAACCGGTCCTGGTCCTGCTTCAACAGCTTGTCCTGGTTGCGCACGCGGTCCTGATCCTGGTCGTGCAGGCGCTGCTGCTCGTGTGCCTGGTCCATGTCGCGATCGCGGGCACGCTCCATGTCCTGCTGCAGGTTCCGTGTTGCTGCATGGAGCCTTGCTGCTGCATGGAGCCTTGCTGACCGCCCTGGCTGCCCGGTTGCGCGCCACCGCCACCTGCACCGCGGCCGGCCTGGGCGAAGGCGACGGCCGTCGATGCGAGCATCGCTACCAGCAGGATGGCTGCTGTTCTGTGCGTGGTCCGTTGCATCTGACCCTCCAGTTCGCCGGTGGGTCGGTTCGGTGGCCGGTCTCGGGATCTCCACCGACGCGATCCCTAGTTGTTGTTTTACGCCGACAACCTTAAGGGACGCTGAAGACTTTGCATTTCGCTGCATTTCGCGCAGCTGAAGCATTCGCAATGCGCGCTCCGCCAGTCGCCGAGCACTGCGGCGAGCCGGAGATCGTCCTGGCGCGGGTCAGAAGCCGGCTGTGAAGGAAATGCCAACGCCCCAATCGGGCGAACTGTCGCTGAACCCGGCAGTCACGTAACCCGACAACCAACTGTTCTCACCGGGTCGCGACGACAATGTTGCCGCCAACTCCTGCATCGCGTCGTTGCCGGGCACCGACGCTTCCTGGTAATCGTAGAAGATGCCCAGCCGAGTCCGGTCGGACACGGACCAGGTGCCGCCAGCGGCAGCAAAGAACGCATTCTCCAGGTCCACGTCGGCCGGATCGCCGCGGACCATGTAGCCGGCCGAACCGATCGCGGTGAACCGGCCGAGGAACCGGAACGCGTCGGCCTGCACCGAATAGTCGCTCTGGCCCGTGCCGAGTCCCTTGTCCTCGTCTGCGGTGCCGAACTTGACCTCGCCCGTGAGGTCCATGACAAACTCGCCATCAGCGAGTGACAGAACGTCATAGACCGTCAGCGCCGCGATGACGTCGCCGATGCCGCCCTCCGTACTCACGGGCCCCTCGCCGATGATCTGCTCACCGTCCGGTCCTTCGACGACGGTGCCTTCGGGGGCCTGCACACTCAGGTACGGCACCGTGAGCCGTACTGAGACGCGCCTTGCATCGTAGGCAAAGTTGATCGGGATGTAGACCTCGTCGATCGACGTCTCACCGCCATATTTGCCCGTTGTGTATTCAGCGCCGACACCGAGACTGAATCCGGAGTCCTCTGCCTGCGCCCCCGTTGGGGCTGCGAGAGATACCAGAACGCCCAGCCAGGCCGCACCGGTGCTGTTCATGTGTAATTGCTTCATTTTCACGACTCCATCTCGGCCGACTCGGGAACCCAGCGCATGCCCGCGATGAGCAGCGCTGGATCACCCATTGTCGCGTTGCATTCGCTTGAGGAGATCAGCTATTCGGCCGTCACTTCGATCGGGACGTTCCGCTCCTTCGAGCGCTTCCGCATCTCCTCCTGGTGCTGGGCCATGAAGGCGTTGCGCTCCTGCTCCGTCTCCAGCGAGCCCAGGCGATTCCGATACTGATTGCGTTCCTGCTCCGTCATCAGGTTCCCGCCGTAGATGCCCTGCGCCTTGGCTTCGCCGTTGCCTGCCTGAGCCGAGGCCGCATGAGTCCTGGTGCGGTCCTGCTCGCGCTGCTGCAGACGGTCGTGCTCGGCCGCCCGGTTCTGGTCGGTCGACCGTTCCATCTGGCGCTGCTGCGTCGACTGCGGCTGCCCCTGGCCTTGTCCCTGGCCCTGGCGTGGTGTCGACGGCTGGTTCTGTGCGATGGATGTCGCCGTGGCCAGCGTCATGAGTGCGGCAACGAGCGTTGCGATTCTGATTTTGCCCTGCATAGCGTGCTCTCCGTTTGAAGCTACCCCGATACCATTAACGCGGAGCACTGCGCGCAGGTTGACGTCGCTTGCTTAAGAGACGCTGAAGACTCCGAGACCAGGAGTAGGTACTTTGCGCATGCCGACTGACATGCGGCACCTGGCGCACGCAAGTCCGCGAATCCGGAAGCGACACTTTGCCGGGCGCTATCTGGAGCAAGTCCGCGATGCAGCTGTCGGCGAAGCAACTGCCGGCGATGCGTCTTCAGCGCCGCTTAAGCTGCGGCAGCTAGCATCTGAGCTTCAGCGGCACCATGCCGCGAGGAGGTTCGTCATGAGAAAGCTGCTGCTGACTCTCGCGTCCCTGGCCCTGCTTGGGCTCGCCACTCCCCTGATGGCTGCGGACGCGCCCACGGACGAAGTGGCCGACATGCTGGCGTTCATGCGCGAGGAGGAGAAGCTGGCCCACGACGTGTACCTGCTCTTCTCCGAGATGTATGCCGGCGAGGAAGGCGGTGCGAAGATCTTTGCGCGCATCACGGAATCCGAACAGCGGCACACCGACGCAGTACTGGAACTGCTGGATCGCCTATGGCCTGGAAGATCCAGCGGCGGGACTCGCGCCGGGCGAGTTCAAGGACGCCGAATTGCAGGCGCTCTACACGACGCTCGTTGCAGTAGGCTCTGCGGGCTACACGGAGGCGCTCGGTGTCGGTGTCGTGATCGAGCAGAAAGACATGACGGACATCGTTGCCGCGATCGAACTCAGCGTCGCCTATGCGGACATCGTCCAGGTCTACTCGAACCTGCTCGCAGGCTCCGAGCGTCACCTGGCGGCATTCCTGAAGGCGCTGGGCACTGCCGAGCCAGGTGCCGCGAGCGTGGGTACCAGAAAGCACTGACCTGCGGTCGACGAGCGGGACGATGCCTGCCACCCAGTGCCGCCACCATCGGCCGGATCAGAAGTCGTAGCGCAGGCTCGACAGAGGCGTTGAACCCGGCGCGCGTGTAGTACGGGATCAGCGGGTCGCCCGCGACTCGACCGCGGACGTCGGCCCATTCGATGTACTCCGCATTCGTCAGGTTGAACAACCCGACGTTCAGCCGCAGCCGGGCGCCCAGGCTCACATTCGCCAGCCAGTCGAGCGTGGCGTAGCCATCGGTACGGTACAGGTCCGCCCGGCTGCGATCGACCTCGCGCTGCGCCTCCACGGCCGTCAGCGCGAGCTCGGATCCCCAGCGTGCCGACGGGGCGTCGTATCTCACGCTGAGCATCAGCTGCGGAGGGTCGATCGAATTGAGCGGCTCGTCGCGCACGAGGTCGTCGCCGCGCACCCACGCAGCCGCGAGTCGTCCGGTCCACCCTGCGAGTCCAGGCGACCATGCGCCAGCCGCAAAGCGCGCATCGAGTTCGGCACCATAGATCCGTGCCTCGGCGACGTTCTGCGACTGGAACAGCGTCACGCCCGTTGCCGGATCGACACCCAGGTTCACTTTCGACTCGATGAAGTCGGCGTAGTCGGTGTAGAAGACGCTGGCCGTGAACCCGCCGGGTGCGCCGCTCCAGCGCAAGCCGAGTTCGTAACCGTCACTGGTTTCCGGCCGCAGGTCCGGATTGGGGATCGCCCTGATGTTGAGCAGCGGCAATTCGAGGCCGATGTTGAGGTCCTCCGGCGGCGGGGCGCGAAAGCCGCGGGCATATTGTGCGAACGCGGACAGGCCGCTTCCCAGGTCGCGCGTGACACCCAGCTTCGGCGTGATCGCGGAGTCGTCCAGCCCCGCCGCTGCCGAGTTCGGGTTGTCGTCGCGATACATCTGGTCGACACGCGGGTCGAGCCGGTAGTAGTCCAGGCGCAGGGCCGGGATCAGCGCCCAGCCCGAACCATCGACCTGCAACTCGTCCTGTACGAACGCACCGACGCGTGTGACGTCGGTGATCGGGAAGTCGCGCAGCGGGAAGCTCTCGCCGAGTATCACGTGCGTGACGGCACCGGTGTTCAGGTCGGTCTGCTGGCCGTCGCGCCGTTCCTCGATGCGGCTGTCGGCCGCTTCGACGCCGTAGACCAGTGTGTGGCTGACGCGGCTGCCGTCGATGGCGCGGACCGCCGTGAAATCGAGGCCAACCGTGCGGTCCTCCAGGCGGAAGTCGCGTTCGATGGCCAGCGGCGGGGTCCGCGGTGGCACGGCCTTGCGTTCTTCACGCGTGTCCTGGTTCGTGTCGGTCGCCTGCAGGTAGAGCTTCCAGTCGGCGGAATCGAACGCCCGGTTTGCAGGTACCCGCTGGCTGACGCTCATGCGATTTCGCTGCTGCAGATCGTCGCCTTCGAGCGCCGTGGTATTGGCGAAGCGGGTACCGACGAGGCCGAGCCACGCATTCACCGATGTCTCCTGCTGGACGCGGCTCAGTTCCGCCGCCAGCGTCAACGGTCCGCCTGGCATGGCACCGAACTCGACCTTGGCCAGCATCGAATCGGAGCGGTAATCGCGCGGGTTAGGCTCGACGTCGGCCGCCGTTCCGGGTTCGTTGCCCTGCCGGTGCACATACCCGAGCAGCGCCGTGGTGTCGGCGCGGCGCGCGCCACCGAGCACGGCTCCGTGCCAGCCGCTGTCGACACCCGCGTAGCCGCTCGCGACGCTCCAGCCGTCATCGCGACCGGCGGCCAGCAGCGACTGGGCAGTGATCGTGGTCATCGACACGACGCCACCGATGGCGTCGCTGCCATAGAGCGAGGACGCGGGACCGCGCAGTACCTCGACGCGCCGCAGGAATACCGGGTCGACGAAGGCGCGCCCGGAATCGGCAAAGTTGCCTACCGCAAACCCGCCCGCCGCGGGCACACCGTCCACCTCGACCGCCACGCGGTTGCCGCCGATGCCCCGTATCGCGATGGTGTCGACACCGAAGCGGAACGGATCGCTGCGCACGCTGAGGCCCGGCACATAGCGCACCAGCTGCTTCACGTCCGCGACCAGCGTGCGCTCGATCGTCTCCTGCGTGATCACGCTCACCGTCGCGGCCACGCGCGATGCCGGCAGCAGGCGCCGGGCATAGACCATGACGGTCTCGAGTTCGGCGGCACCCTGCCCCGCAGCCACCGCATCGTCGGAACCGGGGGCGGCTAAGCCCGTCTGCCACGCGGCCAGTGCCAGGACGGCACTCACGGCGCAGGACAGGCGGCTGGGGCAGATTGGGCGATTCATGCGGCGCTCGATCGTCAGAGGGCCACAGAGTGCGGGACGCGGCCCCTGCCGCACCATGATCCAGGTCAAGACCGCGCGGCCACCCGCCAGGGTCAGTAGCTACCGCAGTTCACACCCGCGCAACGACCGGTGTTCAGGTCAGATACCCTGGAGTGCCCCGGGTTGCCCGTCGGATAGGGCACGCCCCTCGACACGATGAAGTCGACACTGTGACCGCCAAACAGCCCCGGGGGCATCTCGAACGGACCCAGGATCAGGTAACTGTTGTCCCGATTCGGCGTCGGCATGCGCAAGGCGCCGCCGCCGGCGGTCGGCGGCACGTCCGAGGGCGGGCGCTGTTCCGTCCAGGCGACCCGCCACGCGTCGAGGTCGGTGCGCGTCGCGGGACGCAGAACCCCGCGCTGCACGGCGGCGGCGATGCCCGCCGGACCCGCCAGCGGCCGAGCAGGATCGGCGAACGAGTTGATCGCCGGACCTGGCGCGCTCATCAGCACCGTGCCAGCCGGGATCGGGTCGCCGACGAGCACACGTCCACGGTTTGCGGGATAAATCATTTCGGCCGGACGACCGAACAGCCGGCGCGCCAGTGGATTGATGAAACGATCCCCGTCTGCAGCAGGATAGAAGTATCCGCACGAACCCTTGTTTGCAGACGTGGTAGTGAGCAGCGGCACACCCTTCGGCACGCCGACGATCTCCTGTCGATGGTGGCCGCTCAGCACCACGGCGACGAGCCGCGTTGCGGGCGTCCAGCGCAGCCGCCAGACCGACGGATAGTAGGCCCCGAGCATCAGCACCACGGGCTTTGCCGTGACGTTGACATCCACCTCGAACAACCCGGCGGCCGTGCCGCTGTCATCGATCTGGAACGCCTGCTCGACTCCCATGTGCCCGCCCGCCACCAGCACCACGAAATCCTTCGGCAGGACCAGGCCGCGCATCTGGCACTGTGCTCGCTGCTGCCCGGTCAGTCCCTGCTGTGCGGCCAGCGACTCCTCAGCATTGGCCTGCTCGCGTGCATTGCGGGCCGCCAGCGCGCGCGCGGCTTCCTGCTGCTCGAACTGCGACCGCGCGACGACCGCTTCCCGGATCGCATCGACCTCGCTCCGAGCGAGTGGCGCCTGCTGCACCTCGAGTTCGAGTTGCCCGGTCGCGCCCTGGCGACCCTCGGCGTCGGTCGCCTTGGTCACGTAACGCAGGCGCAACCCGTAGCGCGGCGTCGACCACTCGAACACGTGCTGACGGTACGCAGCGCCTCGCGCCGTCGACGCGTGCCGCGGCACACCGAGCGCCGACTGTGCCGCCGCGCGCACCGCAGGCGCGGTGTCGGCGTCGGCCAGCAGCATCACGCCACTCAACCGGCCGCCGGGCGCCAGCTGAAAAACGGCGATGGCGTTGTGCAGCGGCACGGATCCGAGCTTCAGCGGCCGGGAGAAAACGCTGGAATCGGGCGTTGCCTGGTTACCGAACGCCGCGCCGGGCGGATAAAGCCTGACCACCTCGGCTTTGCTCGCGCCCCGACTGCAACCCGAACACGCCGCTGGCCGGGTCGATCGCGGCCGCGGCACGCGCGCCGCCGGTGGCCAGGCACAGGAGCAGCAGGCACGCCACTGACGAAATCCGCAGAGTGCGTGCGATGCCGGCGCAGTGGGCTCCGCCCGGCAGATCCTTGTGCAGTGCAATTGCCCTGGTCATTGACCGTCCTCCCTGAGCGCACCCCGCTTTATTCTGGACTTCGCCCGGCACGGATGACAGATCACTGCACTCCGTTCTGGACGAATAACGTCTGGTTCTCAGGGTAGGACACGCGGCCTCCGTTGCCCGACAATGCGCGGGTCTTACCTCTCCAACCTGCCAGGGCCCGCCATGAAGCTCGAAACCCTCGTCGTCCACGCCGGCTACGCACCCGACCCGACCACCCGGGCGGTCGCGGTGCCGATCTACCAGACCACCTCCTACGCGTTCGACGATACGCAGCACGGGGCCGACCTGTTCGACCTGAAGGTCGCCGGCAACATCTACACGCGCATCATGAACCCGACCACCGACGTGCTGGAGAAGCGCGTCGCCGCGCTCGAAGGCGGCATCGGCGCGCTGGGCCTGGCCTCCGGGCAGGCGGCGATCACCTATGCGCTGCAGACGATCACCGAGGCCGGGCAGAACATCATCAGTTCGACCGCCCTGTACGGCGGCACCTACAACCTGTTTGCGCACACCTTCCCGCAGTACGGCCTGACGGTGAAGTTTGCCGACCACCGTGACCCCGCGTCGTTCGAGAACCAGATCGACGCCAACACGCGCGCCATCTTCTGCGAGTCGGTCGGCAATCCGGCCGGCAACGTCACCGACTTCGGCGCACTGGCGGAGATCGCGCACCGGCACGGCATCCCGCTGATCGTCGACAACACCGTGCCGTCGCCGTACCTGTGCCGGCCGTTCGAGCACGGCGCGGACATCGTCGTGCACTCGCTGACCAAGTACCTGGGCGGCCACGGCACCAGCATCGGCGGCGCACTGGTGGACTCCGGCAAGTTTCCCTGGGCCGAGCACAAGGACAGGTTCCCGCGCCTCAATACGCCCGACGCCTCGTATCACGGTGTCGTCTACACGGAAGCCTTCGGCCCGGCCGCCTACATCGGCCGCGCGCGCGTCGTGCCGCTGCGCAACATGGGTGCCGCGATTTCGCCGTTCAACAGCTTCCTGATCCTGCAGGGCATCGAGACGCTGGCGCTGCGCATGGACCGCATCTGCGACAACGCGCTCGCGGTGGCGCGATACCTGCAGAAGCACCCGAAGGTGCGCTGGGTCAACTACGCCGGGCTGCCCGATCATCCGAGCCACGCCCTGGCGCAGAAGTACATGGGTGGGCGCGCGTCGGGGATCCTGACCTTCGGCATCGAGGGCGGACTGCAGGGCGGCTCGCGCTTCCAGGACGCGCTCAAGCTGTTCGTGCGCCTGGTCAACATCGGGGACGCGAAGTCGCTGGCGTGCCATCCGGCGAGCACGACGCATCGCCAGCTGAACCCGGACGAACTGGCCCGGGCCGGGGTCAGCGTGGACATGGTGCGGCTGTCGGTCGGCATCGAGCACATCGACGACCTGCTGGCCGACCTGGAGCAGGCGCTGGCGGCGGCTTAAGGCTGCCCTAACCCTCTCCCGCTTGCGGGAGAGGGTGGCCGAAGGCCGGGTGAGGGTCTGCTCCCGCAAGCGGGAGAGGGAGCCCGACCCTCACCCGCGCTGCGCGCGACCTCTCCCGCAAGCGGGAGAGGTAACAGAGTATCTGCGGTAACATCCGGCGATGGAAAAATCCCCGCCGGATCTCGCGCACGTACGCGAACTGAGCCCGCGCCGCAACACGACCCGCGCCGCGTCCATTCCCGAACTCGTCGACGAGCAGCTGCGTCACTTCTCGATCGACCCGGCGTCGGCCTTCGGCCAGCGCATGGCGGAGTTCACGACGCACCTGTACGCCGGCAACACCGCCGCCCATCGCCTGTGGGAGGTCACCCTGCGCGAACTGGGCGACCTCGACGCCCAGGATCGCGTCGCGCGCTTCAACGCCAAGCGCTTTCTCTGCTTCCAGCTCGCCAAGATCCTCGACACGCTGCAGAACCCGCTGCGCAAGTCGTACCAGTCGCTGCTGCACGACTCGACGCAATCGGCGGTCAAGGGCCCGTACCCGATCTTCGACAACGTCACGGCGCTGTTCAGCGCCACGCCGGTCATCACCCGCACGGCGACCTACATGTACGCCTGCACCGAGTGGGTCGAGGACGCCTTCAAGGGACGCGAGCCGCTGCACGAGATCTACTCGCGCCTGCTGAACCCGACGTCGATCAGCCTGGCCAATCACATCGTCGACCTCGAAGCCGGCCCGCTCGCCGGGGAGTACCTCGCCTGGAACTTCAATTCCGGGATGGCGGCCATCGATGCGACGCTGGCGAACCTGGTGGGCTACAACGACATCGTGCTCTCCAGCCGCAACGTCTACGGCGGCACCTACCAGCTGCTGCACGACTGGTACGGCAAGAAGAGCAACCTGGACGTCGCAGTCGAGTGGTTCGACGGCTTCACGGTCGAGGACTTCTCGGCGGCGCTGCAGGCGACGCTCGCCCGGCATCGCGACCGGCTGGACCGCGGCCGCCGCGTCTACGTGCTGCTGGAGTCGCCCTGCAACCCGCACGGCTACGTGCTGGACGTGCCTGCCATCTGCCGTGCCGCGCACGAGCTGGGCCTCACGGTGATCTGCGATGCCACCGTCGGCACGCCCATCCTGCAACCCGTGCTGCAGCGCAAGGACCCGATGGAGCGGCCGGACTTCGTGATCCACTCCTACACCAAGGACCTCGCCGGCACCGGCACGACCACCGCGGGCGTCTGCATCGGCCGCAACGAGCGCATGTTCATCCCCAAGGGCGATACCGTCAGCACGACCACGCCGGACGGACGGCCCGTCGTCTATCGCTGGGACGAGAGCCTGTTCTGGAACGTCTACTACGTGAAGGGCGCGTTCCTCGACGCGGACAAGGCGTTCGAGGTCATCAATGGCATGCGCACCGTCGAGTTGCGCGTGCTGCAGAAGGCGATCAACACGCTGGTGCTGTCACGCGCGCTGGCGGCGCACCCGGCGATCAACGTGCGCTGCTCGGCCGTGGAAGGCAACGAGAATTTCGCCCTGCGCGAGCGCCTGATGTACCTGGGGCTGCCGGCGCCGCTGTTCACCATCGACCTCGACACCGAACTGGGTCGCGGCATCTCGCGGCATGCGTTCCAGCGCTTCTTCGACTGCCTGGAGCCTGCGTTCGGCCTGCAGGTCACCCTCGGCCAGGTCAACACGGTGGTGGTCTGCCCCGCCCTGACGAGTCACTCGGAGCTGTCGACCGACGCGCTGCGCGAGTCGGGCATCTCGCTGACGACGATCCGCATTGCCGTGGGCGACGAGGATCCGCGCACGCTGCTGGCGCACCTGATGCAGGCGGCGCAGCTGGCGCTGGAACCGGAATGCCCGGGTTTCACCCGGTACTTCGGCCAGCCGCACGAGATCGACGCGCTGTACGAGTCCACGTATGTGGACGTCCACCGCCGCTATGCGGCGAGCCGGCCGCGGATGCAGCAGCTGCTCGGTGGTTGAGCGGGAACCGCGTCGCGCCGTCAGGAGATCGGGACGGCGTGCCCGGCGTCCGGGCGCAGCGTCCACAGCACCCACTTGCCCAGCACCGCGAACGTGGCGACCAGTGCGAACGCAAGCAGGGTCACTTCGACATACAGGCCCGACGAATAGTCGGTGTCGGCGGCCACGAGCAGCACCAGCACCGGCGTCAGCAGGAAGCCCTGCCAGCCGCCGCGCACCCTGCCCAGCGACAGCATGCCCAGCAACAGCAGCAGCGCGAGGGCTGCGCGCAGCACCGGCGCATCGAACAGGTCGAAGGCCGCCAGCAGCAGCAGCGTACCGGCCATGGCGAGCGCCAGCCTGAGGACCGCCTGGCGCGGCGTGTGCCTGAGCCATGGCTCGCCGAGCGCCGCGACGGTCAGGGGCAACCACCAGCCCTGCGTGAGGCCCGCGGCCCGCGCGGTGAACCAGGCAACCACGACCAGCACGGCGAGCAGCACGGAGTAGCTCAGCGCCGTGCGGGAATGCACGGCCGTGGGAACCGACTGGAAATGCTGGCCCAGCAGACGTACCAGCAGGTAGCCGTACAGGCAGCCCGCCAGCAGGCCCATGCCGTGCGTCGCCGCCACGCCCGCGGTGGCGGGCTCGAACGAGCCGATCAACGCCGCGGCGAGCACCGCCAGCAACGCGCGGTGATAGCCCAGCGAACTGGCGGCGCCGGTGGTCGCAGCGAGCGCAACGATCAGCGCCGCCACGCCATCGGTGAAATTTGCCGTGACGGCAGCCGCCATGTAGATGACCGCCAGCAGTCCGCCGAACGGCGCCAGTGGTCGGGCGAGTACGCCGAGATAAAACGCCAGCACGGTGCCGAGCGCGATGTCGCGCGCCAGCGAGGGATACCCATACAGGTAGCTGGCAGCCGCAGGCGACAGCAACAGAAGAACGAGCGGCACGGCCCGCAGAAACATGTCTGACCCCCCGCACCCGATGCCGGTGCACCAAGGCCGCTTGCAATACGCTTGCCATGTTATTTTTTCGTTTTTAATCAATGAGTTATAACTCCATGACGGGAGCCGTCGCCGTGATATGTAAAAAAGGCCGACGTCACTTCGAAACCTGCACCGGGACCGTAACTCGGGACCTGTGGGACACTGCGCCATCCCCGTCACCTGCCCCGACCTGCCCATGTCCCATCGCCACGTCCGCGCGCTTTCGTTGCTGGCCCTCGGCACGCTGACCACGCTGCTCGCCGCCTGCGGCGGCGGCGATGGCGGCGGCACCGGCGGCGAGCCATCTGCCTGCGGCGAATCAGCGAAGAAAGGACTGGGTCCTGGGCGTGACTCGCGATTGGTACCTGTTCCCCGAGACCCTGCCGGCGTCCGTCAACCTGGCGTCGTTCGCGACGGCGGAGGAACTGCTGGACGCATTGACGGCCAATGCACGGGCCCAGGGCAGGGATCGATTCTTCAGCTACCTGACCACGAAATCCGCCGAGGATTCGCTGCTCGGCGAGGGACAGTTCACGGGCTTCGGGTTCCGCAACCGCACCGACAGCGGCAACCGGCCGTTCATCCTCGACGTGTTCGAGGCGAGCCCCGCGGCGGAGGCGGGCCTGCAGCGTGGCGACGAGGTCGTGGCCGTGGACCAGGGCAGCGGCTTCGTGCCGGTGTCGCAATCGCTGGCGAACGGCGACGCCTTCGCCGACCTGCTGGGGCCGGCAGATGTGGGCGTCCAGCGCGGACTGCGCCTGCTGCGCAACGGCGTCACGTTCGACGTGCAGATGACCAAGCGCACCGTCACGATCGACCCGGTGGTGCTGGTCCGCACCCTGCCGATGGCGGGAACCACGGGCGTGGGCTACCTGCACCTGCGCAGCTACATCAGCACGGCGGATACCCAGCTGCGTGACGCGTTCGCGCAGTTTCGCGCGCAGGACGTGCGCGACTTCATCGTCGACCTGCGCTACAACGGCGGCGGCCTGGTCAGCACGGCCGAACTGATCAACAACCTTTTCGGCGGCGACCGCACGACACAGGACGTGCAGTACGAGGTCGTCTTCAGCCCGGCCAAGTCGGTGCAGAACTCCACCGCCCGCTTCCAGCCGCAACCGCAATCGACGCGGCCGGTGCGCATCGCGTTCCTGACGACCGATGCCACCGCCTCTGCCAGCGAGATCAACATCAATTCGCTCAAGCCCTGGGTCGAGGCGGCAATCGTCGGCAGCGACACCTATGGCAAGCCGGTGGGCCAGCTGGCGTTCGACCTCGCGAACTCATGCGAGGACCGCCTGCGGCTGGTCACGTTCAAGACCGTCAACTCGCTCGGCGAAGGCGACTTTTACGACGGGATCGCGTCGAGCATGCAGTTTGCCTGCGCGGCCAGCGACACGCTGGCGGCGCCGATGAACGATGCCGGCGACGGGCTGACAGGCGCGGCCCTCGGCTGGCTTGCCACCGGGGCGTGCGGCAGCGTCATCGGCGCGACGCCTTCCGGTGCGCAGTCGAAGACATCGGCCGACAGCCGCTGGCCGATGTCGCGCCAGCCTTCTGCGGCCGAGCGCTGGCTGCCCGGCATCGCCTAGCGTCTCAGCTGCCCGCGCAGTCGAGCAGCGCCAGGCATTCCACGTGATGGGTGCCGGGAAAGAAGTCGTACGGGATCAGCGACCGCACCACGTAGCCCGCGGCCACGAAGGCGGCAATGTCGCGCGCCAGCGTGCCGGCGCTGCAGGAGAGATAAGCCAGGCTGCGTGGCCGCAGTTCCAGCGTCAACGCCTCGAGCGTGCCCCGCTCCAGGCCCGAACGCGGCGGATTCACGTAGCACACGCGCCGCCAACCCTCGTGCGCGCTCCACCACTCGCGCGCCTGCGGCAGGCGTTGCTCGCAGGTGCCGCGCAGCAACTCCGCTGCAGGGGCGTTGCGTGCGGCGCTTTCGACGGCACCGCCCGCGAGTTCGATGCCGAGCGCCGCCGCGCCGGCCGCGGTCCACAGTTGCAGGGTGGCCCCGATTCCGCAGTACAGGTCGAGCACGGCGACGCCGGGACCGGGCCGCAGCTGCGCCGCGGCGCGCTGCAGCGAATCGGCATGCAGGTCCGGCAGCAGTTGCTGGAACGCCGCCGGGCCGTGCACCAGGCCGCTGGCATCGAAAGACGTGGCCTCGCCCCAGGCCAGGTGCCAGCCCGACCGCGCGAACAGACGACGGCCCGCCGATGGGTGGCAATGGACCCACAGCCCGTCGATGCCCGCGCCGGGCAACCGCGCGCGCAGCGCATCTGAGCGACTCCGGATCGAAGTGCCGCTGCTTGACGACCAGCGTCGCCTGGCCGCCCGCGACATGCAGGTACGCCAGCGCCAACCGGTCGGGAGCCGGCAGCGTCGCACGCAGCACGGCCACCAGTCGATTGACGCGCGGACTGTGCACCGGACAGTCGTGGATCGGGATCAGTTCGTCGCGACGCATCATGCCGAACCGCCAGCCGGCCGCCGTGTCGAACCCGGCAGTGAGCGTGACGCGATCGCGATAGCCGAGGCGCTGGCCCGCAGCCGCGGTGCGCACATCCTCGACCTGCGCTGCCCACGGCGCCAGCACGCGCCGCAGGTAGCCGGCCTTCTGCGCCACGCTGTCGGCGTGTGACAGGTGCCGGTGACGGCAGCCGCGACACTCCCGTTCACAGCCCGGCGGCAATGATTGCCATGCTTCCATCGGGCTATGGTGCGATGATTTGCCTCCCGCCGACAGTGGGAACCACGGCCGATGGCGAGAATCCCGGACTTCGACGACGTGCTCGCGGCCGCCGCGCGCCTCGCAGGTCATGCGCGCCGCACGCCGCTGCTGGCCGGCACGCCGCTCGACGCCCTGACCGGCGGTCGAATCCTGCTCAAGCTCGAGACCCTGCAGCACACCGGCTCGTTCAAGTTCCGCGGTGCCTGGAACCGGCTGGCGCAACTCGATGCGGCGCAACGCAGCGCCGGCGTGGTCGCCTTCTCGTCCGGCAATCATGCGCAGGGCGTGGCCGCCGCCGCGCTGCGCCTCGGCATCCGCGCCACCATCGTGATGCCGGCGGATGCGCCGCGCGTGAAGCTGCAGAACACGCGCGACCTGGGCGCCGAGATCGTCGAGTACGACCGCCTGCGCGAGAGCCGCGAGCAGATCGCGGCGCGACTGGCGGCGGAACGCGGCGCCACGCTGGTGCCGTCGTTCGACGATCCCGACATCATCGCCGGCCAGGGCACGGCGGGACTCGAGATCGCCGAGCAGGCAGCCGAACTCGGGCTGACGCTGGACGACGTGATCGTCTGCTGCAGCGGCGGCGGCCTCACGGCGGGCATCGTCATCGCGCTCGCCCGGCTGGCACCGCAGGCGGGCGTGTGGACCGCAGAGCCGGCCGGTCACGACGATCACCGGCGTTCGCTGCAGGCGGGCGTACGGCAGCGCAATGCGCCGGACGCGCCCGCGTCGATCTGCGATGCGCTGCTGGCGCCGACGCCGGGCGAACTGACCTTCGCCATCAACCAGCCGCGGCTGCGCGGCGGACTCGTCGCATCCGATGCAGAGGTGCGCGCCGCCATCGCGTATGCGGCCCGCACGCTCAAGCTGATCGTCGAGCCGGGCGGTGCGGTGGCCCTGGCCTGCCTGCTGGCCGGGCGCCTGGATGCACGCGGGCGCACCGTGGCCCTGACGCTGTCGGGCGGCAACATCGACGACGCCCTGCTGCGCGACATCCTGGCGGAACCCGTCACTCACTGAAACCAACCTGCGACACCCCCCGAACCGTCGCGAACACCACAGGCAATACTCATGTTCCAGACCTGGCTGCACGCCCTTCCCTACCTGCTCGGTGCCGGCGTCCTGACGTGGCTCGTCAGCGTGCCGCTGCGCAACGTCACCATCGTCGACACGCTCTGGTCGCTGCTGTTCGTGATCGCGGCCTTCAGCTACGCCGCCTCCACGCCACCCATCGGTGTCCGCGCGCAGGTGGTGCTGGTGCTGGTCACGGTCTGGGGGCTGCGGCTCGCCCTGTACCTCGGCCGGCGCACCTTCGGTCACGACGAGGACCGCCGCTACCAGGCCATCCGCGCGCGCAACGAGCCGGGGTTCACGTGGAAGAGCGTGTACCTCGTGTTCGGCCTGCAGGCGGTGCTGGCGTGGATCATCTCGCTGCCGCTGCTGGGCAGCATCGCCGGCGACGCGCAGCCACTCGGCTGGCTCGATTACCTCGGCATCGCGCTCTGGTGCGTCGGTTTCTTCTTCGAGGCGGTCGGCGACTGGCAACTGGCGCGCTTCAAGGCCGACCCTGGCAATGCCGGCCAGGTCATGGACCGTGGCCTGTGGGGCCTGACGCGGCACCCGAACTACTTTGGCGACTTCTGCATCTGGTGGGGCTTCGGGCTGCTGGCGCTCGGTGCGGGCGCCTGGTGGGCCCTGCCGGGCCCGGCCCTGATGAGCGTCCTGCTGCTGCGCGTGTCGGGCGTCAGCCTGCTCGAGCGCGACATCGGGCAAAGGCGGCCCGGCTACGCCGAATACGTGCGCCGCACCAACGCGTTCTTTCCGGGGCCACGCCGGCCCTGAGATGGCCCGGCCGCGATTTCCCTTGTCGCGGGGAGGTCGCTAGAGTCGCGCGATGGTCTCGGGCTTCCTGCTGTCGGCGCTCGCCGTCGTCTACCTGCTGGTGCTGTTCGGCGTCGCGTTCTATGGCGAGCGCCGCTCCGTCTACCCCGGCCACGCGCGCCTGCGACCGTGGATCTACAGTCTCGCGCTGGGCGTGTACTGCACGACGTGGACATTCTTCGGTGCCGTCGGCACCGCGGTCCGCGATGGCTGGGCCTACCTGCCGATCTACCTCGGTCCGGTACTGGTCTTCCTGTTCGCCACGCCGTTCCTGGAACGCCTCGTGGCGATCGTGCGCGCGCACAACATCACTTCGATCGCCGACCTGATCTCGTCGCGCTTCGGCAAGAGCCCGGCGCTGGCCGCCCTGGTCGCGATCATCGCCCTGACGGCCGGGGTGCCGTACCTGGCGCTGCAGTACAAGGCCGTCGGCACCAGCATCGACGTGCTGACCGGCGCCGGCGGCTCGCACCCGGCCTGGTACGCCGACACGGCCCTCTGGGTGGCGCTGATGATGGCGGCCTTCGCGATCCTGTTCGGCACGCGGCGGCTGGACGCGACCGAGCACCACGAAGGCGTGATGCTCGCGATCGCCTTCGAATCGGTCGTCAAGCTGGTGGCGTTCGCGGCCGTGGGCCTGTTCGCGCTCACGCACATGGATAACGCGCCCAGCCTGGCGGCGACGCCCCTGGGCGATGCTGCCAGCGTGTTCTCCGGCGATTTCGTGGTCACCACCGCGCTGGCCGCGGCGGCCATCTTCTGCCTGCCGCGCCAGTTCCTGGTGGGCATCGTGGAGTGCGCCGACCAGCGCGACGTGCGCACCGCGCGCCTCGTGTTCACCGGCTACCTCGCCGTATTCACGGTGCTGGTGGTGCCGATCGTGCTGTCAGGCCTGGGCACGGGCGTGGCAACTTCGCACCAGCCCGACTCGCTGGTGCTGACCCTGCCGCTGCTGCGCGATGCGCCCGCGCTCGCCGTCATCGCGTTCCTGGGCGGCCTGTCGGCCGCGACCGCGATGGTCATCGTCTCGAGCATCGCGCTCGCCACGATGATCACCAACGACCTCGTGATGCCCACGCTGTGGCGCGGCCGCTGGCTGAAGACCACCGAAGGCAGCGACATCGGCCGCATCGTGCTGTGGCTGCGCCGCGCCGCGATCCTTTCGCTGGCCCTGCTCGCCTACGCCTATCACCGCAACACCGTGGCTCCGGCCAGCCTCGCCTCGATCGGCCTGCTGGCGTTCGCGGCCGTCGCGCAGTTCGCGCCCGCCATACTCGCGGGACTGTACTGGCGGCGCGCCACCCGCACCGCGGTGTTCTGGGGCCTGGCCGCCGGGTTCGCGCTGTGGGCCTACGGACTGCTGCTGCCCAACTTTACCGACGGCGCGGCCAACGCCGGCAGCGGCACGCTGCAGCCTGCCGCACTGCTGATCGAGTGGCTCGGCTTCCTGCGGCTGAGCCCGCTGGTGGCCGGCGCGCTGCTGGCGCTGGCCGGCAATGTGCTGGTGCTGGTGGCGGTCTCGCTGTTCGGTGGCATCTCGCTGCGCGAACGCATGGCGGCGACCCAGTTCGTGCGTCCGGCCCTGCCGCCGGCGGCCGCCGCCGGCCTCACCAGTGCCCGCGTCGGCGACGTGCTGGCGATCGCCGAGCGCATCGTCGGCACTGCGGCGGCCGAAGCCGCCCTGCGCGAGCACTCGCTGCAGACCCTGCGCCCGCTGCCGCGCGCCACCGATCCCGCCGACCGCGGCCTGATGCAGCACATGGAGCGCGTGCTGGCCGGAGCGATCGGCGCCTCCTCGGCGCGCCTGATGTTCACGCACGCGCTGCGCGGCCGTGGCCTCGCCGCCGAGGAAGTGGCGGAACTGCTGGACGAAACCTCGCAGGAACTGCGCTTCAGCCGCCAGCTGCTGCAGGCGACGATGGAGAACGTCTCGCAGGGGATCTCAGTGGCCGACAGCGAAGGCCGCCTCGTCGCCTGGAACGGCCGCTACCTGGAGATGTTCGATTACCCGGCCGACATGGTGCGCATCGGCAGCCCGGTCGCCGACCTGATCCGCTGGAATGCGCAGCGGGGCGAGTTTGGCGAAACGAATCCGGACGAACAGATCCGCAAGCGGCTCGCGCACCTGCGCGCCGGCACGCCCTACGTGATCCAGCGCACGCGGCGCAGTGGCCGCACCTACGAGATCCGCGGCCAGCCCATGCCGGAGGGCGGGTACGTCACCACCTACACCGACATCACCGAGTTCAAGCACAACGAGCAGCAACTGCTCGAGGCGAAGCAGACGCTGGAGCAGCGGGTCACCGAGCGCACGCTGGAGCTGTCGAAGGCGCTGGCGGCCGAAGCCGACGCGAAGCAGGCCGCCGAGCAGGCCAACTCGACCAAGACCCGCTTCGTCGCCGCCGCGAGCCACGACCTGCTGCAGCCGCTGAATGCGGCGCGCCTGTTCGCCTCCGCGCTGGGCGACTCGCCCGCGGACCCCGGCGCCGTGCGCGAGATCGCCGGCCGCATCGAAGGCTCGCTGCGCGCCGCCGAGGAGGTGCTCGACGACATGCTCGACATCGCGCGCCTCGAGAGCGGCTCGATGCGCGCCGACCTGACCGTCTTTGCGCTGGACGAGGTGTTCGCCGACCTCGAGCGGCAGTTCGCGCCGCTGGCCGCGCGCCGCAACCTGCGCCTGCACATCCGGCGCGCGCATACGCACGTGCGCAGCGATCGTGTCCTGCTGCGCCGGCTGCTGCAGAACCTGGTGTCGAACGCCCTGCGCTACACGCAGCGCGGCGGCGTGATCGTCGCCTGTCGCCCGCGCGGCGGCCGGGTCGAGGTGCAGGTCTGGGACTCCGGGCCTGGCATCGCCGAGCAGCATCGCAAGGTCATCTTCGACGAGTTCCGCGGCCTCGACCGTCCGTCACCGTGGGGGGAAAAAGGCCTCGGGCTCGGACTCTCGATCTGCGACCGCATCGCGCGCGTGCTGCAGCTCGAGCTGAGCCTGCGTTCGGAGGTGGGTCGCGGCTCGGTCTTCAGCGTGCACCTCGATCCGGCGCAGCCGCCCGCCGCCGGAGCCAGCGCGGCCGGCGACGAGGCGCCGGCCTCCCCGGCCAGCCTGGTCGGCGGCACCGTGCTCTGCATCGACAACGAGGCCGAGATCCTCGATGGCATGCAGGTCCTGCTGCAGCGCTGGGGGCTGCGCGTGCTGCGCGCAAGCAATGCCGAGGAGGCGCGCAGCGTTTTCAGCCAGCACACCCCGGACGTGGTGCTCGCCGACTATCACCTGGGCGACGGCAATTGCGACGGGCTCGAGCTGCTGCAGTCCCTGCGGATTGGCGGTGTCGCCCATGTGCCTGCCGCGCTGGTCACGGCCGATCACGGCGCAGAGGTGGCAGAGCGCGCCCGCGCGCTGGGATACAAGGTGCTGCGCAAGCCCGTGAAGCCCGCCGCACTGCGCGGCCTGCTGGGAGGGTTGCTGGCCGCCGCCGGCACGGAGCGCAGGCGCTGAAGGCTGCCGTGCGCCGCGTGGCGGCAGGCGGGCCGTGGCGGACCGCCTACTCGGATTCCTCGGGCGGCGGCTTGACGCTGGCGCGGTCGATGGCCAGGCGGCCCGCCGCCAGCACGGCCTGGGTGCGGGTCGTGACGCCCAGCTTGCGCAGGATCGCCGTGACGTGGGCCTTGACCGTGGCTTCCGACACGTCCAGGTCGTAGGCGATCTGCTTGTTGAGCAGGCCCGCGCACAGCATGCCCAGCACCCGGAACTGCTGCGGGGTGAGGTCGGCGACGCGGCGCGCGATCGCAAGTTCTTCGGCCGATGATGCCGGTGCGCGTGGCGGCAGGAATCCCGGCGGCGTATAGATCTCGCCGGCCAGCACGGTCTCGATCGCCTTGCCGATCTGCCCTGCCTCGGTCGACTTCGGGATGAAGCCCTGTGCGCCGAAGCGCAGGGCCGCCGCGATGGTCTGCGGGTCGTCGTCGGCCGAGACGATGACGACCGGCAGCTCGGGCCGGCTGCCGCGCACGTGCGCCAGCGCATTGAAGCCGTGCGCGCCCGGCATGTTCAGGTCGAGCAGCAACAGGTCCGCGCCGGGATTCGCCTCCGCCGCCGCCAGCATCGCAGCGACGGAGTCGGCCTCGACGAAGCCGATGCCACGGTCGAGCCGCCCGACCGCGGCCTTCATCGCCTCGCGGAACAGCGGATGGTCGTCCGCAACGATGATCTGGCGTGACACGGCGCCGAGATTACACGCCACGGTCTGCGCGGCCAACGGTTCGCGTCTGCGACCAAAGGCGAATACCACGCGCCCGGCGCCGCCCTCAGGATCGGCCACAGGGCACGACTCACCAGGGGGATCACGTCCATGCCGACCAGCCAGGACCTTTGCTTTTCCGCCAGGACGCTCCGGCGCAGCGTCGTCGCAATACTCGGACTCGCGCTGCTCGGCGCGTCTTCGCTCGCGACCGCCGAAACCGCCAAGGAGAAGGAGCTCGAGGCCCGCGTTGCCGAGCTGGAAAAGCTGGTGCAGCAGCTCGTCGCCGAGAAAAAGGCCGCGCCCGCTGCCGTCGCGGCACCGGCTGCGGCAGCCGGCGCGGTGGCCGCAGCTCCAGCCAAACCGGATCCCAAGGCCATCCAGCCGGGCACGATCCTGCCGAATGCGGCCCCCGGCACCAGCTTCGTGCTGACGGGCTACGCCAAGGTCGACGGCATGTGGACCAACACATCGGACGGCGAACTCGCGGAGAACACGCCGTCCCGCGACTTCTACGTGCCGGGTGCGACGCCGATCGGCCAGCCGGACGAGGGCACGGACTTCGATGCGCATGCCAAGCAGACGCGCATCAACTTCGGCACCGACACCCTGCTCGCCGGCGGCGACAAACTCTCGACCCGGTTCGAGATCGACTTCTTCGGCTCGGTCACGGGCAACCAGCGGGTCACGAACACCTATGCGCCGGTCCTGCGCCACGCGTACGTGCAGTGGCGCGAATGGCTGGTCGGACAGACCTGGTCGAACTTCCAGGATGTCGCGGCGCTGCCCGACTCCGTGGACTTCATCGGCTCGACCGACGGCACGGTGTTCGTGCGGCAGCCGCAGGTCCGCTACACGAAGGGCGGACTCTCGCTCGCCGTCGAGAACCCGCAGACCACCATGACGCCGTTCGGTGGCCCGACCGATCCCAACTCGACCGCCTGGATCGTCGAGACCGACGACAGTTCCATCCCGGACCTGACCGCCCGCTATGCCTGGAAGGGCGCGTGGGGCCACGTCGCCGTCGCCGGCCTGGCGCGGGAACTCAAGTACGAGCGGGTGGCGACCACCACGCTGGCCGCGATCGATGCCAGCACCTGGTCGATGGCGGGCAGCCTGTCGGGCAAGTTCATGCTCGGCAAGGACGACATCCGCTTCATGCTGCTGGGCGGCAACCTCGGCCGCTACGTCGGCCTCAACTTCACGACGGATGCCGCGCTCACCAGCAACGGCAGCGATGCCGACCTGGAGACGATCGACGGCTTCGCGGGTTCCATCGCGTATCGCCACGTGTGGTCGGACAAGTGGCGCAGCAACGTCTACTTCTCGATGGGCGACTACGACAACGACACCGGTTACACCGGTGGCAATGTCAACAAGTCGAGCGAGAGCTGGGCGATCAATACCTGGTACACGCCGCTGCCGAAGCTGGACATCGGCGCCGAGTTCCGCCACGCGGTGCGCGAGCTCGAGAACGGCGACGACGGCTCGCTCAACCGGCTGCAGTTCACGACCAAGTACTCGTTCTAGCCGGCTGCGTCCGCCGCTGCCCAGCGCTCCACGCTGGCGGCGGCCGGCGCGGCGCGGTCGAAGCGGTAGTTCGTCGTGTCGACGCGGCGCGTCTCGAGCCAGTAGCGCCAGGTGGAATACGGCCAGATCGTGAAGTTGCGGCCGTCGGCCTGCTGGTACCAGCTGCGGCAGCCGGTGCTCCACACAGTGCCGCGCAGGTCACGCTGGATCCGCTCGTTGAATCGCGCCTGGGCCTGCGGCAGGACGCTCAGGCTGTCCGCGCCCCGCTCGCGCAGCGCCTGCAGGCACTGCAGCACGTAACGCACCTGCGCCTCGATCATGAAGATGATCGAGTTGTGGCCCAGGGCCGTGTTCGGCCCGACCAGCTGGTGCAGGTTGGGATAGCCCGCGACGGAAATGCCGTAGTAGGCCTCGGCCCCCGCGCGCCAGTCCTGCGCGAGCTCGTGCCCCGGCAGGCCGTGCACGGGAAAATGCTGCATGTAGATGCGCGGGTCGACGACGAAGCCGGTGCCCAGGATGATGGCGTCGACCGGGCGCTCGATGCCGTCGTCGGTGACGATGGAGTGTTCACGCAGCTCGCGGATGCCCGCCGTCACGAGTTCGACGTTGTCGCGCCGGAACATCGGGTACCACTCGTTCGAGATCAGCACCCGCTTGCAGCCGATCGTGTAGTCGGGTGTCAGCCTGCGCGCCAGTTCGTCGTCGCCGACGGCGCGCCGCAGGTTCCAGCGCGCCAGCCGCTGCAGGCCGCGGGCCAGCGCCGGATGGAAGATCGGCCACACCCGTGACTCGTTGGTCCAGTAGAGCCGCGCGCGATGCAGCCGGCGCCAGCCATCGAACCGCGCAAACCGCCGGCGCGCGCCGTCACTGTAGCTGCGGGTGTCGCGCGGAATGACCCACGCGGCCGTGCGCTGGAAGACGTGCAGACGGGTGACCTGCGGTGCGATGCGCGGACAGTACTGGATGGCGCTGCCGCCGGTGCCGATCGAGGCGACCCGCTTGCCCGCCAGGTCGTAGCCGTGGTCCCACTGCGCGGAGTGGAACACCTTGCCGCGGAAGCGCTCGATGCCCGGCAGGGACGGCAGATGCGGGACGTGCAGCGGACCGGTGGCAAGCACCACGTGGCGCGCACGCAGTGTCCGGCCGCTGGCCAGCGTCACCTGCCAGTACGCGGCTGCCTCGTCGTAGCGCAGCCCGGCCACCGTCTGCCGGAACCGCACATGGGGCCGGACACCGTAGCGCTCGGTCGTGTCCAGGATGTACTGCTGGATCTCGGCCCATCCGGCGTATCGCTGGCTCCAGTCGGCCTTGCCCGCAAACGAGTACGAATACAGATGCGACTGCACGTCGCACTCCGCGCCCGGATACGAATTGTCGCGCCAGGTGCCGCCGACTTCGTCGCCCTTCTCCAGCACGACGAAACGCCGCTCGCCCTGCTGCAGCAGGCGGATCGCCATGCAGAGGCCGCCGAAACCGGCCCCGACGATGGCGACCTCGAATGTCTCCGGCGGCTCCAGCGCGGCCGGGTCGGCCTGGACGGTTGCAGTGCTCACAAGCAGGACTTTGCTGCGATTCGAGCCCCGCCGCAACCGTGGAGATAGCTACCGGCCACGGTGGCCGGGACATCGCCCCCGTTGACAGATTTTCGCCGCTGCCGTATCCCGTTGTCCTTTCCAACCACACGCAGGAGTCGGGATCTCATGAACTTCCGCATGCCAGTGCTGATCGCCACGGCCGTCCTTTCCCTGGCCTCGTTCCAGGCGGTGGCCGACGAGGGCCTCAAGCTTTCGAACAAGTGGCGCATCGAGGTCAGCGAAGGCGCCAACTCCGACGGCAACATCGTTTTCCGCGTGACGCCCGACCAGGGCACGCCGACCGATGTCTCGATCGCGATCAAGAATGGTCGCGGCGAGAACAATGTCGCAAGCGACATCAAGGCCGGACTCAAGAAGGGCCTCGACACCAAGGTCTACAAGGTCGAGGTCGACGACGGCGAGGACGTGCTGGTGAAGAAGCGCAAGGGACCGAACTTCGAACTGAAGCTGGTCGAGTCGACGGTGAAGTCGGTGCGCATCAACGTCGAGAAAGAGTGAGGTTACTGCCCGGTGCGCGGTGGTCGTCAGGGCCCCGCGCACCCGGGGCTCTCAGCCGCCGATGATGCTGAGCACCGCCATGAAGTGGCTGGCGACGCCCGCAAACACGAACACGTGCCAGATGGCATGGGTGTATGGCCGGTTTTTCATCAGGTAGAACGCCACTCCGACGGTGTAGCAGAGCCCGCCTGCGACCAGCCAGCCGAGTTCGAACGCGGACAACTCGCGCATCAGCGGCTTGGCCGCGACGACCGCGAGCCAGCCCATCAGCAAGTACAGCACGACCGACGTGCGGTGAAAGCGGAAGCCGAGCGATGTGGCCTTGAAGACGATGCCGAGCAGTGCCAGCGTCCAGACGACGGCGGCGAGCGACCAGCCCCAGGTGCCACGCAGTGCTCCGAGGGTAAACGGCGTGTAGGTGCCTGCGATCAGCAGGTAGATCGCCGCGTGGTCGAGGCGCCGCAGCCGCAGGCGGACCACGGGATCGCGCGCCGCGTGATAAAGCACGGAAGTCGTGAACATCAGCAGCGCGCTCAGGCCAAACACCATCCCGCCGGCCATGAGCCACGGGTCGCCCGATCGATGCGCGGTGAGAATCAGCAGTGGCAGCGCCGCCAGGCTGGCCGCGATGCCCGCAACATGCACGGCGCAGTTGGCCCATTCTTCGCGTGTCGAATAGATGCTGGCGGTCATGCCCGGTGCCGAATCCTGCCCTTGAAGCACTCGTCCGTCATTGTCGCATTCTCGCTGCGGCCCCTGCTGTACTAATATCCTGCTTTACCGCGCACACACGGGCACCACTCCGATGACCTCCGTCCTGATCCTGTACATGAGCCGCGGCGGCCACACCGCCCGCATCGCGCGCAGACTCTGCGACAGCATTGCGGCGGCAGGCGGTCGCGCCGAAATGATGGACCTGGTCGAGGCGGCGCACGAGGGCGTCGACTGGCCGCGGTTCGACGTGGTCGCACTCGGCGCACCCGTGCTCTACGGCAAGTACGATGCCAGCGTGATGGATTTCATTGCGCAACATCGCGCGCAGCTCGAAGCCAGGCCCAACAGCTTCTTCAATGTCTCGGTGGTCGCACGCACGCCCGAGAAGTCGACCGTGACCGGCAATCGCTACATGCAGAAGTTCCTGCAGCTCTCGCCATGGCGTCCGCGCGACCTGAAGGTGATTGCCGGCAAAGTGGATTACCCGGCGTGGCCCTGGCTCGATCGCTTCATGATCCGGCTGATCATGAAGATGACGGACGGCCCGACCGACACGAAGGCCGTCATCGACTACACCGACTGGGACGACGTGCGCGCCTACGGCGAGCACCTGCTGACACTGCGCTGACCTCGAACACAAGGACCCAAGCCAATGCAGATCATGGATATCCTGAACCAGATGGGCGGACTGCAGTCCGTGGCACGCGAGCTCGGCATGAGCGAGCAGCAGGTCAATGCCGGAGCGGCCGCATTGCTCCCCGCCGTGCTCGGAGGGTTCAAGAAGCAGGCGCAGGCCCAGCCGACGGGCCTCGAGGGACTGGCCGGCATGCTGGGCGGCCTCGGTGGTGGCGGCCTGCTGGACGAGGTGCTGAGCCCGCAGCCGACCAATGTCGGGCGCGGCAATGACGTGCTCGGGTCAGATCTTCGGTTCGCCCGACGTCAGCCGCACCGTCGCGCAGCAGGCGTCGGCCAACTCAGGCCTGGATCCGGCCCTGCTGAAGAAGCTGCTGCCGATGCTGGCGATGATGGTCGCCGGTTACATGGCGAAGCAGGGCACGGGCACCAACGCCGCGCCAGCCGAAACGGGCCTGGGCGATGCGGGCGGGCTGGGAGGCCTGCTGGGCGGCCTGCTCGGCCAGGGCAACGCACGGCAGGCCCCTGGACTCGCCGGCCTGCTCGACCTGGACGGCGATGGCAATCCGCTGGACGACATCATGGGCATGGCCAGCAAGTTCATGCGCTGACGCAAACAGGGACGCTATCCCTTTTTTGTGTCAACGCCTTCCGCGTCGCTAAGCGCCTCGGAAACAAAGGGTAGCGTCCCTGTTTACCGCTTGCGCGGCGATGCAGCCTTCGCCTTCGCCTTCGCCTTCGTCCTTCGCCTTCACCTTTGCTTTTTTCCTGCCCTTCTTCGCTGCCACCGGCGGCGCGGCGACGAACACACGCTCCAGTTCGTCGATTGCCTCGCCGGTATAGACGGCGAGGCGCTGCAGGTGAGGCACCTTGTCGGCACAGCCGGTGAAGCCAAAGTACAGGCCGCCCGCGTAACTCAGCACCGTGATGTTGAGTGCCTGGCCGTGCGCCAGCGCGGAGATCGGGTAATACGCCTCCATCTCCGCGCCCATGAAATACAGCTTGCCGCGCGGGCCAGGCACGTTGGAGATGATGATGTTGTAGGTGGGCGGCATCCGCGAGCCGATGCCCGGAATGCGGGTCAGGATCTGCGGCGAGCTGATCAGCACCGTGTAGTCCATCAGCGCGCGCGTGCTCATCTGCTTGAGGAAGTCGCGCCCCGCGGTACTGCTGCGGCGGATCACGTCGAAGCGTTCGCGCACGTCCTCGACGATCCGTACCGAGGCGCACGTTGGCAAAGCTGATGGCATTGCCGCCCGCCTGGCTGGTGTCGCGCGGCAGCGCCACCGGGATCGAGGTCACCAGCGACTTGCGCGGCAACTGGTCGATCTCCAGCAGGTAACGCCGCAGCGCTGCACTGCAGGCGGCCAGCACCACGTCGTTGATGCTGCCACCCGCGGCGACGCCGATCTTCTTCAGCCGCTCGAGGCTTGCCGATTGCGTCGCCACGCGCCGCTGCGGCGTGACATTGACGTTGAAGATCGTGCGCGGCGCCTCGGCCAGCGAGGTGAAGTCCGGGCTCGGCTTCACGCCAAACGCCGCCTTCGCCGTGCCTGCCAGGCCCTGCACCAGGCTCGGCAACTCCTTCGCCTGGCTGGAAATCGCGGCATTGAGCATCGCAAAGGCCCCGAAGCGGCCGTCGTACTTGGTCGAGCGCGCCTTCTGCGGTCGCTCGGCCGCCCAGACCGGCGGCGTGGCGCTGTCGCCCGGGTCGCTGGAGAAGTTCAGCAGCCCCACGCCCGACACGCCATCGGCGAGCGAATGGTGCAGCTTCGCGTACAGCGCAAAACGCCCGCCGTGCAGGCCTTCGATCAGGTGGATCTCCCAGAGCGGGCGATCGAAGTCCATCGGATTGGAGTGCAGGCGCGAGATCAGCACGCCGAGTTCGCGCTCGCCGCCCGGGTACGGCAGCGCCGAGTGCCGCAGGTGGTAATCGAGATCGATCTTCTTCGCCACCACGAAGGTCGGGCGCAGGCGACCGCTGCCGACGCCGCGCAGCACGTAGTTGAACGGCTCGGCGGTGACCGGAAAGCTGCGCAGGTGTTCGTAGACCTGGCGCGGGTAATCGCGCGGCGCACCCTCAGGTGGCGCAAACACCTGCAGCCCGGCGACGTGCATCGGCGTCTGGCGCGTGTCCATGAGCACGAAGCTCAGGTCGAGCAGGTTGAGCGGCTTGTTTGCGGCCATGGGATCCTCCGTTCGTCGGCAATATAGGCGACTGCCCGGCACGGGGCCAGAGAATGCAGCGCGGGATTGCAGCTGGCGACCGGTTCAGCTAGAAACGGGGCTCGACGTCACCTCGATGCATATACTGCCGGGTTCGGCGAACCTGATCGGCGGCCGCGGCGTCACGCTGCGCAACGTGCCTGCAACCACGATACCAGGCGATGAAGTTTCCGGACGCGCCGCACGGACTCAAGATGGCCTGCGGCGAGAACCCAAAACGCGTGTATGGCAGCCGTGACCAGCGCCCCGCAGACCCGCATGGGCAATGTCGCGGGCTACCGGCAGGCGTTTGCCGATGCGCAGGATTACCAGCGCCAGTGGCAGAAGTACGAACTGGAGAGCGCAGCGTACGAGAAGAAGAAGGCCCGGGACCGCGATTCGACCGAGCAGCCGATCCAGCCCAAGCGCGACCTGCGGCTCGACACGCTGGTCGGCGCAATGGAAGGCAAGATCCAGGTGCAGGTGCACTGCTACCGCGCAGACGAGATGGCGGTCATGCTCGACCTGGCGAAGGAATTCGGCTTCCACATCGCTGCTTTCCACCATGGCGTCGAGGCGTACAAGATTGCCGACCGCCTCGCCCGCGAAGGCGTCTGTGGCGCGCTCTGGGCCGACTGGTGGGGCTTCAAGCTCGAGGCCTACGATGGCATCTGGGAAAACCTGGCCTTCGTCGATGCGCCTGCCAATGGCTGCGCGATCGTTCATTCGGATTCCGAGGAGGGTATCCAGCGCCTGAACCAGGAGGCCGCCAAGGCCATGGTGCGCGGCCAGCGTGCGGGTCTCGAGATTCCGCCGGAACGCGCGATCCGTTGGGTCACGTCAAATGCGGCCAGGGCGCTCGGCATCGCCGACCGGGTCGGCACGCTCGAACCCGGCAAGATGGCCGACGTCGTGGTCTGGAATCGCGATCCGTTCAGCGTCTACGCGCTGGCCGACCTCGTCTTCATCGACGGCGCGGAGGTCTTCGATCGGGCACGGCCCACAGGCCCTGCCCCGCTCTGATTTCCTGCTCGGCCAGCCGGGAGCCGCACGATGAACCGCACGCAGTCTCGTTGGCCGCTCGTCCTGACCACGACCCTGGCCCTGGTCGCACCCGTTGCGCCTGCCCAGGACATGCTGATCCGCGGCGCCGAGGGTGCATACCGTTTCAGCTCAGGGGACGCTCGAACGCGGCGACGTGCTGGTCCGTGACGGCCATGTCGTGCAGGTGGGCAGAGGATTGAGCGCCGGCGTCGGCGCCCTCGTGGTCGAAGCCAATGGCCGGCCGCTGACGCCGGGACTGTTCGGCGGCATGACCGGCCTGGGCGTCAGCGAGATCGAGCTCGAGGCAGCGACGGTCGACACCGCTGCGCTGGTGGATCCCGCTGCCGGCAATCCGGTCTTCATGCCGCGCCCCGAATTCGACGTCATGCCCGCATTCAATGCCGACGCGACGGCCATCGGCGTCAACCGGATCGAAGGCATCACCTTCGCCATGATTGCGCCCCACGCGAACGGCGCCTTGTTCGCTGGACAGGGCGCAGTCGCGCGACTCGACGGCCGCGTCGACCCATTCGTTGCAGCGAGCCGGACCCAGTTCCTGGAGATGGGGCCGCTCGCAACCGCGGGCGTCGGCTACAGCCGGGGCGCACAATTCATGCTGCTGGAGCAGGCCGTTCGCGAAGCGCGGCCGGCCACGCCGCTGCAGGCCGGCGATGTGCGCTGCTGACGCCGACCGGCCGTGAAGTGCTGGGCCGTTACCTCGCCGACGGACGCATCGCGTTCCTCGTCGACCGCGCACGCGGATATCCGCCAGGTACTCGACTTTGCACGCAGGCACGGTGTGCGACCGGTGATCGTCGGCGGCGCGCAGGCGCCGCAGCTCGCCGCACAGCTCGCACAGGCGAACGTGCCGGTCGTGCTCGAACCGCTGCAGAACCTGCCGGGCACGTTCGACCAGCTTGGCGCAACGCTGGAGAATGCGGCAAGGCTGCACCGGGCCGGCGTAGCGGTGATGTTCACGCACTTCTCCGCGGGGACCAACACTGCGCACAAGGTGCGCCAGGGCGCCGGCATCGCCGTTGCGCACGGCCTGCCCTGGGACGCGGCACTCGGCCCGCCCGACGGAGCACCGCCATGCGTTACCTGGTCTCTGGCAGCCTGATTCTCGCCGGCATCATCCACCTGCTGCCGCTGGCGGGAGTCCTGGGCAACGAGCGGCTGGCCGTGCTGTACGGGATCGAGACGTCCGATCCCAACCTGTCGATCCTGCTGCGCCACCGTGCCGTGCTGTTCGGCCTGCTGGGCGCATTTCTCGTCGTCGCCGGATTCCGGCCGGGGTGGCAGGCCGCCGCGTTCGTGGCGGCGCTGGTCAGCGTGGTGTCGTTCCTGCTGCTGGCCTGGTCGACGGGCGGTTACAACGCACTGATCGGCCGCGTCGTCACGGTCGACCTGGTCGCGCTGGCCGCCCTGCTGGTCGGCGCAGTCGCCTGGTGGCGCTCGGCCGCCTGAGGCATTACGGCTTCGAGAACAGCACCTCGCCCTCGTCCGACAGGTCGAACCGGCTGGACATCGGTACTTTCGGCAGGCCCGGCATGCGCAGGATCTCGCCCGTGATCGGGACGATGAATCCCGCCCCGGCCGCCAGCTGGATTTCACGCACGGTGACGAGAAAGTCCTTTGGTCGTCCCAGCAAGGCCGGGTTGTCAGAGAGCGACTGCTGCGTCTTCGCAATGCAGATCGGCAGCTTGTCGAACCCCGCCTTCTTCAACTGCTCGAGGTCACGCTTCGCCCGTGCCGTGTAGTCGACCGCCTGTGCGCCGTACATTTCACGCGCGACCGTCGCGATCTTGTGCTCGATCGAATCGCTCCATTCGTATAGCGGCTTGAATCCCGGCTCGGTGCGCGCGACGAGGTCGCGCACGACCTCGGCAAGCTCGACGCAACCGCTGCCGCCCTGGCTGAAGGGGTTCGCGGCCACGGCCTGCACCCCGAGGCTGGCACAGTGTTTCTGCAGCGCCGCCACTTCTTCCGCGGTATCGGTCGGAAAGCCATTGATTGCGACGACGCAGGCCTGCCCGAACTTGCGGATGCTCTCGATGTGCTTCTCCATGTTGGAGAAGCCGCGGCTCATCGCCTCGACGTCCGGCTTGCTGACCTCCGCGAGCGGCTTGCCGCCGTGCATCTTGAGCGCGCGGATCGTCGTCACAAGCACCGTGCAGGCCGGCGCGAAGCCGCCGTAACGACAGTTGATGTCGAAGAACTTCTCCGCGCCGAGTTCGAACGCGAAGCCCGCCTCCGTCACGACGATGTCGGCATACGAGAGCGCAGCCCGAGTCGCAGTGATGCTGTTCGTTCCGTGAGCGATGTTGGCGAAGGGCCCGCCGTGGACGAACGCAGGCGCGCCTTCCGTCGTCTGCACCAGGTTCGGCTTGATTGCCTGGCTCAGCAGCGCCGCCATCGCGCCCACCGCGCCGAGCTCACCCGAGGTCACCGCAACGCCATCGGACGTGTAGCCGACGACGATGCGCCCGAGCCTCGCCTTGAGGTCCGGTATGTCGCTGGCAAGGCAGAGGATCGCCATCACCTCGCTCGCGGCCGTGATGTCGAAGCCGCTCTCGCGCGGAATACCCTCGGAACGGCCACCCAACCCGATGATGATGTCGCGCAACGCGCGATCGTTCATGTCGATGACGCGCTTCCACGTGACGCGCCGCGGGTCGAGCCGGGAGTGATTGCCGTTGTGCAGCGAGTTGTCGACCAGCGCCGCCAGCAGGTTGTGCGCGCTCGAGACGGCGTGGAAGTCGCCGTTGAAGTGCAGGTTGATGTCCATCATCGGCAGCACTTCGGATGCGCCACCGCCGGCGCCGCCGCCCTTCATGCCGAAAACGGGCCCGAGGCTCGGCTCGCGTAACGCCGCCGCGCTGTTCACACCGATTTTCGCGAGGCCCTGGACCAGGCCGATGGTGGTGGTGGTCTTGCCCTCGCCTGCCGGTGTGGGCGTGATCGCCGAAACCAGCACGAGCTTGCCGCGATCTGGCCGGCCCTTGAAGGCGGACAGCGGCAGCTTGGCCTTGTAGTGACCGTAAGGTTCAATTACCGCGGGATCGATTCCGATTGCGCGCGCGACTTCACCGATAGGCTTCATCAATAACTCCCCCTGGTGCGGGCCGGTCGTCGTCCACGAGTTCCGCCCCATGTCTCTTGTTTCTGCGACGCGGAGTCTTACACAGTGCGCCGACAGTTTGGACTGCAGCCCCCACGGATGCGGCAGCCCCTGGGCCCGGGCCGTGGCACTCGAGCGGCCGGCACGCAGGTGATTATTGCGTCGCAACACCGGTACAGTGAGGCTCAGGATTCAGGCCACGCGTCAGCCGCCCGTGGAGGCCACCATGACCGCCCTTTCGGATCGTCGTCCCCACACCCGGTATCTGCGACTGCTGCCCGCAACCCTGGGCCTGTCGCTCGTCGCCGGTTGCGTCGCGCCCGCCATCGCTCCCGCTCCACCGGCCACGGATCTGCAATTGCTGGGCGCGGCAGAACTCGCCATCCCGCGTGGGTGTGAGGCGAGGCCAGGCTCCGTGTACCGCACACACTTCAACGTGCAGCCGGATGGGCGCGTCACTGACGCCACCTCGGAGTCGGACAACGGCTGCGTGCAGCAGGCCCTGCGCACCTGGGTGACGACCTTCAGCTACGCCCCGCTCCGCGAGGTTACCCCCGTGGCATTCGACTGGATGATCGTGACTGCAGCCCGGAGCAATTGACGGAGACGCGCGGCGCCGCTCAGGACGGATCGTTCGCCCGCAGGTCGGCCGGCGTATCGATGTCCTGCGCCGCCGACGGCATGGGAACGCCGATCACTCGCTCCGGATAGCGCGACAGCAATGCGCGCGCCCCGCGATCGCCCCGCAACCCAGCCAGCTCCGGGAACAGATCGGCGGGGAAGATGGCGGGAACACCGATCGTGTCCTCGTACAACGCAGCGACGATATGGTCGGGTTGCTGCTCCCAGCGTGAGACGAGTCGCCGCAGGTCGTCAGCCGTCACTGCGACCTGGTCAGCAAGCGCAATCAATGCTCCACGTGCATCGAACGGCGCCTGCGCCAAGCCCCGCGCGAATGGAACTGGCAATGCCCTGCGCGTGATCCGGATTGAAGGCCACGCTCGCCGACGCATCGAGCACCAGCGGCGCGAGGCGCTCGACCTCCGCGCCGAGCACCACGGTCACGGGGTGCCGTCGTTCCAGCTGCAGCACCGTGTCCAGCGTGCGTGCGAGCATGGGTCGTCCTGCGATGTCGGCCAGCTGCTTCGGCGAACCGAAACGCGAAGAGCTGCCGGCGGCCAGCAGCATCACATGCAGGTTCGACGCCGCGGTGTTGCGATCGAGTGCCTGCCCGCGTCTCTTGCCATGCAGATGCGCCTGGATCTCCGCAGTAATTGCGAGCGCGATGCTCGCCGGGTCGCGCCCGCCAAGCTCCAGACCGACGGGCGCATGCAGGCGCGCCCCGAATTTCGCCGAAGTCGCCGGACCGAGGTCCGCCAACAGGCGCTTTCGACGCGATGCCGGGCCGAGCAGCCCGACATAAGGAATCGGAGTGGCGGCCAGGACCTCGAGCGCCGCAAGGTCGGTCGCGATGTGATGGCTCATCACCACGGCGGCATCGAAGTGCGTGAGATCCACGTGTTGCGCCAGGTGCCCCGGAGTGGACAGCAGCACCCGTCTTGCCCGTGGAAATCGCACCTTGTCGGCGTAGGCTGGCCGATGGTCCACCACGGTCATGCGCCAGCCCAACGTCGCACCCAGCTCCACCACCGGGAGAGCGTCTGGACCGCCGCCGATCAGCAGCACTTCGCGTGCAATGTCCGTGGACGCAAGAAACAAGCGCAACCGGGGACTGGTGAACTCGACTATCCCGGAGGTCGCCGCGGCCAAGGCGCTCCTGGCGGGCGCTGCCAGCCAGGACGTCAGCTGTGCAGGCAGTCGGGCAGGCGGAGCAGGACCGCCAGCAATCCAGAGCGTCGTGCCGACGGGCGGGGCCGGTGCCGCGGAATCGAGCACGAAGCGCATACAATGCGCGTTCACGCTGTTCGAAACACCGCGCCAGGGTTGCAAAAGGCTCCCAGTTCGACGCGGGATCGAGCCTGATCAGCCAGACGTCCATGCCGCCCTCGCAGCCGGCGCCCAGCCCCCACAACAGGTCGTCGTCCCCGCGATTGTCGTACCGGACCATTCTTGGCGTGCCCGTGTCGAGCACCGACGCCGCGTGCGCGGCCAGGTCGCCTTCGAGACAGCCGCCCGACAGGATGCCCTCGTACCGACCGCCGGGGCCGATCAGCATCTGTGCCCCTGCCTTGCGGTAGGTCGAGCCACGCGTGGCAATGACCGTCGCGAGCACGAGCGGATCCTGCGCCGCGCGCGCCCGTTCGTACATCGGCAGCAATTGATGCAATGATCCATCCACAGGATCGCTTTATACTAAATTCCGTCAGGCCGGCCCACCGGCACCTGTTCCTGCCCCTGGGGAAACGTCATGATTTCAATCTCGCTCAACGGCAAGACCGTCCAGTTGTCCGCCACGCCCGACACTCCGTTGTTGTGGGCCCTGCGCGACGAACTCGGCTACACGGGCACCAAGTTCGGCTGCGGCATCTCTGCCTGCGGCGCCTGCACGGTGCACGTCGACGGCCGGCCGGTACGCGCCTGCGTGACCACGATCGAGTCGGTGGCTGGCAAGCAGGTCACCACGATCGAGGCCATGGATTCGGACCGGATCGGCCAGGCCCTGCAGGCCGCGTGGATCCGCAATGACGTGCCGCAATGCGGCTACTGCCAGAGCGGGCAGATCATGAGCGCGGCCGCCTTGCTGGCGCGCAATCCGCAAGCCCAACGACGCCGACATCGACGCGGCCATGCGCCGCAACCTCTGCCGCTGCGGCACCTACAACCGGATTCGCGCCGCCATCAAGGATGCGGCCGCGACGCTCGGCGCCTGAGGCACGGAGAAAGTCATGAGCACCAATGCATTCACCACGCGCCGGGATTTCCTCAAGGGCTCCGCGGCCACGACGGGCGCGCTCGTCATCGGGTTCACGCTGCCGGTGTCGTCCAGGTTCGCGCAGGCCGCTGCCGCTGCAACGCCAGGCCCGGCTGCCGGCTTTGCACCCAATGCGTTCCTGCGCATCGCCGCGGATGGGCAGGTCACGGTCATCTGCGGGCTGTCGGAGATGGGCCAGGGCGTGCACATGGGCATTGCCTCGCTGGTCGCCGAGGAACTCGACGCGGACTGGAAGAGCGTCACGCTCGAGCAGGCGCCGGTGGACAAGGCGTACAACAATCCGTTGTTCGGCATGCAGGCCACGGGCGGCTCGACCGCGATCCGCGGTCACTACGAACCGATGCGCAAGGCGGGCGCGGCAGCGCGCGAAATGCTGGTCGCCGCGGCGGCCGGGAAATGGGGCGTCGACGCCGCCGCGTGCCGCACGCAGGACGGCCGCGTCATGGGCCCCGACGGCAAGTCGGCCGGTTACGGCGAACTCGTTGCGGCCGCCGCCAAGCTGCCGGTGCCGCAGCAACCCGCCCTCAAGGACCCGAAGGATTTCCGGATCCTCGGCAAGGGCCTGACTCGCATCGACACACCGGCCAAGGTCAACGGCAGCGCGGGCTTCGGCATCGACGTCAAGGTGCCAGGACTGCTCACGGCGGTCATGGTGCATGCCCCGGTTCCAGGAGCCACCATCGTTTCGGTCGACGATGCCGCGGCCAAGGCGATTCCGGGCGTGCGGCTGGTGCTGCGGATTCCGCAAGGCGTCGCGGTGCTGGCCGACGGTTACTGGACCGCGCTGAAAGGCCGCGACGCGCTGGTCGTGAAGTGGGACGACGGTGCGCTTGGCACGTTGTCTTCCGACGGCATCTCGAAACTCCTGGCCGACGCGACGGCCCAGCCGGGCGCAGTCGCTCGCAACGAGGGCGACGTGAACGTCGTCGTCGCCAAGAAGATCGAGGCCGTATACGAAGCCCCCTATCTCGCGCATGCCTGCATGGAGCCCATGAACTGCACGGCCTGGGTGCGCCAGGGGCCGCCGAAGTGTGGGCGCCGACACAGGGCCCAGGCCCGCACCAGGGGATCGTCGCGCAGTTGACGGGCTTGCCCCCCGAGAAGGTGCAGGTCCACACGACGTACCTCGGGGGTGGCTTCGGCCGCCGCTTCGCGCCGGACTTCATCGTCGCTGCCACGTTGCTGTCCAAGGCGGCCGGAGTCCCGGTAAAACTCGTCTACACGCGCGAGGACGACATGCGCGCATGGTTCTATCGGCCCGCCTCGGTCACGCGCTTCACGGCCGGTCTCGACGCGGCCGGCAATCCGGTCTCGCTGACCGCACGGGTTGCGTCGCCGGCACTGTCGATTGCCGCGGGTTTCGCGACCGAGTTGCCGAAAGGCATCGACGAAGCCGCGGTCGAGGGCATCGCCGACATGCTGTACGCGTTCCCGAACCTGCGCGTGGAGTACGCGCGGGCCGAGCCCGGCGTCCCGCCATGGTTCTGGCGCTCGGTCGGTCATTCGCAGAACGTGTATTTCCTCGAGGCATTCATCGACGAGATTGCGGCCGCCGCGGGCAAGGACCCGGTCGAGTTCCGTCGATCGCTGCTGGCCAGGCAGCCGCGCCTGCGCGGCGTGCTCGACCTGGCGGCGCAGAAGGCCGGCTGGGGCTCGCCGCTGCCGCCGGGCGTCCATCGCGGCGTGGCGATCACGAATTGCTTCGGCAGCTTCGTCGCGCAGGTGGCCGAGGTCTCGATGGATGCGCGCGGCAGGCCGCGCGTGCACCGCATCGTCGCGGCCGTGGACTGCGGGCGAACGGTGAATCCGGACGTGATCCACCGGCAGGTCGAAGGCGCGATTGTCTACGGCCTGAGCGCCGCTTTACACGAGAAAATCACCTTCAAGAACGGGCGCGTCGAGCAGTCGAACTTCGACGACTACCCGATGCTGCGCATGGATGAGATGCCCAAGGTCGAGGTTCATATCGTGCCGAGCACGGAGGCTCCAGGCGGCATCGGTGAACCGGGCCTGCCGCCGGCAACCCCTGCCGTGGTCAACGCGATCTTCGCGGCGACCGGCAAGCGGGTCAGGACGCTGCCGATCTAGGACTTCTTCAACAGGGACGCCAGGTCCGCAAACGGTGATTGAATCACGCCCGGTGCGCGGTCAGCCTCGCGCAGCGCCGTGCCACCCTGGTCGACGTAGCGCTGGTGCTCGTTGTCGTGGCAATAGAGACAGAGCAGCTCCCAGTTGCTGCCGTCGGGCGGGTTGTGATCGTGGTCGTGGTTCTTGTGGTGGACCGTGAGCTCGTGCAGGTTGGACTGCTCGAATTCGCGGGCGCAACGCCCGCAGATCCACGGGAAAAGCTTCAGGGCCTGGGCGCGGTACCCCTGCTCGCGCTGGTCACGCGCACGGCGCGCATCGGCGACGACGCGATCGAGCCGGCCGAGGTCGGGGGTCACGCGCTTGCGGGTCGTCATGCGCCGATTGTGCGCAGGCGCGCCCGGATATGAAAGGGCGGCGACGGCGGCCGGGCAGGCAAGGACGCCGGGGTGCCGCCAGCTTGTACGGATTTTTTTGCCCCGGCCATCGGAGTACATTGTGACCGAGGCGCGGCTGGAACCGCGCGCTCGAGTCAATGTCAGGAGGTAGTACTCATGGAAACCAGCACCAGTACTGAACGACTCATGGCTGATCTGCAGGCTGTCGTTCGCGACACCGAGAACCTGCTCAAGGCCACCGCTGGCGATGCCAGCGAGCGGGCGAACAAGGCGCGTGCGCACGCGGAAGAGTCCCTGCACAAGGCCAGGGCCCGCCTGAGCGAACTGGAACACGATGTCGCGGCGCGTGCACGGGAAGCCGCGCAGAAGACCAACGCCTATGTCCACGAGAACCCGTGGGCGTCGATCGGCGTGGCCGCCGGCGTCGGCCTCCTGGTCGGACTGCTGATCGGCCGGCGCTGAACGCGTTCGGCTGCCAGCGACCACGGCGATGGACGAGCCCGAAGCACCCGGAAGATCGGCCGGCGGCCTGTTCGATTCCCTGCGCGCGCTGATTGCAACGCTGGTTGCGATGGCGCGCACGCGGGTCGAGCTGTTCGGCACCGAGATCGAGGAAGAACTACGTCGCGTCGTCGAGCTCCTGCTTGGGGGCCTGGTGGTGCTCGCGCTCGCCAGCCTGGGGCTGCTGTTCAGCGGCCTCGTGGTGATTGCGGCTTACTGGGACACACACCGCCTGGCCGCCACGGTGGGCGTGGCCGTCGGCTTCATCGTTCTCGCCGCCGCGTCGTATCTTGCCGTACGCGCACGAACGCGGCGGCGGTCCCGCCTGCTGGCGTCGACCCTCGACGAACTCGAGCGCGACCTGGAACTGCTGGACAAGCGGATTTCGTCATGACCCGAAGACAGCAACTGGCTGCCAGGCGAGCCATGCTCGTGGCGCGCAGCGAGCTGCAGCGGCGGGATCTTGCGATCAGCACCGGCGACATCGCCCATTCACTGCGCAAGGTCGATGCGGCCGTCGGTGTCGTGCGGCGGGCTGCGACGCATCCGCTGCTGCTCGCTGGCGCGGTCGCCGCCGTCGTCGCAGTCATCCGGCCACGCCGGCTGTTGCGGGGACTCACCTGGGGACTGTCAGCCGCCGTGGCCGCGCAACGCGCCGCGGCACTGCTGCGCACGGGCGCTTAGGTCACGACGGCGGCTCGAGCCGCTTGCGCAGCGCCCGCAAGGCCAGCAGGCTCAGCGAAGCGCCTATGAAACCGACCGCCAGCAGCCAGCCGATCTGGCGATGGGCCACGCCCTGGCCGAGGGCGACGGCACCAATCGCGTAAGGCAACTCTGCCATGGCCAGGGCCGGGACATACGTCCGGATGCGCACGCCCAGGTAGCCGCAGAGGTAGCCAGGAATTTCCGACGGCAGTGCCAGGCACAGCAGCAAGACCAGCGCGAACGTGACGTCGCCCGGGGCCCTCTGCAGGTAGAAATCGATCTTGCTGGTAGACCTGGGCGTCTCCCCCCGCGGTCGGCGCAACACGCGGCCGAGCGCATAGGTACAGATCCCGCCCAGCAACCAGCCCAGCCACAGCAAGACCAGGGTGACCGTCGTGCCCCAGGTGTACACGGCCGCCGGCAACAGCAGCGCGCTGGAAAAGAAGGCGAGGATGGCGGACAAGGCGGCGAACACGACGAATGCGACGGCGCCCAGGCGAGGATATGCGGCGATGCCCGGTTGGGCAGCGGCCAGCGCCCGTTGCAGGCTGTCGTTCACCGCATCGAAGGACAACAGCAGCGCGACGGCTGCGCAGATCAGCACGACGGCAACGGCACGACTCCAGCTCCGGGCCTGGAGCTCAGGACGACCAGCGACATGCAGCGGCTCGATCATCGACTCTTGACCATCGACACTGGTACGACTCGCGCCAGGACAACCTCGGCCTGAGGCGCCCTCCTTCACTGCTCGACGTTAGCAGGCATGCACAACGGCGCGGTGTCGGAAGTTGCGTACGCGGCCTGCCGCCAGGCTCAAGTCGAGGTCCGCCGCCTACGTTCGGCAGCGTACAGAGATCATCGGCGTGGCAGCCCATACATACCGGGCAGACTTATGGACTCTCCCGGAGCCGAGGGTGGAAATGACCTCGAGGACCTGGCGAACTGCAATTGCAGCAATTCTGCCCATGCTGACCGTAGTCGGCCTCGCACGGGCGGCAGCTCCTGATGCCGACCCGCTTGCGCCGTACGTTACCTCCATCAGCGCCCAACTCGACCCGCGCGTCGGACAGACCATGGAGCAGCTGGCCGGCACCGGCCGGCAGCTGTTGGCCCTGCGTTCATACCTGCGAAGTGCACCTCACCTTGCGGACCGCTGGAGCTGGACCCAGGAACAGATCGAAGCCTTCGAGGGCTCCCAGGAGCAACGCGAGCTGCAACAGGAGATCGACAGGGTCAGGACGGCCTTCGTCGCGGCCAACCCCGGCTTCGAGCTGTACGTGAATCCACAGGTGCGCAGCCTCGACGTGCAGGTCGAGCACTGGAACAGCAACCAGTCGGTGCAGGCAGCGGCTGCGGAGATACTGGCGGCTGCGCAGGCGCTGATCCTTGCGCCTGGCTTTCCCGCGGATCGCCCCGAACAGGCGCGGGAGGCGCTCAAGGCATTCCTGTCCAGGCACACGCCCGTGCCGACGCCGACGATCGCGGCTCCCGGGTTGTCGTTGCACGGCCAGATGCGGGCAATCGACTTCCAGGTGCATCAGGGCGGGCGGGTCGTCGCAGGCCCGAGCACGGCGACGATCGCCACGGACTGGGTGGCGGCGGGATGGGCAGCGAAGCTCGACGCAGCCGTGCGTGGGGCGAGCAGCAGATTTGACGGCCCCCAGGCTACTCCGCCGGCGCCGTGGCACTACACCTACGTGCCCGAAGCGCTGGCCCGTGATTAGGCGGCGGCGGGCCGTGCACGCCGCTACTGGGCCGTCTGTTGGCGCGCGTACTCGCTGCGCTTCATCGCCAGATAGGTGTCACGGTCAATTTCGCGGAGCTGGCGGGGGTAGAGCTCGGTGGCATCGAACCAGCGCTCGAGGCTCTGTTCGAAGCGCGCCGGGGCGGGCGTCGCGAGCGCGCCAAGATAGGCGTCGAAGGCCAGGTAGTAGCGCATGGTGTTGCGCTCGATCGCACCGCGGACGCCGCCAATGAACTCCGGCTTCGGGGCGTCCGGATCCCCGATCACCGTGAAGCCGACCTTGTCGCTGCCGGATGTCGCGAGGTACGTCTTCATCGCCAGGCGACCCACGAAACCATAGCTGTAGGAGTACCGCAGGTGCATGAACGCCTGCCCGGTCTCCAGGCCCACAGCCTCGAGGGAGATGCGGTAGTTCGCCGTACCGAGCGGTCCCTTGCGGGCCTTGAGTTCGACGTTCACGTAGTCCGGCCGCGACGCAGCAACACCGAAGGTGAATTCGACTCGATACGTGCTGCTCAGGGGCTGGTCGAAATTCCTGCCGATTGCGGTCGAGAGCAGCGTGCGACCGTCACGTGAGACGGGACGACAGTACTTCACGTTGAGGTGCAGTATCAGGGCGTCGCACCAGTTTGCCGGGTTGGAGAACGCGTCGCTGACCGCCGTGATCGGGTAGTCCACGACGGCATAGACATCGCCTTGTGAAGCGCGATGCCCCTCCATGGACTCGACATGGAGATGTTGCGGAAAGGGACTGTGGTCGAGTTGCTCGAGCAAGGCCGCATGTCGGGCACGCAGCGCGGTTGCCGGGTCTGTTGCGGCTTCTTCGGCGGCGAACACCGACGCACACACGCAAGCCGACAGGACCGCGGCAAGGCCGGTCGTTCGCAGGCAGGACGCAATGGCTGCCAGTCGCCTCATGCAGACATTATCCTCCCTGTGGCAGGCGGCGCCGCTCGGTCGGTGCTGAATCCGCGCCGGGACTCGGCTACTCTGCGTCGATGGACAGACTCAGACGTCACCACGGAGCCTGCAATTTCGGTGCTGCTGGCCGCAGCTCTTGCTGCTGGCCACCGCCAGCGTCGCGCGGGCGCAGGACGCCGCTGCCGTCGAGCAGCCGAAGGCAATACGTGTACGTGCTGCGGCTGGTGCCGCGCGTGCACGACGATGCCGCCTGGACGGAGGCGGACAAGGCCGCCGTGTCGCAGCATTTTCAGCGGCTGCAGCAGGCAACGGCGGCGGGCCGCGTCATCCTCGCCGGCCGTACGACCGAACCTGGCGACAAGACCTTCGGCCTGGTGATTTTCGAGGCGGCGGACGACGCCGCGGCGCAGCAATTCATGGAGTCCGACCCGGCGGTGGTCGCCGGCGTCATGACCGCGACGCTGCATCCCTACGCCGTCGCACTGCAGCGCAAGCCTCCGGAGTGAGGCTTGCGCAGCCCTTGCCCGGCCCCGCAGTGAAATCGGGCACAACCCGCTGATTCGACACGGGAAGGCCGGATGGGCTAGCCTTGGACCGGGCGGTCAGCAGGCCGCGCCTCACATAATCCGGGACGCCACGCCAACGTGACCCAGACAGCTGAAGTTTTCCTGAGCTATTCCCGCGAGGACAAGACGCGGGTGCTCGAGCTCGCCGCGCAAGCTGCGTGCCGCCGGCGTCAACCTGTGGATCGACCAGGGCGGCATCGACGGCGCCGCGCTCTGGGGCGAGACCATCGTCCGCGCCCTCGACGACGCCAAGGTACTGTTGCTGCTGGTGTCGCCGTCGTCGGTGAACTCGCACAACGTGGCCAAGGAAGTGATGCTGACCAGCGAGCGCAAGGGCCACATCCTGCCGGTGCACCTCGAGCCGACAACGATCCCGCCGAGCCTGAAGTATCCGCTCGCCGGCATCCAGCACATCGAACTGTTCCAGGGTGATGCGGACAGCAACCTGCAGGCGATCCTGCGCTCGCTGCAGGGCCTGGGCGTGAGCTCGCGCCGCCGCCCGCCGCCGCAAAGGCCAGCGATGCGCGCGCCGGCGCAGCCGCAACAGCGTGACGGCCGGCACCGCCAGCGGCGACCCGGCGGCGGTCGAGGCCGGCGCGCTGGCCGTGCTGCCGTTCGACAACATCAGCCCCGATGCCGAGACCGACTACTTCAGCGACGGCCTGACCGAGGAACTCATCGCGCGCCTGTCGCTGGTGAGCGAGATCGAGCTGATCTCGCGCTGGGCGTCGATGCAGCACAAGGGCCGCGTGCAGGACATCCGTGCGGTCGGCGCCGAGCTCGGTGCGCGCTACATCGTCGGCGGCAGCGTGCGCCGGTTCCAGGACTCGGTGCGTGTCACGGTGCAGCTGGTCGATGTCGCCACCAACCGCCAGCTCTGGGGCAACACCTACAAGGGCAAGCTCGACGACATCTTCGACATCCAGGAACAGGTGGCACAGCAGATCGTCGAGGCGCTGAAGCTCAAGCTCACGTTCTCCGAGAAGGTGTCGCTGACCAAGCGCCAGACGCTGAACGCGCAGGCGTACGACCTGTACCTGCGCGGCCAGGAGCAGCTTTACCGCCTGACCAAGCGCAGCGTCGAGTATTCGATCCAGCTGTTCGAGAAGGCCATCGAGCTCGATCCGCGCTATGCCGCCGCCTATGCGGGCTGCTCGAGCGCCTATGGCCAGATGTACCAGCTGATCGCGCGCGAGGATCGGTTTCGCGAACTCGCGCAGGAACTGAGCTTCAAGGCGCTGATGTACGACAACAACCTGCCCGAGGCGTACCGGGCCATGGGCCTGTCGTATTTCCTCTGGGGCAAGCTCGCCGAAGCCACGGCCTCGTGCAACAAGGCGATCGAGATCGACCCGGACGACTTCATCGCGCACTGGACGCTGGGCCGCATCTACTTCACCGAGGGCAACTCGAGCCCGCGCTGGCGCTGTTCCGCCGCGTCGCCGAGATCAAGCCCGGGTTTTATGCCGGCCTGGCTGGACGTGGCGCAGACCTGCAATGCGCTGGGACGCAAGGAAGAGGCCGAGACGGTCTACGCGCAGTGGCTGGCGCTGATGCCGAATTACCTGCTGCAGAATCCGGACGATGCGCGTGCGCGGCTGATGTTCGCCAGCGAGCTTGGCCGCGTCGGGCGACGCGAGGAAGCCGTGCGTGAAGGCACGAAGGCACTGGTGCTGAGCCCGGGCGACCCGGTGATGCTCTACAACGCGGCCTGCCTGTATGCCTCGCTGCAGGAACCCGACCGCGCGATCGACGCGCTGAACCAGGCGTTCGAGGCCGGCTACACCAACGTCGGCTGGCTGAAGAACGACCCGGACCTGGTCTCACTGCACGATCGCCCGGAGTTCCAGGCGATGCTGCTGCGGACGTAGCTCGTCGCGCGCGAGCGTCTGCAGATTTCCCTGCGTCGGCGTTGATGATTCCTGTGACTGGAGAGCCGATGCACATTCATAGATCGGTCGGTTTCGCGCACCCACGACCGCCGCACCGGCGCATGGCTGGTACTGGTCGCCGCACTGGCTTGCCTGGGCACCAGCGGATGCCAGTCCAACCCTGCGCTGCCGGACGCCGCGCCGGCCAAGGCAAGCCCGACCGCGCCCGCGCCGCGTGACATCGAGGCGATCGCCGACGATTACCTGTCGGCGCTGCTGGAGTACAACCCCGAACTGGGCACGATGTATTCCCTGCCCGGCGCCCGTCACGACCGGCTGACCGACAATTCGCCGCAGGCCCGGGCTGCCTGGCAGGCACGGGAAGACGCCTGGCTCGCAGAGCTCGACGCCAAAGGCATGCCCGCGCAGGTGGGAAGCCGCGACTGGGTGACCTGGGGCATCCTGCACGAGACGCTGGCCGGCTCGGCCGGTATCCGCGTCTGCCGCAACGAACTGTGGGCGGCCAGCAGCGTGACCGCCTGGCACACGTCGGTGCCGAGCCTGTTCGAGATCCAGCCCGTCGATACGCCCGAACTGCAGCGGCAGGCGTTGCAGCGACTGGCGGCGCTGCCGAAGTACATCGACACCGAGATCGCCAACCTGCGCCAGGGCCTGGCATCCGGCTTCAGCGCCCCGCGCCTGACGGTGGCTCCTGCCGTCAGCGAAGTGCGGGCACTGGCGGGCGCCGACAGCCCGTTGCTGAGCCCGGGCATACGCGCGGGCGACCCGAAGTTCGCCGCCGAGGTACAGGCGCTGTTCAAGTCCGACGTCGCTCCGGCCGTCGAACGTTTCGCGCGCTTCCTGGAGGCCGAGTACCTGCCGCGCGCGCGGGAAGAAATCGGGCTGGGCTACAACCCGGACGGCGCTGCGTGCTACCCGGCGCTGGTGCGCCACTACGCCACCGTCCAACCCGCGGCCAGCGAGATTCACCGACTGGGGCTGGAGCAGATCGCCCGAATTCGCGCCGAGATGCAGGCCATCATCGATGAGCACTTCGCCGGGGCGACCATCGAGGCATTCCTGCGCGGCCTCAACGACGACCCGCAGTACACTTTCAGGACCGAAGACGAAGTGCTGCAGTATTCGGTGGCCGCGCTGGCCCGCGCCAAGGCGAGGATGCCGGATGCGTTCGGCCGGCTGCCGAAAGCCGACGTCGAGATCCGGGCGTATCCGGCCTATCGCGCCAGCGGCACCGGTGAATACCATTCGTCCTCTGAGGACGGCACGCGCCCGGGCATCTACTACATTGCGGTCGTCAATCCGACCCGCCGCTCGCGCGCGATCCAGGAATCGGTTCTGCACCACGAAACCTATCCTGGCCACCACCTGCAGGGTGCCATCGCGCTGGAACTGGGCGACAGCGTGCACCCCATCGCACGGTACCTCTGGAACTCCGGTTTCAGCGAGGGTTGGGCGCTCTACTCGGAGCGCCTGGCGGACGAGCTCGGGCTGTACAGCGGCCCGCTCGACCGCATGGGCCTGCTGTCGGACCAGGCGGCGCGTGCCGCGAGACTGGTCGTCGACAGCGGCATCCACACCAAGGGCTGGACGCGCCAGCAGGCCGTGGACTACATGCTGAACAACACCGCCTGGCCGGCGGTGGATATCGAATCGGAAGTCAACCGCTACATCGCGTGGCCCGGGCAGGCCAACTCCTACATGCTGGGCATGCTGGAAATCCGCCGGCTGCGCAATCTCGCCGAGGCAGAACTCGGCGACCGCTTCGACCTGCGGGCCTTCCACGACCGGGTGCTCGGCTACGGCAGCGTGACGCTGCCGATGCTCGATGCCTCGGTGCGGGCGTGGATCGCGGAGCAGAAATAGCGCCAGGCAATCCCCTGCCAGGCCAGGGCGGGAGTTCCTTGCGGAACCCCCGCTTGCACCTCACCGGTGCGCCACGGCTCGTTTACGCGGCCGCCTTGCGGGCGCGGGCGGTGGTCTTGCGCACGGTGCGCTTGACCTTGCGCCTGGCCTTCTTCAACTCGGGAGCCCCGTCCTCGGTCGTCTTGACGGCGATTTCGTAGGCGTGGCGCGCGACGCCACGCAGGTCGCGGCGCGTCACCTTGAAGATTTCGACCGCGCGGGTCGTGTGATCCACGATGCGGTCGCGAGTCGCGCCCAGCATCTCGGCCTGGTCGAGGACCAGGTCAGCGATACCTTCAGCCTGCGCGGCACGCTCGAGACGCATGGCCGCGGCGGTCAACGCCGACGTGATGACCTCCATCTCCAGTTCGATCACGCTCTGTACGGCGTTCTGCGACACGGTGGCGAGCTTCACACCCGAGTGTGCGAATGCCCGGACCGGCGTCTTCAGAGACTTGAGGCCGTCGGCCGAACTCACGGCGACGTCACGCAGGGTCTCGATCGGCTCATCGCGGAACCTGTACATCACTTCGGCCAGATCCCGCCTCCTCTCGCTCCTGGACTGATTGACATGGACATTCATTGACTGCTCCTACATGCATGCTACAAGGCAGCATTTGCTGCTATGCAGCATAGCCCCTGCCGCAGTGCCATCAAATACGGGGAAGTGGCAGCGACCGTCCTCGCTTTGCGCGCGCGTACGTGCGAGAGCGTACAGATAGTGCCGGCGACAGCCATTAGCCTGCTCCCAGGGTCATTACATGGTGCGATGACCACCGCGGCCGCGCGAAACAGAGAGGAGCAGAGCTATGGGTATCGGCACGATTCTCCTGGTCATTCTTGTGCTGGCACTGCTGGGCGTCATTCCCGTGTGGCCGCACGCACGGAGCTGGGGCTACGCTCCGAGCGGCATCGTCGGAGTGCTGCTCGTGATCGTCCTCATCCTGCTCGTGACGGGACGACTGTAGTCACTCGCCCCGGCCATGACCTGCTCAGGCCACCACGCCGAACAGCGTCCCGACACCCGCGGTCAACGCCATGGCCAGGGCGCCCCAGAAGGTGACGCGCATGACGGAAGCAACCACGGGCGCGCCGCCTGCTCTTGCCGCCAGGAAACCCAGCAGCGCAAGAAACAGCAAGGAGCTGCCGGCAACCCCCCACATCAGCGCGGCGACTGGCAGCCATAGAACCATCAGCAGGGGCAACGCGGCGCCCACGGCAAAAGTGGCCGCCGATGCGAGCGCGGCCTGCACCGGCCGGGCCGCCAGCGTATCGGAGATGCCCAGCTCATCACGTGCATGTGCGGCAAGTGCATCATGCTGCATCAACTGGGTGGCCACGCTGGCAGACAGCGCCTTGTCCAATCCGCGCTTGCCGTAGACGGCAGCCAGCTCCGCGTGCTCCTGCTCGGGATTCGCTGCCAGCTCACCACGTTCCCTGGCCAGGTCCGCGCGTTCCGTGTCGGCTTGCGAGCTGACCGAGACATACTCGCCAGCCGCCATCGACATCGCACCTGCGACGAGCCCGGCCACCCCCGCAACCAGGGTGCCCTGTGAGGTCGCACCGGCCGCCGCGACCCCGAGGACCAGGCTGGCTGTGGACACGATGCCGTCGTTCGCACCCAGGACGGCGGCACGGAGCCAGCCCGTGCGGTGTGTCCGGTGCTTCTCGCTGTGTCGCGTTCTGGCTGGCATGCCAGGCTTCCGTCACTTCTCCGGGGCGCTCGGCATTGACCACTCGCCGGACTGTGTATTGAGCTTGTGGCAGTGCATGCAATCGCTCTTGTAGGTGGTCACGTAGGCGTTGTTGACGCCACCCGTGAGGTGCACGAGATGCAGCAGGCGCAGGAAGGACGGCGCCTTCTTTGAACCGGCGTCGTGGCAGTCGAGGCAGGCACCCGGGATGTCCTGGAGCGAATCCTCCGCCGTGGGATGCTTGCCCTTCAGCGTGAGCCCGGCGGGCGCGGCCGCCTTGCTCTTCGCAAGCAGCACGGGGTCGATCTTGCCGGCCGTCCAGTCCTTCAGTGCGACGCTCAATCGATTATCGACAGCTCTTTCCCTTGTCGAGCACGTGACAACTCACGCAGCCGTTCGGGTAGGGGTCGACGGCCGCGACGCCGATCGTCGGCAGCGCAACCAGCGTTGTCGCGATAACCGATCCAACCAGCGCTTTCAGGTGAGAATTCATGTCGCACTCCTCGTGTCGCGTGCGCGATCACATCGTTCGCCCAACCGAAGTCCTCAGCCGAGCTTCCTGAAGTCCTGCTTCAAGTCCTCATAGAGGACCTTCCTTTCGGCGGCGTTCTTCTCGGCCGTGCCCTTCTTCTGCATGGCCTTGTTGCCGACCAGCTCCCCGGCCGCTGCCTTGATCCGTGCTTTCACGACCTTCAATCGACCTTCGATCTGCTTTCTGCTCATGACTTTCCCTCGCATGTCGTGCCGGCCGAGACCGCGACGACCCGATGCCGGGTCCCCCGCCGGTCATGCGCCAGCGAGTTTCTTGATGTCGTCCTTGAGATCGGCGCGGGCCGCCTGGTGTCTGCCGGCGACTTTCTCGGCCTTGCCCTTCTCTTCCAGGCGCTCGTTGCCGACGAGCTTCCCGGCGACTTCCTTGATCTTGCCTTCCGCTTCCTTCAAGTGGCCTTTTACCTGTGCCTTGGTCATGGGGTTACCTCGATGATTTATGGGCTGCAATGGCGGGCGCGCCGAAGCGCGCCGGAGCCATCTCCAGATTGGGCGCGCGAGGTCACGGGGTCTGTCCGGTAGCGCACGGACGCACTGCAAGTCGCTGATTTCCTGAGGGGCCGGCGTGCGCGAAGCCTTCGCCCCAGTCCTAGGCGTGTTCCTTCGCCAGCCGGTAGAACAGCGTGCCATCGTAGAACGACTTCATCCTGGCGACGCTCAAGGCGGGAACCGTCTTGCCACCCTCGACGACGACGGTGTCGGCCCCGAGGACGAGCAGCAGCTGCCACTCGGCGGTGGCAGCCACGTAGCCGGCAAGCGTCTTGCTGTTCTCGCGGACCATCCTGGTGAGTTCGGCCGCGGTAAACGCCTTGTCGCCATTTCGGTCGACGGTTGAACGCGCTCCGAATGCCTTTTCGAAGCGCCTGGCAACGAATCGGCCCCGCTTGTCCAGTATTCCGGTGTCGCCTTCGTGTATGCCCTTCTGGATCTTGTCCACGTCGACATTCATCGCCAGCAGCGAGCCGCGTGTCTGCATGCTCAGGGGCGCCACGATGGCGAGCGCGGCCGCCTCCGCCACGCCAGCGGCCAGGCCGAGGGCCCTCAGCCCGCGCGCGCACTCCACGAGGTCGACTCCACGATCACCGTTGTCGTCGAAGAAGGAAACGTGCCGCTGCAGCGTGGTGTCGGAGGGACGGCTGCGCGCCTTCAGCGTTCGAGGCAACACACCACCCTCCCCACCTCCCGCCTTGCGACGGGAGGTGGAGGGCTTGGCCCGCCGCTGGGCCTTGACCGACTTCGTCAAGACGGCTCCGAGATTTTCGCCAGCGCTTCGGCGGCCGGGCGGATCTCGGAGCTGTCGACCGCGAAGTCGCCGAGCGCAACGATGCCCACGAGCCGCTTGTCGTGATTCACGACCGGCAGGCGCCGGACCTGCTTCTCGCTCATGAGCTTTGCGGCATGGTCGACGGTGTCGTCGTCGTAGGCCCAGCAGATGCCCTCCGACATGATCTCGCGCACTTTCGTGCCGGGTCCCTTGCCTTCTGCCACGGCCCGGATCGCGATGTCACGATCCGAAATCGCGCCGATCATGCGGTCGTTTTCGCCGACGGGCAGCATGCCGAAGTCGCCGTCGCGCATGGTCTGTGCCGCGTCGCCGATGGTCATGTCCGGGCTGATGACCTTGACGTCCCGGCTCATCAGGTCCTTGAGTTGATGCATGTTCGAACTCCTGTGGTCGAAAGTCGGGCGATAGTCGTTACGGGGCCTGGCGGGCCGCTCAGTTCGTCTTGGGCGCCGGCGAGGGTTCGACGATCACGGTGGTGCCTTCACCGGTCTTGCCGGTCTCGCCCGTCTGGCCGGTCGCACCGGTCTGGCCTGTGTCGCCCGTATAGCCCGGATCGCCCTGCGCACCGGTCTGGCCTGTGTACCCGGTTTCGCCCTGCGCACCGGTCTGGCCGGTATATCCGGTATTGCCCTGGACACCGGGTTCGCCCGGCGGACCGGCGGGACCGGGCTCGGCGGGCGCAGCAGGAACGGTGACGACTGTGGGCTGTCGCTCACAAGCACTCAGGCCCAGCGCTGCGACCAGCGCGATTGTCAGTATCGAACGGTTCATAGGTAATCCTCTGGAAGCGGGAAACTGCCGCAAGGACGGCCCTGGCCATCCGCGCACGTGGCGCGAGCGGACTGGTCGCACTCGGCACTTGCCAAGCGTAGACGCGTGCAGCGCAGGGTTCAGTGCGACAACGTACATTGGATGTCCTGCGAGCACGGCGCGTCCTGTGCGCCAGCGTACCGACGGATACCAGCGGGTCACGCAGGCTCGCAGCGCTGCCTCTTCCCCTGTCTGCCAGCGGTGCCAACTCATGCGTCAGAATCGTGCGATCTCGATCTCCCTGCTCACGGCACTCCTGCTGTCCGCCTGTGGAGGCGGCAATTCCGACAACGCGGTCGTAGATGCGGACCCGGTGCCCGGCCAGTTGCTGCAGAGACCGCCCGAACTGGTCTCCGTGGTAACTGCACCCGCGTTGCTGCTCGCCCTGAATGCCTTGGCCAACCAGCAGCTGCTGGCGATCAGCGGCCAGCCCCTCTGTGACGTTGCCGTACATCGAATCTGGTATGCGACGGTCGGCGGCAAGAACGAGGCGACCGATGCATCCGGAGCGATGATGGTGCCGCTTGGCAGCGATCCGCGTTGTCGCGACGCCCGCCCCATTCTCCTGTACGCCCACGGCACCACGACCGACCGGGCGTTCGACATGACGAGGCTGCAGGGCGATCCGAACGGAGAGGCGCTGATCATGGCGGCGCTGTTCGCATCGCAGGGCTACATCGTGGTCGCCCCGGACTATGCCGGATACGGTCGCTCGAGCCTGCAATACCATCCCTACCTCGTCGCCGAACAGCAGTCGAAGGACATGATCGACGCGTTGACCGCCGCACGCAGCGCGTTGCCAAGCAGCGCCGCGCCGGCAACGACGGACAGCGGCCGGCTGTTCATCACCGGCTACTCGCAGGGTGGCTACGTGGCGATGGCGACGCATCGCGCGATGCAGGCCGCCGGGATGACGGTGACGGCATCGGCCCCGATGTCCGGGCCCTACGCCATGGCCGCCTTTGTCGACGCCGTCTTCTCCGGCCGGGTCAGTTCCGGCGCGACGGTCTCCGCCACCCTGCTGATCACCGGGTACCAGGAGGCGTACGGCAACATCTATTCCGCCGCGGCAGATGTCTTCGAGGCGCAGTATGCAGGCGGGATCGAGTCCCTGCTGCCGGGCACGACGCCGAGAAGCGTGCTGTATGAACAGGGCAAGCTGCCGCAGGACGCGATGTTCAGCACGACGCCCCCGGATCCTGCCTTTGCCGACATCACGCCTGCGACGACTCCGGCCAACCTGGCGCCAATCTTCGCAGCCGGCTTTGGCGCGGACCACCTGGTCACGAACAGCTTCCGCCTGGCCTATCTGCTCGACATGCAGGCCAATCCGGACGGCGGCTGGCCTGCGACGACGACTGGCCTGGCGGCCGCGACGCCCGGGATCCGCCTGCGACAGGCACTGAAGCAGAATGACCTGCGCAACTGGATTCCGGCGGCCCCGACCTTGTTGTGCGGAGGCAATGCCGACCCGACCGTCTTCTGGTTCAACACGCAGTTGATGCAGGGCTACTGGGCGGCGCGCGCTCCGTCACCCAGCCCGGTGACCGTGCTGGATCTCGATTCCACCGCATCAGGCGATGACCCGTATGCCGAACTGAAAAGTCAGTTTGCACTGGCGAAGCAGATCACCGCCGCGACGGCCGTTGCGCAAGGGGCCAACGATGGCGGTGCAGGCGCGGTCGCCAGTGCCTATCACGCGGGCCTGGTTCCCCCATTCTGCCTGGCCGCCGTCAGGGACTTCTTTGCGGCCCGTTGACGCGATGGGCTGCGCCGCGCTGGCGGCCGCGCTCGTGCTCGGGCTGGCCGCGTGCGGCACAACTCAACCGCCGCTCGCCGAAAGCATCGGACCTTACCCGGTACTGCCCCGACCAGAAGCCGGGCTCTTGCCGACGGTTCACGTCGCGCCTGCCGTTGGCTGGCCGGAGGGCGCCACGCCGGTCGCTGCGCCGGGGATGGTCGTGACCGCATTTGCCACCGGCCTCGATCACCCGCGCTGGCTGCATGTCCTGCCCAACGGCGACGTGCTGGTCGCCGAAGCCGCTGCCCCGCCACGACCCGAGGAGGGAAAGGGCCTGAAGGGGCGCGTGATGACGTACTTCATGAAGCAGGCAGGCGCGGTAACAGCGAGCGCAAACCGCATCACGCTGCTCCGGGACACCGATGGCGACGGACGGGCCGACCTGCGGACCCGGTTCATCGAGAACCTCAACTCGCCCTTCGGCATGGCGCTGGTCGGCGAGGACTTCTACGTCGCCAATACGGACGCAGTCCTGCACTTCCGGTATGTGGCGGGCCAGCAGCGCATCGAAACTCGCGGCGTCGCCATCGTCCAGTTGCCGGCCGGGCCGCGCAACCATCACTGGACGAAGAACGTCATCGCCAGCCCGGATGGCCGCAGGTTGTACGTGACGGTCGGCTCCAACAGCAATGTCGGGGAGCACGGCATGGCAGAGGAAGCAGGACGGGCGGCAATCTGGGAGATCGACCGGAGCAGCGGGCAGCATCGGATTTTTGCCAGCGGACTTCGCAACGCGAACGGCCTGGCATGGGAGCCCGTCACCGGGAAGTTGTGGGCGGCCGTCAACGAGCGCGACGAACTCGGCGACAACCTCGTGCCGGATTACATGACGGCGGTGCGCGACGGCGCCTTCTATGGCTGGCCCTACAGTTACTACGGGCAGCACGTGGACGAACGGGTCAGGCCGCAACGCCCCGACCTGGTCGCTCGCGCCATCGCACCGGACTACGCGCTCGGCGCCCACACCGCGTCACTGGGCCTCGCACATTCAGTCAGCACCGCCCTTCCCGACGGATTTCAGCGCGGCATGTTCGTCGGACAGCACGGCTCGTGGAATCGCCGGCCCCGCAGCGGCTACAAGGTGATCTTCGTGCCGTTCACGGATGGCTTGCCATCCGGCGAACCGCTCGACGTGCTCACCGGATTCGTGAGCGACGATGGCCATGCGCTCGGACGGCCGGTCGGCGTGGCGCTCGATGCGGCCGGCGCATTGCTGGTGGCGGATGACGTCGGCAACGCCGTGTGGCGGGTGACCGGCTCGGTGCGGCAACAGACGGACGCCGGCCACCGACAGGAATAGCCTCCCGCATTCCAGTTGAATACACCGCATCGAGGAACACACTTGAACAATCGAAAACTCACCGTACTCGCCGTCGCAATCGGCTTCGCCATGAGCGCAAGCGCCATGGGCGCCGACATTTCGGAAGCGCAGTACAAGAAGGCCGGACAGGAAATCTCTGCCCGGCACTCCTCCGACAAGGCAGCGTGCGAGTCGATGGCCGGCAACCGCAAGGACGTCTGCATGGCGGAAGCCGATGGTCGCGAGAGCGTCGCGAAGTCTGAGCTCGAACTGCGCTACGGCAATTCCGCCGAGCACCGGCAGGACGTGCGTATCGCCGAGGCGAACGCCGCGTATGCGATCGCCAACCAGAAGTGCGACGAATTAGCCGGTAACGCGCAGGACGTATGCCGCAAGGAAGCGCAGCGCGCGCAGGTTGCCGCAAAGGCGGACGCAGAGCGTATGCATACGACCGCTGACGCCAATGCGACCGCGCGCGACACCACCGCCGAAGCCGGCAAGAAGGCGTCGGCCGAGAAGGTCGAAGCAGCCTACGCGGTCGACAAGGAAAAGTGCGACACGCTGGCGGGTGATGCCCAGGACATGTGCATCAAGGAAGCCAAGGCGCGCCGCGACCAGTCCTGAGCGCAGCTCCGGGCAGGCGAGGTAGTCCAGGAGATCGGCCCTTTTCCTATCTCCATTCGCGTGCTCACAAAGTGGCCCGGTGACGTAAGTCCCCGGGCCATTTTCTTGCGCGGCCTGTCCATTGCCCGATCAGCCGTCCAGCCAATGCGACGCCTTCGCCATCGAAACACCGCCCGCCCTGCGCAGGCGGCGTCAGCGCCCGGGAAACAAAAAAGGCCTATTGGTCGGTCCATCCACTCCGGGCCCGCAAGAACCTACGCGCCATGCCGCCCGAAACAGGGCTGTGGCATGATCGGCGGGCAGGAGAGCGCTTCAGACCTGGCAGACGTCTTCGTTTCCTGCAGCAGACACGACCGGAAGATCGCGCACCAGTTCGCGGCAGGGCTGGAGTGAGCCGCTATGACGGAACCGGACCATTCTGACGGCTAGATTTTCGGCAAACTGGCCCCTGGAGGGGCAAGGAGTTTGCCGTGAAGAAGAAGCGGTTTTCGGTCGAGCAGATCGTGGCGACGTTGAAGCAGATCGAGCTCGGGATGACGGTGGCGGCAGCCCTGTGCTCCTGGGAAAGGTTGGCAGGCATGGCGCCAGTATGACCCGCCTGCCACCCCTTACGCGCTCCGTGGCTTACGCCGACCGGCGCGATTGCATCCAGGCCGGCAGAAATGAGTATGGGTCCACGTGGACGTCCCGATCAAAGTGCACACCGCTGCCTTCGAGAAGCGCCTGCATTCGGCCGTCCCGCCAGGCGTCGAACACGTCGGTGCATCCTCCGACCCAATGGCCACCGACGAACATCTCGGGAATGGTCGTGGCCCCGTCCTTCTGGCGACTTCGGCACGAATCGCGGAACCCCTGCTACCCGCCAGACATTCCGTCGAGTCCAGGTCCATTGCTCGGTACGCAATACGGTGCCGCGCCAACATCCGTCGCAGCGACCAGCAGAACTCGCACCACTCAGTGCGAACAGCACCACCGGTTGCGCGGGATCGGCGAGCATCTGCGCGACGAGCGCCCCCATCTCGGGTCCACCGGTGCCGGCGCGACACGTCGACCGGTGGCGCCGGCGGCGGGTGGCGACGTCGGCGCATCGAAGCGGCACGCCGGGCGTCGAGCGCGAGATCTCCAGCTCCTCGTCGGTCATGTCGACGCCGATGCCGTCGAACAACGGCGTGCTGAGGTAACGCTCGCCGGTGTCGGGCAGCATGCACAGCACGTTGGCGCCCTCGGGCGCATCGGCCTGCGACCTGCAGCGCGCCGGCCAGCGTCGCGCCGCCGGAGATGCCGCAGAAGATGCCTTCGCGCTGCGCCAGTTCGCGCGCACAGCCGCATCGCCTCGTCGCCGTTGATCGGCACCACCCGGTCGACCAGCTGTCAGCGCGAGCGCGTCTTCGGTGAGCTGCGGGATGAAGTCGGGCGACCAGCCCTGCATCAGGTGCGGGCGGAACGCGGGATGGCTGTCGCTGGGCGTGCCGTCGGGCTGGCGCGCCTGCGCGATGCCGCTGCCGAGGATCGGCGAGTTGTCCGGTTCGCACACGATCACCTGCGTCTCCGGCCGCTGCGCCTTGAGCACGCGCGCCACGCCCTTCAGCGTGCCGCCGGTGCCGTAGCCGGTGACCCAGTAGTCGAGCCGCTCGCCTTCGAAGGCGGCCAGGATCTCCGGCGCGGTGGTGCGCGAATGCATGTCGGCGTTGGCTTCGTTCTCGAACTGCCGGCACAGGAACCAGCCATGCGCCTGCGCGAGTTCCACGGCCTTGGCCAGCATGCCGGTGCCCTTCGAGCGCGGCCGGCGTCAGCACGACCTTCGCGCCGAGGAAGCGCATCATCTTGCGCCGCTCGACGCTGAAGTTCTCCGCCATCGTCACCACCAGCGGATAGCCCTTCACCGCGCAGACCATCGCCAGGCCGATGCCGGTATTGCCGCTGGTCGCCTCGATCACCGTCTGCCCGGTCGCAATTGCCCCGTCAGCT
>CAVUVH010000010.1:0-6243 GCA_963744735.1 uncultured Gammaproteobacteria bacterium
TTACCGAGCCGCCTGGACCTTCACCGGCAACCCCAGTTTGTCGAGTTGCGGCTTCACCACCGCAGCATCGCCGACAACGACCCACACGAAATCCTCGTCCTCGAGGATCCGCCGCGCCGCCGCGTCCATGTCCGCCACCTTCAGCGCCTGGTAGCGCGGGCCCAGCGTCTCCCAGTAGTCGTCGGCGCGGCCGTACAGCGCATTCGTGCGCAGCGCGTTGAGCACCGCCGCGGAGGTCTCGAAGCCGCCCGGCAGCGAGCGCACGCTGCCGTTGACGGTGCGCTCGCGCTCGGCGGCGGTGACGCCCTTGTCGGAGAGGAACGTGCGGTACTGGTCGATCAGCACCTGGATCGACTCGCCGGTGCGGTCGGCCTGCACCGGCGCGCTGATCACGTACGGCGAGCGCTGCTCGGCCAGCGTCACGCGGCCGTTCAATCCGTACGACCAGCCACGGGTCTCGCGGATGTCCTGGTTGATGCGCGACAGGAAGCCGTTGCCGATGACTTCGTTGGCGGCATTGAACGCCACCAGGTTGTCCTTGCCGGTCACCGGCAGCACCACCGCGCCCAGGATCAGCGACTGCGGCGACTGCGGCCGGTCGATCAGCACGATGCGCGGCGTCGGCGCCGGCAGGTCGGCGACGAACGCCTTGCTGCCTTTCGGTACCGTCGGCGCCTGCCACTCGCCGAAACGTCCGTCGAGCAGCGGCGTCAGTTCGGCCAGCGGACGGTCGGAGACGATGAAGATCGTCGCGTTGTCCGGGCGGATCCAGCGCTGGTGGAACGCCGCCAGGTCCTCGCGCGTGAGCTTCGCCACCGCCGCCGGATCACCGAGCCCGGAGAACGGCCGCCCGTAGGGATGCTGCGAGCCGTACAGGATGCCCGGCAGCGCCCGTCCGCCCATGCCGCCGGGCGACGTCTGCTCCTGCGCGATTGCCGCGAGCTGCTGCGCGCGCACACGCTCCATGTCTTCCGGCTTGAACGCCGGGTTGCGAACGACGTCGGCGAGCAGGTCCAGGCCGGCCGCGAGGTTCGGCGTGACCACGCCCAGCAGCACCGCGGTTCGGTCGAGGCTGGCGTTGGTAGTGAGCGTGGCACCGAGGCGTTCGCCGGCTTCGGCGATCTGCACCGCGTCGCGCGTCGTCGTGCCCTGGTCGAGCAGCGATAGCATCAGCTGCTGCGTGCCGAGCGCCGCAGCCGGATCGGCGGCGACGCCGGCGTCGAACTCGACCGCCACTTGCGTCAGCGGCACCGTCTTCGATTGCGCGTAGATGACCTCGACGCCGTTGCGCAGCGTCGCCCGTTCGACGGCCGGGAAGTCCAGCGCCTTCATCGTGCCAACGCCGGGCATCGGCGCGCGCGGGGTGATCGCCAGCGGCTCCGGCGCGGTCGGCGCGGGGCGTGACGCCGCGGCTTCGGCATAGGCCTCGCGCTCGCCGGGGGCGACGGTGATCGCCAGCACCGGGCGGCGCAGCCATTGCGCCATCGCCTTCTTCACCGACGCCGGTGTCGCGGCGCCGTACGCGGCCAGTTCCTTGCGGTAGAAGCCCGGATCGTCGGCATACAGCTCGCCCTCGGCGAGCACGACCGCCTTGCCGGTGAAGCCGCCGGTCGGCTCCAGCGCGCGGATGCGTTCGGCCATGCGCGTCGCGGCGACGCGTGCCACTTCGTCGGCGGTCGGGCCCTGCGCTACATACTCGGCGATCAGCTTGTCGAGCTGCGCCGACACGGTGGCGACGTCCTGTCCCGGCTTCACGTCGACGGTCACTTCGAACATGCCGACGCGATGGAACGGCTGGTAGCTGGACGTCACCGCCACCGCGCTCTCGGCGCCGCGCACCAGTGCGTTTTCGAGGCGGGAACTGTTGAGGCCGCCGAGCACGGTCGCCGCGACATCGAGGTCGGCCGCCGAGGCATCAAGCAGCCCGGGCACGACCCACGTGCGGTACAGGCGCGTGTTCGACACGCGATCGTGCAGCGTCACGTCCTTGCGCGCCGCGAGCGTCGGCACGTCTGCGGTCGCCGGTTCATTCTGCGCGCCGCGCGGGATGTGGCCGAAGTACTTCTGCACGAGGGTCTTCGCGGCAGCCGCGTCGATGTCGCCGGCCAGCACCAGCACGGCATTGTTCGGGCCGTAGTTGTCGCGATGCCACTGCCGCAGGTCCTCGAGGCTGGCGGCGTCGAGATCGGCCATCGAGCCAATCGTGGAGTGGCGGTACGGGTGCCCTTGCGGGAACAGCGCCTCGAGCTGCGCGTACTCGACCATGCCGTACGGCTGGTTGTCGCCCTGGCGCTTCTCGTTCTGGACGACGCCACGCTGGTTGTCCAGCCGCTCCTGGTTCAGCGCGCCGAGCAGATGGCCCATGCGGTCGCTTTCCATGTACAGCGCGGTTTCGAGCGCGGACGTCGGCACGGTCTGGAAGAAGTTCGTGCGGTCGAACCAGGTCGTGCCGTTCCAGTCGGTGGCGCCGATGTCGCGCAGCGGCACCATCAGGCCGCCGGGCAGGTTCTCGGTGGGATTGAACAGGCCGATGTGCTCGAACAGGTGCGCGAAACCGGTGCGCCCCTTCGGCTCGTCCTTGCTGCCGACGTTGTACCAGGCCTGCACCGCGACCACCGGTGCCTTGCGGTCGGTGTGCACGACCACGCGCAGGCCGTTGTCGAGCGTGAACGCCTCGTACGGGATGTCGACGCTGCGGGCGAGCACTGCGGCCGGGACCGGCGTGGGGGATTTGGCAGCAATGATGGCGCCCGGCGCGAACGCCAGGCAGGCAGCGACGAACATGGCGGCGTGGCGCATCGGTGATTCCCCGGGGAAAGTACCGGGACACTAGCAGACTTGGGGCGGACCGGGAGTGCCGGGCCAGTGTCGGGCGCACGGCGACGGGCAAGGTCAAGAAGCGGGCATTGCGCTTGCCTTCTCTCCGCGCCCTCCATACCCTGATGATTCTCGCCGCAAGAACAAATACAGCGCGGCAACAGGGGCCGATCATCGCAACCATCGCACAGGGGCAGCATCGCCTGCCTGCCTTCGCCGACAACCGCAACCTGCGGCTGTTTCTGGGCACGCTGCTTTACCTGGCGCAGGGTTTCCCGCAGGGCGTGGTGTTCTACGCCATACCCACCTGGCTCGCCGCCAACGGACAGAGTGCCGCAGTGGTGGGAGCCGCCGCCGCTGCCGCCTCGCTGCCATGGGCGGCGAAGTTCGCCGTTGGGGCAGTGATGGACCGCTATACCTACCTCGCTATGGGCAGAAGGCGGCCGTGGCTGGTCGGAGCACAATTTCTCATCGCGGCCGCATTCCTGATATTCGCAATCGTGTCGCCCGCGCCCACTGCAACAAATCTGGTGATCGGCCTGAGTTTTCTGATTTCTTCGCTCACCGCGATTCAGGATGTGGCGCTCGATGCGATGGTGATCGACCTGACGCCCGACCACGAGATGGGGCGACTCAACGGCTTCATGTTCGCGGGCAAGCTGTTTGGCATTGCCGGGGGCATGGCCGTGACAGGCTACTTCATGCAGTACCACTCGATCTCTGCCGCCATGCTGGCGATGCTGGCGTGCTTCGCCATTCCTGCCTTTGCCGCCATCGCCATTCGAGAGCGGCGCGGCGAGAAGCTGCTGCCGTGGACCGGCGGCCAGGAATCCGCCCACGCGCGCGCAGCCAAGCCCGACGCATGGTGGCCGATTGTCACCACCGCCTTAAGGGGATTCTTCCGGCGAGACACGTTGCTCGTGGTCGGCCTGCTGGTTACCTACGGCGCGCACCAGACGCTGATTGAACAGGGGCAGAGCCTGTTTGCCGTGCGCCAACTGGGATGGGGCGAAAGCGACCTCGGTAACTTGAATGCGATCAACAATATTCTGGTCGGGGTCGGATCGCTGCTGCTGGGCGGTTGGGTAATCGACCGGTTCGGCCCGCGCAAGGTGGCGCTGCTCTCCGGCGCCGTTGCGCTTATCGTGATCGGCGGCTTCGCCATGATGTCCGGCTGGTGGCACAGCGAGGCAATCTTCAGCGCATGGGTGATCGGTAGTGGATTGCCCACGACATTGTTCTACCTCGCCTTCCTGGTGATGGCGATGCGCGTGAGCGTGGTCGAAGTCGCGGCAACCTCGTTCGCGCTCATCGTCGCCACGCATTCGCTGGGCCGCACGACGGGCGGCTGGCTGCTAGGCGTGCTTGATGCACAGGACGGGCTGATGGCGGTGTTCGTTGTGTCCGCGCTGTTCATCTTCGTGGCGGGTCTGTTCCCGCTCTGGGCCAGCCACCACGCGGCAGGCGCCATCGGGCCGGGGGAGGAACCGGCGGCTGGAATGCTCGTCGCGGCGACGCGGGACTGAACGGACATCTGGTGGAGTACTGACAGGTTAACCTTCGCCGCTCCGAAAAGGAGGTTGTTCGGTGCCGACGACGACTCAAACTGGATCCGCAGTAGGCGTCGTCGTTGAAGTGTCGGGCGAACGGCATCTGAGCGAGCGGCGTCGTCCCATACCTGCGGGTTAACTTGTCAATGTACGTTGGCCCAGCATGAGCCTTAGTGAAAGTGTCTGCGGAATCGGGGTAGAACCCCGACCTGCGGAAAGTGGCTTAGTGTAGGCCCGCGGTTCGGAACAGGTTCGGTCGCGATGCGCGTAACTCGTTGACCCGTATGGCCCCCGCGCCGTGGTTCGGTATGGGCTCGGTCGGCGAGGGCGGTTCGGTCGATGAAGGAGAAATCTCGTCGCGGTGTTGGCTTACTCGCGCCGCAACGGCTTGTTAGCGTCATGAAAATCCGCGTGTCGATGACCCGATGCGACTCGGGCCGTTCAGGAAATCGATCGATAGGTATTCCGGCGTCACCCGCGGACATCGGGCGTCGTTTTGCCCTGCGTCAGGCAAACACGGGTCCGGCGGGCGCGACAATCACTGCGGCAGCTCGCTTAAGGCCTCTCGCTCCCTGGCGCGCTGGCGCTTCCTGGCCTTTTCTTTCTCCTGCTGCTGTTCCAGTTCGCTCGGTGCCGTCGGCATGGGTTTGCGCGGCACGCGGCTCTCCGCCATTGCCGCTTCGTAGGCGAACGTCGCCAATACGACAGCCGCTTGCCGCATGTCATCCGGTAGCACGTGATCGAACGAGTCGACGTGGGTGTGGTGCAGTCGCGGCATATAGTCGAGCGGGTCCTGCACGAACTGGAAGCCGGGCAGGCCCACGTCGTCGAACGACTCGTGATCGGTGCCGCCGGTGGCGTTGGCATTGATGGTGCCTTCGCTCAAGTCCGACAGTGGGCTGAACCATTCGCTGAACAGCGAATTCACAGCGACATTGCCTTCAGTGTGGATGCCGCGGAACTTGCCGCTGCCGTTGTCCATGTTGAAGTAGACGGAGAAGCGATCGTAATCCGGCTTCTTGGTGATCGGCCAGCCCGGCGAGTTCCAGTACCACGGCGTCAGGTCGCGCTCGGCCGGATCGGTCGGCTTCGGCCGCGCCGCCAGGTGTTGTTCCACGTAGGCACGCGAACCGTATAAACCTTGTTCTTCACCAGACCAGAGCCCGATGCGGATGGTCCGCTTGGGCTTGATATCCAGCTTCTGAAGAATGCGCATCGCCTCCATCGTCGCCGCGACGCCGGCCGCGTTGTCAACGCCGCCGGCGCTGGCATGCCAGGAATCGAGGTGGGCGCCGATCATGACGATTTCCGCGTTCTTGTCGGTGCCGGGAATCTCGGCGATGGTGTTGTAGGACTTGCTGTCTTCATCGTGGAAGCGAGCGTCGATGTCCAGCGCGATGACGCGGGGTTTCACCCTGTTCGATCAAGCGCTGCAGCAACTGGTAATGTTCGGATGACAGGATCAGCGCCGGCACCGGAAAGCTCTTGCCGGCACGATGATCGTGACCAAACACGCGGATCAGGCCGCCATCGCGGCTGCTGCGGTAGAGAGCGGCTTTGGCGTTTTCCTGCTTCAGGAAGGCGCCGACCGCTTCCCGGAACGCGAGCCGCTTGCGGTTCTGGGCAATCGAATCTGGTGTGTCGTGGGCATGGCTGGCAGGCTGCTGCAGATCAAGGCTCTTCATCTTGCCCAGATCATCGCTGCTGTAGCGTTCGAAAATCTCCGAGCTCGGTTCGCCAATGTCTTTTGGTTCGCTCAGCAGCACGATCTTGCCGGCGATCTTGCCGCGGTACCTTTCCAGTTCGGCTTCGGTGACGGCATCGACAAAGACGACGTCGGCTTCGATGACGCCATTGCTGCCCGGCGTCCACGCCA
>CAVUVH010000011.1:0-12685 GCA_963744735.1 uncultured Gammaproteobacteria bacterium
TCTTTACTCCAGCAGACGATAATCACTCAAGCGAAACCACTTGCGGGAAAGGATGAACCCGGTCACCGGCTCCGGGGAGAGACTGGTGACCTCTTCGGTCATGTTTCTCCTGTAAAAGGCGGTGCAGGTGGCATTCTGCCAGACCGTCTTTTGCATCTTTCGTCGCATGTCGGCGACGTATGCATCCTGCAGGTCGCGTCTGGCGTCGATGGCCTTGATGCGCTTGTCCCGCTTCACGGCGCAAATGGCCTGAACGATGTAGTCAGTTGCCGCCTCCATATAGGAAATCTGCGAGCTGTGTCCGGTGCCGGTGTTCGGGCCGTTCACCTTGAAATAGTTGGGGTAACCGGAGACGGTGATGCCCTTGTAGGAGACTGTCTCCTGCTCCCATTCGCTGTTGAGGTTGCGGCCGCCCAGCCCATGCACCTGGAACGTCAGCGCCTTCTTCATGTCCGAATAGGCGTAGTAGCCCGTGGCGTAGATGATGACGTCGAGCGGGATATCCTTGCCATCCTTCGTCCGGATGCCCTGGGGCGTGATGCATTCAATCCCGCTGATGTCCACATCGACATTGTCGAGGGACAGCGCGGGGAGATAGGTGTTGGTCGGTATGAGCCGCCGGCAGCCCAGCTCGTAATCGGGCAGCATGTGCTGCCGCAACTTCTCGTCGTTGATGTACGTGTCCAGGTGCTTCTTCAATCTTCTCCGGTAGTGATCCTTCATGAGCCGACTGATCCCCGATATCCCCGGATAGCGGCGAAAGGCGATGAACCGGATGTCGTAGAAAGCAAACACGAGCCAACGGATGATGTGCCTTACGCCCGGCAGCGTTCGAACGAAACGCTCCACGGCACCGTAATGCCGGTCCGAGCGCGGGAGAATCCACTGCGCCTTGCCCATGAACAGGGTCAACCGGGACACCTTGCCGGCGATGGATGGCACGATCTGGGCGGCTGAACATCCCGAGCCGATCACTCCCACACGTCTTCCCTCATAGGCCACGGAGTGATCCCAGTGCCCTGAGTGGAACAGCGGTCCTTTGAAGGTTTCCGCGCCTTTGATCCTGGGAGTGTGCGGGTTCGCCAGCACCCCGCTGGCGTCGATCACGAAACGGGCGGTATACCTCTCGCCTGACTCGAGTCTCCACGTGCCACAGCAATTCGCGCTCGTCAAAATCGAGCCTGGTTACCGTCTGGTTCGTACGGGCATGCTTGCGCAAACCGAACCTGTCGATGACATGGTTCGTGTATGCGAGCAATTCGCTTTGCGGGGCAAAGGATTTCCTGAACGGATAGGGTATGAACGAGATGCAATAGAGGCTGGTCGGAACGTCCACCTCTGCGCCGGGATATGAGTTGACCTGCCAGGTGCCGCCCAACTCGGAACTTCTTTCCAGCAAGACAAAGTCGTTGCATCGCTTTTTCTGCAACCGGATGGCCGCCAACAGCCCGGAGAATCCGGTCCCGATGATCACGGTCTCGACCTGTTGAGGCTGCGTCGGGTTCCCGGCGTGGCCAGATAACTCGCTCGATGCGGCTTGCTCCGATGCGCTCATCTTCATGCTCATCTATGGCACCCAGCCTTTGCCGCGATCGGGTAGCCGCATGCATTACCCCGTGAGACGTCAGGGCCGGGCAAAATCAATCGCCTTTCCGGTCAGACGGTCGATCTCTGTGCGCCCGGCAGCTTCGGCGAAGACGCGCATGAGACGGACGTCGCCACGCCCTGGCTGTTGGAAGCGCGTGGACTCTTGCCGCAGCCAGGAGGCGAATGACCGCTGCGGGTTCGGTTCGGTATGGGCTCGGTCAGTGAGACCGGTTCGGTCGGCCGCGGGAAACTCGTGGCGTGTCTTCTGGTTTCGCTAATGAATTCATGGGGTTAATAGGCTCAAGAATCCGCGTGTCGATGGTTCAGCTAACTCCCCGGCCACCATTTACAGGCTTTTGATTTCAAGGAGTTTTTGGGCATCACCCGCGGACCATCGGGCGCGGTCTTGCCCGGAAATCGACTGACACGCGGACCGTCGGAAGCTGAGCCAGCCACCGCCACAGCGCCCGGCACCGGCTCTCCGATTCCGGGCTGTCCGCTTTCTCGTGACAGGCCCTTCCAACTATTCCGAATTGCGTTCGCGGCGCACGCGCCTAATCTGACTGTACGGGGCGGACGACGCGCCGTTCGTGGTGCGCCCAGCCCTCCAGGAGGTTCAGGAGGGACTCATGCGAAGCATAACCACCGTTACAGCCGTGGCACTGACGGCGATCTGGATGTTGCCAAGTGCTTCAGCGCAAGCCAATACCTTCACCGTTGACTGCAACCGGGGACAGAAGCTCGCCAATGCCTTGAGGCAAGGGGACTTCCGCAAGCCGCTGGTGATCAACATGCGGGGTACATGCCGGGAGTTCGTGACCATCGCCCGCGACAATGTCACGTTGCGTGGTGACCCTGTCGCGGAGCTTGTTGCGCCGACGCAGGCCACGGACCTTGTCGTCATCGAGGCGCGGGGGGTGACGATCGAGAACCTCACCTTGACGGGAGGCGCGTACGGCGTACGCAACAACCAGGGACTCTCGTTGACCATCAGCAATTGCGTGATTCAGGGTACGCGCAGCGACGGCTATCGTGGATTCGTCGGTGACGCGCGACTCATGAGTACGACCATCCGGAATGCGGGTGGCGCTGGCGTGTATCTTTCCAGAGGGGCGTCCGTTGGGATATCCCAGAATTCGCAGATCATCGGTAATGCCGGTGCGGGAATTCTCGCGGAGCGGAACTCGACGGCCGTTGTCAGCGCGAGCGAGATCAGCGGCAACGGCTCGAATGGAGTCCAGTTGCAGAACGGCTCGTTCGGTAGCGTCAGCAGCAGCATGATTGAAGGAAACGGCACCGACGATGGAAAGCCAGGAGCAGGAGTCGCGGTCAGCCAGTCCCAGGCCGGCATGCTCAACAACAACACCATTCGGTACAACCGTGAAGATGGCGTGATCGTGACCGCCGGGGGCATTGCCACGCTCGATGACAACACGATCGCGGAGAACGGAGGCCATGGGGTCAATGCCTACCTTGGCTCGCTGCTCGTCCTGCACGGCAACGTCATCAGCGAGAACCGGTACTCCGGTGTCGTGGGATATGCACACGCGACCGTGCAGATCGGCGGTGCGACGATTCGCGACAATCGGGGTGGTGCTGGAATCTCGATGATGTACGGCTCGAAGCTCATGCTCGAGGCACCCGCGACGACATCACAAGGGAACATCGGGGCGCTCTGGTGCGGCGACCAGGAGTCCAGCGTCAACGACCTGGGCCTGCTCGACGCGGGTGGCGACGCGGTGTTCTGCACCGGGTACTAGTGACTCGGTGCGCAGTCCGTACGCGGCAAGCCCGGCTTCATTGCCAGCCAGGGCTGTCGCCTACTCCAGGCTGCGCTCGAGCACCTCGCCGGCTTCGACCTGGGCGTCGAGGGTGACGCCGAAGTCCAGGCTGTCATCGACGCCGAGCAGATCCTCGTCGCCCCGGCAGGTCAGGGCCAGCGTGTAGTCGCCTGCGGGCAGGAACCGCAATTCGTATCGCGGCCGCACCGACAGCGAATCGTCGACACGCGTCGTTGCCAGTGGTTCCGGCGTCAAGCCATCGAGATCGTCCGGCTGCACATCCTGTCCCTGGAACGCGTAGACGGCGCCACCCGTGCTCAGCGACGTGCCCGTGGGGCAGCTGAACGTGACGTCGCCCTCGATACGGGCCGCGTCCTCCGTGCGGATGGCACGCAGCCGGGGCGCGAGGGTGTATTCCTCGTCCGTTCCGTCGAAGCGGAGCGACTGGCGCAGGTCCAGCATCAGTGTGAATGCTTCCTCGTTGTCGTCGTCTTCCTCGACCTTGAAGTCGATGGCGGCGAAGTCGCCGTCCTCGAGGACCAGCGGAAAGTCACTCTCCAGTGTGGCGACGACGTTCTGATCCACGTCGTCGTCGAACAGCAGCCGGACACCCGTGTACTGGCCCGCCGGCAACTCCTCGTCCGTGAAAAGGCGCAGAGGTTCCGGATCGCTCCAGAGTTTGAGCAGGTCGACGACGCTCACCCGAGCGGAACTCGAGTGTCGGACGATCTCCGTCGGCCTGGCGGAACTCGAGTCCGCGGAGGTTGACCTGCACTGCCGTGATGTCGGGGTTGGCCGGCGGGTCCGTGGCCAGGTCGGCTGTGAACTGCGGGTCGCAGCCACCGAGCAGCAGGCCCAGTGCCGCCAAGGTCAGTGGCGCAGCCGCCGGTCGGTCCATGTGGTGCATGACAGCCCTCCAAAAAATTCCAGCAGCGCCGCGATGCTTCACTTCGCGACATGCGCCTTCACGGCATCCGCCAGGTCCTCATCGAGGACGACGTCCTCGATCAGCTTGTCGAGCGCCTTGCCCATGACCGCTGACCACGTCTTTTCGAGCCCGGCGGCCTTGTCCACGTTGTAGCTTCCGGCGTACCTGGACTTGTAGATGGACTGCTTCGTCACGGCGTCGATGAAGTCCAGCGTGCATGCCACTTCGCCGATGAACGTGACCGTCCAGAAGTTCACGTCCATGTCGAACCAGAAGCGATCGACCGTGCCGACGATCTGGATGATGCCGTCCTCACCCACCGAATGCCGCGAGTCGACCAGCGCCTTGTCGATCGTCGACTCGACGATCTGGTCGACCGGTTGCGAGGTGGTGATGTCGGCGGTGTTCTGCCCGAAGCCGTTCTTCTTCCAGCCGATGCGGGCCTGGTCCTGGCGCGCGTCCTCGAGTTGCGTCGCGCGGAACTTGACGGGCTGGACGTCAGTGAGCGGCCCGGCGACGTGCGTTGCGGGGGTGGCCTGTACCTCCAGTTTGGAGGGGGTGAATGCGCAGCCCTGCAGGAGGGCGACGACGGCTGCCAGCGCGATGAGTTTCTGCTGAGTATTCATGGTCCGGACTCCGTGTGGACCGGTCACTTGATGTTGTAGACGACCTTGTTCGTCAGCCGGCGCGCGGCCATCCTGAGGACAGACTCGATGCGCGGGTTGATACCCGCCGTGTCCGCCAGCAACTGGTCGTACGACACTTGTGACTTGTCGGTGAGGTAGAAAGGTTCTTTCGCGGGCTTGTTCCTGCCCGAAACAGGCTGGCTGGAGTAGGCCGCTTCAAACTCGACGAACGCCGCCATCATCAGGCTCGTCGTATCCACCACGCGAAACCCGAATTGCTTCGGGTAGAGCACGAGATACATGTCGGCGGTGCCTGGCTTGGGGCTGGTGCCGGCTTCGATCCAGACAGGCTCCAGGCCTTTTTCGGCCAGAGCGTCCGTCATGGTCCTGATGAACACATCCCGCCACGCCTGCTCGGCGACGTAGGGATAGATGGCCGCGCGCTTCTCGGCATCCTCGTTCGATTCGATGCCAGCCTGGATGCCGGCGCCGATCAACCCGCCGAGGACCGCTCCTGTCGCGTTGCTGAGCGCGCGGCGATAAATGACATCGAACTCGGCCTTGCCGTCGATCTCGATGGCGATCTTGCGGGGTTGGTCCTGGGCGAAGCCGGGAAACGCCAGCAGCAGCATCGCCGCCGCGACCGCGCAGGCCAGGGAAGACAGGAGTGAGCGCAGCATCTGGGGTTTGGATATCCAAGTGGCCCCGACAGCTCAAGTCTAGTTGCGTCACCCGGGATTGGATATACGGTAACTTCCCTGCAGAACCTCGATCGCCGCAGTGATCGCCGCGTCGTTCGCTGCACGCGGCCATGCAACGCCCCGGCCGGTCTCCACTAACATTGCGTCATGAACGACCACCGACGGCTTGTCTGGCGTACCCCGGGTGCAGGCTCGCTCGATCGCCTGAGGCTGCACGAGGAAATCCTGCCGCCCCCGGGGCCCGGCGAGGCCCGGATCCGGGTCGAGGCCATCGGCCTCAACTTCGCGGACATCTTTGCCTGCCAGGGGCTGTACTCGGCGACGCCGTCCGGTTCCTTCGTGCCGGGGCTCGAGTGCGCCGGCGTCATCGAGTCGCTCGGCGACGGCGGAGTGCAGGCACGGACCTCCAGCCTCCGACCCGGCGACCGGGTGATTGCGCTCACGCGCTTCGGTGCGTACGCAACGGCGCTGAATGTCGGCACCCAGTACCTGCATCGGGTGCCGCAGGGCTGGACGATGGAGCAGGCCGCGGCGTGGGCCGTGCAGGGGCTGACGGCGTGGCATGGCCTGGTCTCGCTGGGCGACGTGCAGCGCAACGACGTGGTGCTGGTGCAGTCCGCGGCCGGCGGTGTCGGGCTGCTTGCGCTCGACATCCTGGATGCCCTGGGCGCAACGCCGATTGCGGTGGTCGGGCAGGAGGACAAGCGCGATTTCCTGATCGCGCAGCGTGGCATCGCGCCCTCCGCGATCATCGTTCGGCATGCGAAATCCTTCGGCGCGCAGATCGACGCCGCGACCGCCGGGCTGGGCGCCGACGGTCTCGATTGCGTGCTCGACGCCGTGCTCGGGCCGACGTTCCGCCCGGCCTTCGACCGACTGCGGCCCGAGGGCCGCTACGTGCTGTACGGGGCGGCCGATTTCATGTCGCAGGCGTCGCGCCCGAACTACCTCGCGCTCGGCTGGCGCTACCTGCGTCGGCCGCGTCTCGATCCGCTCGCCATGATCTCGACGAACCGCAGCCTGATGGCGTTCAACCTGATCTGGCTGTGGGAGCGCGCGGATCGCCTGCCGGAAGGCTACTCGGCGCTCGAGCGGCTGCTGCCGCGCCCGCCGCACGTCGGCGCGCGGTTCCCGTTCGAGCAGGCGCTCGACGCGATGCGCCTGCTGCAGGGCGGCAAGACGATCGGGAAGGTCGTGCTGCAGATTCCCGCGCCGGCATCCGACACATAGCTTATGCTGCGGCGGCATGATCCGCCGCTATGGACTCCCCACGCTGTCCGACAGCCGCCTGCTGCGGCTCGTGTTTTTCTACTCGTTCTACGGCGCGCAGGGTGTCGCCGTCGGCCTGTTCACGTTCGCCATCCCCGCGTGGCTTGCAGCCGATGGCGCTTCCGTCGGGCAGGTCGGCGCGGTCGTCGGCGCGGCGATGCTGCCGTGGGGCATCAAGTTCCTGAACGGCTTCTTCGTCGACCGATTCGCCTGGTTGCCGATGGGGCGGCGACGCCCATGGATCCTCGGCTCGCAGCTGAGCCTGCTGGCGGGATTCGGCGTGCTGGCGGTGGCCAACCCCGGGGTGGGGGACCTTGCGCTGATTTCGGCTCTGGGCTTCGCCCTCAACCTGATCGTCAACTTCCAGGATGTCTCGGTCGACGGGCTGGCGGCCGACATCGTCCCCGAGGACGAGCGCGGGCGTACCGCGGGCGTAATGTTCGGCGGGCAGGCGATCGGCATCGCAGTGACCTCGACGGTTACGGGCTGGCTGCTCATCCATTACGGCATGCGCGGCGCGGCGCTGGCGTGCATGGTGTACGTCGTCGCGGTGCTGGTGCTGGCGGCCTTGTGCCGCGAGCGGGCAGGGGAGCGCCTGCTGCCGTGGACGCACGGCGAGGCGTCGCCCGCGGCGACGGCGGTGCACGTCGGGGCGTGGCGGCCGCTGTTCAAGCTGACCTATCGCGCGATGGCACGCGGCGAGTGCCTGCGGCTGTGGTTCGCGTCGTTCACGTTCGGCAGCGCCTACGGCATGAGCCTGAGCGTGCTGCCTTCGCTCGCGACGCAGCAGGCGGGATTCAGCGCCGCCCAGTACGGCGCATTGACCGGCGCCGTCAATCTCGCGGTCGGCATCGCGTGTTTCCTGCTGTTCGGGCACATTGCCGATCGGGTCGGGCCGCTGCGCATGTATCGCACTTCGCTGGTGGTCTTCCTGCTGGCGTGCGTCGCCATGCTTCTCGCGCAGCCCCTGTGGGCCGGCGGGCTGCCCGTCACGCTGATGGTGATCGCCGTCCTGACGCTGCGCGTGCTGCTCAACGTCCCGTACAACGCGATGGCGCTCGGCCTGTCGAACCCGGCGGTGGCGGCCACGCAGGTGACGTTGTTCAACGCGGCCTCGAACCTTGGGATCAGCGTGGTCGGGCTCCTGCTCGCACCGCTGGACCGGCTGGGCGGGCCGGCCGCCATCTTCGCGTGCATGGCGGTGTTTACGGGTGTTTCGCTGGCGCTGGCCCTGGCCATCCGCGGCCGGGCGCACATCTACCAGGAAGCGCCTGCCCGTTAGATCCTCGAGCCGCCGCGTCGGGATTGCCAGACGGTGCAGGAACGGCGATAAACAGTCATCAGGAAGCAGGCGGTAAGCAGTCGAACGATGCAGCACGATGATTCCGGTCCAGCATATGGATCCACGGCGGCAGACAGCCCCGCCAGGCCAACCCGTCCCTGCGCGCCGGTTCGCTCGCGCACAGGCCTGTGGGCGCTGCTGGGGGCACTGCTGGTCGCGCAGGCCTGCATGCCATTCGCCGCGGCGCGCGAATCCACGCCGGACGTCATCGTCCGCCGCGGCGATCAAGTCCGCGACCGGTCCGGCGATCGCCATCGGCGGTGGCCTGCGCGACGACAATTCCGCAGTGTGGTCCAGGCTGGTCGGGCTGGCCGGCGGTCCGGGTGCGCGCTTCGTGGTCCTCGCCACGGCGTCGGGCGATCCGGAGGCGGCGGCCCGTGGCACGATCGCCGCGCTGACCGCGCACGGGGCACTGGCGGAGCACCTGCGCGTCGCCCCGGAACTGAAAGACGTCGATCTGGCACGCGCCGTGCGCGACCCGGCACTCATCGACCAGGTGCGCGCAGCCAACGGGGTGTTCTTCACCGGTGGCGACCAGGGCCGCATCGTGGACACGCTGCGTCCGGGTGGGGTCGAGTCGCCGCTGCTGGCCGCGATCCGGGAGCTGCAGCAGCGAGGCGGCGTGGTGGCCGGAACCTCGGCGGGTGCAGCCATCATGAGCCGCACGATGTTCCGTGATCCCGCCAGCGTGATCACGCTGATGAAGGGGCCGATGCGACCGGGCCAGGACTTCGATGCCGGGCTCGGCTTCGCGCAGTCCGACCTGTTCGTCGACCAGCATTTCCTGGCCCGCGGCCGGCTCGGCCGCATGTTGCCGCTGATGCAGGCGCACGGAATGACGCTGGGCGTCGGGGTCGAGGAAGACTCGGCGGCCATCCTGCACGGCGACGTGATCGAGGTGCTCGGCTCGGGTGGCGCACTGCTGGTCGACCTGGTCGACGCCGCGACGGACGCGAAGCTCGGCGCATTCAACGTGTCGAACGCAAGACTGACGTACATGGGTCACGGCGATCGCTACGACCTTCGCACCCGCACGCTGACGCCCGCCCGCGCCAAGCTCGACGGCCAGGTCATCGTCCCGCATGCCGCGGACTTCAAGCCGTATCACGCGGACGCGCCGTTCACGCTCGACGTGCTCGCCGCGGGCGCGGTGCTCGGACGCATGATCCGCATCGTCGACGGCCGGGCGACGGAGTCGCGGGGCCTTGCCTTCGACGCAAGCCCGGATGCCGCCGCGCCGCGCGATCTTGGCTTTGAATTCCGCTTCAGCCGGCGCGCCGATACGCTCGGCTGGTACGACCCCGTCGCGAGCGCGGATGCCTATACGCTCGCCAATATCCGTCTCGACGTCGTGCCGGTGCGCGTCGCGCAGCCGCTGTTCGGCCCGTGGAACCGGCCGTGAACAGGCGTCTTCCCCGTCGGGCTTCGCACCGCCGGTTCAGGTTCGCGCGATGATGGCGTTGCGGTGATCGGCCCGTGCTGAGATGGGCTAGCCGAGATTTTCGGCGGCAAAGCCCCAGTTGATCAACTTGTCGAGCACAGCGTCAACGTAGTCCGCGCGGCGGTTCTGGTAATCCAGGTAGTAGGCGTGTTCCCACACGTCGATGGTCAGCAAGGGCGTCATGCCTGCGGTCAGCGGCGTCTCCGCATTGCCGGTCCTGACCACCTTGAGCTTGCCGGCGTCCAGCACGAGCCAGGCCCAGCCGCTGCCGAACTGCGTGGTCGCCGCCGTCGCCAGTTCTTTCCTGCATGCAGCCAGATCGCCGAATGCTGCCTCGATCCTCTGCTTCAATGCGGCGGGCGGCGCACCGCCACCCTTTGGATGCAGGCTGCGCCAGTAGAAGCTGTGATTCCACGCTTGCGCCGCATTATTGAATATCGCCACTTTGTCGGCTTGCCCGGCAGTTGCGGCGATCAGCTTCTCCAGCGAAAGCCCCGCAAGCGGCGTTCCGGCGATCAACTTGTTCAGGTTGTCGACATACCCCTTGTGGTGCTTGTCGTGGTGGTATCGGAGCGTATTGGCGCTGATGACCGGATCCAGCGCGCCTTCTGCATAGGGCAGGGGCGGCAGGACGTGAGGCGTTGCATTTTCAGTCCGGACGGTGCCAGTCATTTGATCTTCCTTTCGGCTGCGGATCGGGCCGGGTGGGTCTCTTCCACGCAGGCTTACAGCTGGGAAGCGATGGACGACGAGAGCTTTTCCATCGCCTTCACGTACCACGGCCGGCTATTCCACGACTGGTAGGTGATGCGCCGTGACCGTGCCAGGTCCTGCTCGAAGACGTCTTCGAGTTTTTCGGCGAATGCCTTGTCGTAGACGTTGAGATTGGCTTCCTCGTTGAGCCGGAACGAGCGATTGTCGAAGTTCGTCGAACCGACCGACACCAGCTGCGAGTCGACGATCATCGCCTTGCAATGGAACATGGCCGGCTGGTACTCGTAGATTGCAGCCCCGGCCTGCAGCAGTTCGCCCCAGTCGGAACGCGAGGCCTGGCGCACGACCAGGGCATCCACCTTCTTGCCGGGCACGATGATGCGTACCTTGACGCCGCGCGCCAGCGCCGAACGAATGGCTCGTCGGGTCAGCTCGTCCGGGACGAAGTAGGCGGCTGCCAGGTCGATCGTGTGCTCGGCGGCGGTGATGGACAGCAGGTACATGAGTTGCATGCTGTCGCCGCCGCCGCTGGGCGAGCTGGTGAAGACCTGTGCGAGCGCATCACCGACCGGCGCCAGCGGCGGGAAGTACTCGGTGCCCTGCAGGACCTTGCCGGAGGTCTTGATCCAGTTGTCCATGAATGCCGCCTGCATCTGGGCAACGGCGGGGCCTTCCAGCCGGTAGTGCGAGTCGCGCCAGTGATCTGGATCCTGTGCGTCGCCGGCCCAGGGGTCGGCGATCCCCACGCCGCCGGTGAAGCCGACCTTGCCGTCCACGACCAGCAGCTTGCGGTGGGTGCGGTTGTTCATGCGTCCAAGGTTGTACCAGCGCAGCGGGTGGTAGTGCTCGATCTCGACGCCGCTCGCCTTCATCTCGTCGAGCATGGCCTGCTCGATCTTCTGGCTGCCCAGCCAGTCGAGCAGCACATGCACCTTGACGCCGGCCCGGGCCCGTTCCTCCAGCGCCCGCGCGAATAGCCAGCCGATGTCGCCGGACCAGTAGATGTAGGTCTCGAAGGTGATGGTCTGCCGGGCGTCGCGAATGGCCTCCAGCATGGCCGGGAAGATCTCGTCGCCGTTCTGCAGTCCCTGGACGATGTTGCCATCGATGATGGGCGGGCCCAGCAACGTGCCGAGCTCCCGGCGGAACTGAAGGTCGCCGACTCCGTAGTGGTGTTCCAGCGAGGTCTGGATCTGCTTTTCCGCGGTGACGAAATTCATGAACACCACGACCGCAGCCGCGGTGATCAGCCCTCCCACCAGGCCCGCGATGATCATTCTCTTCCTGTTCCAGGCCATGAACCCTCATTCCTGCCTGCAGTGGCAAGCCAGTCGCGGCTGTCCCGGGCATCGGCCGGGCATCCGGACAGGATCTACTGCAGCGGCTCGAGGTTGAGGATCATGTTCAGCACGGTGCCGAGCAGTGAATTCGAACCGTTGGCACTGGTGCCGTAGGTGCGACGCCCGTAGTAGCCGTCCTCGTAACCGCGCTGGAATCCCTCGCGGAAGTAGTAGTTGTAGTCGTCCTGCCGCACATAGCGGCCGTCGAAGCCGTAGTTCGCGTCCTGATAGGCGAAGGATCCCTGGTAGTCGAAGCGCCAGTGGTCCTGCTGGTCCGCGCGCCCGGCCTCGTAGCCTTTCTGGTACCCGGTGTTCGAGGCCTGCCTGAGCAGGTCGGCACCGTACTGGTTGGTCTGGTACGTGGTGTCACCGCGCCGGTACTGGTACGTCGGCGGCGTGTAGTAGTACGGGTCGTTGTCGTAGTCGTGCCGGTCGTTCTCGAGGCGTGCCTGCTGCTGGCGCAGTTGCTCGTAATAGGCCTGCTGGTAGCGGTACTGGGCCAGCCGCTTCTGCTGCTCCACTTCGCGCGCATTCCGCAGTGCGAGCGCCTGCTGTTCCGCGATGCGCTGGTTGTACTCGGCCAGCAGCTGCTTCTGCTCGCGGATGCGCTGCTGTTGCTGCTCCTGCGAGAGACGATGCTGCTGTTGCTGCTGTTCCTTCGCCTCCTTCTTTTCTTCCTTTTCTTCCTGTTTGTCCTGCTTGTTCTGCTGTGCCGCAGCCTTGTGCGGGGCCGACACGTCCTGCCCATGCTGGGCGTGGCTGTTGAAGCTGATCGACGCAAGCGCTGCGCTCATCGCGACTGTCAATGCCAGTCGGGTAAGGGTGCTGGTCTTCATCGCATGCCTCCGTAACCTGACCGAACGAACTCCCGGAAGTCGTGCCGAGATGCACGATTCCGGTGTGGTCAGGGTATCCCCGGTAAGCCGCGCTCATCTGTACGGTAGGGCACCGTCGGG
>CAVUVH010000012.1:0-91782 GCA_963744735.1 uncultured Gammaproteobacteria bacterium
CCGAGGCATTGATGACGGCGGTGACACCGCCGGACTGGGCATAGAAGGCATTGCGCGGGCGGGTCGAAGGCTTCATCGAGGCTCCCAAAAATATGTCCACAATCGTGGACTTACGTTCAAATCACAGCCGCCAAGGATACCCCCGCGCGGCGTCCGGTTCTAACTTTTCGCAGGCTGGCTGCCGGGTCCGGCGGCGACCAGGCTGCGGAACCTGCTTGTGGCCGGGGCACGGCATTTTCGGTAACGTGCGCCCCTCCGCAAAACGACCCCAGACGGCCTCCCACCATGAGACTCGTACTCCTAGGCGCCCCCGGCTCCGGCAAGGGCACGCAGGCGCAGCGCCTGCGGGACAGCAAGGGCATTCCCCAGGTCTCCTCGGGCGACCTGTTGCGCGATGCCGTCGCGCGGGGCACGGACCTGGGCAGGCGCGCCAAGGCCGCGATGGACGCCGGCGAACTCGTGACCGACGACATCGTCCTCGGGCTGATCCGCGAGCGGCTCGGCCGGCCCGATGCCGCGCAGGGATTCATCCTCGACGGCTACCCGCGCAACGTCGCCCAGGCGGGCGCGCTGGAGCAGCTGCTGGCCGACCTCGGGCAGCCGATCGACGCGGTCGTGCTGATGCAGGTCGACGAGAAGGCGCTGTTCAAGCGGCTGACTGGCCGCCGCACCTGCCCGGCCTGCGGCAAGGTATTCAACGTGTACTCCTCGCCGTCGCAGCAGGGCGATCGTTGCGACAATCCCGCGCACGGGGCCGATGCGCCGGCGCTGAAGCAGCGCGACGACGACAAGGAAGACGTGATCGGCAACCGGCTCAAGGTCTACAACGCGCAGACGGCGCCGCTGATCGAGCATTACCAGGCCCGCGGCCTGCTCAAGATCGTCAATGCCGACCAGCCGATGGACAAGGTGTACGGGGAGTTTCTGCAGGCGACGGGCGGCTGAACCTCTCCCGCTCGCGGGAGAGGTCGCGCGCAGCGCGGGTGAGGGTCCCGCACCTCACGCGTCGCCGGTGCTTCGTCGCCCTCATGGTCTCGCGCGCTGCGTGGATCGCGCAGAGGCACTGCGCGATCCACGGCGAACCTTGCTCGAGCGGCCGCGAGGCGAGGGTGGCTGCAGCGGGGCAGCAGGAGCGGTGCCGCCTCGCGACTGCGCTCGAGCTGCGGCGCTCGACAAATCGGGCGACGAAGCACCGGTGACGCGCGTGTCGCAGTCCCTCACCCCGCCTTCGGCCGCCCTCTCCCGCAAGCGGGAGAGGGGCTACATGGCGGCGCGCAGTCGCTCGAGCAGCAGGTCCCGGCGCCAGCCGCGCGCCAATGCGCTTTCGTCCAGGTCGCACGAGCCGAAGGCGATGGCCTCGACATCGCGGCGCGTGGCCAGCACTTCGGCACCGATCTCGTGCGCGGTCGCCACGTCGCGCACGACCTGCAGCAGGCGGGTGGCCCGGGCCATTTCTTCCGGCAGTGGCCGCCGGGGTGCCGACAGGGGCATGGCGGAGTCGTTGCCCGCGTGCCGCAGCAGCTCCAGCAGTTCCTCGCCGCGCTTGCGCACCACGCCCGGCGGCAGCGACGCGATCGATTCCAGTTCGGCAATGGTCGAAGGCGCGCGCGTTGCGATCGCATACAGTGTTTCGTCGGCCAGGATCCAGCCGCGGGGCTTGTCGGACTCGAGCGCGCGGCGTTCGCGCCAGTCGGCCAGGGCCCGTGCCGCCGACTGCTCGGCGGGCTGCAGCCGGTTCAGGCCCTTGAGCCGCTTCCACGCGGCAGCCGGATCGGTGCGGTACAGCGACGGATTCTCCAGTGCCGCGGTCTCCTCGGCCACCCAGTCCTCCCGGCCCCTGGCGGCCAGCGCCGCCTGCAGTTCGGCCTGCAGTGTCAGCAGGTGTCGCACGTCGTCGGCCGCGTAGGCCAGCTGGGCCGGCGTGAGCGGGCGCCTTGACCAGTCGGTGCGTGTCTGTCCCTTGTCGATGGAGTGGCCGAGCTGCCGCGCGACGAGTTCCGCGTAGCCGACCTGCGGCGGCATTCCGAGCAGTGCCGCCGCGACCTGGGTGTCGAACAGCGGTCCCGGCACGGCGCCGCCCGCCAGCAGCAGCACCTCCAGGTCCTGCCGCGCCGCATGCAGGATTTTCAGCCGCGAGCGCTCCTGCAGCAGCGCGTGCAGCGGCGCCAGGTCGAGCCCGGCCAGCGGATCGATCAGCACGCAATCCGTGGCCGTGGCGATCTGCACCAGGCAGAGCTGCGGGTGATAGGTGCGCTCGCGCATGAATTCCGTGTCGAGCGCAAGCCGGTCCGCGCCGTGCAGGCGGAACAGTGCCGTCTCGAGATCACCGGGTTGCTGGATCAGCTTCGCTTCGCTCATCGGACCGTCCGCCTGCGTGTAGAATCGCCGCTCCTCAGGCCGCCGCGACGACTCGTGCTGCATTTCCTGAAGGCATTTCTCGACATCGTACTCTGGCGCCGCGGCCCGCAGGACCTGCCGGCCTCGCCCGTGCTGCTGTTGCTGGCCGGCGCCGGGTACGTCGCCGTGTCGCTGCTGCAGCTCGCCACCCTCGACGAGCCCGTCGGCGCCTGGCTGGTCTTCGTCGTGGTCGACCCCGTGCTGCTGCTGGCCGGCGTGTACGGCCTGCTGCGACTGTTCGGCAAGCGCGAGCGGTTCCTGCAGACGGCCAGCGCGGTGCTCGGCACCGGTGCCGTGCTGGGATTGTGCCTGTTCCTGCCGGTGCAATGGCTGGTTTCCGCGCTCGGCCTGCCGCCGGAATCGACCGCGGCGGGGCTTGCGGCGCTCGCCCTGGTCGTGGTGTTCGCACTGGTGACTGGGCGCATCATCAAGCTCGCCACCGACACGACGCTGTTCACCGGCGTTACGCTGTCGATGACGTACTTTCTCCTGATCAACCTGCTGCTCGGCCTGGCCGGCGGCGGAGGCGGCTGAATGCACCTGCACATCCTCGGCATCTGCGGCACCTTCATGGGCGGCATCGCGGCCATCGCGCGCGCGGCCGGCCACCGCGTGACCGGGTCGGATCGCAATGTCTATCCGCCGATGAGCACGCAGCTGCAGGCGCTCGGCATCGACGTGATCGAAGGCTATGCGCCGGACCAGCTCAAGCTGAACCCTGATGTGTTCGTCGTCGGCAACGTGATGAGCCGCGGCAATCCGCTGGTCGAAGCCATGCTCGACGCCGGCAGCCGCTACGAGTCCGGCCCCGAATGGCTGGCGCGCAACGTGCTGCAGACCGGCGACCGCTGGGTGCTCGGCGTCGCGGGCACGCACGGCAAGACCACCACCAGCAGCCTGCTGGCGTGGATCCTCGAGCATGCGGGCCTGCAGCCCGGCTTCCTGATCGGCGGCGTCCCGCTCGATTTCGACGTCAGTGCGCGCCTGGGCGGTGGCCGTCACTTCGTGATCGAGGCGGACGAATACGACACGGCATTCTTCGACAAGCGTGCGAAGTTCGTGCACTACCGGCCGCGCACTGCGATCCTCAACAACCTCGAGCACGATCACGCCGACATCTACCCCGACGTCGCCTCGATCCAGAAGCAGTTCCACCTGCTGCTGCGCACCGTGCCCGGCAATGGCCGGCTCATCGTCAACGCCGGGGAGCCGCACCTGGAAGAGGTGCTGCAACTCGGCTGCTGGACGCCGGTCGAGCGCTTCAGCACGGCGGCGACGCCGGGCGCGGACTGGCATATCGCGCCGGTGTCGGGCGCGGCGGGCTATGCCGCGTTCGAGGTCTGGCGCGGCGCGCGCAGCCTGGGCACGCGTCGAGTGGAACATGCTGGGCCGCCACAACGCGGCGAACGCGCTGGCGGCGCTGGCGGCGGCATGTCATGCCGGAGTCGACGAGCAGGACGGGCTCGAGGCACTGCGGCGCTTTGGCGGCGTCAGGCGCCGGCTGGAAGTGCGCGGCGTCGTGCGCGGCATCACCGTCTACGACGACTTCGCGCACCATCCCACGGCCATCGCCACCACGCTCGACGGAGTGCGGCGCAAGGCGACGGGCGGCCGCGTCATTGCGGTACTGGAGCCGCGCTCGAACACGATGAAGCTCGGCACGCACAAGGCGGCGCTGGCGGACTCGCTGCGCGGCGCCGACCGGGTCTACGTCTACCAGTCGCCCGAGGTGAAGTGGGACGTCGCCGATGCGATGCAGCCGCTCGGCGCGCTCGCAACCGTGCATGCCGGCCTGCCGGCGCTGGTGGCCGCGCTGGCGGCGGACGCCCGGCCCGGGGACCACCTGGTGCTGATGAGCAACGGCTCGTTTGGCGGGCTGCACGAGCGGCTGCTCGAGGCCCTGCGCGCGGTCAGGCCGTAACGCCAGAGACGCGGCATAATCGGCTCATGTCCGATCCGGTCCAGGCGCCCCGCGAGATCCCGCTTTTTCCGCTGAACACCGTGCTGTTCCCGGAGGGGCCGCTGCCGCTGCGCATCTTCGAGGCGCGCTACATCGACCTCGTGCGCCGCTGCCTGCGCGAGAACACGGGCTTCGGCGTCGTGCTCATCAGGGAAGGCGAGGAGGCCGGGGCAGGCCCCACCGCGACCAGCGACGTCGGCACCTACGCGCGCATCGTCGATTTCTCCGGACAGCCGGACGGACTGCTGGGGATCGAGGCGCGCGGCGAGCGCCGCTTTCGCATCGTCGCCCGCAGCCGCGCGCGCGACGGGCTGAATTTTGCCGAAGTGGAGTGGCTGCCCGACGAGGTGCATGCCGCCCTGCCCGAGGAATTCGCCGAGCTCGGTCCGGCGCTGGATTACGTGCTGGGCCAGGTCGGCGATCCGTACGAGTCGCTCGCCCGCCGGCTGGACGATGCCGGCTGGGTGGCGGGGCGGCTGGCCGAGATCCTGCCCCTGCCAGCGGCACACAAGCAGCAGTGCCTCGAACTCGACGATCCCATCGAGCGGCTGCGCTACCTGCGCCCCCTGTTCGAGATTTCGACTGAGCCGCCCGAGCCAGGATCCACGACCGGCTGAACCGCGGGTTAGACTCGCGCGATGCGTCCGCCGCGATTCATATTCGTGCCCGTGTCAGGTCCTGGCGGTGCCGGTGAATACCACCGGTCCCTCGCCATTGCCCGCGGATTCGAGCGACGCTGGCCCGGGGCCGGGATTCGCTTCGTGCTCAACCGCCAGGCGTCATACGCCACGTCCTGTCCGTACCCGGGCCTGCTGCTCGACGATTCGCCGACGCGGTCCAGCGCCGCGGTCGAGCGCTACCTGCAGCAGGAGCGTGCCGACGTCGTCGTCTTCGACAGTTCCGGCCGGCTGGCGCAGTACCGCGCCGCGCGCGCCAGCGGCGGCCGCGTGGTCTACGTCAGCTCACGCCCGAAGACGCGCTGGAAGGGCTTTCGTCTCCGGCGCATGCGCGTCATGGACCAGCACTGGATCGCGCAGCCGCGGTTTTTCGGCGGCGAGGCGACGGCTTACGAGCGACTCAAGCTACGACTGGTCGGCCGGCCCGAACTCGTGATCCTCGACACCCTGCATGAACCCATCGTCGCCGAAGAAGTGCAGGCGTTGCAGCAGCGTCTCGGCCTCGTGCCGGGCCGCTACCTGCTGCTGTGCCCGGGTGGCGGCGGTACGTTCGAGCCCGGCTCTGACCCGGCCCGGGTGTTCGTCGACGCGGCCGCGTTGCTCGCGACCGCGCGCACCGAGCCGGTGGTCGTCGTGGTCGGTCCGCGCATGCACGCTGCGCTGGCCGCGCAGACCTGGCCTGCGTCGCTGACGATACTGCCGCACCTGCCCAACGGCCAGCTGCTCGGCCTGTTGCGCGAAGCCACGGTCGCGGCCGTCAACGGCGGCAGCCTGTTGCTGCAGTCCGTGGCGCAGGGCGTGCCGCTCGTGGCCGCGCCGATCGCCGGCGACCAGGCCGCCCGCATCGACGCCTGCGCGCAGCGCGGTGCGGCAGTCGCGGCGCCCCTCAATGCGAAGGCGTTGGGCGCCGCAGTGACGGCGCTGCTGGACGATCCGGTCGCATGTGCAGCGCTGCGCGCCGGCACGGCGCAACTGGCGCTGCGCAACGGTGTCGATACGGCGACGGAGGCGGTGGCGCGGCTGCTGGAGCCGGACGCCGCGGGCTGAGCGTCGCGCCCATGCGGGGGTAAATCAGAGGTTCCTTAGAGCCTTGCAAACACCCGGGCAGCCGCCGCAACGGTGGCGTCGATGTCCGCGTCGCTGTGGGCCGCCGAGACGAATCCCGCCTCGAACGCCGATGGCGCCAGGTAGATGCCCTCGTCCAGCATGCCGTGGAAGAACTTCTTGAAGCGTTCGACGTCGCAGGCGGTCGCCTCGGCGTAGCTGTTGACCTGCGGCGCCGCCGTGAAGAACAGCCCGAACATGCCGCAGACGTGGTTGGTCGCGAGCGGCACGCCGGCCTGCCGCGCGGCCTGCTTCACGCCGTTGACCAGGCGATCGGTCAGGCGCGCCAGGCTGGCGTGAAACCCCGGCGCGTCGATGCCGTTCAGCGTGGCGAGCCCGGCCGCCATCGCCACCGGATTGCCCGACAGCGTGCCGGCCTGGTAGACCGGGCCGAGTGGCGCGATGTGCGACATGATGTCGCGGCGACCGCCGAAGACGCCGACCGGCATGCCGCCGCCGACGATCTTGCCGAGCGTGGTCAGGTCGGGCCTGATGCCATAGAGCTCCTGCGCGCCTCCCTTCGCGACGCGGAAGCCCGTCATCACCTCGTCGAAGATCAGCACCGCGCCGTGCCTGGTGCATTCCTCGCGCAGGGTTTCGAGGAAGCCGGGCACCGGCGGAATGCAGTTCATGTTGCCCGCGACCGGCTCGACGATGACGCAGGCGATCTGGCCGCCGATTTCGCCGAACAGCTGCCGCACCTGCGCACTGTCGTTGTACGACAGCGTCAGCGTGTGCGCGGCAAGCTCGGGCGGCACGCCGGGCGAGGTCGGCACGCCGAGCGTCAGCATCCCCGAGCCCGCCTTGACCAGCAGCGAGTCCGAATGGCCGTGGTAGCAGCCTTCGAACTTCACGATCTTCTGCCGGCCGGTGAACCCGCGCGCAAGGCGGATCGCGCTCATCGTGGCTTCCGTGCCCGAGCTGCACATGCGGACGAGCTCGATCGACGGCACGAGTTCGATGATCTTCCGCGCCACGACGGTCTCGATCTCGGTCGGCGCGCCGAACGACAGGCCGTTGACCGCGGTTTCCTGCACCGCGCGGATCACGTCCGGGTGCGCATGGCCGAGGATCATCGGCCCCCACGAGCCGACGTAGTCGATGAACTCGCGTCCATCCGCGGACCAGGCGCGGGCGCCCTTGGCACGGGCGAAAAAGACGGGCTCGCCACCGACGCCGCGGAACGCGCGCACGGGCGAATTCACGCCGCCGGGGATGTACTTGCAGGCTTCCTGGAACAGGCTCACGTCGATGGTCTCCCGCGCTGGCTGGCTGCCCGGAGTCGGTCCGGGCCGTCGATGGCCGCGTATCTTAGCAGCGCGCTCGCGCAGTCTCCGTACGGCCCGTAAACTGCCGCGCAAGACACGCTCGCCGGGCGTGGCGGCAGCAAGCCGCGGCCTGGGCAACGGGAGACCGCATTGACCGCACCCACCTGGCACTGGTACCTCCTGGTCGCACTCGGCAGTGGCCTGGGCGGTGCCGGCCGGCTGTTTGTCTCGACGTTGGCAGGACGATTCGCCGGCTACGGTTTCCCGTGGGGCACGCTCACGGTCAACGTGCTGGGTTGCGCCGTGGTCGGTGCGCTCGGCGCCCTGTTTGCTCCGTCGGGCCCGCTGCACCTGCGCCACGACCTGCGGATGGTGCTGATCGTCGGCATCCTCGGCGGCTTCACCACGTTCTCGGCTTTCTCGCTGGAAGCGCTGCAGCTGGTCCAGCGCGGCACCCCCGGCGCGGCCGCCGGTTACGTCACGGCCTCGGTGGTGCTGTGCCTGCTGGCGGCGGCCACGGCCTACTCGATCGTCAGTGGCCTGCTGCGCTAGGGAACGTCAGGGGTTCCCGGGGTCGCGGTAGCCTTCGAGCCAGACGACTTCTGACGCGATCGACCCGTCCGCGCGCAGGTCGAGCACGCGGTAACCGGGCGGCCGCTCGTCCACCTCGAAGTACGCATTGCGTGGCCGGAACTGCATCGCGGTCGAGGGCGTGCACATGAAGCGCACGTCGCCATCGCGATACAGGTCCAGCGCCTGGTGCGCATGGCCCCAGGCGACGCCACGGATGCGCGGGTGCCGGGCGACCAGCGCGGAAAGCTCCGGGCCGTCCAGCAGGCCCAGCTCGTCCATCGAAGGCGAATCCATCGACACCGGCGGGTGATGCAGCAGGACCAGCGCGTGCGGCGCCGGGGCGGCGGCGAGCGACTCGTTCCAGTGCCTGCAGCTGTGCTGCGCCGAGCTGGCCTTCGCCGTCGGCGGATTCCGCAAACCACGACTCCAGCAGCAGCACCTGCCAGCCGTTGGTCGCGAGCCACTCGCCCCCGACCTGGAATGGCGCATGGCCGAGCTGGCGCTGCATCTCATCGGGCAGGTCGTGATTGCCCGGGATCAGCAGCACCGGCACGCCGAGGTCCGCGAACAGCAGGTCGATGGCGCCGTAGGCGGCGGGCTGGTCGTGCACGATGTCGCCGGTCAGGGCAACGGCATCCACCGGGAAGAAGTGCCGCTGCGCGTGCGCAATGCAGGCCTGCAGCCGGGGCAGCGGCCGGGCGCCACGGATCGAGCCGGTCGGATCGGCCAGCAGGTGCGGGTCGGTGAACTGGACGAGACGGGCGCTGCGATTCGTCATAGGGTGCGCGCATCATCGCAAATACCGTCGCCGCGCAGGAGTGCCCATGTCCAATCGTTCGATCGTGCTCACGGATTCGCTTTACGATTACATGAATTCCGTCTCGTTGCGGGAAGCGCCGGTGCCTGCGCGCGCTGCGCGAGGAGACGGCCGCGTTGACCCAGAGCCGCATGCAGATCTCGCCGGAGCAGGGGCAGTTCATGGCGCTGCTGGTGCGGCTGACCGGGGCGCGCCGCTGCCTCGAGGTCGGCGTGTTCACGGGGTACTCGTCGCTGGTCACGGCGCTCGCGCTGCCGGACGACGGCAGGATCGTCGCCTGCGACATCAGCGAGGAGTGGACCGCCATCGCCCGCCGCCACTGGCAGCGAGGCAGGCGTGGCGCACAGGATCGACCTGCGGCTCGCACCGGCGGCGGTCACGCTGGACGCGCTGCTTGCAGGCGAGGGTGAAGGCAGCTTCGACTTCGCCTTCATCGATGCCGACAAGGGCGGCTACCTCGGCTACTACGAGCGTGCACTGCGGCTGCTGCGGCCCGGCGGGCTGATGCTGGTCGACAACACGCTGTGGAGCGGCCGCGTGGCCGACCCGGCCGCGACCGACGCCGACACGGTCGCGTTGCGGCATTTCAATGAGGTGCTGCACCGCGACGAGCGGATCGACCTGAGCCTCGTGCCGATCGGGGACGGCCTGACGCTCGCCCGCAAGCGCGGGCGAGCGGGCGACGCCTGAGGCCTACTACCTAGTACTTGTAGTGCTCGGGCTTGAACGGGCCGTGCGTCGGCACGCCGATGTAGTCGGCCTGCTCCTGCGTCAGCCGGGTCAGCTTCACGCCGATGCGCTCCAGGTGCAGCTGCGCCACCTTCTCGTCGAGGTGCTTCGGCAGCACGTAGACCTGCTTGCCGTACTTCGCGCCGTGCTTGAAGAGTTCGATCTGCGCCAGCACCTGGTTCGAGAACGAGCTCGACATCACGAACGACGGATGGCCCGTGGCGCAGCCGAGGTTCACCAGCCGGCCTTCCGCCAGGATGATCAGGCGCTTGCCGTCCGGGAAGACCACGTGGTCGACCTGCGGCTTGATGTTCTCCCACGGGTACTGCTTGAGCGCCGAGATCTCGATCTCGCTGTCGAAGTGGCCGATGTTGCAGACGATGGCCTGGTTGCGCATCCGCCGCATGTGCTCGTGCGTGATCACGTTCACGTTGCCCGTCGCAGTGACGAAGATGTCGGCCTTGTCGCAGGCCTCGTCCATGGTGACGACGCGGTAGCCTTCCATCGCCGCCTGCAGCGCGCAGATCGGGTCGATCTCGGTGATCCAGACCTGCGCCGAGAGCGCGCGCAGCGACTCGGCGGAGCCCTTGCCGACGTCGCCGAAGCCGGCCACCACGGCGACCTTGCCGGCGATCATGACATCGGTGGCGCGCTTGATGGCGTCGACCAGCGACTCGCGGCAGCCGTACAGGTTGTCGAACTTCGACTTGGTGACCGAGTCGTTGACGTTGATCGCCGGGAACGGCAGCTCGCCCTTCTTCGCGAAGCTGTACAGGCGCTTCACGCCCGTCGTGGTCTCTTCGGTCACGCCCTGGATCTGCGCCAGCCGCTTCGAGTACCAGCCCGGGCTCGACTCGAGACGCTTGCGGATCGAGTTGTAGAGCGCGACTTCTTCCTCGTTGGTCGGCTTCGCGATCAGCGACGGGTCGGTCTCCGCCTTCGAGCCCAGCAGCAGCAGCAGCGTCGCGTCGCCGCCGTCGTCCAGGATCATGTTGGCCTGCTGGCCATTGGGCCATTCGAAGATGCGGTGCGTGTATTCCCAGTAGTCGTCCAGCGTTTCGCCCTTGTAGGCGAACACCGGCGTGCCCGTCGCGGCGACGTAGGCCGCGGCGTGGTCCTGCGTGGAGTAGATGTTGCAGGATGCCCAGCGCACGTCGGCGCCGAGCGCCTTCAGCGTGTCGATCAGCATCGCGGTCTGGATGGTCATGTGCAGCGAGCCGGCGATGCGCGCGCCCTTCAGCGGCTGCGCCTGCGCGTATTCCTGGCGGATGGCCATCAGGCCCGGCATCTCGCTCTCGGCGATCAGCATTTCCTTGCGGCCCCAGTCGGCCAGCGCAAGGTCGGCAACGACGTAGTCCTGGCCCGGCTTGGCGGAAATCACGGCAGCATTCATTCGACGATCCTCTCGTTGGACCGTGACGAATCGGGCAGGCGGCGAAAATGGATTCGCAGGTGGGCTCGCCTGAACGACACTTCACGTGGTTCAGCGAGCGCGGTTGGGTAAACCCATGGCCTGAGCCTGGCGGACAGACGGTCCGTTGCAGCGCTCCTCAGGCGGGGCCGCAATGATACACAGCTGCCCCAGTAGCTAAAAGGGTAGGGGTAGGGGCTAGGGGTTAGTCGGAGGTGCCGCTGAAGCCTGAAAGATGGCCTCAGTACCTGCCGGAGCGGCGCTGAAGTGTCGGCCTACGACGATCCTCCGACTAGCCCCTAGCCCCTAGTCCCTATCCCCTCAGCCGGACTCGTCAGAGTCTGGCGTCTTTCCTGAGCGCTTCCGCCTTGTCGGTCTTTTCCCAGCTGAAGGCGGTGAAGGTCTCGCTCTTCTCGACGCGCTTGCCGCCGATCATTTCCTTCCACTGGTAGGTCATGTGCACGGGTTCGCGGCCGAAATGGCCGTAGGACGCCGTCGGCCGGTACATCGGGTGGACCAGGTCGAGCATCTTGATGATGCCGTACGGACGCAGGTCGAAGTGCGCGCGGACCAGTTGCTCCAGCTTGTCCTGGCCGACCTTGCCAGTGCCGAAAGTTTCGACCGTGATCGAGGTCGGCTCGGCCACGCCGATGGCGTAGGACACCTGGATCTCGCAGCGGTCGGCCAGGCCTGCCGCGACGAGGTTCTTGGCGACATAACGCGCCGCATAGGCCGCCGAACGGTCGACCTTGGACGGGTCCTTGCCCGAGAACGCGCCGCCGCCATGCCGCGCCATGCCGCCGTAGCTGTCGACGATGATCTTGCGGCCGGTCAGGCCGCAGTCGCCGACCGGTCCGCCGATGACGAAATTGCCGGTCGGGTTGATGTGGAACTTGGTGTCCTTGCCGAGCCACTCCCTCGGCAGCACGTGCTTGATCACCAGCTCCATCACCGCTTCGCGCAGGTCCTCCAGCTTGACGTCCGGATCGTGCTGCGTCGACAGCACCACGGCGTCGAGGCCGGTGACCTTGCCGTTCTCGTAGCGGCAGGTGACCTGCGACTTGGCGTCCGGGCGCAGCCAGGGCAGCAGGTGGTTCTTGCGCACCTCGGCCTGGCGCTCGACCAGCTTGTGCGCGTAGCAGATCGGCGCGGGCATCAGGCTGGGTGTTTCGTTGCTGGCGTAGCCGAACATCAGGCCCTGGTCGCCGGCGCCCTGTTCTTCGGGCTTGCTTGCGATCGACGCCCATGGCGATGTCGGGCGACTGCTTGCCGATGATGTTCAGCACGCCGCAGGTGCGGCCGTCGAAGCCCACGTGCGAGGAGGTGTAGCCGATGTCGGTGATGACGCCGCGCACCAGGTCCTCGAGATCCACCCACGCCTCGGTGGTGACCTCGCCCGCAACGATGGCAACGCCGGTCTTGACCAGGGTTTCGCACGCCACGCGCGAGCGCTTGTCCTGGGAGATCATGGCGTCGAGCACCGCGTCCGAAATCTGGTCGGCGACCTTGTCCGGGTGGCCTTCGGAGACGGATTCGGACGTGAAGAGGTAACCGGTCGGCATGTGGTGGGCTTCCGTGGGCGAACAGCCCCGAATTATAGGGCCCGTGCCATGGCGCGTAATGCCCCTTTGGCCGGGCACCGATGTCAATCCTGTCAAGACGCGCTGCCCGCGGGTGCCATTGCGGCATATTTCGTGTGACCCGGTGCCCCCCTGAACGCTAAAATATCCGGCTTTAGACGAGGGTCCACCATGCCCACCCGCCGGGAACTCGCCAACGCCATCCGCGCGTTGAGCATGGATGCGGTACAGAAGGCCAATTCCGGGCATCCGGGAGCACCGATGGGCATGGCCGACATCGCCCAGGTGCTCTGGTGCGACCACCTGCGCCACAACCCCGGCAACCCGCAATGGGCGGATCGCGACCGCTTCGTGCTCTCGAACGGCCACGGCTCGATGCTGCTGTATTCGCTGCTGCACCTGACCGGGTACCCGCTCACGCTGGCCGACCTCGCCGGTTTCCGCCAGTTTGGCTCCCACACGGCAGGCCACCCCGAGGTCGACCAGCACCTCGGCATCGAGACGACCACCGGACCGCTGGGGCAGGGCATTGCCAATGCCGTGGGCATGGCACTGGCGGAGAAACTGCTGGCCGCCACCTTCAATCGCCCGGGCCACGCGATCGTCGATCACCACACCTATGTGTTCCTCGGCGACGGCTGCCTGATGGAAGGCATCTCGCACGAGGCCTGCTCGCTGGCCGGCACCCTCGGGCTGGGCAAGCTGATCTGCTTCTACGACGACAACGGCATCTCGATCGACGGCGAGGTGCACGGCTGGTTCACCGACGACACGCCAAAGCGCTTCGAAGCCTATGGCTGGCACGTCGTGCCGAACGTCGACGGCCACGACGCTGACGCCGTGGACGCGGCGATCCGCGCCGCCAGGGCCGATGCGCGGCCCTCGCTGATCTGCTGCAAGACCGTCATCGGCTGGGGCTCGCCCAACAAGCAGGGCAGCGAGAGCTGCCACGGCGCGGCCCTCGGCGAAGCGGAAGTGGCGCTGACGCGCGAGAAGCTCGGCTGGACGGCGCCGCCGTTCGTGGTTCCCGACGACATCCGCGCCGGCTGGGACGGCAAGGCCCGGGGCGCGGCGGCCGAGCAGGCATGGCAGCAGCGTTTTGCGGCCTATCGCGCGGCCCACCCGGACCTGGCTGCCGAGTTCGAGCGCCGGCAACGGGGCGAACTGCCTGCCGACTGGCAGGCCCGGTTGCAGGCCTTCATCGCGGCCGAGGTCGAAAAGCCCGCCGCGGTCGCCACGCGCCAGTCGTCGCAGAAGGTGCTGAACGTGCTGGGCGCCGCCATTCCCGAGATGCTCGGCGGCTCGGCCGACCTCACCGGTTCCAACAACACCAACCACAAGCTGTCCGTGCCGGTGCACGACCCGGCCAATGGCGGCAACTACGTGCACTATGGCGTGCGCGAGTTCGGCATGGCCGCGATGATGAACGGCATCGCGCTGCACGGCGGTTTCATCCCCTATGGCGGCACGTTCCTGGTGTTCTCCGACTACGCGCGCAACGGGGCACGCATGTCCGCGCTGATGCGCCAGCGCGTCGTCTACGTGTTCACGCACGATTCGATCGGCCTGGGCGAGGACGGCCCGACGCACCAGCCGGTCGAACACGTGGCGAGCCTGCGGCTGATTCCGAACATGCGGCTCTGGCGCCCCTGCGACACGGTCGAGACCGCGGTCGCCTGGGGTGATGCGATCGAGAACACGCAGGGGCCCACCAGCCTGATCCTGACACGCCAGGCGCTGCCGCCGATGCCGCGCACGCCCGCGCAGGTCGCGGCGATCCGGCGCGGCGGGTACGTGCTGCTGGATTGCGCCGGCACCCCCGACTGCGTGCTGATCGCCACCGGTTCCGAGATCGGCCTGGCTATCGACGCGGCCGGGCTGATGGCAGGGCAGGGCAAGCGCGTGCGGGTGGTCTCGATGCCCTGCACCAGCCTGTTCGACGCGCAGGACGCGGACTACCGTGCCAGCGTGCTGCCCCCCGGCGTCCGGCGCGTGGCGATCGAGGCCGGCTCGCGCGACGGCTGGTGGCGCTACGTCGGCCTCGACGGCGCCGTCGTCGGCATGGACACGTTCGGCGCGTCGGCGCCGGCCAAGAAACTGTTCGAGCATTTCGGCTTCACCGCGGCGAATGTCGCCGCGGTCGCGGGCCGCCTGCCCTGATTTCTTCATTTTCGACACTTCAGTTCTGACGGGAGACTGCAAATGGCTATCAAAGTCGGCATCAACGGATTTGGCCGCATCGGCCGCATGGTGTTTCGCGCGGCAACGAAGGACTTTGCCGACATCGAGATCGTGGGCATCAATGACCTGCTCGAGCCCGCCTACCTCGCCTACATGCTCAAGTACGACTCGGTGCACGGCCGCTTCAAGGGCGACATCGCTGTCGAGGGCAACACGCTCGTCGTCAACGGCCGCAAGATCCGCCTGACCGCGGTCAAGGACCCGGCCGAACTGAAGTGGGGCGAAATCGGCGCCGATATCGTCGTCGAATCGACCGGCCTGTTCCTCGATGCGGCGGGCGGGCAGAAGCACCTGGCCGCGGGCGCGAAGAAGGTCATCATGTCGGCCCCGTCGAAGGACGACACGCCGATGTTCGTCTACGGCGTGAACCACGCCAAGTATGCGGGCGAGGCGATCATCTCCAATGCTTCCTGCACGACCAACTGCCTGGCGCCGGTCGCCAAGGTGCTGCACGACACCTGGGGCATCAAGCGCGGCCTGATGACCACCGTGCACGCCGCCACGGCGACGCAGAAGACCGTCGACGGCCCGTCCAACAAGGACTGGCGCGGCGGCCGCGGCATCCTCGAGAACATCATCCCGTCGTCGACGGGCGCGGCCAAGGCGGTCGGCAAAGTCATTCCCGAGCTCAACAAGAAGCTCACGGGCATGGCGTTCCGCGTGCCCACCTCGGACGTGTCGGTAGTGGACCTCACGGTCGAACTGTCGAAGCCGGCGAAGTACGAGGAGATCTGCGCCGCGATGAAGGCGGCGTCGCAGGGCCCGATGAAGGGCGTGCTGGGCTACACCGACGAGAAGGTGGTCGCGACCGACTTCCGCGGCGAATCCTGCACCTCCGTGTTCGATGCCGAAGCCGGCCTCGCGCTGGACGACACCTTCGTCAAGGTCGTGTCCTGGTACGACAACGAGTGGGGCTACTCGAGCAAGGTGCTCGAGATGGCGCGTGTCGTCGCCAAGTGACGACGACCGACGTTGACGTGACCCAGGCTGGCGACACAAAGGGGAAGCGCATGTTCCGCGTATTGCGCATGAACGAGGTGGACCTGCAGGGCAAGCGGGTGCTGATCCGCGAGGACCTGAACGTCCCGGTCAAGGACGGCATCGTCACCAGCGACGCGCGCATCCGCGCCTCGCTGCCGACGATCCTGGCCGCGCAGAAGGCCGGCGCGCGCGTGATGCTGATGTCGCATCTCGGGCGCCCGGAAGAGGGCGTCCCGGCGGAGGAATTCTCGCTCGCGCCGGTGGCGGCCCGCCTGTCCGAGCTGATGGGCCGCAAGGTGCGCTTCGAGCGCGAATGGCTCGATGGCGTCAAGTGCGAGCCGGGCGAGGTCGTCCTGCTCGAGAACGTCCGCTTCAACAAGGGCGAGAAGAAGAACAAGGACGAGCTGGCGCAGAAGATGGCCGCGCTGTGTGACGTCTACGTGATGGATGCGTTTGCCACCGCGCACCGCGCCGAAGCGAGCACGCACGGCGTGGGCCGCTTCGCGCCGGTGGCCTGCGCCGGTCCGCTGCTCACCAACGAGCTGGATGCGCTGGAGAAGGCGCTCGGCAATCCGAAGCGGCCGCTGGTGGCCATCGTCGGCGGGTCGAAGGTGTCGACCAAGCTCACCGTGCTGGAGACCCTGCTCGGCAAGGTCGACAAGCTGATCGTCGGCGGCGGCATCGCCAACACCTTCCTCGCCGCTGCCGGGCAGCCGGTCGGCAAGTCGCTGTACGAGGCCGACATGGTCGAGACGGCGCGCCTGCTGCTCGAGCGCTCGAAGCAGTCGGGCGTCGAGATCCCGCTGCCGACGGACGTGGTCGTGGCGACGGAGTTCTCGGCCTCGGCCGAAGCGGACGTCAAGCTGGTGGCGCAGGTCGCGGCGGACGACATGATCCTCGACATCGGGCCCGACACGGCCGAGCGGTTTGCCGCGGCGCTGAAGGGCGCCAGCACCATCGTCTGGAACGGTCCGGTGGGCGTGTTCGAGTTCGACCAGTTCGGCGAAGGCACCCGCGTGCTGGCGCACGCCGTGGCGCGCAGCCCGGCGTTCTCGGTGGCGGGCGGTGGCGACACGATCGCCGCGATCGAGAAGTACGGCGTCGAGGAAGACATCTCCTACATCTCGACCGCGGGCGGCGCATTCCTCGAGTTCCTCGAGGGCAAGACGCTGCCTGCCGTTGCGATGCTCGAACAGCGCGCCGCCGGATGACCGATACCCTCACCATGGAGCAACGCAGCGGCATGCTGACTCGCAGAACCAAGATCGTGGCCACGCTCGGTCCGGCGACCGATGCGCCGGGCGTGCTCGAAGAAGTGATCCGCGCGGGCGCCGACGTGCTGCGCGTCAACTTCTCCCACGGCGGCGCTGCCGATCACACGCGCCGCGTCGAGCGGGCGCGACAGGCGGCCGAGCGCGTCGGCAAGCATGTCGCGCTGCTCGGCGACCTGCAGGGTCCCAAGATCCGCATCGAGCGCTTCGCGGGCGGCAGGACCCTCCTGACCGAGGGCGATCCCTTCACGCTCGACCCCGGCCTCGATACGCACGACGGCACCGATCGCAGCGTCGGCATGACCTACCCGGACCTGGCGCGCGACGTGGCGCCGGGCGACGAGCTGATCCTGGGCGACGGGCAGATCGAACTCGTCGTCACCGCCATCGACGGCGACAAGGTCGAATGCCGGGTGCTGGTCGGCGGCGAACTCGGCGACCAGAAGGGCATCAACCGGCGCGGCGGCGGCCTGTCCGCCAAGGCGCTGACGGACAAGGACCGCGAGGACGTCAAGCTCGCCGCCACGCTCGACATCGATTACCTCGCGGTGTCGTTCGTGCGGCAGGCCGCCGACATCGAGGAAGCGCGCGCGCTGCTCGCCGCGGCCGGCAGCGATGCGCGCATCGTCGCCAAGATCGAGCGCAGCGAGGCGATCCCGCGACTGGCGGAGATCGTGCAGGCCAGCGACGCCGTCATGGTGGCGCGCGGGGACCTCGGCATCGAGGTGGGCTACGCCGAGCTCACCGGGCTGCAGAAGCACATCCTGCAGGTGGCGCGCCAGCACGACCGCGTCACGATCACGGCCACGCAGATGATGGAGTCGATGATCCAGAGCCCGGTGCCGACGCGCGCCGAGGTGTCGGACGTCGCCAATGCCGTGCTCGACGGCAGCGATGCCGTGATGCTCTCGGGCGAGTCGGCCGTGGGCAAGTACCCGGTGCGCGCGGTGGAGGCGATGGCCGAGGTCATCATCGGCGCCGAGAAGTACCAGATCGCGCGCAGCCGCGGCGGCGAGCGCTTCGAGGGCCGCGTCACGGAGTTCGCGCAGGCGATCGCGCACGCGGTGATGTACACCGCCAACCACATGTCGGTCGAGGCGATCGTCGCGCTGACCGAATCGGGCGCCACGCCGCTCTGGATGTCGCGGATCCGCTCCGACATCCCGATCTTCGCGTTCACGCGCAACGAGCGCACGCGGCGGCGCGTCGCGCTGTACCGGGGCGTCTATCCGATCCCGTTCGACATCACGCACACGGATCCGCCCGAGCTGTACAAGGCGATCTCGCGCGAGCTGGTCGGGCGCAAGTTCGTCAGCGCGGGCGACGAGATCATCCTGACCCTGGGTGAACTGTCGGGCGTCTCGGGCGGCACCAACACGATGAAGCTGCTGGAAGTCAGCGCTTGAAGCACGAGGGCCTGCATTGACCACCGCACCGAAGTTCGAAGGCACCGAGCGCTACGTCGCCACCGAAGACCTGATGATGGCCGTCAACGCGGCGGTCACGCTGGCGCGACCGCTGCTGGTCAAGGGCGAGCCGGGCACCGGCAAGACACAGCTGGCCGAGGAAATCGCACGGTCGCTGGACAAGCCGCTCTACCGCTGGCACGTCAAGTCGACCACCAAGGCGCAGCACGGCCTGTACGAGTACGACGCGGTGTCGCGTCTGCGCGATTCGCAGCTCGGCGATGCGAAGGTGCACGACATCGGCAACTACATCGTGCCGGGCCGGCTGTGGGAGGCCTTCCGCAGCGAGCGGCAGGCGGTGCTGCTGATCGACGAGATCGACAAGGCCGACATCGAGTTCCCGAACGACCTGCTGCTCGAGCTCGACCGCATGGAGTTCTACGTCCACGAGACGCGCGAGCTGATCCAGGCGACGCACCGGCCGATCGTGATCATCACCAGCAACAACGAGAAGGAACTGCCGGACGCGTTCCTGCGCCGCTGCTTCTTCCACTTCATCCGCTTTCCCGACGCCGAGACGATGACGCGGATCATCGGCGTGCACTACCCGGAGCTGAAGCGCGAGCTGCTGTCCGAGGCGCTCAATGCGTTCTACAAGCTGCGCGAGGTGCCCGGCCTGAAGAAGAAGCCGTCGACCTCGGAGCTGCTCGACTGGATCAAGCTGCTGCTGGCGGAGGACATCCCGCCCGAGGCGTTGCGCACCGACGACCCGCGCAAGAGCCTGCCGCCGCTCCATGGCGCGCTGCTCAAGAACGAGCAGGACGTGCACCTGTTCGAGCAGCTGATCTTCCTGCAGCGGCGGCAGTCGCGGCAGTAAGCGCGCGTGCGACGATGACCGGCGTCCTGCCAGTCGACCGATCGCCTGCGGGGCTCGGTGCTGAGCTTGCGGCGCGACGGACGTCCCCGGCCGGGTCTTCCCGGCCGGGACGCCGTAAACCCATCCATGGGGGCTCCGGGCGCGGCGTCCCTGCCGCGCACGGCCCGGCCGGAAAGACCCGGCCGGGGACGTCCGTGCGCAAGCCGCAAGCGTCCAGAGCGGCGCCAGCTCCGGCAGCCAGCTGCCACAGCGCGCCGCATGCGCGCGCACGGCGGACGCACATCCATGCTGACGCCATTCTTCTACGCCGTGCGCGCGGCAGGCGTGCCGGCCTCGGTCACCGAATACCTCACGCTGCTCGAGGCGCTGCGCCGCGGCGTTGCAAGTTTCAGCGTCAACGACTTCTATTTCCTGGCGCGCGCGACGCTGGTCAAGGACGAGAAGCACTTCGACCGCTTCGATCGCGCCTTCGCGCAGTACTTCAAGGGCATCGAGCAGTCGTTCGACCACCTGCAGCAGGCGCTGCCCGAGGACTGGCTGAAGCTGCTGGCCGAGCGGCATTTCACCCCGGAAGAGATGGCGCAGATCCAGGCGCTCGGCGGCTGGGACAAGCTCATGGAGACGCTGAAGCAGCGGCTCGAGGAGCAGAAGGGCCGGCACGAGGGCGGCAGCAAGTGGATCGGCACCGGCGGCACTTCGCCGTTCGGGCACGGCGGCTACAACCCGGAAGGCATCCGCATCGGCGGGCCGGGCGGCAAGGGCAAGGCGGTCAAGGTCTGGGAACGGCGCGACTACCGCAACCTCGACGACAACGTCGAACTCGGCACGCGCAACATCAAGGTCGCGCTGCGCAAGCTGCGCCGCTTCGCGCGCGAGGGCGCGGCCGACCAGTTCGACATCGACGGCACGATCTCGGCGACGGCCCGCAACGCCGGGCTGCTCGACCTGAAATTCCAGCCCGAGCGGCACAACGCCCTGAAGCTGCTGCTGTTCTTCGACGTCGGCGGGTCGATGGAAAGCCACGTGCGGGTGTGCGAGGAGCTGTTTTCCGCGGCGCGCAGCGAGTTCAAGCACCTCGAGTACTTCTACTTCCACAACTTCATCTACGAGTCGGTGTGGAAGGACAGCCGGCGCCGGCACGGCGAACGCACGCCGTTGTTCGACATCCTGCGCAAGTATCCGGCCGACTATCGCGTGGTGTTCATCGGCGACGCCAGCATGAGCCCGTACGAGATCATGCAGCCGGGCGGCAGCATCGAGCACTGGAACGACGAGGCCGGTGCCGTGTGGCTGCAGCGCATCACCCAGCGCTTCCAGCGCTTCGCGTGGCTGAACCCCGAGCCGCGGGACCGCTGGGACTACGTGCAGTCGATCGGCATCGCGCGGCAGTTGCTGGCGGAGCGCATGTATCCGCTGACGCTGCACGGGCTCGACGACGCCATCAAGGCGCTCAAGGCCTGACGGCGGCGGCACAGCGCGCGCTCGAATCGACGCTGTGCAAGCGACGCTGCTCACGTTCCGTCGGTCGGTGCCGCGCGCTCACGACGCCGGACATGTTCCGTCCTGGATCGATCCGGGCGGGCCGTGCGCGGCATGGACGCCGCGCCCGGAGCCCCCAGGGACGGGTTTACGGCGTCCCGCCCGGGTCGATCCGGACGGGACGTGACCGGCGTCGCCGCGTTCGTGCGCGTCGCTTGCCGGTGCCGAGTGCGGCGCTGCTGCTCAGCGCCCGCCCTTGCCAGCCGCCGCAGCCGCCTTCAGCGCCTTGATGTCGGCGAGCACGACCTGCGAGTGGCCTTCCGGGTCGACCGATTCGTAGTGCTTGGCGATGCGTCCCTGCGGGTCGATGATGAACGTGTCGCGGCGCGCCATTTCCATCACGCCCATGTAGGTCTTGAGCACGCCGTACTGGCGCGCGACGCTCTTGTCGGCATCGGCCAGCAGCGTGAACGGCAGGCTGTGCTTCTCGGCGAATTCCTTGTGCGATGCGACCTCGTCGACGCTGACGCCCAGGATCACCGCACCTTCCTTGTTGAAGGCGAAGATGTTGTCGCGGAAGCCGCAGGCCTGCGTGGTGCAGCCGGGCGTGTCGTCCTTCGGGTAGAAGTACATCGCCACCCACTTGCCCTTGTAGTCGGACAGCGAGTGCCACTTGCCGGCCTGGTCCTGCAGCTTGAAGGCGGGGGCGGGCTTGCCGACCGCAGGCGCCGGGGTGTCGGCCTGCGCCGCGCCGAGTCCCGCCATCCATCCGGCACAGGCCAGCACCAGTGCCGGCAGCGACAGCGCCGCGAAGGCGGGGAGTCCACGTCGATTTCGGGCGCAATGCATGCTGGATCTCCAGAATTTGAGCTGACGGCGCGCGGTTGCGCGCCGCCACATACTAGACTGCCGCCGCAGCAGAGTCAGCGAGGTGCCCTTGTCGAGCCCCGAACCGCCACCCGCCGCCGGCCTGGCCGCGGCGAACGACACGACCAACTACGTCTTCTTCGAAGACCGCGACGCTTTGGTTTTGTCAGGTGGCGGGGCGCGCGGGGCGTACCAGGTGGGGGTGCTGAAGGCGATCGCCGAATGGCTGCCGTTCGACGCCCCCTGCCCGTTCGAGGTGCTGGTCGGCACCTCGGCGGGCGCCATCAATGCCGCAGCGGTCGCCGCCCGCGCGCATTCGCTGCGCGAGGCGGTCGAGTCGCTGGAGGCCGTATGGTCCGATTTCCAGGTGCAGCAGGTCGTGCGGGCCGATTCGTTCGAGATGCTGCGGTCGGGTCTGCACTGGATGGTGTCGCTGCTTTCGGCCGGCCACCTCGCGCGGCCGCCACGTTCCCTGTTCGACACCCGCCCGCTGCACGAATTGCTGGGGCGCGTCGATCCCGTTCGAGCGCATTCCGGCCCAGATCGAGTCGGGCCGCCTGCACGCCCTGGCCGTGGCCACCACCAGCTACACGACGGGACAGGCCATCGCCTTCTTCGACGGCGCGGACGGGATCGACGACTGGCACCGGGTCCGGCGCGCGGGCCAGCGGCGGCGGATCGACCACGACGTGCTGATGGCAAGCTCCGCGATCCCGTTCATTTTCCCGGCCTGGAGCATCGACGGCGACCACTACGGCGACGGCGCGATGCGCCAGCTGGCCCCGCTCAGCCCGGCCGTGCACCTCGGTGCCAACCGCGTGCTGGTGATCGGCACCCGTGGCAGCGCTGCGGCGACGCCGTCCACGGGCGCGAGGCCGCAGGCGGGCCCGAGCCCGGGCCACCTGCTGGGATTCGTGCTGGACTCGCTGTTCACCGACGGGCTCTCGATCGACCTCGAGCGCCTGAACCAGATCAACCGGCTGATCCAGGGGCCGGGGTCGCCCGAGCACCGGCCGATCCGCGCCACCGTGATCCAGCCCAGCATCGATCCGACCCTGGTCGCCATGAAGCACGAGCGCGCAATGCCGCGCAGCATCCGCACCCTGTTGCGCACGATCGGCGCGTACGAGGCGCGCGGCGGCCTGCTGGTGAGCTACCTGCTGTTCGATCGCGCGTACACCTGCGAGCTGATGGCGATGGGTTACGCCGACGCGACCCGGCAGCGCGCGGAGATCGAGCCCTATCTCGCGCCCTGGCTGGTCACCTGAGCAGCAGCGTCCCGAGGCCGAGCAGCGAGGCGAAGCCGATCACGTCCGTCACCGTGGTGACGATCACGCCGCCCGCGACCGCAGGGTCCACGCCGAAGCGCTTCAGCGCCAGCGGCACCGTCACGCCGGCGAGTGCCGCGGCCACCAGGTTCACGACCATCGCCGCAAAAATCACCGCGGCCAGGCGCCATTGCCCGAACCAGAGCCACGCGACGCAGCGCCACCACGGTGGCCCACGTCAGCCCGTTCAGCAGGGCGACGGCGATCTCCTTGGCCAGCAGCCAGCGCGCGTTGGCACGCTCGATCTGGCCGAGCGCCAGCCCGCGCACGATCAGCGTCAGGGTCTGCGTGGCGGCCACGCCGCCCATGCTCGCGACGATCGGCATCAGCACCGCCAGTGCGACGATCTGCTGGATGGTGGCCTCGAACAGGCCGACGACCCACGCCGCGAGAAACGCCGTGACCAGGTTGATGCCGAGCCAGACGCCGCGGCGGCGCGCGCTCGGCACCACGGCCGCGAACATGTCGGCATCCTCGTCGAGGCCGGCCATGCTCATGACCGAGTGCTCGGCCTCGTCGCGGATCACGTCGACGACGTCGTCGACGGTGATGCGGCCGAGCAGCTGACCGCCGTCGGCCGCGACCACGGCGGCCGAGACCAGGTCGCGGTCCTGGAACAGGCTGGCCACCTCGGTGGCCGGCGTGCCGGGCGCGATGCCTTCGACGTCGGTGTCCATGACTTCGCCGACCGTGCGCTCCGGATCCTCGGTCAGCAGCCGGGTCAGGTGCAGCACGCCCAGGTAGCGGTCGTGCCGGTTGACGACGAACAGCGCGTCGGTCCGGTCGGGGATCTCGCCGCGCATCCGCAGGTAGCGCAGCACGGTCTCGAGCGTCACGTCCGGCCGCACGCTGACCGTGTCCGTGTTCATCAGGCCGCCGGCGGTGTCGGCCTCGAACCCGAGCACGGAGCTGAGGCGCTCGCGGTCCTGCGAGTCCATCGACCGCAGCACCTGCTGGTTCACGTTCTCCGGCAGGTCGCGCAGCAGGTCCGCCAGGTCGTCGACCTCGAGGCCCTCGGCGGCCGCGACGAGTTCCTCGGTGTCCATCTCGCGGATCAGGCCCGCGCGGACTTCCTCGTTGAGCTCGACCAGCACGTCGCCTTCGAGCTCGGGGTCGACCAGGTCCCAGACCAGGTCGCGCTGGGTGGGCGGCAGCGACTCGAGCAGCGACGCGACTTCGGCCGGGTGCAGCGAATTCACCAGGCGGTGCACCTGGCGCATCGTGCCCTCGTCGAGCGCGCGCTTCAGCGCCTCGAGGCGGGTCGGTGGTCGCAGCGGCTGCAGCTCGGCGCTCATGGCCGGGATGATAGAGAGAAAGGAGGGGATAGGGGTTAGGGGTCAGGGGATAGGGGTTAGTCGGAGGTGCAGACAAACCTGACGCTGCCGCTGCTCCTCCGACTAACCCCTAGCCCCTAACCCCTAGTCCCTTCCTCACTCGTGTCGTCGGCTGGCGAGGTCGCGGTGCCGCACCAGTGCCGTGCCCTCGGTGGCGCGGAAATGCCCGGCGAGCCGTTCGGCCAGGTACACCGAGCGGTGCTGGCCGCCGGTGCAGCCGACCGCGATCGTCAGGTAGCTGCGATTCGAGCGCACGAGCGAGGGCAGCCAGCGCGCGATGAAGTCGCGGATGTCCTCGCAGAAGCGGTTGACCTCGTCCTGCTGCCCGAGAAACCGCGCGACCGGCTCGTCACGTCCCGTCAGGTCGCGCAGCGCCGGATCCCAGTACGGATTGGGCAGCGCGCGCGCGTCGAAGACGAAATCCGCGTCGTCGGGCACGCCATGCCGGTAGGCGAAGGACTGGAACAGCAGCGACGGCCCCGACTGGGCGCGGTCGACGACACGGCCGCGGATCAGCTCGCGCAATTCGTGCACCGACAGCCGCGAGGTGTCGATGGTGAGGTCCGCCGCATTGGCCAGCGGCACCAGCAGCCGCTGTTCCTGCTCCAGCGCTTCCTTCAGCCCGACGCCCTGCCGGCTGAGCGGATGCCGGCGGCGTGTCTCGCTGAACCGCTTCAGCAGCGTCTCGCTGTCTGCCCGCAGGAACAGGGTTTCGCAGGTGATGCCGCTCTTGCGCAGGGTCTCCACCAGCCGCGGTACCTCGGCCAGGTCCTCGGGGCGGTTACGGGCGTCCACGCCCACGGCGGTTTCGCGATACGTGGACTCGCTGGTGCGGACGGTGTAGGCGATGAAGCCCGGCAGCAGTCCCGCCGGCATGTTGTCGACGCAGTAGAAGTCCAGGTCTTCCAGCATGTCGAGCGCGACGCTCTTGCCGGAGCCGGACAGGCCGCTGACGACGATCAGGCGCATCGCGCGCGCATCATGCCGGCAGCTCGGCGCCGCGGCGGTGACGCGCTGCCTGCGGATCGCGCCGCTTTTCCTTGTGCCGCCGCAACTGCTCGTCGAGCTTGTCCGCGAGCAGGTCGATGGCGGCATACATGTCGTCGTGCACCGCGGTGGCGTGCACCGTGGCGCCGGCGAGGCGGACGGTGGCTTCGGCCTGCTGGCGCAGCTTCTCCACGGTCAGCGTGCCGTGGACTTCGATCACCTGGTCGCAATGGCGCAGCACGCGCGCCAGCTTCCTCTCGACGTAGCTGCGCAACGGCGGCGTGATCTCGACGTGATGTCCGCTCAGGTTGACCTGCATGTTCCGTCCTCCTGTGTTGTCCGTGCGTCTGTCGATCCGGGCCCCGGCCGGGGCGGCGGCAACGATTCACATTCCCCGCCGGGATTCATGCGTGCGCCCGCGCGGCGTTGTGCCGCCGCTCGCTGGACGACGCCAGGCCGAGCGCCTCGCGGTACTTGGCCACGGTTCGCCGCGCCACCTTGACGCCTTCGCCCGCGAGGATGGTCGCCAGCTGGGCATCGCTCAACGGCTTGCCCTCTGCTTCGTCGGCGATCAGCTTGCGGATGCGCGCGCGGATGGCGACCGACGACACGTCCTCGCCGTCGGCCCCCGCGACATGGCTCGAGAAGAAGAACCGGAACTCGAAGATGCCGCGCGGCGTATGCATGTACTTGCCGGTGGTGACGCGGGAGATGGTCGATTCGTGCATCGCCACGGCCTCGGCGACGTCGCGCAGGATCATCGGCTGCATCGCTTCCTCGCCGCGCTCCAGGAACGCCGACTGGCGCTGCACGATCGAGCGCGCGACCTTCAGCAGCGTCTCGTTGCGGATCTCGAGGCTGCGGATCAGCCAGCGCGCCTCCTGCAGCTGCGCGCGCAGCGTGGCGTAGTCGGCCGAGCGCGACACCAGCCCGGCATAGCCCTGGTTGACCTTGAGCCGTGGCACCGATCCGGCGTTGAGCTCCACCACCCAGCCGTGGTCGCGCCGGCGCACGAACACGTCCGGGACGATGTACTCCGGCTGCGCGCCTTCGAAGGCCGAGCCAGGGCGGGGATGGCAGCCGCGGACCAGGGCCAGCGCCGCCTGCAGCGTGTCGTCGTCCACGCCGAGCGCACGCCGGAGGCCGGCGAAGTCCTTGTCGGCGACCGCCTGCAGGTGGTCGCGGGCGATCACCAGCGCGAGTTCGCGGCCCGGCGTCGCCAGCTCGAGCTGCTCGAGCTGCAGCGTCAGGCACTCGCTCAGCGAGCGGGCGCCGATGCCCGCCGGGTCGAGTGTCTGCACGAACGCGAGCACTTCCTCGACGTCGGCTGTGGACACGGGCAGGTCGACCGACAGGCTGCGCGCGATCTCCTCGGGCGATTCGGTCAGGTAGCCGTCGTCGTTCAGCGCGTCGACGATCGCTTCGCCGATCAGCAGCTGCCGCGGGTCGAGACGGCTGATCTCGAGCTGCCAGACCAGGTGCTGGTGCAGGTCGCGGCCGCGCTCGTCCGTGAACTCGAGCACGCGATCGTCGTCGTCCTCGTTGCGCGCGCCGTCGCCCGACGGGGTCGAGGAATCCGCCCAGGGATCCTCCATCTCGACGATGACGTCATCGGCGGCGGGTTCGTCGCCGTCGGATCCTTCGCCGGTGTCGGAGTCGGGGCTGTCGGTGGTGTCGGGGGCGTCGACTTCGCCGGCCGGGGTCGCCTGGTCGAGCGAGGTGAGGTCGATCGAGTCGTCCTCTTCCTGCTCGAGCATGACGTTCGTCTCGAGCGCCTCGAGCACCTGCGCGTGCAGGTCGAGCAGGGGCAACTGCAGCAGCTTGATGGCCTGCTGCAGCTGCGGGGTCATCGTAAGCTGCTGACCGAGCTTGAGTTGCAGGGCCGGCTTGAGCATTGACGAATCGGCGATCGGAGCGAAAAGGGCCTGGCGGTGGCGGGCTCCGGCCCGCCGCGTCAGAGACGGAAATCCTGCCCCAAGTAGACCTCACGCACCTGAGGATTGGCAAGAATCTCTTCTGCCGAACCGGACGCGATCACACTTCCGGCGCTGACGATATAGGCCCGGCTGCAAATGCCAAGTGTTTCACGCACATTGTGGTCGGTAATCAGTACGCCGATGTTGCGGGCGCTCAGGTGGCGGATGATGCGCTGGATGTCGATCACGGAGATCGGGTCGACGCCGGCGAACGGTTCGTCCAGCAGGATGAAGCGCGGCTCCGCCGCCAGGGCGCGCGCAATCTCGACCCGGCGCCGCTCGCCGCCCGACAGGCTCATGCCGCTGCTCGCGCGGATGTGGCCGATGTGCAGCTCCTCGAGCAGCGACTCGAGCGCGGCCAGGCGGGCATCCTCGTCCTTGAGGTCCTTGCGCGTCTCGAGGATCGCCAGGATGTTGTCCTCGACCGACAGCTTGCGGAACACCGAGGCTTCCTGCGGCAGGTAACCGACGCCAAGCTGGGCGCGGCGGTACATCGGCAGCCGGGTGAGTTCCTCGTCGTCGAGGTGGATGCGGCCCTCGTCGCAGGGCACCAGGCCGACGATCATGTAGAAGGCCGTGGTCTTGCCGGCGCCGTTCGGGCCGAGCAGGCCGACGACCTCGCCGGAGCTGACCTCGAGCGACAGGTCTTTCACCACCTGCCGCGAGCGATAGCTCTTGCCCAGCGCCTCGGCCCGCAGGCGGCTCGTGCTCATGGCGTCCCGCCGGCCGGAGGGACGGGCGTGGCCTTCTGCGGTGGATTGATCGTGATCTTCACCCCGCCCGGGTCCTTCTCGTTGGGGTTCGCCTGCACGCGCTCGCGGCCGATGTCGTACACCAGCGTATTGCCGCGGATCTCGTTGCGGCCGTCGGACAGCCAGGCATTGCCGGTCAGGCGCACGGTGGCCGCCTTGACGTCGTATTCGATCGAGCCCGCCTTGCCGCGCGCCACCTGCGCCTGTTCCTTGAGTTGCTGCTCGAACTCGGCCGGCGAACCCTTGATCGACGCGCGGGCGATGGTGTTGTTCCTGAACGAGACGATGGCTTCGTCCGACTGCAGCCGGCCGCCCGGCACGATGATCTTCACGTCGCCCTGCAGGCGCCATTCGGAATCGTCGAACTCGAGGCCCGTGGCGCTCGCCTGCTGCGCCGTCACCTCCAGCCCGCCCTGGGTGATCTTCACGCGCTTGAACAGCAGCGTGTTGTTCTTGTAGTCGAAGTCGGAGGAGGCCGCCTCCAGGTTGATCGGCAGCGTCGAATTGCCGGCGGGCAGGCCCGTCTGCGCCCGCAACGGCGGCGACGCCGTCAGCGCGACGAGGCCGGCGGCGCAGGCCGCGATCAGCCACGCGCGTAACGCCCCCTTGCGGGAGCGGAGCCAGGGGTTCCTTAAGGTTTGAATTGACCATGTACATTGGATTCTAGCCGCAGGGTGCCTTCGTTCAAGCCGACGCGCATTCCGCGCCCGCGCAGTTCGTGCGGCCCGAACTCGACGACCACCGGCGCCGCCGTCTGCACGACGTTGCTGCGCGTGTCGTAGGCCAGCTCGTCGGTGCGGATGACTGCCTCGGCCTGGCCTGCAGTCGCCGTCCCGGTCACGCGCACGTCCCCCGCGAGCAGCAGCGAGCCGCGATCGCTGGGCATGCGGCCGGTCTGGGCCGTGACCCGCCAGCGCCCCTGCTGCGGGGTGCTGTAGTCGAGCTCGAGCGCGGTGAGATGGACGCTCTGGTCCGTCAACTGCTGTTCGATCGACCTGGCCCGCACCACCACGCGTGGCTGGCCATCGAGGCCGAGCTCGGTCAGGCTCGCGTCGTTCAGGTAGTAGCCGCGCTCGTCCACCGCCGCATCCGTTTCCGTGAGATCTTCGTCGCCGCCGGTCAGCAGGCCGAACAGCATCGCGCCGCCGGCCAGCAGCGCCACTACGGTGACGGCCCGCTGGCTCATGCGCGCTGTGCGTGCAACAGCAGGTCGCACACTTCACGCACGGCGCCGTGGCCGCCGGCCGCGGTCGTGATCCAGTGCGCCGCCGGGCGGACCGACGCATGCGCGTCGGCCACGACGATCGCGAGCGAGGCGCGCTCGAGCATGGGCAGGTCGGGCGTGTCGTCGCCGACGCATGCCAGCAGTTCGGGCGCAAGCTGCAGCTCGTGCAGCAACTGCTCGAGTGCCGCGCCCTTGTCGCCGATGCCCTGGCGCACATGCTGGATTCCGAGCTCGGCCGCACGGCGCGTGACCGCGGCGGAGGCGCGGCCGGAGATGATTGCGACCTGGATGCCGGCGCGCTGCACCGCGACGATGCCCGAGCCGTCGCGCACGTGGAAGACCTTGGTTTCCTCGCCGTCGGCGGTGATGTGCAGGCGGCCGTCGGTGAGCACTCCGTCGACATCCAGCACCAGCAGCCGCACCCGCCGCGCGCGCTCGAGCACGTCGGCGGTGAGGCCCGCGGGGACCAGGCCTGCAGTGGCAGGCGTCACATCACCCCCGCGCGCAGCAGGTCATGCACGTTGAGCGCGCCGACCAGCCGCCGCCCGTCCTGCGGCACCACCACCGGCAGCGAAGTGATGCGGTACGTCTCCATCAGGTGCACCGCTTCTGCGGCGAGCATCCTCGGTTCCGCCACCTTGCATTCCGTGGTCATGACATCGGCCATGCACGTGCCGTGTATATCCACCTGCCGATCGAGCGCGCGGCGCAGGTCGCCGTCGGTAAAGATCCCGAGCACGCGGTCCGCGCGCATCGACCACCGTGGTCATGCCCAGCCCCTTGCGGCTCATCTCGAGCAGGCCGGCCGCCAGCGGCGTCGCCGGACCGACGCGGGGCAGGTCGTCGCCCTTGCGCATGACGTCCTCGACATGCAGCAGCAGCCGGCGTCCCAGCGTGCCGCCCGGGTGCGAGCGGGCAAAGTCTTCCTCGGTGAAGCCGCGTGCCTCGAGCACCGCGATCGCCAGCGCGTCTCCCATGGCAAGCGTGGCCGTGGTGCTGGCCGTGGGCGCCAGGTTGAGCGGGCAGGCTTCCTCCGCGACGCTCACGTCCAGCGTGACCGTGGCGTAGCGGGCCAGGGTCGAGTCGGCGCCGCCGGTAACGGCCACCAGCGGGATGTCCAGGCGCTTGATCACCGGCAGGATGGTGAGCAGTTCGGCCGTCTCGCCTGAATTCGACAGTGCCACCACGACGTCTCCGGCGGTGATCATGCCGAGGTCGCCGTGGATGGCCTCGGCCGGGTGCAGGAAGAAGGCGGGGGTGCCGGTGCTGGCAAGCGTCGCGGCGATCTTGCTGCCGACGTGGCCGGACTTGCCCATGCCGGTCACGACCACCTTGCCCCGGCAGGCGAGCAGCAGGCTGCAGGCACGCGCAAAGGCAGCGTCGAGGCGGTGTTCCAGGGCGGCAACGGCGGCGGCCTCGGTGGCAAGTACGCGGCGGCCGCGGGCGATCAGGTGGCTCGGGTCGTTCATGGCACGACGGGTCGTTTGCGGAGGGCCACAGTCTACAGCCTACAGCGCGCGCGCCTTCTCCTTTAAACTCGCCGGTTTCCCCCGCCCGCCGAGGCACCGCATGACGGCCGACGAAGTCACCCAGATGATCCTGTCCGGCCTGCCCGGTGCGGAAGTCCGTGTCCTGACCGACGACGACACCCATTTCGAGGCAGTCGTGATCGCAGCCCAGTTCGAGGGCAGGCGCCCGATCCAGCGGCACCAGCTGGTCTACGCCGGCCTCGGTGCGCGCATGGGCCGCGAGGTTCACGCCCTGTCAATCCAGGCCTATACGCCCGCCGAGTGGCAGGCGGAACGGGGCGGCTGAGCCGCCCCGCACCGGAGTCTCATCCCTTGGACAAACTGCAGATTCGGGGCGGCACGCCGCTCGAGGGCGAAGTCCGCATTTCCGGCGCCAAGAACGCCGCGCTGCCCATCCTGGCCGGCGCCCTGCTGGCCGACGCGCCGGTCACGATCGGCAACGTGCCGCACCTGCACGACGTCACGACCATGATCGAGCTGCTCGGCCGCATGGGCGCGAGCGTCACGGTCGACGAGCGCATGCGCGTCGAGGTCGATCCAACCACCACCCGGGAAACCGCGGCGCCGTACGAGCTGGTCAAGACCATGCGGGCCGCGATCCTCGTGCTCGGCCCGCTGGTCGCCAAGTACGGCAGGGCCGACGTCTCGCTGCCCGGCGGCTGCGCCATCGGCGCGCGGCCCGTCAACATCCACGTCGCCGGACTGCAGGCCATGGGCGCCGAGGTCCACATCGAGAACGGCTATATCCGCGCCCGGGCCGGCCGGCTCAAGGGCGCCCGCATCGTCATGGACACGGTGACGGTCACCGGCACCGAGAACCTGATGATGGCGGCCTGCCTGGCCGATGGCCGCACCATCCTGGAAAATGCGGCGCGCGAGCCCGAGATCGTCGACCTGGCGCAGTTCCTGATCGCCATGGGCGCGCAGATCACCGGTCACGGCACCGATACCATCACGGTCGACGGCATCGAGCGCATGCATGGCGCGCACTACGAGGTGCTGCCCGACCGCATCGAGGCCGGAACCTACCTCGTGGCGGGTGCGATCACGGGCGGCCGGGTCCGGGCACGCAACGCCCGGGCGGAACACCTCGACGCCGTGCTGGCCAAGCTGGCGGAGGCCGGTGCCGACGTGGTGCGCGGCGACGGCTTCGTCGAAGTCGACATGCGCGGCCGCCGGCCCCGCTCGGTGGACATCCGTACCGCCCCGCATCCGGGCTTTCCGACCGACATGCAGGCGCAATTCGCGGCCCTGAATACCGTGGCCGACGGGGTCGGGACGATCGTCGAGACGATCTTCGAGAACCGGTTCATGCACATGCTGGAAATGCGCCGGATGGGCGCCGAGATCCGGCTCGAGGGCAACACCGCCATCATCAAGGGCGTGCCCCGGCTGACGGCCGCGCCGGTCATGGCGACCGACCTGCGGGCCTCTGCCAGCCTGGTCCTGGCCGGCCTGGTGGCCGAGGGCACCACGGACGTGGAGCGGATCTACCACATCGACCGCGGCTACGAATGCATCGAAGAAAAGCTGCAGGGGCTGGGTGCCCAGATCCGGCGCATGAACGATAGGGAAAGGGGATAGGGGATAGGGGCTAGGGGTTAGTCGGAGGAGTGGCTGTGGCATCCGCGTCGCCTGCACCTCCGACTAACCCCTAGTCCCTAGCCCCTAGTCCCCTTTTGGCTATAATGCGCTGCTGCCCGGGATGATCGTGGGGATACCCCCGGGAAGACACCGTCCTACGATGAGTTTCGTCAAGAACCAGACGGCGTGCGGGCCGCGTCGAGCGGCGCCATGACCGGACGCTGAGGAGAGAGCTGGATGACCGAAGAAGTCGATACTGGCAGGCGCCATTTCCTGACCGTCGCCACCGTCGCCACCGGCGCCGTGGGCGCCGCGTTCGTCGCCGTGCCGTTCCTGGCCTCATGGAAACCCAGTGCGCGCGCCAAAGCGATGGGCGCGCCGGTCGAAGTGGACATCAGCAAGCTCGAACCGGGCGCGATGGTCAAGGTGGAATGGCGCGGCAAGGCGATTTTCGTCGTCCACCGCACACCCCAGATGCTGGCCGGGCTGGACGGAGTGGTCGCCGAACTGCGTGACCCGGAATCGGCCGAGTCGGTGCAGCCGGAGTTCGCCATGAACGCCGCGCGCGCGCTCAAGCCCGAGTACCTGGTGCTGATCGGCGTCTGCACGCACCTGGGTTGCGCGCCGCTCGACAAGTTCACGCCAGGCGACGTCACCGTCGGCGCGGACTGGCAGGGTGGCTTTTTCTGCCCGTGCCATGGCTCCAAGTTCGACATCTCCGGACGGGTCTACAAGAACGTGCCGGCGCCGACCAACCTGTCCGTGCCGCCGTACCAGTTCGTGACCGACACCCGCATCCTGATCGGCGCTGAGAAGGGGAACGCGTAATGGCTACCGCCACTGACAAGGCTGCCGCCCCGGCGGGCAGCGGGCGCCTGGGCGCGCTCACGGCCTGGATCGACGCGCGGTTTCCGCTCACGGCCCTGTGGAAGTCGCAGGTGTCGGAGTACTACGCGCCGAAGAACATGAACTTCTGGTACTTCTTCGGCTCGCTGGCGCTGCTCGTGCTGGTCATCCAGATCCTGTCCGGGATCTTCCTGACGATGAGCTACAAGCCCTCGGCCGCGGAAGCCTTCGCCTCGGTCGAATACATCATGCGCGACGTGGAGTGGGGCTGGCTGATCCGCTACATCCACTCGACCGGCGCCTCGGCGTTCTTCATCGTCGTCTACCTGCACATGTTCCGCGCGCTGCTGTACGGGTCGTACCAGAAGCCGCGCGAGCTGCTGTGGATCCTCGGCATGCTGATCTACTTCGCGCTGATGGCCGAGGCGTTCATGGGCTACCTGCTGCCCTGGGGCAACATGTCCTACTGGGGCGCGCAGGTGATCGTGTCGCTGTTCGGCGCCATCCCGGTCGTGGGCGATTCGCTCACCGAGTGGATTCGCGGCGACTTCTACATCTCCGACGTCACGCTCAACCGGTTCTTCGCCCTGCACGTCATCGCGATCCCGTTCGCGCTGGTGTTCCTCGTGATCGCGCACCTGATGGCGCTGCACGAGGTGGGGTCCAACAACCCGGACGGCGTCGAGATCAAGTATGTGAAGGGCCCGGACGGCATCCCGCTCGACGGCATCCCGTTCCATCCGTACTACACCGTCAAGGACCTGGTCGGCGTCGGCGTCTTCCTGATCCTGTTCAGCCTGGTCGTGTTCTTCGCGCCGACGATGAACGGCTACTTCCTCGAGTACGCCAACTTCGAGCCGGCCAACGCGCTGCAGACGCCGCCGCACATCGCGCCGGTGTGGTACTTCACGCCGTTCTACGCGATCCTGCGCGCCGTCCCGAGCAAGGGTCTCGGCGCGGCACTGATGGGAGTCGCGGTCGTGCTGCTGGTGTTCCTGCCGTGGCTCGACCGCGGCAAGGTGAAGTCGATCCGCTACCGCGGGCCGCTGTTCAAGTTCTTCCTGTTCTCGTTCGCGATCAGCTTCATCGCGCTCGGCTACCTCGGCCTGCAGCCGCCGACGCCGGGCTACACGATTGCGGCGCGGGTGTTCACGGTCGTGTACTTCGCGTACTTCCTGCTGATGCCGTGGTACACGAGCATCGACAAGACCAAGCCCGTGCCGTCGAGGGTCACCTACCATGCGCATTGATCGTCACGTGAAGAAGGCCCTCGTCCTGCTCGCCGCGCTGGCGGCACTGCCCGCCGCCGGCTTCGCGGCCGGCGGCGAGATGCATTACGACGCGGCCAACCACGACATCCACAACCAGGCCTCGCTGCAGCGGGGTGCCCGCAACTTCGTCAATTACTGCCTCGGCTGCCACACCGCCAAGTTCGTGCGCTACAACCGCATGGCGGCGGACATCGGCCTGACCGAGCAGCAGATGACGGAAAACCTGCTCTGGTCGGGCGCGTCCCCGCATTCGACCATGCTCAACGGCATGGACCCGCACGACTCGAAGGCGTGGTTCGGCGTGGCGCCGCCCGACTTGTCGCTGATCGCGCGCAGCAAGGGACCGGACTACGTCTATACCTTCCTGCGCTCTTTCTACGCCGATCCGGCCAAGTCCAATGGCGTCAACAACCTGGCCCTGCCGGGCACGGCGATGCCGCACGTGCTGTGGGAACTGCAGGGCACGCAGGAAGCGGTATGGGAAGGCCACACCGATGCGCAGGGCAACGTGCAGAAGCACTTCAAGGAGTTCAAGCTGGCCTCACCAGGCACGCTGAGCCCCGAGGAGTACGATGCGTTCGTCCGCGATACCGTCAATTTCCTCGCTTACATCGCCGAGCCCGTGCAGGCCAAGCGCCAGTCGATGGGCTACGTGGTGATCGCATTCCTTGCGTTCTTCACGCTCCTCGCCTACGCGCTGAAGAAGGAATACTGGAAAGACGTGAAGTAAGCCCGGGGGCGCGTGCGTCCGGGGCGGGAGCGCCCCGGGCATGATGACCCTGTACTCGCGCGCGGCCGACGCGCGCTGTCATCGCGTGCGGATCGTGCTGGCCGAGAAGGCGATGGCGGTGCGGATCGTCGAAACCGACCCGCTGCATCCGCCCGAGGACCTGATCGACCTCAACCCGTACCAGACGGTGCCGACGCTCGTCGACCGTGACCTGGTCGTGTACGACCCGGGCATCATCTGCGAGTACCTCGACGAGCGCTACCCGCACCCGACGCTGGCGTCCTCCGATCCGGCCGCCCGCGCGCAGTCGCGCGTCGCGCTGCGCCGCATCGAGCAGGAATGGTACGCGGTGGCCGATGCGCTCGAGCCGGGCACGGGCGCAGACCGTCGCGAGCGCGAGCGTGCCCGCAAGCTGCTGGCCGAGAGCATGCTCGCCTCGGAGCCGCTGTTCCGCGCGCGGCCATGGTTCCTGTCCGACCAGTACTCGCAACTCGACGCCGCGGTCGCGCCCATCCTCTGGCGGCTGCCGCACTGGGACATCGATGCGCAGGCGCTCGCCGACGCGGCGCCGTCGCTCGACCGCTATGCCAGGAAGCTGTTCGCGCGCCCGGCGTTCCAGCGCAGCCTGAGCACGGCCGAACAGCTGATGCGCGCGGACGCATCGGCGCAGCGCAAAGTCGCGCAGCCGCAGACGTGAGTCCTGCCGCGCCGCCGCCGGACCCGCCGGGGCCGCCGATGAAGGCGCGGCGCCCTTACCTGCTGCGGGCGATCCATGAGTGGATCTCCGACAGCAACTGCACGCCGCACCTCGTGGTCGATGCCGGCATCGACGGGGTCGAGGTGCCGCGCCAGTACGTCAAGGACGGCAAGATCGTGCTGAACGTGAGCTGGAACGCGACGGCCAACCTGCGTCTCGGCAACGACGAAGTCAGCTTCAGCGGCCGCTTCGGCGGCGTCAGCATGTCGGTCCGCGCGCCGTTGCACGCGGTGCTCGCGATCTACGCGCGCGAAACCGGGCAGGGCATGATCTTCGCCGACGACGATGTCGATGCGCCGGGACCGGGCCCGACTCCGGTCCCGGCGGCCGGCACGACCGATGCCAAGGGGCCCGGTGACGACGATCCGGGGCCGAAGCCCACGGCCCCGGCAGACGGGCGCCGCGCGCGCCTGAAAATCGTCAAGTAAGCGGCGGCCGCGGCGCGCGACCGCCACGCCGGTCCGGCTCAGCGCAGTTCGAACGCATTGCGGATCCACGTCACCGCCGGCCCCGCGCCAGGCAGGGTGGGCGGATCGATCGCCACGACGTCGAAACGCACGCGCAGCCGCCGCAGTTCGCGCCGCAGCAGCAGGTGGCGCGCCGCCAGCGAGAACCGCCTCTGCTTGGCCGGGCCGATGGTCGCGGCGGCACTGCCGAAGTCGCCGCGCGAACGCGAGCGCACTTCAACCAGCACCAGCACGCCCGCCTGCGCATCGAGCATGACCAGGTCGATCTCGCCCGCGCGACAGCGGTAATTGCGCGTGAGCAGCGCGAGACCTGCGTCCTGCAGCAGGCCGAGCGCAAGCGACTCGGCCGCGTGGCCGAGCGCCTGGGTGTCGGGCCGGGGTGGGTGCTGGGTCATCGGGCGCCGCCTCCGGGCCTGTGCGCGTGGCACGACCCCTGCGCCCTTTGTACTCAGGGCGGGTCCTGGGTGCCCGCGGGATTCGTGGCCGGAATTTCGCGAATCATCTGCACGCTCGCACCGGCGGGCTGCGGCCGTCCGCCCTCGACGCGCGCGAACTGCAGTCCGCGTTCGATGCGGCCGTCGGCGCGATTCAGCTCGAGCAGGCCGGTCAGGCCATCGACACCCGCGGCGACGCCGCCGCCACCGAGCTGCTGCGCGAGGCGAAACGCGTCGTAGCCGAAGGCATACAGCCGCAAGCGGCCACGGCTGCGGCTCGCCCAGTCCGCATGCACCGCGTCCCATAGCTCAGGGGCGCCTTGCCCGCCGTACAGCAGCCAGGGCATCTCCGGAAACACCAGGCCGTCCATGTCGGACGCTGCGCGCACGCTGGGATCCCAGGCGTCGGACGTCGAGTACAGCGGCAGGTCGTAGGTCATCTGGAAACGCAGCTGCGGACGGATCGCGCGCGCGGCCGACGGGGTGGCGGCCACGAATACGAACTGTGGCCCCGTGGCCTGCTCCGCCGCGGCGTTGCGCGCGGGCAGGGGCTGGCCCGGGTTGGCGCTGCGATCCCCGGCGCCGCCGTAGCGGCCAAGCACCGCGCGCAGCGGGCCCGAGAAATCCCGTGCTCCAGTGTCATAGAACTGCGTGGCCATGAGCGTGGCCGTGCCGGTCGCCTGCAGTTCGCCGGCAAAGGCATCGTGCAGCCGGTGACCCCACGCGCTCTCCGGGAACAGGGCGACACCACGTACCAGGCCATCGTCGGCGATGCGCCGTGCGACCGCGCGGGCTTCCTGCTCCGGATCGAGCGCGAACTGGTACAGGAATGCAGGCGCCGCGGCGCCCGGCGGGAGACCGGCGTTCAATGCCAGTGTCGGCACCGGAAGTCCTGCCGGTTGCGCCGCCACCAGCGCAAGGATTTCCTCCTTGGTCAGCGGTCCCACGACGATACCGGCGCCCGCCGCGAGCGCGCGCTGGTAGGCCGCCGCGACCCCCTGCGCCGCGGTGTCGTACAGCACCACCCTGGGCCGCGCTGCGGCGGCCGACGAGGCAAACCATGCGGCCGTGAAGCCGTCACGCACGGCCTGGCCCGCCGCCTGCTGCCGGCCCGTCAGTGGCAGCAGCAGCGCCATGTCCCTGGATGCGGCACCGGGCGCTGGCAGGCTGCCGGCGTTGTGCAGGGTGCTGCCGCCGGGCAGGAAAGCCAGGCCGGGATGACCAGGGTGGCGCGCGGCCCAGTCCGCGATCGCCGGCGACGCCGCGCTGGTTTCGGCGGCGGCGACCAGTGCAGGCAGTTCCAGCCAGCCACGTTCCTGTTCCGACACGCCCGCCAGCGAGTCCACGGCGCGCGGCGGGTGCAGGCGCAGCTGCTCGAACAGGCGGCGATCGTTCGCGGCCCGGTCCTCGGGCGATGCCAGCAGTCCCGCCCGCTCCTCGAAGGTCCGCACGCCTGCCAGCGCCTCACCGGCGGCGATCTCCGCCTGTCCCCGCAGGTCGAGCAGCGCAGCAGCCGCGTCCGGCGCAATCGGTGAGGGCAGGGGCCGCAGCATGGCGGCCGCGCGCGCCGCATCGCCCCGGGCCAGCGCCGTGCCAGCCTCCACTTCGAGCAGCAAGCCGCGCTCTTCCGCGGAGCGCGCGCGCGGCCGTGCCTTGGCCAGCAGTCGCTCGGCGTCCGTGAGCGCACCGCCACGCAGGTATTCGCGCGCGGCCAGCAGCGCCGTCTGTGCATCCCAGTTCATGAATCCGCGGCGCGCAAGCTGCTCGTACTGTGCGGCCGCCTCGAGGTGACGGCCGGCGTTGGCGGTCGCCTCGGCCCGGGCGAGCGTCCGATCGTCCCGGTCCTGCGCGCCCGCCGCCGGCGCTGCGACGGCGAGCCACGCGCAGGCGAGCGCCAGCAGCCAGCGGCGCGAGTGAACTTGCCCACGGCGAAGCGAAACGTGCAGCATGCGAAATTCCTGGGCGGAGGCGTGCGTGAACGACAACAGGGCGGATTCTACGGGGCGGCCGGGGGCCGGCACACTGTTCGTCGTCGCGACCCCGATCGGCAACCTGCAGGACCTGAGCCCGCGCGCGGCGGCGTGGTTGCGCGACGCCGACCTGCTGCTGGCCGAGGACACCCGCCACACGCGCACGCTGCTCGAGGCCTGCGGCATCGCGCGCACCGCCGGCACGCTGGAGTCGCTGCACGAGCACAACGAGCGCGAGCGCGTGCCCGTGCTGGTCGAGCGGCTGCGGGGCGGCGCCAGCATCGCCCTGGTGACCGACGCCGGCACGCCGCTGCTGAGCGATCCGGGATCGCTGCTGGTCGCGGCCGCGGCGCGTGCCGGCATTGCAGTCGTCGCGGTGCCGGGCCCCTGCGCGGCGATCGCTGCACTGTCGATCGCGGGCCTGCCGACCGAACGCTTCGCGTTCGAGGGCTTCCTGCCGGCCAAGGCGGTGGCGCGGCGTGAAGCCCTGCAGCGCCTGGCGCAGGAGTCGCGCACGCTGGTGTTCTACGAGGCGCCGCACCGGCTGGCGGCGACGCTCGCCGATCTCGCGGCCGTGCTGGGCGCCGCGCGGCCTGCCAGCATCGCGCGCGAACTGACCAAGCGATTCGAGCAGGTGTACCGCGGCACGCTGGGCGAACTCGCGGCGCGCAGCCTCGACGATGCCAACATGTCGCGCGGCGAACTGGTGCTGGTCGTGGGCGGCGCGCCGGCCGAGTCGGACGCCGCGGCGGAATCGCGCGCGGCCCTGCACACGCTGGAGCTGCTGCTGCAGGAATTGCCGGTGTCGCAGGCGGCGCGCCTCGCCGCGCAGCTCACCGGCCGCAGCCGCAAGGAACTGTACGAGCACGCGCTGCAGCTGCAGCAGGGGCCTGCAGATAGGGGCTAGGGGCTAGGGGTAGGGGTTAGTCGGAGGAGCCACTACAGCGTTCCGTTCAACTGCACCTCCGACTAACCCCTAGCCCCTAGCCCCTATCCTCTATACTTCCCGTGGGAGTCGGCCAGGCAACCGCTGCGTTTAACGACGTGGAGGAAAGTCCGGGCTCCACAGGGCAAGGTGCCAGGTAACGCCTGGGGGGCGCGAGCCCACGGAAAGTGCAACAGAAAGCAAACCGCCCAAGCATTGCAGCAATGCAGTGACGGCAAGGGTGAAACGGTGCGGTAAGAGCGCACCGCGCCGGTGGCAACATTCGGCGGCACGGCAAACCCCACCTGGAGCAAGACCAAATAGGGAAGCACGCGGGCCTTCGGGCCCGTTCCTGCGGCTCGCAGGGGCTTCCGGGTAGGTCGCTTGAGGCGCACGGTGACGTGCGTCCCAGATGGATGGTTGTCCACGACAGAACCCGGCTTATCGGCCGACTCCCACCTTTTTCACCCGGTATCGGCCCACTCGGGGCCGCCTGACCCACTTCATCCCACCGGTGTGCGCATCCGCGTCCGCCGTTCCGTGGCCTCGTTGGGCACGAATCTCCCACAAAATCCGATTCGCCGCCGCGGTCCGGTCCGGCGCAACCGGCGCACTCTGGCGGCCGCGCAACGCCGCCGGGGCCTTTTTCCCCAGCGCTCTAGCTCGTGACGGCTGAATCAACAATATTGGCTAAGTGCATGATTGTTGTAGAAAAGCCAAACCCATGGTCGCCCACCTGGACCGGCTCCGGGCTAAGTCACTGTCCCAGCTAGGAAATTTTTGTTGCGAACCGTTGACGCTGGCCGCACCCGGACCCTATAGTGGCGGCGAGTGGGAAAAAGTGGGATGAAATGGGCTGCCGGCCCAAACGACGCCTGAAATGTTTCGCGGAGCCAACAAAGTCACCCTCGATGCCAAAGGCCGCGTGGCCATGCCCGCGCGGTACCGGGACACGCTCGTCGAGCGCAGCGAGGGGCGGCTGGTGGCCACGGTGGACCGTGCCGACAAGTGCCTGCTGATCTACCCCCTGCCGGACTGGGAGGAGATCGAACGCAAGCTGATGCGACTGCCGACCCTGAACCCTCAGGCACGGCGACTGCAGCGGTTGATGGTGGGGCACGCCACGGACCTCGAACTGGACTCGCACGGTCGCGTGCTGGTGCCGCCGAAACTGCGCGAGTACGCAAACCTTTCGCGCCAGGCGATGTTGATCGGGCAGGGCAGCCGTTTCGAGCTGTGGGACGAGCAGCACTGGAACGAGCGACGCGACGCGTGGCTGCAGGCGGGTGACGAGCCGGGCGACTTGCCGGCCGAACTCGAACAGCTGTCGCTGTAGGCGCGGGCGCGTTGACAGCGCACACGCCGGTACTTCTCGACGAGGTGCTGGCCGGGCTCGCCGTGCAGGCCGACGGTCGCTATTGCGATGCGACGTTCGGCCGCGGCGGGCACACCACGGCGATCCTGGCCCGGCTCGGTCCGCAGGGGCGCGTCTGCGCCATCGATCGTGATCCCGACGCCATCGCGGCGGGGCGCGAGCGCTTTGCGGACGAGCCGCGTCTCACGCTGGTTCGGGGGTCGTTCGGCCGGCTTGCAGAGCGGGTCCGGGCGGCTGGTTGGGAAGGGGAGTTGCAAGGCGTGCTGCTGGACCTCGGGGTCTCGTCGCCACAGCTCGACGAAGCCAGGCGGGGCTTCAGTTTCATGCAGGACGGTCCGCTCGATATGCGCATGGACAACGAGTCCGGAATGAGCGCCGCGCAATGGCTTGCGCGCGCGACCGAGCGGGAGATTGCAGACGTGCTGTTCAGGCTCGGTGAGGAAAAATTCTCGCGTCGCATCGCGCGCGCCATCGTGGCGAGCCGCGCGCTGGCGCCGATCGTGACGACGCGGCAGCTGGCCGACACCGTCGCCGCCGCCGTGCCGACCCGCGAGCCGGGCAAGCACCCGGCGACCCGCACGTTCCAGGCGATCCGCATCCACGTCAACCGCGAGCTCGAGGAAGTCGAGTCCGCGCTGCCGCAGGCGGTGAACCTGCTGGCCCCGGGCGGTCGGCTCTGCGTCATCAGCTTCCATTCGCTCGAGGACCGGCTGGTCAAGCGCTTCATGCGGCGCGAGGCCCAGGGCGATCCCGTGTATGCGGGCCTGCCGGACATTCCGCCGCAGGCGCGGCCGCGGTTGCGGCTGGTCGGTGGCGCCGTGATGCCGGACGCCGTGGAAGTGGCCGCCAATCCGCGCGCGCGCAGCGCGGTGCTGCGCGTCGCCGAAAGGATCGCGGCATGAGCCAGGCACGCTGGCGGCTGCTGGTGGCGGTGTTGTGGGTGGCCGTGCTCGCGTCCGCGCTCGGTGTCGTCCACGGCAAGCAGGAAGCGCGCAACCGCTTCAGCGACCTGCAGAAACTGACCGCGCAGCGCGACGACCTCGACATCGAGTGGGGCCAGCTGCAGCTCGAGCAGAGCACCTGGGCCACGCACGGGCGCGTCGAGCGCGTGGCGCACGACGACCTCGGCATGGTCACGCCGAAAGCCTCGGAACTGCGCATCGTGCAGCCATGAAGCACGGTTCGACCTTCAGCGACCGTCACCGCCGCGATGCCGAACCCTCGGTGGTGGGCGGCTGGCGCCTCTGGCTGGTGGGCGGATTGCTGGCGCTCGGCGGTGTCGCGCTGCTGGCCCGCTCCATCTACCTGCAGGTGATCGACCAGGACTTCCTGGCGCGCCAGGGCGACGCGCGCATCCTGCGCGAGGTGAAGCTGTCCGCCAACCGCGGCATGGTGCTCGACCGCAACGGCGAGCCGCTCGCGGTCAGCACGCCGGTCGACACGGTCTGGGCCGACCCGCGCAAGCTGGCGCAGCAGCCGCAGGATTTCGCCAGGCTCGCCAAGGCGCTCGACCGCGACAAGCAGTGGCTCGCGCGGCGCGTGACCAGCAACCTCGACCGCGAATTCGTCTACCTGGTGCGCCACATGCGCCCGGCCGACGCCGCCAAGGTCAAGGCGCTCGGAATTCCGGGCGTCGACACCCTGCGTGAATACCGCCGCTACTACCCGCATGGCGAAGTGACCGGACACCTGCTCGGCTTCACCAACGTCGACGACGTGGGCCAGGAAGGCCTCGAGCTCTCGTTCGACCAGTGGCTGGGCGGCCAGCCCGGAGCCAAGCGCGTCATGCGCGACCGCGAAGGCCGCACGATCGAGGACATCGAGCGGATCAAGGCGCCGCGTCCCGGGCAGGACCTGCGCACCAGCATCGACCTGCGCGTGCAGTACCTCGCCTACCGCGCGCTGAAGCAGGCCGTGGTCGAGAACAACGCCCACGGCGGGTCCGTCGTCGTGCTCGACATCGAGACCGGCGAAGTGCTGGCGATGGTCAACCAGCCTGCGTTCAACCCGAACGACCGCGAGCAGTACATGGCCTCGCGCTATCGCAACCGCGCGACCAACGACTTCTTCGAGCCGGGCTCCAGCATCAAGCCGTTCGTGGTCGCCGCCGGCATGAAGACCGGCCGGTTCCATTCGGACACCCTGGTCGAGACCGGCCCGGGCACCCTGCGGGTCGGCATCAAGACGGTCAAGGACAAGCACAACCTCGGCACCATCGACGTGCGCACCGTGCTCGAGAAGTCGAGCAACGTCGGCGTCGTCAAGATCGCGCTGACGCTGAAGCCGCAGGAAATGTGGACGACGCTGCACGACCTCGGCTTCGGCGCGGTGACCGGCTCGGGCTTCCCCGGCGAATCGGCCGGCATCCTCACCGGTTACGAGCACTGGCGCTCGATCGGGCAGGCCACGATGTCCTACGGCTACGGCCTGTCGGTCACGCCGCTGCAGCTCGCCCAGGCCTATGCCGTGCTCGGCGCGGGCGGCGTGCGGCGCCCGGTCAGCCTGCGGCGCGTCGACGTGGCGCCGGAAGGCGAGCCGGTGATGGACGCGGCCGTCGCGCGCGAACTCGTGCAGATGCTCGAGAGCGTCGTGAGCGAGGCAGGCACCGCGCGGCGCGCGGCGGTCATGGGCTATCGCGTGTCGGGCAAGACCGGCACCGCGTGGAAGGCCGCCGACGGCGGCTACAACTCGACCAAGTACATGGCGGTGTTCGGCGGCGTCGTGCCGGCGAGCAACCCGCGGCTCGCGGCGATCGTCGTGGTCGACGAGCCCAGCGCCGGCCGCTTCTACGGCGGCGAAGTCGCGGCGCCGGTTTTCGCGGAAGTCATGTCGGGCGCGCTGCGCCTGCTGGCGATTCCGCCCGACGACCTGCAGCGCGTGCCCGCGACGACGCTGGTGCAGGCGCAGGACCCGTGGTGAGCCGCGCATGAACGCACTCGGCACTTCCCGCGCCAGCTCGGGCTACCACATGACCCTCGGGCGCCTGCTCGAAGGATTCGACGTCGCCGCGCCCCACGGCCTGCAGGTCACCGACCTGGTGCAGGACAGTCGCGCGGCCACCGCCGGCAGCGTCTTCCTCGCCTGCCAGGGCCGCAGCACGCACGGCCTGTCGCACGCGGCCAGCGCGGTCGAGCGCGGCGCCATTGCGGTGCTGTGGGAGCCGGGCGCCGGCATCGAGCTGCCCGCGCTGCCCGAGCGCGTGGCGGCGATCGCCATGCCGCACCTCGGCCGGCACGTCGGCGCGCTGGCGGACCGCTTCTTCCGCAGCCCGTCGGCGGACCTGCGGGTCGCCGGCATCACCGGCACCAATGGCAAGACGACCACCGCCTACCTGCTCGCGCAGGCCTCGGATTTCCTGGGCCGCCGCGGCTGGTACGTCGGCACGCTCGGGCACGGCCACCCCGGCAACGTGCGCGAGGCGGGACTGACGACGCCCGACGCGGTCACCGTGCAGCGGCGTCTCGCCGAGGCCCGCGACGCCGGCGCCGCGACGCTCGGCCTCGAGGTGTCGTCGCACGCGCTCGACCAGGACCGCGTCGCCGGCGTGAGCTTCGACACCGCGGTGTTCACCAACCTGACCCGCGACCACCTCGATTACCACGGCAGCTTCGAGGCCTACGGCGCGGCCAAGGCGCGCCTGTTCCAGGACCCCGACCTGCGCTGCGCGGTCATCAACGTGCGCGACCCGTTTGGCCGCGAACTGGTCGAGCGGCTCGGGCGGCCGGTCGAGAAGATCGTGTTCACGACGGCGAACGACATCTGGGCCGAGCGCGGCACCGGCTGGATCCGCGTGTCCGAGCTGCGCGCGAGCGCGCAGGGCCTGACGCTCAGCCTCGCGACGAGCTGGGGCGACGGCATCCTGCGCTCACGGCTGGTCGGCGAGTTCAACGCCGAGAACCTGCTGGCCGTGCTCGGCGTGCTGCTCGGCTGGGACGTGCCGCTGCAGAAGGCGCTGGCCGCGCTGGCGCTGTGCGTCGCGCCGCCGGGGCGCATGGAGTCGTTCGGCGGCGGCGCGCAGCCGCTGGTGCTGGTCGACTACGCGCACTCGCCGGACGCGCTCGGCAAGGTGCTCGACGCGGCACGGGCGCATGCGCGTGGCCGGCTGTTCTGCGTGTTCGGCTGCGGTGGCGACCGCGATCCGGGCAAGCGTCCGCTGATGGGCGAGATCGCCGAGGCGGCGGCCGACGTCGTGATCGTGACCGACGACAACCCGCGCACCGAGGATTCCGGCGCGATCATCGCGCAGATCCTGGCCGGCATGCGCGCGCCCGATGCGGCCCAGGTCGTGCCCGATCGCGCGGCGGCGATCCGGCACGCGCTGGCCGAGGCCGAGGCTGGCGACGTGGTGGTCGTCGCCGGCAAGGGCCACGAGGACTACCAGGTCACGGGCACCGAGACGCGCCCGTTCAGCGACCGCGACACGGTGCAGGCAGCGCTGCGCGAGGTCGCGCCATGCTGAGCCGCGATCTCGCGACGCTGGCCACGACGACCGGTGGCGAACTGCACGGCGCCAATGTCACGTTCGATGCCGTGACCAGCGACTCGCGCTCGCTCGAGGCGGGTGCATTGTTCGTCGCGCTCCGGGGCGAGCGCTTCGACGCCCACGATTTCGTCGCCGAGGCCGCCCGGCGGGGCGCGGCCGGCGCCCTCGTCAGCCGCCAGGTCGATGCGCCATTGCCGCAGGTGATGGTGCCCGACACGCTGGCGGGGCTCACGGAGTTCGCGCGCGCCTGGCGCCGCGACTACCCGGGCGTGGTCGTCGGCATCACCGGCAGCAATGGCAAGACCACGGTCAAGGAGATGACCGGCGCGATCCTCGGCCAGCTCGGTCCCTGCCTCGTCACCCGCGGCAACCTCAACAACCACATCGGCGTGCCGCTGACGCTGTGCCGGCTCGACGTCGCGCAGCGCTGCGCCGTGATCGAGATGGGCGCCAACCACCCGCGCGAGATCGCGCACCTGGCCTCGATCGCGCAGCCCGACGTCGGCGTGGTCATCAACGCGGGCCCGGCGCACCTCGAGGGCTTCGGCGGCATCGACGGCGTGGCCAGGGGCAAGGGCGAGATGTTCGAGGCGCTCGGTCCTGCGGGCACGGCCGTGATCAACGCCGACGATCGCTTTGCGGCCTACTGGCACGGGCTTGCCCGGCGCGCCGGCCGGGTCGTCACTTTCGGCGTGCGCGAGCGCGCCGACGTCGCGGCGAGCGCGATCCGCAGCGAGCTCACCGCCGACGGCTTCAGGACCACGTTCGAACTCGCCACGCCGGCGGGCAGGCGCACGATCGAGCTGGCGCTGGCCGGCGAGCACAACGTCATGAACGCCCTGGCCGCCACGGCGGCGGCAATGGCGGCGGGCGCGGGCCTCGACGCCGTGCAGGGCGGCCTGCAGTCGATGCGCGCCGTCTCCGGCCGGCTGGAAATGAAGCCGGCGCTCGGCGGCGCGCGCCTGATCGACGACGCCTACAACGCCAACCCGGGCTCGCTGCGGGTGGGCCTGCGCGCGCTGGCGCAAGTGCCGGGCGAACGCTGGTTCGTGCTCGGCGAAATGGCCGAGCTGGGCGAGGAGGGTCCGCGGCTGCACGCGGAGATGGGCGCGCTCGCGCGTGAGTGCGGCGTGACGCGCCTGCTGGCGCTGGGCACCGGCTCGCTGCCGGCCGTGGAGGCGTTCGGCGTCGGCGCGACCTGGCACGCGAATGCCGATGAACTGATCGCCGCGCTGCTCGCCGACCTGCGCGCAGGCGTCACGATCTACGTCAAGGGCTCGCGCGTGAACCGGCTGGAACGCGTTGCCGGCGCCCTGTCAGCGGCGGCGGGCGCCGCGGCGGGAGGCCACTGATGCTGCGTCACGTCGCCGCCTGGCTGTCCGAGTACTACTCCGGCTTCCATGTCTTCCAGTACCTGACGCTGCGCGCGATCCTCGCGGCGCTGACGGCGCTCGCCATCTCGCTGCTGGTCGGCCCGAAGATGATCCGCTGGCTCGCGGAGTACCAGGTCGGCCAGCGGGTCCGTTCCGACGGGCCGCAGACGCACCTGAGCAAGGCCGGCACGCCGACCATGGGCGGCGCACTGATTCTCGCGGCCATCGTCGCCTCGACGCTGCTGTGGGCGGACCTCGCCAACCGCTTCGTCTGGGTCGTGCTGCTGGTCACGGCCGCCTTCGGCCTGATCGGCTTCTGGGACGATTACCTCAAGCTGGTCGTCGGCAACTCGCGCGGCCTGATCGCGCGCTACAAGTACTTCTGGCAGTCGGTGGCCGGCCTGGGCGCCGCGCTCGCGCTGTATTTCACGGCGCAGGCCCCGGCCGACACCACGCTGTACCTGCCGTTCTTCAAGAACGTCGTGATCCCGCTCGGGGTGCTGTTCATCCCCCTGACCTACCTCGTGATCGTCGGCTCGAGCAACGCCGTCAATCTCACCGACGGCCTCGACGGCCTCGCCATCATGCCGTCGGTGCTGGTGGCCGGCGCGCTCGGCGTGTTCGCCTACGCGTCCGGCAACGCCGTGTTCTCGACCTACCTCGGCATTCCCTACATCGCCGGATCGGGCGAAGTGCTGGTGATCTGCGCCGCGATCTTCGGCGCGGGCCTCGGCTTCCTCTGGTTCAACACCTACCCGGCGCAGGTGTTCATGGGCGACATCGGCGCGCTCGCGCTCGGGGCCGCGCTCGGCGTCATCGCCGTGGTCGTGCGGCAGGAAATCGTGCTGTTCATCATGGGCGGCGTCTTCGTCATGGAGACGGTGTCGGTGATCCTGCAGGTGGCGTCGTTCAAGCTGCGCGGCAAGCGCATCTTCCGCATGGCGCCGATCCACCATCATTTCGAACTCAAGGGCTGGGCCGAGCCGAAGGTGATCGTCCGCTTCTGGATCATCACGGTGATCCTGGTGCTGGTCGGCCTGGCGACGCTGAAGCTGCGATGAGCGCCACCTCTGCCATGTCCGTACCGCTCGAAGCCGGCACCCGCGCGCTGGTGCTGGGGCTCGGGCGCACCGGGCTGTCGGTGTCACGGTACCTGCAGCGCAAGGGCCTCGATGTGCGCGTCGCCGATACACGCGCCACGCCGCCGGGCAGCGACGCGCTGCGGCAGCAGGCGCCGGCGGCCGAACTGCGCACCGGCGCGTTCGCGTCGTCGTTGCTCGACGGCGTGGCGCAGGTCGTGATCTCGCCGGGACTGTCGCTGCAGGAGCCGCTGGTGCGCGAGGCGCTCGACCGCGGCCTGCCGGTCGTGGGCGACATCGAGCTGTTCGCGCGCGAGGCCCCGGCGCCGGTCGTGGCCGTGACCGGCACCAACGGCAAGAGCACGGTGACCACGCTGGTGGCCGAGCTCGCCCAGGCCGGCGGTCGCCGGGCGCTGGCCGGCGGCAATCTCGGCGAGCCCGCGCTCGACCTGCTCGAGCGGCCGGTGCCGGACGTGTACGTGCTGGAGCTGTCGAGCTTCCAGCTCGAAACCACGCACTCGCTGCGCACGGCGGCGGCGACCGTGCTGAACGTCACGCCGGACCACATGGACCGCTACGCGACGCTGGCGGAATACGCCGCGGCGAAGGCGCGGATCTTCGACGGCTGCGAGGTCGCAGTGATCAACGCCGACGACGCGGCCGTGCGCGCCATGCCGCGGGCCGGCCAGCGTGTCGTTTCCTTCAGTCTCGAGGCGCGCGACGCGGACTACGCCCTGCAGCGCCTGCCCGCTCCGATGATCGTGCGCCGCGGCGAGCCGCTGCTGCCGCTCGCGGCGATGAAGCTGCCGGGCCTGCACAACGCCGCCAACGCAATGGCCGCGCTCGCGCTGGCCGAGGCGCTCGACCTGCCGACCGGTGCGGCGCTCGAGGCGCTGTGCGCCTTCGGCGGCCTGCCGCACCGCTCGCAGTGGGTCGCCGACGTCGGCGGCGTCCGCTACGTCAACGATTCCAAGGGCACCAACGTCGGTGCCACGCTCGCCGCGGTGCAGGGGATGCCCGGCCCGCTGGTCGTGATCGCGGGTGGCGACGGCAAGAACCAGGATTTCGCCGCGCTGCGCGCTGCCTTCGCCGGCAAGGTCCGCCACGTCGTGCTGATCGGCCGCGACGCGCCTGCGCTCGAGCAGGTGCTCGCGGGCGTCTGCGTCACGGAGCGTGCCGTCGACATGGGCGCCGCCGTGCATGCGGCGCAGCTGGCTGCCCGCCCGGGCGACACGGTGCTGCTGTCGCCTGCCTGCGCCAGCCTCGACATGTACCGCGACTACACCCACCGCGGCGACGAGTTTGCGCAGGCCGTCAGGAGTCTCGCCGCATGAGCGCGCCCGCTTCCACCGTCGGCAGCTACGCGCGTTCGAGCGGCCAGCCCCGGCGGCTGGTGCTGGATCCCTGGGTGATCGGCCTCGTCGCCGCGCTGCTGCTGATCGGCCTGGTGATGGTGGCCTCGGCCTCGATCGGCATTGCCGAGAAGGAGACCGGCGATGCGCTCCACTACTTCATGCGGCAGCTGAGGTTCGTGGTACTCGGCCTGGTGGCCGCGGGCATCGCCCTCGCGATCCCCACGCGGTTCTGGGACGAGTACTCGGTGTACCTGATGGGCGGCGCATTCCTGCTGCTGCTCCTCGTGCTGATCCCGGGCCTCGGCTACGAGGTCAACGGCTCGCGCCGCTGGTTCCGGCTCGGCTTCATGAATTTCCAGGTGTCGGAAGCCACGCGCGTCATGCTGCTCATGTACGTCGCCAGCTACGCCGTGCGGCGCGCCGACGAATTGCGCAGGGATTTCAAGGGCTTCATGGTGCCGGTCGGCGTGCTCGCCGGTGCCGCCGTGCTGCTGCTGCTGGAGCCGGACTTCGGCGCGGCCACGGTGCTGCTGGCGACCGGCCTCGCCGTGCTGTTCCTGGCCGGCGCGCGGGTCCTGCACCTGCTGGTGCCGGTGGTCTTCGGCTCGCTCGCGCTCGCCATCCTGGCGGTCGTGTCGCCTTACCGCCTGCGCCGCCTCACCGGCTTTCTCGATCCCTGGGGCGATCCGTTCAACAGCGGCTTCCAGCTGGTGCAGTCGCTGATCGCGATCGGCCGTGGCGAATGGTTCGGCGTCGGCCTCGGTGCCAGCGTGCAGAAGCTGTTCTACCTGCCCGAGGCGCACACGGACTTCGTCTTCGCCGTACTCGCCGAGGAGTTCGGCTTCGCCGGCGTGCTCGTGGTGGTGACGCTGTTCGCGCTGCTGGTCGCGCGCGCGCTCATCATCTCGCGCGAAGCGGCACGGGCCGGGCAGGCGTTCCAGTCCTACGTCGCCGCGGCGATCGGCATCTGGCTCGGGCTGCAGGCGTTCGTGAACATCGGCGTCAACATGGGCCTGCTGCCGACCAAGGGGCTCACGCTGCCGCTGCTGTCGTACGGCGGCAGCAGCATGCTGGTCACGCTCGGCTGGCTGGGCGTGCTGCTGCGCATCCACCACGAGACGCATTCATCCGGTCGCGCGGGCGCCGCGCCGCGCGAGGTGCGCCGCCGATGACGGGCAAGGTCGCAATGGTCATGGCGGGCGGCACCGGCGGGCACGTCTTCCCGGCGCTGGCGACGGCTCGCGTGCTGCAGCGGCGCGGCTTCGAGATCGTCTGGCTCGGCACGCGGGCCGGGATCGAGGCGCGGCTGGTGCCGGCCGCGGGCATTGCGGTGGAGTGGCTCAGCATCAGCGGGCTGCGGGGCAAGGGCGCCGCGGCGCTGCTGGCCGCGCCGTTCCGGCTCGTCAAGGCGGTGAGCCAGGCCATGACGGCGATCCGCAAGCATCAACCGAGCGTCGTGCTCGGCGCCGGCGGCTTCGCCTCCGGGCCGGGCGGGATCGCCGCATGGCTGCTGCGACGTCCGCTCGTGGTGCACGAGCAGAACGCGGTGGCAGGCCTCACCAATCGCGTGCTGGCGCGCTTCGCGCAGCGCGTGCTCGAAGGCTTTCCTGCGAGCTTCGGGCGTGGCATCCAGGCCGAGCGTGTCGGCAACCCGGTGCGCCCCGAGATCGTCGCGATCGCGCCGCCCGAGCGTCGCTACGCCGAGCCGCGAGGGGCGCCTGCGTCTGCTGGTGTTCGGCGGCAGCCAGGGCGCGGCGCGACTCAATGCCGTGCTGCCCGCGGCCATCGGCGAACTGCCGGCGGACCTGCGGCCCGAAGTGCTGCACCAGACCGGCCGGCACAACTTCGAGGAGACCGTGCAGGCCTATCGCGCGCGCGGCATCGACGCGGACGTGCGGCCGTTCATCGACGACATGGCGAGCGCCTACGGCTGGGCTGACCTGGCCGTGTGCCGCTCCGGCGCGCTGACGGTCGCGGAACTGGCCGCGGCGGGCGTGCCGGCGATCCTGGTGCCGTTCCCGGCCGCCGTCGACGATCACCAGACGCGCAATGCGCAGTTTGCCGTGCGCGCCGGCGCCGCGCAGATCATGGGCGAGTCTGCGCTGACGCCGATTTCACTCGCGGCGCTGCTGCGGGCGTTGCTGCAGGGCGGCCGGCCGCAGCTGCTGCGCATGGCCGTGGCGGCGCGGGCCAGCGCCATCGTCGATGCCGACGAGCGCCTGGCGGACGCGTGCGTGCAGGCCGCGGGGGAGACCGCATGAAAGACCGCATGCGCCGGATACACACGATCCACTTCGTCGGCATCGGCGGCAGCGGCATGTGCGGCATCGCCGAGGTGCTGCTCAACCTGGGCTACTCGGTGCAGGGTTCCGACCTCAAGCACGGCGAGTCGACCGAGCGCCTGCAGCGGCTGGGCGCGCGGGTACTGATCGGGCACCAGGCGGAGAACGTCGCCGGCGCCGACGTCGTCGTCGTCTCCAGCGCCATCAATGCCGCGAACCCGGAAGTGGCGCGCGCGCTGGCCGAGCGCATCCCGGTGGTGAAGCGCGCCGAGATGCTCGGCGAACTGATGCGCTTCCGCTATTCGATCGCCGTGGCGGGCACGCACGGCAAGACCACCACCACCAGCCTGATGGCGAGCGTGCTGGCCGAGGGCGGCACGGACCCGACCTTCGTCATCGGCGGCCGCCTGAAGAGTGCCGCGAGCAACGCGCGCCTGGGCGCCGGCGAATTCCTGGTGGCGGAGGCGGACGAGAGCGACGCGTCGTTCACGCACCTGCAGCCGATGATCGCGATCGTCACCAACGTCGATGCCGATCACCTGGCGACGCACGGCGGCGACTTCGAGAAGCTGAAGCTCAGCTTCGTCGAGTTCCTGCACAACCTGCCGTTCTACGGCCTCGCGGTGCTCTGCCATGACGACGGGCACGCGCGCAGCCTGATCCCGCACATCGCGCGGCCCTACCTGACCTACGGCTTCGACCCGGGCGCCGACGTGCGCGCGGTCGAGGTCGAGCGGCTCGCGGGCAAGTCGAAGTTCACCGTGCTGCGCCCCGGCGGCGCGCCGCCGCTGCCGGTCACGCTCAACCTGCCCGGCCGGCACAACGTGCTGAATGCGCTGGCGGTGATCACGGTCGCCACCGAGCTCGAGATCGCGGATGCGGCGATCCAGCGCGCGCTGGCCGGCTTCCAGGGCATCGAGCGTCGCCTGCAGTGGATCGCGGACGTCGACACCGGTGCCGGCAAGGTCACGATCGTCGACGACTACGGCCATCACCCGACCGAGATCGCCGCGACCGTCGAGGCGGCGCGCCAGGGCTGGCCCGACCGGCGCGTCGTGCTGGTGTTCCAGCCGCATCGCTACACGCGCACGCGCGACCTGCTCGACGAATTCGCGCAGGTGCTGGCCGATGCCGACGCGCTGCTGGTGGCCGAGGTCTACGCGGCCGGGGAGACGCCGATCCCCGGTGCGGACGGCAAGGCGCTCTGCCGTGCCATCCGCACGCGCGGCAAGGTCGAGCCCGTGCTGCTGAAGTCGCTCGATGAACTGCCGGACGCGCTCGCCGGCGTGATCCGCGACGGCGACGTCGTGCTCACGATGGGTGCCGGCCACATCGGCGCCGTGGCGAACGACCTGCCGCGGGCGCTGCCGGCGGCCGTCGCTGCCAGGGGGGCGCGCACATGAGCTCCCCGCTGCGAGTGCAGGATCCGGCACTGTTCGGCCGCGTTGCGGTGCTGCTCGGTGGCACGTCGTCCGAGCGCGAGGTATCGCTCGACTCCGGTCGCAACGTGCTCGAGGCGCTGCGCCGGCGCGGCGTCGATGCCATCGCCGTGGACGGCATCCCGGCCCTGGTCGCGGCACTGACGGCCCCGGCGGGCCGGCAGTTCGACCGCGTCTTCAACATCCTGCACGGCAACCGCGGCGGCGGCGAGGACGGCGTGCTGCAGGGGCTGCTCGATGCGCTCGGCGTGCCCTACACGGGCTCGGGCGTGCTCGGCTCGGCGCTGTCGATGGACAAGATCCGCACCAAGCAGGTGTGGCTGTCGCTCGGCCTGCCGACCCCGGCCTACGTCAGCCTGCAGCGGGGCGAGGACGTCGTCGCCGCGGCGCACAAGCTGGGCCTGCCGGTGATCGTGAAGCCCGCCTGCGAGGGCTCGAGCGTCGGCATCACCCGCTGCTTCAAGGACGCCGACCTCGAGGCGGCCGTCGCACTGGCCGCCCGCTACGAAGGACCGCTGCTGGTCGAGCAGCTGATCCAGGGCGAGGAATACACCGTCGGCGTGCTCGGCGCCGAGGCGCTGCCGTCGATCCGCATCGTCCCTGCCGGCGAGTACTACGACTATCACGCGAAGTACGTGGCCGAGGACACGCAGTACCTGTGTCCCGGGCCTGACGGGCGCGGCGGAGCAGGAACTGGCGAGCCTCGCGCTCGCGGCCTTCTTCGCGGTCGATTGCAGCGGCTGGGGTCGCGTCGACTTCATGCGCGATCGCGCCGGCAAGCCCTGGCTGCTGGAAGTGAACACGGCGCCCGGCATGACCAGTCATTCGCTGGTGCCGAAGGCCGCGCGCCAGCGCGGCATCGAGTTCGACGAACTCGTCTGGCGTGTGCTCGAGACGAGCCTGCGCGGACCCACGGGAGCTGGCGCATGATCTGGCCGCTCTTCCGCAAGCCGCGCAAGCAGGCGACGCGCGCCGAACCCCGCTGGTGGGAGCAGCTCGACTGGAATGCGATCGGCACCTCCGCCGCGGTGGTGGCCGGAGGCATCGTGGTCGCGCTGCTGCTGATCTTCGCGCTGGACCGTCCGGTGCGGCGCGTGCTGCTGGAGGGCGACTTCCAGCGTGTCTCGCCGCCCGAGATCGAAAGCGCCGTGGCGAAGGTGGCCCAGGGCGGGCTCGCCTCGATCGACCTCGGCCGGATCCGCGACCGCGTCGAGTCGATCGACTGGGTCGACAACGCGGTGGTCACGCGGGTGTGGCCCGACGCGATCCGCGTCGTCGTCAACGAACAGGTGGCGGCCGCCCGCTGGAACGACACGGGCCTGCTCAACTCGCGCGGCGAGCTGTTCCTGCGCAATGCGCGCTACGTGCCGCCCGAACTGCCCCTGCTCGAGGGCCCGGAAGGCTCCGAGGATCAGGTCGCGCAGCTCTACATCGATGCCCAGGGGCGACTGCTGGAATCGGGCCTGCGGCTCACCGGCGTGCGCCTCGACGAGCGCGGCGCCTGGGAACTCGAGCTGGCCGATGGCCTGCACGTGCGGCTGGGCCGGCAGGACGTCAAGGGCCGCCTCGAACGCTTCATTCGACTCGCGAGCCCGATGGTGGCGAAGCGGGTCGCCGAAATCAGCTACGTGGACATGCGCTACACGAACGGCTTCAGCGTGGGCTGGAACGCTCGTTCAGCACTGGCCGTCGCAGCCCAGGAGGACGCGACACCCGATGCCTAGAAAGCCTGAAAGAAACCTGCTCGTCGGACTCGACATCGGCACGTCCAAGGTCGTCGCCATCGTCGGCGAACTGATCGCCGACGGCACCATCGAGGTCGTGGGGGTCGGCTCGCACCCCTCGCGCGGCCTGAAGCGCGGCGTGGTGGTCAACATCGACTCGACCGTGCAGTCGATCCAGCGCGCGATCGGCGAGGCCGAGCTGATGGCGGGCTGCCAGATCCATTCCGTCTTCGCCGGCATCGCGGGCAGCCACGTGCGCAGCCTGAACTCGCACGGCATCGTCGCCATCCGCGACAAGGAAGTGACGCAGAGCGACGTCGAGCGCGTGATCGACGCGGCGCGCGCCGTCGCGATCCCGGCCGACCAGAAGATCCTGCACATCCTGCCGCAGGAATTCATCATCGACGCGCAGGACGGCATCCGCGAGCCCGTGGGCATGTCCGGCGTGCGCCTCGAGGCCAAGGTTCACATCGTGACCGGCGCCGAGAGCGCGGCCCAGAACATCGTCAAGTGCGTGCAGCGTTGCGGCCTCGATGTCGAGGACATCGTGCTCGAGCAGCTGGCCTCGAGCTACGCGGTGCTGGCCGAGGACGAGAAGGAACTCGGCGTCTGCCTGATCGACATCGGCGGCGGCACCACCGACGTCGCCGTCTTCGCCGGCGGCGCCATCCGCCACACCGCGGTGATCCCGATCGCCGGCGACCTGGTCACCAACGACATCGCGCAGAGCCTGCGCACGCCGACGCATCACGCCGAGGAACTCAAGGTGCGCTACGCCTGCGCGCTGTCGCAGCTCGCGAACGCGGACGAGACCATCGAGGTGCCGAGCGTGGGCGACCGGCCGGCGCGGCGGCTGGCGCGGCAGACGCTCGCGAGCGTGGTCGAGGCGCGCTACGAGGAGATCTTCGTGCTGGTGCGCGACGAGCTCGCGCGCTCGGACTACCACGACAAGATCGCGGCGGGGATCGTGCTGACCGGCGGCAGCGCCAAGATGGACGGCGTCATCGAGCTGGCCGAGGAGATCTTCCACGCGCCGGTGCGGCTCGGGCTGCCGCAGGGCGTCAGCGGCCTGGTCGACGTCGTGCGCAACCCGATCCACTCGACCGGCGTGGGCCTGCTGCTGTTCGGGCGTGGCACGCGCCACGTCCGGCCGGCGCCGGTGGGCCAGAACATGCGCGGCGTGGTCGATCGCATGCGGGACTGGTTCAAGGGAAATTTTTAGGAAGGGACTAGGGACTAGGGACTAGGGGATAGGGGCGAAGGGGAACAGATTTCGGGTCGCGGTGGAGGCCGCCGCGGCCGGGTCGCAGTCAGGCATTCAGGGCATCAGTCAAAAATTTCGTCACGGAGCAGCAAACAATGTTCGTACTGGCAGATACGGAAAATCAGGGCGCAATCATCAAGGTGGTCGGCGTGGGCGGCGGCGGCGGCAACGCCGTGACGCACATGGTCAGCTCCGGCATCGAGGGCGTCGACTTCGTCTGCATCAATACCGATGCGCAGGCGCTGAAGCATTCGCGCGTCAAGACGAGCCTGCAGATCGGCTCGAACATCACCAAGGGCCTCGGCGCGGGCGCCGACCCGGAAGTCGGCCGCCAGGCCGCGATGGAAGACCGTGACCGCATCATCGAGCTGATCGAGGGTTCGGACATGATCTTCATCACCGCCGGCATGGGCGGTGGCACCGGCACGGGCGCCGCGCCGATCGTCGCGCAGGTGGCGAAGGAGCTCGGCATCCTGACCGTGGCCGTCGTCACCAAGCCGTTCGAGATGGAAGGCAACAAGCGCACGTCGCTGGCCGAGCAGGGCATCGCCGAGCTGCACAAGTACGTCGACTCGCTGATCACGATCCCGAACCAGAAGCTGCTGACCGTTCTGGGCGGCGACATGACGCTGCTCGATGCGTTCAAGTCGGCAAACCAGGTGCTGCAGGGTGCGGTGCAGGGCATCGCCGAGCTGATCACGCGACCCGGCATGATCAACGTCGACTTCGCCGACGTGCGCACGGTCATGGCCGAGACCGGCATGGCGATGATGGGTTCGGGCAATGCGAGCGGCGAGAACCGCGCCCGCGCCGCCGCCGAGGCCGCGATCTCGAGCCCGCTGCTCGAGGACGTGAACCTGTCGGGCGCGCACGGCCTGCTGATCAACGTCACCGCCGGCATGGACCTGCGCACGAGCGAGTTCCACACCGTCGGCGAGACCGTGAAGCAGTACGCCTCGGACGACGCCACCGTCGTCGTCGGCTACGTGATCGATCCGGAGATGACCGACCAGATCCGCGTGACCGTGGTCGCCACCGGCATCGGCCGCGCGGCGGTCAAGGCCGTGCCGACGCCGGTCGCGGTGCCGGGCGTGGGACGCGACGTGCGTCGTCGGATGGCGTCGACCAACGGTGACTACTCGGCGTTCGACACGCCGCCGCGCATCCGCGAACGTGCACGCGCGGTGGGTGACGGCCTGAGCCCGGACCACAGCAGTGAGTCGTTCATCGACATCCCGGCGTTCCTGCGCCGGCAGGCCGACTGAGGTCCGCAGCCGCCCTCCCGGCCCGGAGGGCGGCGCTGCGGCGACCAGGTGGAGGTTCCTGCTCCGGGCCTCCACCTGGCCCTGCCGATCGACGACCCCGGGCAGCAAGCGCGCGCCGCAGACATGAAACTGATCCAGGCCCGTGACTTCCGCGACGAGTGCGACACGCTGCATGCAGTGCTCGCCACGGCGCCGCGTGCCGCCTGGCAGCAGCCGACGCAGTTCAAGCACTGGAGCTTCGACGACATCGTCGGCCACCTCTGCTTTTTCGACCATGCCGCCGCCGTCGCGGTCCGCAGCCGTGAAGAACTGCAGGCCCTGTTCGGCGAGCTTGCCGCGGCCGGGCGCGCCGGCGTCTCGCTGATCGAATACTCCCGCCGCTGGTTCGCCGGCTGCTCCGGCACCGACCTCCTCGCGCGCTGGCGCGAGCAGTACCTGGCCCTGGCCTCAATGTACGAAGACCTTGATCCGAACCTGCGGCTGGCCTGGGCAGGCCCGGACATGAGTGCCCGCTCGTTCATGAGCGCGCGCCAGATGGAAACCTGGGCCCACGGGCAGGCCATTTTCGATGCACTCGGCCTCGAGCGGGTCGAGCACGACCGCATCCGCAACATCGTCGTGATGGGGATCAACACGTTCGGCTGGACATTCAGCGTGAACCGGCTCGAGGTGCCCGCCGTGAAACCGCACGTTCGGCTCGTGAGTCCCTCGGGCGCGGTCTGGGAATGGCACGATGAGTCGTCGGCCGAGCGCGTGGAAGGCAGCGCGGTCGATTTCTGCCGCGTGGTGACACAGACCCGCAACGTGCGCGACACCGGCCTGCAGGTGACCGGTCCGGTGGCTCGGCAGTGGCTCGACATGGCCCAGTGCTTCGCCGGTCCGCGCGAGACACCGCCGGCCCCCGGCACCCGCTACCGCCAAGGCGACGCTGAAAGCAGGGTAGCGTCCCTGTCTAGAAGCCGCTGAGCGTCGCGTAGCGGTCGCGGTGAAACGCGCTGCTGCCGAGTTGCGCCTGCGCGACCCGCGCGCGCTTCAGGTACAGGCCGATGTCGAACTCGTCGGTCACGCCGATGCCGCCGTGCATCTGCACGCATTCGTTGGTGACCAGCTGCAGCGTGTCGTTGAGTCGCGCCTTGCACACCGACGCGAGGCGCGGCACGTCCGCGTCGCGACCGGCGTCGTCGAGCGCGGTCAGCGCCTCGAGCACCACCGAGCGTGACAATTCGATCTCGATGAACATCTGCACCGCGCGGTGCTTCAGTGCCTGGAAGGAGCCGATCGGCACGCCGAACTGCGTGCGCTGCTTCAGGTAGCCGAGCGTGATCTCGAAGGCTTCCTCGGCCATGCCCAGCATCTCGGCCGCGAGCAGGATGCGCCCGCGATCGAGCACGCGCTCGAGGATCTCCGCTGCGCCGCCCGCCTGGCCGATCAGCGCATCGCCGGGCACCGACACGCCGGCCAGCTCGAGGTCGGCACTGTTGCGGCTGTCGACCATGCTCAGCCGTTGTCGCGTGACGCCGGTTGCCGCCGGGTCCAGCAGGAACAACGATAAGCCCGACACGTCGTCGTCGGCGCCGTCCGTGCGCGCCAGCACCAGCAGCCGGTCGGCGATATGCCCGTCCAGCACGAATCGCTTGCGCCCATGCAGGGTCCAGCCCGCGGCCGTCTGCACCGCGCGCGTCGCGCATTGATACGGCGCATGGACCGCCGATTCCTCGAAGGCGAGGGCGACGACCGCATCGCCCGCCGCGATGCGTGGCAGCCATGCCCGGGCCGCCGGCTGATCGCCGGCCAGCTGCAGGGCCGAACCTGCCAGCACGACGGTCGACTGCAGCGGCGAGGCCGCCAGCGTGCGGCCGAGCGCCTGCAGCACCAGGCCCAGGCCGTAGTGGCCGTAGCCGTTGCCGCCGAGTTCCTCCGGCACCAGCATTCCGGCCCAGCCCAGCTCGGCCATCTCGCGCCAGGCGGCGCGATCGAAACCGGTCGCGTCGGCGGTGTCGCGCAACATGCGCAGCCCCGCGACCGGCAGTCGTGCCCGCGCGAACTCGTTCGCGGTGTTGCGCAGCAGTGTCTGTTCGGAGTCGAGGACGAGTCCCATGGCGCGCCCTCAGTCCGGCAGTCCAAGCACGTGCTTGGCGACGATGTTGTACTGGATCTCGCTGGTGCCGCCCTCGATCGAATTGGCCTTGGTGCGCAGCCAGTGACGACAGATGTCGAGTGTCCTCGGAGTCGAACGGCGCGCCCTCCCAGCCGAGCGCCGCCTGTCCCATGATCTCGAGCATCAGCTCGTGCTTGTCCTGGTTGTGCTTCGCGGCGATGGCCTTCAGCACCGAGGACGCCGCCGAAGGCCCGGTCGCCGAGCTTTCCTCGGCCACGCGCCGCAGCGTCAGGGCCAGCGCCTCGCCCTGCATTTCGTGCCGGGCGACGAGCGAGCGCAGGTGACTGCTGGCGATGCGGCCGTCGAGCTCGCCGGCGTGCTGCTTCGCCAGCGTCGCCAGCGAGCGGCCGCCGGGCGTGCCGCCCAGGCCCGATTGCGCGCTGCCGGAAATGCCCGTGCGCTCGAACTGCAGCAGTCGCTTGGCGATCTTCCAGCCGGCACCGGGCTCGCCGACCAGCTGCTCCTTCGGCACGCGCACGCTGTCGAAAAACACCTGGCAGAAATTCGACTTGCCCGAGATCAGCGGGATCGGCCGCGTCGAGATGCCAGGACTCGACATGTCCATCAGCAGGAAAGAAATGCCGCCGTGCTTCGAGTCGGGATCGGTCCGCACCAGGCAGAAGATCCAGTCCGCGAGGTCGGCATAGGAGGTCCAGATCTTCTGGCCATTGACCAGCCAGTGGTCGCCCATGTCCTCGGCGCGCGTCTTCAGGCTGGCGAGGTCCGAGCCCGCGCCGGGCTCGGAATAGCCCTGGCACCAGCGGATCTCCCCGCGCGCGATCTGCGGCAGGTACAGCCGCTTCTGCGCCTCGCTGCCGAACTCGAGCAGCACCGGCGCCAGCATCATCAAGCCCGAACGAAAACACCGCGGGCCGGCAACCGGCGGCCTTCAGTTCCTCGCGCAGCACGCCGGCACGCGCGCCGTCGAGGCCCGCGCCGCCGTATTCACGCGGCCAGTCGGGGACGGTCCAGCCGCGCGCCGCCATGCGCTGCAGCCAGACCAGCGTGTCGGGCGAGTTGTAGCGCGTGCGCGTGCCGCCCCAGGGCAGGTCGTCGCCATCGAGATCCATCGGCGCGCGCAGCGCAGGCGGATAGTTCTGCGCGATCCACTCGCGCGCCTCGCGCCGGAACGTGTCGAGGTCGGTCATGCGGGCTCCGTCGTTGCCGAATCTACGCGCACGACACCGTCGGCGATGAGGCGATCGATGTCACTGTCGCTGAATCCCGCCTGTTGCAGCAGCTCGCGGCTGTCGCCGCCCGGTCGCGGTGCGGGCCGGTCGGGCAGGTCGCCGTGGCCTTGCCAGCGGAACGGCGGCCGGTGACCGCGCAGCCGGCCTTCGGTCGGATGGTCGTACTCGTAAAAAAAGCCGGTCGCCGCCAGGTGCGGGTCGTGCAGCAGGTCGCCCACGGCATTGACCCTGGCGCAGGGGATGTCGGCGGCCCGCAGTGCCGCGAGCCATGCTTCGGTGCTGCGCGTCGGCGCCACCTCGGCGATCAGCGCGTACAGTTCGTTGACGCTCTGGCTGCGCAGCACCGGGTCCTGCACCCGCGGCGACTGCGCCAGGTCGGCGCGGCCGATCAGTTCGAAGAACGCGGCCCAGTGCGTGCCGTTGTACGGCAGGATCGCCATGTGGCCGTCCGCGGTCGCGTAGGGCCGGCGATTCGGCGCTGCCAGCCGGTCGTAGCCCGTGGGGCCCAGCGCCGGCACGAAGGTCTCGCCGCCCAGCTGTTCCGACAGCAGGAACGACACCGTGCTCTCGAACATCGGCGCTTCGATGCAGCAGCCGAGTCCCGTGCGTGCACGATGCGCGAGCCCGGTTGCCACGGCGATGGCCAGGTGCAGGCCGCCGACCTTGTCGCAGAGGATGGTCGAGAGGTAACGCGGCTCGCCGCTGGCGTTGGCGTTCAGCGCCGCCACGCCCGAGGCCGCCTGGATGATGTCGTCGTACGCGGGTTCGGCGGCATTCGGTCCCGCCTGGTCGAAGCCTGCCGCGAAGGCGTAGACGAGGTCCGGCTTGAGGCGGGCGAGCTGCGCGTAGCCCAGCCCGAGCGATTCGGCCGCCTTCGGCCGCATGTTGTGCACGACGGCGTCGGCATCCGCCACCAGCCGCGCCAGCACCGCGCGCGACTCGGGTCGCTTGAGGTCGATCGCCAGCGAGCGCTTGTTGCGGTTGAATCCCATGAAGCCGGCGCCCATCGCGCGCGACCGTCCCGGCCGCACCGTGCGGAACAGGTCGCCGGCGAGCGGCTCGATCTTGACCACGTCGGCGCCGAGGTCGCCCAGCACCTGGGTCGCATAGGGCCCGAGCACGATGCTCGTGAAATCGAGGATCCGGATTCCTTGCAGCAGCGGCAGCATCAGTCAGGCTCGGCACGGCGGGACGCTGCCGCAGGATACGTGGCCACACGCGGCAAGGAAACGCCACGCGCTATCATCCGGGCTGACCTTCAATCCAGACCAGGGCGACGAACGCATGGGACCTTTGCATGGACTGCGCGTGATCGAGCTGCAGGGGCTCGGCCCCGGGCCTTTCTGTTCGATGATGCTGGCCGACATGGGCGCCGACGTGATCCGCGTCGACCGTGCCTCGGCCGCGCCCGACGAGCCCGAACCGGTCGATACCCTGCTGCGCAATCGACGCTCGATCGCGCTCAACCTGAAGAGCCCGGCCGGGATCGAGACGCTGCTGCGCCTGATCGACGGCGCCGACGCGCTGGTCGAAGGCTTCAGGCCCGGCGTCATGGAGCGCCTGGGCCTGGGACCGGACGTGTGTCTCGCCCGCAATCCGCGGCTGGTCTATGGGCGCATGACGGGCTGGGGCCAGTCCGGTCCGCTGGCGCAGGCGGCCGGCCACGACATCAACTACCTGGCGCTGACCGGCGCGCTGCACCTGATCGGCGAGCAGGGCCGCAAGCCCGTGCCGCCGCTCAACCTGGTCGCCGATTTTGGCGGCGGGGCCATGATGCTGCTGTCCGGGATGCTGGCGGCATTGCTCGAGGCCGCGCGCTCGGGCCAGGGCCAGGTGATCGACGCCGCGATGACGGACGGCGCCATTGCGCTGCTCAGCATCTGCTTCTCGCAGCGCGCGTCGGCGATGGGCTTCCGCGACGAGACCGGCGCCAACATGCTGGCGGGCGCCGCGCCGTACTACGGTACTTTCCAGACCAGGGACGGCAAGTACCTCGCCATCGGCTCGATCGAGCCGCAGTTCTATGCCCTGCTGATCGAAAAGCTGGGGCTGGATCGCAAGTACCTCGCGGCCGGCTTTCCGGCCAGCCGCCGGCATTGGCCCGAGGCCCATGCCGCGATCGCCGCCGCCGTGCTGACCCGCACCCGCGACGAATGGGCGACGATATTCGAAGGCACCGATGCCTGCGTCGCGCCTGTACTCAGTCTGGCCGAGGCCGCGCAGCACCCGCACAACGTGGCGCGCGGCAGCTTCATCAGCGTCAACGGCGTGGAACAGCATGCGCCGGCGCCGCGCTTCAGCCGCACGCCGGCGGGACCGGTCGAGGCGCCGCACAAGGCGGGGGCGGATACGGCCGCCGTCCTGCAGGAGGCGGGATTTTCCGCGGCGGAGATCGAGGCGCTGCGTTCGGCGGGCGCCCTGTCCTGAGGCGGCCTTCGTCCTTTATGATGGTCGACGGCCCCTGCCGGGGCCAACCATTTCCGCAGGATTCCCGACCTACCGCCGCGCGGCGCACTGCCCGCGCGACCTGACCGGAGCACACGCATGGCCGACGCCTACATCTATGACCACGTCCGCACGCCGCGTGGTCGCGGCAAGCCGGACGGTGCACTGCACAGCATCACGCCGATCCAGCTCGCGGCGCAGACGCTGCAGGCCGTGCGCGACCGCAATGCACTCGATACCCGCCTGCTCGACGACGTCGTGCTCGGCTGCGTTTCGCCGGTCGGCGAGCAGGGCGCCGACATCGCCCGCGTGGCGGTGCTGGTCGCGGGCTACGACGAGACCGTGCCGGGCCAGCAGCTGAACCGCTTCTGCGCCTCGGGGCTCGAGGCGGTCAACAATGCCGCGGCGCAGGTCATGTCCGGCCAGTCGCAGGCGGTCATCGCCGGCGGCGTCGAGTCGATGTCGCGCGTGCCGATCGGCAGCGACGGCGGCGCCTGGGTCGCCGACCCGGCCGTGGCCTACCAGACCTACTTCGTGCCGCAGGGCGTGGGCGCCGACCTGATCGCCACGCTCGACGGCTACACGCGGGCGCAGGTCGACGCCTACGCCGTCGAAAGCCAGCGGCGCGCCGCCACGGCCTGGGCCGAGGGACGCTTTGCCCGCTCGGTCGTGCCGGTGCGGGACGTGCTCGGCCGCGTCATGCTCGAGCGCGACGAACACCTGCGGCCCGACGCCACGCTCGAGAGCCTGGCCGCGCTCAAGCCCGCCTTCGCGCAGATGGGCGAGCAGGCCGGTTTCGATGCCGTGGCGCAGATGAAGTACCCGCAGGTCGAGTCGATCCACCACGTCCACACCGCGGCCAATTCGAGCGGCATCGTCGATGGCGCGGCGGGCGTGCTGATCGGCAGCAAGCGCTTCGGCAGCAAGTCCGGCCTCAAGCCGCGCGCCCGCATCCGCGCGTTCACCTCGATCGGCAGCGAGCCGGCGATCATGCTGACCGGCCCGGCGCTGGTGACGCAGAAGCTGCTGAAGCGCGCGGGCATGTCGGTCAACGACATCGACCTGTTCGAGGTCAACGAGGCGTTCGCCTCGGTCGTGCTGCGCTTCATGCGCGCGATGGACGTGCCGCACGACAAGGTCAACGTCAACGGCGGCGCCATCGCCATGGGTCATCCGCTGGGCGCCACCGGCGCCGTCATCGCCGGCATCGTGCTCGACGAGCTCGAGCGCCGCGACCTCAACACCGCGCTGGTCACGCTCTGCGTCGGCGCGGGCATGGGCACGGCCACGATCATCGAGCGCGTCTGAACGCGCCGCGCACAGGAACAGCATCATGTCGAAGCATTTCACCCTGGCCGTCGACGCCGACGGCATCGCCCTGATCACCATGGACAGCCCGGGGCGTTCGATGAACGTCCTCAGCCCCGAAGTCGAGCAGGAACTGTCCGCACTCGTCGAGCGGGTCGTGGCCGACGGCGCGGTCCGCGGCGCGATCATCACCTCGGGCAAGCCGAGCTTCCTCGCGGGTTATGACCTGACCGAGTTCCTGCGCAACTTCGGCCCGCAGCTGAGCGCGGTCCAGGTCTACGAGGACTTCCGCGGCCTGGGCCGCCTGCTGCGCCGGATCGAGACCTGCGGCAAGCCGTTCGTCGCGGCCATCAACGGCCTGGCCCTCGGCGGCGGCTTCGAGGTCTGCCTGGCCTGCCATTACCGCGTGATCGCCGACGACCCGAAGGCCTTCGTCGGCCTGCCGGAAGTCAAGGTCGGCCTGCTGCCGGGCGGTGGCGGCACGCAGCGCATGCCGCGCCTCGCAGGCATCGCGCAGTCGCTGCCGTACCTGCTGGAGGGCGGCAACATCGCGGCGGCGGAAGCGAAGAAGCTCGGCCTGGTGCATGAAGTGGTGCCGGCCGCGGAACTCCTCGCCGCCGCGAAGCGCTGGCTGCTCGGCGCGCCCGTGGCCGTGCAGCCGTGGGACCAGAAGGGCTACCGCGTGCCGGGCGGCGTGGGCTTCCAGAGCGCCGGCGCGACGCAGACGCTGATGGGCGCGACGGCGCTGGTGGCGAAGAAGACGCTGCACAACTACCCGGCGCCGGCCGCGATCCTCTCGTGCGTGTTCGAGGGCACGCTGCTGCCGCTCGAGAAGGGCCTCGAGGTCGAGGCGAAGTACTTCGCGCAGCTCGTGACCGGTCCGGTCGCGCGCAACCTGATCCGCACGATGTTCGTCAACAAGGGCAACGCCGACAAGCTGTCGGTGCGCCCGGCGGACGTGCCGAAGTCGAAGGTCACGAAGCTCGGCGTGCTCGGCGCCGGCATGATGGGCGCAGGCGTCGCTTACGTTTCGGCCATGGCAGGGCATGGACGTGGTCCTGATCGACTCGACACAGGAACTCGCGGAGAAGGGCAAGGCCTACTCGGCGAAGCTGCTGGCCAAGGACGTCGAGCGCGGCAAGCGCACGCAGGAGCAGGCCGCGGCGATCCTCGCGAAGATCACGCCGACCACGGACTACGCCCAGCTCGCGGGCGCGCAGCTGGTGATCGAGGCCGTGTTCGAGAAGCGCGAGATCAAGGCCGACGTCACCGCGAAGACCGAGGCGGTGATCGCGAAGGACGCGATCTTTGCCTCCAACACCTCGACCCTGCCGATCACCGGCCTGGCCAAGGCATCGAAGCGGCCGAAGAACTTCATCGGCATCCACTTCTTCTCGCCGGTCGAGAAGATGCCGCTGGTCGAGATCATCGTCGGCAAGCAGACCAGCGACGAGGCGATCGCGCGGGCGCTGGATTACGTCGGGCAGCTGCGCAAGACGCCGATCGTGGTCAACGACAGCCGCGGCTTCTACACCAGCCGCTGCTTCGGCACCTACCCCAACGAAGGCGCGGCCATGGTGGCGGAGGGCATCGACCCGCAGCTGATCGAAAGCGCAGGCAGGCTGGCGGGCATGCCGGTCGGGCCGCTGGCGGTGAGCGACGAAGTCAGCCTCGAGCTCTCCTACAAGGTGATGTTGCAGTCACGCGCGGACCTCGGCGCAAAGTACAAGGAACCCGCCAGCTGGCCGGTGGTCAGGCACTTCGTCGAGGACCTCGGGCGCCTCGGCCGCAAGAGCGGCGCCGGTTACTACGACTATCCGGAAGGCGGCAAGAAGACGCTGTGGGCCGGGCTCGCGCAGGAGTACCCGCGCCTGCCACGGCAGCCCGGACGTGGAAGAACTCAAGACCCGGCTGCTGTACATCCAGGCGCTCGAGACCGCGCGCTGCTACGAGGAAGGCGTGCTGAAGAGCGTGCACGAGGCCGACCTGGGGTCGATCCTCGGCTGGGGTTTCCCGGCCTGGACCGGCGGCACGCTGTCGTTCATCGACACCGTGGGTCCGGCCCGTTTCGTCGCCGAGTGCAAGCGGCTGGCGCGGCTGTACGGCGAACGCTTCAAGCCGACCAAGGGGCTGCTCGCGCTGGCGCAGTCGGGTGGCACGTACTACGGCGGCGCCGGTGCGGGCGCGGCGCAGGCATCGTGAGGAGAGAGATAAATGAGTGAAGTGCTGCTCGAACGCCGCGGCAAGGTCGCGATCGTCACGCTCAACCGTCCCGAGTCGCTGAACGGCTTTACCAGCGGCCTGCGCGATGCGCTGAAGAAGGCGCTGCACGAAGTCGCGACCGACGACTCCGTCCGCGCCGTGGTGCTGACGGGCGCGGGCCGTGGCTTCAGCGCCGGTGCCGACCTCAAGGCCGAGCCGATGACCTCGGGCGCGGCGGTCGAGACGCAGCTCAACGAGGAGTACGGCGCTGCGCTGCGCGAGATTGCGCGCATGCCGAAGCCGGTCATCGCCGCGGTCAACGGCTTTGCCACCGGGATCGGCGGCTCGTTCGCGCTGATCTGCGACCTGGTGGTGATGGGCGAGGGCGCGTTCTTCCAGGTGCCGTTCGCGAAGATCGGCCTGGTGCCCGACGGCGGCCTGACCTGGCTGCTGACCGAGCGCGTCGGCCATCGCCGGGCGTTCGAACTCGCGATTTCCGGCGACCGCGTGCCGGCGGCGAAGTGCCTGGAGTGGAACCTGGCCAACCGCGTCGTGCCGGACGACCAGGTCGTGCCGGCCGCGCTCGCCTGGGCCGAGCAACTGTGCGACGCCGCGCCGATTGCGCTCGGGTACATGAAGCAGTTGCTGCGCAGCGCGCCCGACATGGGCTACGAGCAGACGATACGCGCCGAGGCGCGGCTGCAGGCGCCCTGCATCGACAGCGCGGATTTCCGCGAGGGCGTGGCCGCGTTCCGCGAGAAGCGCGCGCCGAAGTTCTCGGGCAAGTGAGCGCGGCGGCACGGGGTTGCCCGCGATGAGCGCCAGCGACGACGACCGTGTCCAGCGTCGAGGCGGCGACGACCGAAATGCGTCGCGGCCTCGAGATCGACGTGGCGCGGCTGGAACCGTACCTGTCCGCCAACGTCGCGGGTTACGCCGGTCCGCTCAGATCCGGCAGTTTCGCGGCGGCCAGTCCAACCCCACCTACCTGCTGTCCACGCCCGGACGGCGCTACGTGCTGCGGCGCAAGCCGCCGGGCCAGTTGCTGGCATCGGCGCACGCCGTGGATCGCGAATACAAGGTCATCACCGCGCTCGGCCGGCACACCGACGTGCCCGTGCCGCGCACCCATGCGCTCTGCACCGACGACACCGTCATCGGCACCTGGTTCTACGTGATGGATCATGTCGACGGGCGCATTTTCTGGGATCCGTCGTTTCCGGACGTGCCGCGGGAGCAGCGCCGCGCGCACGCGCTCGCCCTCTGCGACGCGCTGGCAAGACTGCATCGGGTGCGGCCCGACGCGGCGGGGCTGGCCGACTACGGCAAGGCGCAGGGCTACGTCACCCGGCAGATCGCGCGTTTCGCGAAGCAGTACCAGGAAGACACCGCCGGCGGGCGCGTGCCCTCGATGGAACGGCTGATCGACTGGCTGCCGCGCAATGCGCCGGCGCAGGAACCCGCCGCCGCCGTGGTCCACGGCGACTACCGCGCCGACAACGTCGTCTTCCATCCGACCGAGCCGCGCGTGGTCGCGATCCTGGACTGGGAGCTGTCCTCGCTCGGCGATCCGCTGGCCGACTTTGCCTATCACCTGATGGCCTACCGCATGCCGTCGCTGACGGTGCCGATGCTGGGCGACCGCGACCCGCGGGCGCTGGGGCTGCCGGACGAGGCCGAGTACGTGGAGCACTACGAGCAGGTCACGGGCTTCCGGGTCGACCGCCGCGAACTCGAGTTCTACCTGGCGTTCGGCATGTTCCGCCTGGCAGGGATCTTCCACGGCATCCGCAGCCGCGTGGTCCGCGGCACGGCCGTCAGCACCCGCGCCCGCGAGTACGCCGGGTACACCGACGCCATCGCCGACCTGGCCTGGGCCCAGGCGCAGCGTGCGGACGGCGCTAAACCGTTTATAAACAGTTACTTAGGGTCGATATAACAAAATGTGGTAGGCTGCGCGGCTAAGTCTGGCCGCGAACCATTCATGCTCAAGCAACGCACGCTCAAGAACTCGATCCGCGCCACGGGCGTGGGCCTGCACAGCGGCAAGAAAGTGCTGATGGTGCTGCGCCCGGCGCCGGCCAATTCGGGCATCGTCTTCCGCCGCACCGACCTCGACGAGATGGTCGACATCCGGGCGACGGCCAGCAACGTCAGCCAGACCACGCTCGGCACCAGCCTGACCAATGGCTCGGCGACGGTCTCGACGGTCGAGCACCTGATGTCGGCCCTGGCGGGCCTCGGCATCGACAACCTCGTGATCGAACTGAGCGCGGGCGAAGTGCCGATCATGGACGGCAGCGCCGGTCCGTTCGTGTTCCTGCTGCAGTCCGCCGGGATCGAGGAGCAGAACGCGGCCGAAGCGCTTCGTGCGCATCAAGAAGAGCGTCAAGGTCGAGGACGGCGACAAGTGGGCGCGCTTCGACCCCTACGACGGCTTTAAAGTTAATTTTGAAATCGAATTCGACCATCCGGTGTTCAAGCGCCGGTCGCAGGTCGCGTCGATGGACTTCTCCACGACGACCTTCCTGCGCGAGATCAGCCGCGCCCGCACCTTCGGCTTCATGCGCGACCTGGAATACATGCGCGCGCGCAACCTGGCGCTGGGCGGCAACCTCGACAACGCGATCGTGCTCGACGATTACCGCGTGCTGAACGAGGACGGGCTGCGCTACGAAGACGAGTTCGTGAAGCACAAGATCCTCGACGCCATCGGCGACCTCTACCTGCTGGGCCACAGCCTGCTGGGCGAATTCAGCGGCTACAAGTCGGGCCACGGCCTCAATAACCGCCTGCTGCGCACGCTGGTCGAGGATGCAACGGCGTGGGAAGAAGTGACGTTCGAGACGCTGGCGGACGCGCCGATCAGCTACGTGGCTGCGCTCGCCTAGTCCCTTCCCCGGACCTTCACCTGCAGCTTGCCGATCGGCGGCTCCCCGCCGGCTTCAAGCCGCTGCTTCAGGCTTCTGCGCGCCATAGCGCACCCGCGGTGTCCACGCGGCCGAATCCATGATCACGACCAGGTCCTCGCCCCGGCGCGAGGCGGAGACGAGGTGCGGGCGCAGCGGCTCGGGCAATTCCAGCCGCACTTTCTCGGTCAGCGACTGTGCCGCCGACGCCTTGCGGGCGAGGGCGTCGAGTCCCGGCGACAGGCCGCCGAACAGGGGTTTCAGGGGGTCGGCCATTGTTCAGGGAAACTATCTAAAGCCTTGATTTGTTTGCCAGCGACGAGGGTCCTGGGTCATAGTCGCGCGAATCCGTGACATGACGCAACGCCGCCCCCGAAGCGCCGGGCGATCGTGTCGCTTTCGCCATTGGCATTCCCCCGGGGTGGGCGCGGAATGAATCTGCGGATCGTCACAGGCCCTCGCGGCCGCACCAGAGAGATCGACCTCAAGGGTCCGCGCACGCTGCTGGCGGCGGTCCTGGTCATCGCTGCGATTTTCGCGGCCGGGCTGATGCTCGGCCGTTTCCTGCTGGGCGGCAATGCCGAAGAGCGCGCCTATGCGCGTGCCATCGCGCAGCAGAAGTCCGACCTGCAGGCTGCGCGCGGCCAGATCGACGGCAAGGTCGACGCCATCGCGGCGCGTGTCGGGTCGCTCAATGCGCAGCTGATCCGGCTCGACGCGCTGGGCCGGCGGCTGACCGACCTCGCCGGGCTCGAACCGCGGCGAGTTCGATTTCGAGCAGCCGCCGCCGGCGGGCGGACCCGAGGGCTAGGAAGCGCAGGGCGGCTCGGTGCAGGTGCCGGAGCTGACGGCCGTGCTCGACACCCTGGAAGAGCAGATCAACGACCGCGAACAGCAGCTGCTGGCGCTCGAGACCCTGATGTCCTCGCGCGAGCTCGGCCAGCGCATCATGCCGGGCGGACTGCCGCTGATCGGCGGCTGGATTTCCTCGCATTTCGGCTATCGCACCGATCCTTTCACGGGCCGCGGCGCGTTTCATGCCGGCGTCGATTTTGCAGGCCCCCCGGGCTCGCGGGTGATCGCGGTCGGCCCGGGCGTGGTCTCGTATGCGGGCTGGAAGCAGGGCTATGGCTACACGGTCGAGATCACGCACCCGACCGGCTACATGACCCGCTATGGGCACAATTCGCGCAACCTGGTGCGCGTCGGCCAGTCCGTGCAGAAAAACGATGCGATCGCCGTCATTGGCAGCACCGGTCGGTCGACCGGCACGCACGTGCATTTCGAAGTGCTGCGCGATGGCAACGTCCTGAACCCGAACAAGTACCTCGCGGCGCCGTAGGAAGGGGTTAGGGGATAGGGGCTAGGGGTTAGTCGGAGCCCAACCCCACCAGCATCTTTGCGACAGAGCGTTCAGGTCAGGCGGGCAGCAAACCCTGCCGCGTCATCGCTGTCCAATCGCAGCGCTGCACTTTTCCGACTAACCCCTAGCCCCTATCCCCTAACCCCTTGTATCTACGAAGGGCTGTCCCAACTACGGGGACCGCCTTCCTGTAGAATTTCCGCCTTTATTTTCACCGCTTTGTCCCGGAGCCCCAGTGGCTAATTGGCTGACCCGCATCTTTGGCAGTCGCAACCAGCGACTCGTCTCCCAGTACAACGGCCTCGTCAGGAAAATCAACGCATTCGAGCCCTCACTGGAGGCGCTCTCCGACGCGGACCTGGCCGCCCGGACGGTCGCTTTCCGCGAGCAGCTCGCGGCCGGCAAGACCCTCGACGACCTGCTGCCCGAGGCGTTCGCGGTCGTGCGCGAGGCGTCCCGCCGCACGCTCGGCCTGCGCCATTTCGACGTGCAGCTGATCGGCGGCATGGTGCTCAACAACGGCAAGATCGCCGAAATGCGCACCGGCGAAGGCAAGACGCTGGTTGCGACACTCCCTGCGTATCTGAACGCGCTGACCGGCAAGGGCGCGCACATCGTCACCGTCAACGAGTACCTGGCGCAGCGCGACGCCGACTGGATGGCGCCGATCTTCAACTTCCTCGGCATGACCGTCGGCGTGGTCAAGGCCGGGCAGACGCCGGACGAGAAGCGCGCGGCCTACGGCTCCGACATCACCTACGGCACCAACAACGAGTTCGGCTTCGATTACCTGCGCGACAACCTCGCCTTCCGCATCGAGGACCGCATGCAGCGCGAGCTGTCGTTCGCGGTGGTCGACGAAGTCGACTCGATCCTGATCGACGAGGCGCGCACGCCGCTGATCATCTCGGGCCCGGCCGAGGAGAGCACCGAGCTCTACCTCAAGATCAACGAGCTGGTGCCGCGCCTGTCGAAGCAGGAGACGGAAGAAGGCGAGGGCGACTTCTGGGCCGACGAGAAGTCGAAGCAGGTGCACCTGTCCGACCAGGGCCACGAGCACGTCGAGGACCTGTTCCTCGAGGCCGGCCTGCTGCAGCAGGGCCAGAGCCTGTACGACCCGGCCAACATCCGCCTGATGCACCACCTCAACGCGGCGCTGCGCGCGCACGCGATGTACCGCAAGGACGTCGAGTACATCGTCCGCGCGGGCGAGGTGATCATCGTCGACGAGTTCACCGGCCGCACGATGCCGGGTCGCCGCTGGTCGGATGGCCTGCACCAGGCGGTCGAGGCCAAGGAAGGCGTGCGCGTGCGCGAGGAGAACCAGACGGTCGCCTCGATCACGTTCCAGAACTTCTTCCGCATGTACGGCAAGTTGTCCGGCATGACCGGCACGGCCGACACCGAGGCGTTCGAGTTCCAGCAGATCTACGGCCTGGAAGTGGTCGTCATCCCGACCCATCGCCCGATGATCCGCAACGACGCGGCCGACCTCGTCTACCTCACGCAGAAGGACAAGTACGAGGCGATCATCGAGGACATCCGCGAGTGCTCGAAGCGCGGCCAGCCGGCGCTGGTCGGCACGACCTCGGTCGAGACGTCCGAGCTGCTGTCGAACCTGTTGCAGAAGCAGGGCATCGCGCACAACGTGCTGAACGCCAAGCAGCACGACCGCGAGGCGATCATCGTCACGCAGGCCGGGCGGCCCGGCACGGTCACGATCGCCACCAACATGGCCGGCCGCGGCACCGACATCGTGCTCGGCGGCAGCCTCAAGGCCGAGCTCGGCGAGGTCGATCCGGCGGACACGGCGGCGCGCGCCGCGATCGAGGCCGACTGGAAGCAGCGTCACGAGCAGGTGGTCGCGGCCGGCGGCCTGCACATCATCGGCACCGAGCGCCACGAGTCACGCCGCATCGACAACCAGCTGCGCGGCCGTTCGGGCCGCCAGGGCGACCCGGGCTCCTCGCGCTTCTACCTGTCGCTCGAAGACAACCTGATGCGCATCTTCGGCGACCCCGAGCGCACCAAGCGCTGGCTGACGACGGCCGGCATGAAGGAAGGCGAGGTCATCGAGAGCAAGATGCTGTCGCGCCAGATCGAGCGGGCGCAGCGCAAGGTCGAGGCGTACAACTTCGACCTGCGCAAGAACCTGCTCGAGTACGACGACGTCGCCAACGACCAGCGCAAGGTCGTGTACCAGCAGCGCACCGAGCTGATGGCGGCCGAGGACATCGCGGATTCGATCACCGGCATCCGCGCCGAAGTGGTCAACAACATCATCGACCAGTTCGTGCCGCGCGAGAGCCCGGAAGAGGAATGGAACCTCGACGGCCTCAAGGAAGCCATCGAGCGCGACTTCGTCACCGTGATCGAGCCGAAGGCCTGGCTCGCGGCGGACCACGACATCGCCGAGGCCGGACTGCGCGAGCGCGTGGTCAAGGCGGTCGAGGACGCCTACCAGGCGAAGGTCGAGGCCGTGGGCGCGCCGGTCATGCGGCACCTGGAGAAGGCGGTAATGCTGCAGGAGCTCGATCGCCACTGGCGCGAGCACCTCGCGGCCATGGATTACCTGCGCCAGGGCATCCACCTGCGCGCCTACGCGCAGAAGAACCCCAAGCAGGAGTACAAGCGCGAGGCGTTCGAGCTGTTCGGCGCGCTGCTCGACCGCATCAAGCACGGCACGATCTCGCTGCTGTCGCGGCTGCAGGTCCGCACCGAGGCCGAGATCGAGGCGCAGGAGCGCGAGCGCGAGCGGCTGCTGGCGCTGCAGCAGCTGCAGACCCAGCACGCCTCGCCGCAGTCCGTGATCGGCGCCGACAGCCCGGCCATGCCGGGCGCGGGCGGCATGGGCAGCTTTACCGCGAACCCGAGTTTTGCGGGTGACTACGACGGCCGTGAACCGTCCGCGGGCGCTCCAGCCGTGGGCGGTACGCGCGAGACGGTGGTGCGTGAAGGGCGCAAGGTCGGCCGCAACGAGCCGTGCCCGTGCGGCTCAGGCAAGAAATACAAGCACTGCCACGGGCAGATCTGACTCGTCCGGATCGCGCGGTCGACAGCCGGTGGAAGACGCCCTGAGCGGGTCGATGCGGGGGACCTGGGTCGTCGCAGGACTGGTGTTCGATGCCCTTGGCCGCGTGCTGATCGCGCAGCGGCCCGCGGGCAAGGTCCTGGCCGGGCGCTGGGAGTTTCCGGGCGGCAAGGTCGCTGACGGAGAAACCGCGCACGCGGCGATCGTGCGCGAGCTGCGCGAAGAGATCGCCATCGAGGTGAGTCGGGCCGAGCGCCTGATGTACTACGCTGCGGTCTATCCCGAACGGACGATCTGGCTGGACGTCTGGGTGGTCGAGGACTGGTCGGGCGAGCCGCAGGGCCTGGACGGCCAGGCGCTCGCCTGGGTGGAGCGCAGCGAGCTGCACCGGCACGACATCCTCGAGGCCGATGCCCCGATCGTCGCAGCCCTCGCAACACCTCTTCCGCTCTTACCTCTCCCGCTTGCGGGAGAGGTCGGCCGCAGGCCGGGTGAGGGTCCTGGCGGCCGATCCCGTGCCTGTCCCCGAGCTTGGAAAGGCAGACACGCGCTCGGGAACAGGCACGGAATCAGCCGCTTTCGCCTCGGCGCCTGAGCGCCTTTTCCGCTAAAGCGGAAAAGGTCGCACGGCGCACGCAGCGTCAGGTACTGCGAGCTGAATTAAACTGCAGCGCTCCGACCACTTGGCCTCAGGCGCCGCCGGTAATCACCAGCGACCGATTCAGAGCCTGCTCCCGAGCGCGTGTCTGCCTTTCCAAGCTCGGGAGCAGGCTCTGAGTCGGTCGCCTGCAATCAATGCGCAGCGGCCAAGAAGCCGTCACAGCCGCGTCAGCGAATACGTCACCTCATACAGCGCGTCCAGTCCGGCCGCAGCGAACTTCGGGCTGTCGGCGATGATGTCGTTGCGCTCCAGTTCGGCCAGCGCGAAATGCGGGCTGTACAACCGCGAGATCTCCGCGGACTCGACCGAGAACGGCGGGCCGGCTTTGATCGCTTGTACGTATTCGAACGAGATCAGCAACGTGTGGCTGCCGGCCGGCAGCAGCGCGGCAAGTCCCGCCACGTACCGCTCGCGCATCGCGGGCGGCAACGCGACCAGCGCGGCGCGATCGTAGGCAGCGCCGACCGGGCCGAGCAGCGCGGGCGTCAGGGCCAGCGCATCGCCCTGCAGGATCTCGAACTGCCCGTGCCGGTGACGACGGAACGGCCCGTGCGAGTCGACGTCGACGTTCGCGCCGGCAGTTCGCCGAAGAACTCTTCCACCGCCAGCGGACTCAGCTCCGAGCCGACGACGCGGTGCCCGTGCGCCGCGAGCCACACCATGTCGATGCTCTTGCCGCAGAGCGGCACGTAGACACGCGCGCCAGGCGGCACGCCCAGCGTCGGCCACCAGCGGTCCAGCGCAGAATGCGGCGTGGGCTGGTGGAAGCCGACCTGCCGGGTCCGCCAGCGCTCGAGCCAGAATTCCGGATCCATGGGAGCGTGCCGCCGTGTTTCAGTGGCGCGGCGGATCGTCCGCCGCCGGGTCCGGCGGGCTGCCGGCGCCGTCCGGCGAGATCTCTTCACCCGGGATCGCATGGCGCTCGGTCATCCACGCGCCCAGGTCCAGCAGCCGGCAGCGTTCGCTGCAGAACGGCCGCCACTTGGCCGCGGCGTTCCATTCGACCGGACGCTGGCAGGTGGGGCAGGGAAGGATCGGCATGGATCGAGCGGGCCGCGCGCTGCGGCAGGCGCGCAGGCTCAGGTGCAGAGCGACAGCGTGAACGGCACTTCGTCGGCCATCTGCACCGGGTGCGTGTTGGCGTCCTGCCAGGCCAGGAAGCGCACGCTGACGCGGTAGTGGCTGCCGCTGATTTCCGGGTACAGGTCGGTGCCCTGCGGCAGCAGGATGCGGATCATCTGCACCGGCACGTCGCGCTCGAGCGTGAGGTGGAAGATGCCGTTCGGCGCGGTCTCGTGCCGGGTCTTGCCCTGCTCGCGGGTCATCCACAGCAGCTCGGAAATGGCGTCGCCCAGCGGCCGGATCACGGCCAGCCAGCGCGCGAAATCGGCGCCGCGGACCTCGTCCGACTGGTTCAGCCAGTGCGTGTAGTCGGGCAGGTCGAAGTCGCAGGTGCCGCCCGGAATCGTGCTGCGATGCTTGATCGCGTTGAGGAACTCGGAATCGCGCAGCTTCTGCATGAACAGCGCGCCGACCGTGCTCAGTTCCTCGCGCATGCGGTGCAGCTTGGTCAGCAGCACGCGCAGCCGCGTGGCATCCACGCCAGGCCGCGTGCTGAAGGCCGAGAGCTGGGTCATCTGCCGCTCGAGTTCCTTGAGCACCTCGCTGCGGATGTCGCCGCGCTGGGTGATCGCCAGGATCTCGAGCAGCGAGCTGACGGCCGCGCGCGTCGACCACGGGTCCGGCAGCGTGTGGTGATGCACCGCCTGCTGGTACAGGAAATCGAGGCGCAGGAAATTACGCATCCGCTCGTTCAGCGGCTGCTCGTACGCGACGACGCGGGTGGCCGCGTCCGTCGTGGGGACTGCCGCCTCGGTAGAGCTCATGGTCGACTATTGTGCGGGATTGTCGTTTACCGGCACAACTTCCACTCCCTCTCCCGCTTGCGGGAGAGGGCGGCCGCAGGCCGGGTGAGGGTCTACCCCTCCCGCTTGCGGGAGAGGGTTGGGGTGAGGGCGGCCTTCGCGAGCGCGAGCCGCTGGTACAGCGCATGCAGCTCCGCCACCTGCCGCTCCAGCTCCTCGACCCCACCGCTGTTGGTAACCACATCGTCGGCGATGGCGAGCCGCGCCGCGCGTGACGCCTGGGCCTGCAGCGCGGCGCGTGGCCTGCTCGCGCGTCACCGCATCGCGCGCCATCAGCCGCTCGAGCTGCACGATTTCGGGCGCGTCGACCACCAGCACGCGGTCGACGTGATCTCGCCGGCCGCCCTCGGCCAGCAGCGGGATCACCAGGACCTGGTACGGCCCGACCACGGCCGCCGCGCGGGACTGCCGCTCCATCTCGGCCCGGATCGCCGGGTGCAGGATCGACTCGAGGCGGCCGCGGGCCGCTGCATCCGCAAAAACGATGTCGCGCAGCCGCCGTCGGTCGAGGCGCCCGTCCGGCCCCAGCACCTCGGGTCCGAACGCTGCCACGACCGCGTCCAGGGCCGGCTGTCCGGGCTCCACGACCTCGCGCGCGATGACGTCGGTGTCGATCAGCGGCACGCCGCGGGCGGCAAACAGCCTGGCCACGGTCGTCTTGCCACTGGCGATGCCGCCGGTCAGCGCGACACGGAACGGGGCTGCGGCGGGCGTGGCAGGCACGGATCGGGCCGCGGTCAGCGCTGCAGCCCGGTCAGCGCCAGGTAGCCGCCCACGATCTGCGGGCCCCACATCAGCGCGATCCAGCCGGCCACGGCCAGGTACGGGCCGAACGGGATGGGCACGTTGCGGTCGCGGCCGCGGATCGCGATCAGGGCGATGCCGACCACCGCCCCGGCCAGGGCCGAGAGCAGCAGCACCAGCGGCAGCATCTGCCAGCCGAGCCAGGCCCCCAGCGCGCCAAACAGCTTGAAGTCGCCGTAGCCCATGCCTTCCTTGCCGGTGAGCAGCTTGAAGGCCCAGTACACCGACCACAGCACCAGGTAGCCGGCCGCGGCACCGACGATGGCCGACACCGGGTCGGTGGGCGCCGGCGGCGTGAGCCCCGCGTGCCAGCCCAGGCTGCACAGCAGGCCCAGCCACAGCAGCGGCAGGGTGATCACGTCCGGCAGCAGGGTGTGGTCGATGTCGATCACCGTGAGCGCCACCAGCGCCCAGGTGAAGACCAGCAGGAACAGTGTCTGCCATTGCCAGCCAAAGCGCAGCGCCACGGCCGCCGACAGCACGGCGGTCACGAGCTCGACCACCGGATAGCGCACCGAGATCGGCGCGCGGCAATGGGCGCACTTGCCGCCGAGCAGCAGCCAGCTCAGCAGCGGGATGTTCTGGTGCGCCTTGATCTCGGCGTTGCAGCGCGGGCAGCGCGAGCGCGGCACCAGCAGGTTGTAGCGCTCGACCGGCGCTGCCGGCGAGTCGGCGGCGCGGCGGCCGGCTCGGCAGCGCGTGCCTCTCGAGCCAGCACTTCGCGCGCCTGCGCCTGCCATTGCCGCTCCAGCATCAGCGGCAGGCGGTGGATCACCACGTTCAGGAAACTGCCCACCAGCAGGCTGAACACGAACACGAAGGCGGCAAACAGCAGCGGCGCTGCGGCGAGGATTCCGGCCAGTTCGCTCATGCGCAGTGCGGTTCCCTGTGTGAAAACGCCGCGCAGGGGCGCGGCGTCTTCGTCGATCGTTGTTTGAAAGCGACGGCGCGCGTCAGATGACCGCGCCGAGCTTGAAGATGGGCAGGTACATCGCGATGACCAGGCCACCGACCAGCACGCCGAGGATCACCATGATCAGCGGCTCGAGCAGGCTGCTCAGGCCGTCGACCGCGGCATCGACGTCGGCTTCGTAGAAGTCGGCGACCTTGGCCGCCATCTCGTCGAGCGAGCCGGATTCCTCGCCGACCGCGATCATCTGCACCACCATGTTGGGGAACAGGCCGGTGTTTTCCATCGCACGCTGCATGCGCATGCCGGTCGAGATCTCGTCGCGCATGCGCATCACGGCGTCCTGGTAGACGATGTTGCCGGTGGCGCCGGCCACGGACTTCATCGCCTCGACCAGCGGCACGCCGGCGCCGAACATCGTGGCGAGCGTGCGGGCAAAGCGGGCGATCGCCGCCTTTTTCAGGATCGGCCCGATCACCGGGATCTGCAGCGACATCTTGTCGATGAACTGCCGCATCGGCCGCGAGCGCTTGTAGAAGTACGAGAAGGTGAAGACGATGCCGACCACGATGATCAGCAGCAGCCAGCCCTTGGCCTGCATCCAGCGCGACATATCGACGACGAACTGCGTGAAGGCCGGCAGGTCGGCGCCGAAGCCCTTGAACAGGCTCTCGAACTGCGGGATGACGAACAGCAGCAGAATGACCGTGACGATCACGGCCACGGCCAGCACCGCCGCCGGATAGAACAGCGCCTTCTTGATCTTCTTCTTCAGCGCCTCGGTCTTTTCCTTGTAGGTGGCGATCTTGTCGAGCACCGTCTCGAGCGCGCCGGCGTGCTCGCCGGCCTCGACCAGGTTGACGAACAGGTCGTCGAAATACAGCGGGTGCTTGGCCAGGGCCTGGTGCAGCGAGTTGCCGGTCTCGATGTCGCTCTTGATCGACAGCACCAGCTTCTGCATCGCCGGCTTGTCGTGGCCGACGCCGATGATCTCGAACGCCTGCACCATCGGGATGCCGGCCGTGAGCATGGTGGCCAGCTGGCGCGCAAAGATCGCGATGTCCTCGGCCGTGACCTTGCCTTCGCTCTTGAACAGCTTGGATTCCTTGCGGACGCGGGACGCGGCGATGCCCTGCCGGCGCAGGTCGGACCGCATCTCCATTTCGTCCTTGGCGAGACCGCGGCCCTTGACGCGGTTGCCCTTCTTGTCCTTTCCCTCCCAGAGGAAAGTCGCCTGCTTGTTGACGGCAAGTTCAGCCATGTCGTTGCAGCCCTGAGTCCTTTAGGTTTGGTCAGTCGACGGTGACGCGGTTGATCTCGTCCAGTGTCGTCATGCCCTGGCGCACCTTGTTGAGCCCCGCCTGGCGCAGGCCCCAGACACCCTCGCGGGTGGCCTGTTGCTTGATGTCGAGCACGCTGCCGCCCGTCATGATGATGCGGCCGATCTCCTCGGAGACCGGCATCACCTCGTAAATACCCGTGCGCCCCTTATACCCGTCCGTGCAGTTGCTGCAACCGGCGGCCTGGAAAATCTGGAGGCCGTTCGCGATTTCTTCGTCCCCGAAGCCCTCTTTCTTGAGCGCCTCGGCCGGGATCTTCATCGGCGTCTTGCAGTTCTTGCACAGCCGGCGCGCCAGCCGCTGGGCGATGATCAGGCTGACCGAGGTGGCGATGGCGTAGGGCTTGACGCCCATGTCCACCAGGCGGGTCAGCGTCTTGGGGGCGTCGTTGGTGTGCAGCGTGGACAGCACCAGGTGGCCGGTCTGCGCGGCCTTGATCGCGATCTCGGCGGTCTCGAGGTCGCGGATTTCGCCGACCATGATCACGTCCGGGTCCTGGCGCAGGAAGGCGCGCAGCGAGCCGGCGAAGGTCAGGCCCACCTTGGGGTTGATGTTCACCTGGTTGATGCCGGGCAGCATGATTTCGACGGGGTCTTCGGCCGTCGAGATGTTGGTGTCCTCGGTGTTGAGGATGTTGAGCCCGGTGTACAGCGACACGGTCTTGCCGCTGCCGGTCGGGCCGGTCACCAGGATCATGCCGTGCGGTCGCGCCAGGCAGTCCAGGTACAGCTGCTTCTGGAACGGCTCGTACCCCAGCGCGTCGATGCCGAGCATCGCGCTGGAGGGGTCGAGGATACGCATCACGATCTTTTCGCCGAAGAGCGTCGGGCAGGTGCTGACGCGGAAGTCGATGGCCCGGTTCTTCGAGATCTTCATCTTGATGCGGCCGTCCTGCGGCACGCGGCGCTCGGCGATGTCGAGGCGCGACATCACCTTGAGACGCGCCGCCATCTTGATGGCCAGCTGCACCGGCGGCGCGGCGACTTCCTTGAGGATGCCGTCGAGGCGGAAGCGGATGCGGTAGCTGCGCTCGTAGGGCTCGAAGTGGATGTCCGAGGCGCCGCGCTTGATCGCGTCCAGCATCACCTTGTTGATGAAGCGGACGATCGGCGCGTCGTCGACGGCATCGGAACGTTCGACTTCCTTGCCGGAATCGTCGTCGTCGCCAGCGGAGATCTCGAGCCCGTCGGCGTCGAAGTCCTCGCCGGCCAGTTCCGGCATCGAGGTGTCGACCTGCTCCAGCGACTGCGTCAGCAGCTTGTTGAGCTTGTCCTCCTCGACGACGATGGCTTCGATGGAGAAGCCGGTGGCGAACTTGACCTCGTCCAGCGCGTGCAGGTTGGTCGGGTCCGAGATCGCCATGAACAGTTTCTTGCCGCGCTTGACCAGCGGCAGCACGCGGTGCTTGCGCAGCAGCTTCTCGCTGACGATGCGGACGGTGTCGAGGTCCGGCTGGATCGCGTCCAGGTCCATCAGCGGCGCGCCGAACTCCTGCGAGGCCGCGATCGCGATCTCGCGCGGGTCGGCCATGTTGTGCTCGACCAGGTAGGTGACGACGCTGACCCGGCGCTCCTTGGCGGCCGCGATGGCGTCCATCATCAGCGAGTCGGCCACCAGCCCGTCCACGACCAGGCGCTGCGGCAGGCCCTGCAGGCCGGACCGGCTGAGCGTCTGGGTGGAAGTTGCGAAGTCGTTCATGGGTCGGACGTGTCGCTCTGTGGCTCGAATCGAGGGACCCGGCGCATTGAAGTGCCCGGGCAAATGTTAAGTCAAGTGCCCAATTCTCGGCAGGTGACGCCCCCGCTGTCGGGATGTGGTTCACGGATTTGGCGAACCGACGCCTCCCCGGCTAGGGTCTCCCGGCCGTTATGGACATAATACGACCCCAACACGGCCGGCGTGCCGACTTTTGCTTTGGAAATCAGGGCTTTCGATACCGCGCGAGCGGCTCAAGGGTGGGCGAGTGACCGAGGCAGCAGCAGACAACCCGACGACCGCCGCGACCGGCCGGCATCCAGCGCGGGCCGAAACCCGGCCCGGCTACGACTGGCTGGACGGGCCGCGTTCGCGTACCTGGCCCTGCCCGTGGTGTCTGTTTCTGCTGGGCTGGCTGCAATGGTGGGTCGGGATCCCCCTGGCCGCGCTGCTGCTGGCGGGCGCACGCGACCTGCTGCCGCGTGCGGCCGGGGCGGGCGGACCTCGGGTGGTCCGCTGGGGCGTGGCGGTCCTGGTGCTTGCGGTGGCCGTGGGCTGGTCGTCGCTGGGCGGCGCCGGGCACCTGTTCTTTGCCAACTTCGACTGGCAGACGCGTGACCTGGTGCTGCGCGACCTGGTGGTCGGCGCATGGCCGGTCGGTTACGGGCTGCGCGAGGGCGCCGAACTGGTGCTGCGCGCGCCCATCGGCTTTTTCCTGCCGGCCGCCGTGGTGGGCAAGGTGTTCGGGCTGCAATTCGCCGACCCGGCGCTGCTCGTGTGGACCGCCCTGGGCGTCGCCCTGTTCCTGGGGCTGGCGGTCACTCGCGTGCGCGGCTGGCCTGCCGTGCTGCTGCTGGTGGCCGTGCTGGTGCTGTTCAGCGGCATGGACATCGTCGGCACGATCCTGCGCGGCGGGCTGCAGCTGGCGCAGCACCTGCGGCCGACGGACCACATCGAGTGGTGGGCCGACCGCTTCCAGTACTCGTCCCACACCACCCAGCTGTTCTGGGTGCCCAACCACGCGCTGGCGGGCTGGGTCGCCACGGCATTGCTCGTTGCGGCATGCGGATCGACCGGAGTTCGCCCGGCTGCTGCCGCTGGTCGTGGCGCTGATACCGATCTGGTCGCCGTTGACCGCCATCGGCTTCATGCTGCTGGCGGGTGCCTGGTGGGTGCAGCAGATGATTCGGGCCCGCGCGTGGCGCCTCGTGGACCCGGTCAACATGGTGGCGGCTTTCGGCATTGCCGGCGTCACCGGCGCCTACCTGGTGATGGGCGCGGGCGACATCCGCTCCGGGGTCACGGCCCAGGCCGGCGAGTCCATGCTGTTCTTCGTCCCGCATTACCTGCAGTTCGTGCTGCTGGAGGGCGGCATGCTCTGGCTGTTGCTGCTGGCCGTGCGTGCCGACCTGCTGCTGGTCGTTGCGGGCCTGACCTTGTGGTTGTTGCCGCTGGTCGCATTCGGGCCCGAGCAACGACCTGGCGATGCGCGCATCCATCCCGGCACTGGTGGTGCTGGCGATGGCTGCGGCGTCGGTGCTGTCGTCGCCGGCGCGCGCATTGCAGCGCCGCGTGTACTGGCCGATTCTGCTGGTCCTGCTGCTGGGCGTGCCGACCGCGGTGATGGAGATGACGCGCGCGGTGCAGGAACCCGCCTGGAAGCCGGATTATTCGAAGAGCCTGGTGCCCGACCCGGCCGCCGAATACCCAGCCCATTACGTGACGCGCCTGACGGGCTCGTTCGTCGACAGGCTCTTGCGGCCCGTGGGCAACGTGAATGCAGCGGAGCCTGCAGGCCCGCGCAGGCTGGAGGAGCAGTACGAAATGAAAGCGGTGATCCTGGCCGGCGGCATCGGCTCGCGCCTGACGGAGGAGACCGTCGTCCGGCCCAAGCCCATGGTCGAGATCGGCGGCAAGCCGATCCTCTGGCACATCATGAAGATCTATTCCGCACACGGGATCAACGACTTCGTCATCTGCCTGGGCTACAAGGGCTACCTGATCAAGGAGTATTTCGCCAATTACTTCCTGCACATGTCCGACGTCACGTTCGACATGATCGCGACAACCAGATCGAGGTCCATCGAGCGACATGCCGAGCCGTGGCGGGTGACGCTGGTGGACACCGGCGACACGACCCAGACCGGCGGGCGCCTGAAGCGCGTCGGCAGCTATGTCCGAGGACGAGCGACTTCTGCTTGACCTACGGTGACGGCGTCAGCGACATCGACATCCGCGCGCTGATCGCTTTCCACGCGCGCACGGCAAGCTGGCGACGGTGACAGCCGTCAGCCGCCGGGCCGCTTCGGCGTCGCTCGAGCATCGAGGGCGAGCCGCGTGACGTCAGTTCAGGAAAAGCCGCTGGGCGACGGCGGACTGGATCAACGGCGGATTCTTCGTGCTGTCGCCCAAGGTGCTCGACCTGATCGACGGCGACGACACCGCCTGGGAAGGCGTGACCGCTGCAGCCCTCGCCGCCGACGGCCAGCTGATGGCCTACGAGCACCGCGGCTTCTGGCAGCCGATGGACACGCTGCGCGAGCAGAACTAGCTCGAGGAGCTGTGGGACGGGCAAGGCGCCCTGGAAGGTCTGGCCTGAATGAATCCGCCGGCTTCTGGCGCGGCAGGCGCGTCCTGGTCACCGGGCCACACCGGCTTCAAAGGCAGCTGGCTGAGCTCTGGCTGCAGCAGCTGGGCGCCGAGGTCACCGGCTATCGCCCTCGACCCGCCGACCCATCCCAGCCTGTTCGAGGTCGCGCGCGTCGGCAGCAGGCATGGACGCACATCGCTGCGACATCCGCGATGCCGCGGCATCGCTGACGGTCGTGCGCGGAGCGCAGCCCGAGATCGTCTTTCACCTCGCCGCCCAGCCCCTGGTGCGCGCGAGCTACGCGACCCGGTCGAAACCTACGCGACCAACGTCATGGGCACCGTCAACGTGCTGGAAGCGGTTCGCCAGCTCGCGGGCGTCACGCCGTCGTCATCGTCACCAGCGACAAGTGCTACGAGAACCGCGAGATCGGCCTGCCGCTACCGCGAAGACGAACCGCTCGGCGGTCACGATCCGTACAGCAGCAGCAAGGCCTGCGCGGAACTGGTCACCGCCGCCTACCGCGAATCTTTCTTCGCGTGGCAAGCGGTGCCGCGCTCGCCACCGCCCGCGCCGGCAACGTGATCGGCGGCGGCGACTGGGCCGCGGACCGGCTCATGCCCGACCTGATGCGCGCCTTGGTCGGCGGGCGAGTCCGCTCGTCATCCGTCATCCCGCAGCCGTCCGGCCCTGGCAGCACGTGCTCGAGCCGCTGGCCGGCTATCTGCGCCTGGCCGAACGCCTGACATGGCAGGCCCCGTTCGCCGAGCGCATGGAATTTTGGTCCCAGCCGACGCGATGACGCCAGGACCGTCCAGTGGCTCGTCGAGCTCCTCGCCGCGCCTGGCATGCGGGCGGCGGGGCAGCCCACTGGCGGCTCGACGCTCGTGCCCAGCCCCACGAGGCCCATTACTTAAACTGGATGCGCCAAGGCCAGGAGCCAGCTCGGCTGGCAGCCACGCTGGCCGCTGGCTGAAGCCGTCCGCCGATCGTCGCCTGGCACCAGGCCCACGCTGCCGGCGCCGACATGCGCGACCAATCGCTTCGGGATCATGGACTATGCGAGAATCAGTCAGCTTTGACGTCGCGCAGGCGACCCTTGCGCCATGCTGATCACGAAGCGACGCCTAGCTCGCTTGACCCGGAGAGCCGAGGGTCACGTTCGATGTGTCCCAGACCGCTCGGGCCGCGATCCGGGCTGGCGTCCTCGACGCGGCAGGCTGCAGGACGGGCGAACGACGAGCTGTCCGGCCGAAGGCGCTGACGCGTCTTGATCGCGACGGGTTAGCCATCCGCCGCAGGAGGATATCCGCCCGTGCACGCGTAGCCAGCCTTGGCGCGCGTTCACCGCGCGTCATCGCGGCCGGAAGCACGCGCTTCGCGGCCTGACGCTGGTCGCCCGCCTTTCGAGCCCGGCGTGACCCCCATCTCCGCCGCCGGCAAGGTCCATCGACGCCACCGAACTGCAGCACATGGTCGAGCCGTCCCTCGACGGCTGGCTCACCACCGGCCGCTTCAACGAGCGTTCGAGCAGCGCCTGGCGCCGCTTATCTCGGCGTCAAGCACGTGCTCACCGTCAACTCCGGCTCCTCCGCCAACTCGATCGCCTTCACACCCTGACCTCGCCGCAGCTCGGCGACCGCGCATCCAGCCCGGCGACGAAGTCATCACCGTCGCCGCCGGCTTCCCGACGACGGTCAACCCGATCCTGCAGAACGGCGCTGGTCCCGGTCTTCGTCGACGTCGAGCTGCGGCACCTACAACATCGACGCCAGCCGCGATCGAGGCCGCCATCGGCCCCAGCACCAGGGCCATCATGATCGCCCACACCCTGGCAATCCCTTCGACCTGCGAGGTCATCGCGCAGCTCTGCCGACCGGCACGACCTCTGGCTGATCGAGGACTGCTGCGACGCCCTGGGCTCGACCTACAAGGGCCGCAATGGTCGGCACCTTCGGCGACATCGGCACCCTCAGCTTCTATCCCGCCCACCACATCACCATGGGCGAGGGCGGCGCGGTCTTCACCAACGACGACCGTACTGAAGCGCGCATCGCCGAGTCCTTCCGCGACTGGGGCCGCGACTGCTACTGCGCGCCGGGCAAGGACAACACCTGCGGCAAGCGTTTCAGCTGGCAGCTCGGCGACGCTGCCCGACGGCTACGACCACAAGTACATCTACTCGCCACGTCGGCTACAACCTCAAGATCACCGACATGCAGGCCGCGGTGCGGTGTGCGCACAGCTGCGACAGGCTCGACGGGTTTATCGCGGCCCGCAAGGCCAATTTCGCGCAGCTCAGCGCGGGTCTGGTCCCATACCGAGAGCTATCTGGTACTGCCTGAGGCAACCGCAGGCAGCGATCCGTCGTGAGTTCGGCTTTCCGCTCACTCTGCGGGAGTCATTCGGAGCAAGCCGTGAGGACCTCCTGCGGACGCTCAGTCGTAGCAAGATCGGTACCCGGCTACTGTTCGCTGGCAACCTCCTGCGCCAGCCCTACTTCGCGGATCGGCCCCATCGTGTCGCCGGCCCGCTGACGAACACCCTCGTCATGAACAGAACCTTCTGGGTCGGAGTCTACCCAGGACTCCGTGAGGAAGCGCTCGATTACGTGGTCAGGTCACTTGGCGCCGCAATGCGCTCGATGGCGGTGATCCCTCGTGCCTGACAACCTGCTCGCCGGTGACCTTGATTTCATCCTGGAGCATGCGCGCGACGACCTCCGCGAGTTCGCCGGCTGCCGCTTGTTCGTGACGGGCGGGACCGGGTTCGTCGGTTCATGGATGATGGAGAGCCTGCTCCATGCGAATCACCGGCTGGACCTGGGCAGCCGCGTGGTCCTGTTGACTCGTTCGCCAGACCTCTATCGCCGGTCGCACCCGCATCTTGCGTTTGACCCGGCTGTCGAGTTGATGCAAGGAGACGTCTGCACAGTCGATGCGGCACCAGGCACAGTCGACGCATTCATCCATGCCGCCACGCCGGCGAGCGCGAAGCGGAGAACCTCCGAGAATCCGGCCCGGATGCTTGAAATCGTCGTGGATGGCATGCGGAACGCGCTCCGTATGGCTGCGAACGCGGGCCGAGTTCCGTTCCTGTTCACCAGCTCTGGCGCAGTGTATGGCAGGCAGCCACCGGAGCTTTCGCATGTCAGCGACTTACCTGGGCGGCCCTGATTCGCTGTCGCCGACGTCCGCCTATCACGAGGATTAGGCGGCCAGCGAGGCGAGCCAGGGGCAGGTCGACGTAAAGATCGCCCGCTTGTTTGCTTTCGTCGGGCCGTACCTGCCGCTCGACGCTCACTTCGCGATTGGGAACTTCATTGGCGATGCCTTGCGAGGTGGCCCGATCGTGGTGCAAAGCGATGGGACGGCGGTCCGTTCGTATCTCTACGCTGCCGACATGGCGACATGGCTCTGGAGAGTTCTGGCGCGCGGGACGTCGGGTCGAGCTTACAACGTCGGATCGGAGGACGCTGTTGACATCGCGAGCGTCGCCAGGGAAGTGGCAAACGAATGCAGCCCGCGAGCCCGAGGTCACACTGGCCGGCAGGCCAGTTCCAGGTGCGGCCATAGAGCGTTATGTACCGAGCACCGCAAGGGTACGCGGCGAGCTGCGACTGGAGCAGCAGGTCGACTTGTCCGACGGCGTCAGGCGCACGCTCGCATGGCACAGGAGCATTCAGACCAGGAGGGGTATGTCTTGAAGATCAAGTGGTTCGTCGGTGCCCGATCTGCGGCTCGGGTTTCGGTGAGGTACTGCACAAGCAGGCATTTGCAGCTGTAGCGGAAATTGGAAACAGCGATTCCGTGGATATCGTCTCGTGTGCGACGTGTGGCTTCGCCTTTTCTGACATCCCGATGCAACAGGACGAACTCGATACCGTCTACAGGGACCACTCCAAGTATGCGGACACCTCCATGTACAAAGACGACGATCCGGCCAGCGTCCTGCCGCCGGACGCACCATGGGACCTGGAACGCCTTGCGGGCACCGCCGATTACCTGTCGGGGGTGATCGGTGACCGTAAGCTGCGGGTGTTGGACGCCGGCTGCGCGACGGGAAGCCTTCTCGGGTTCCTGAGAGCCCGCGGCTTCAGTAACCTGGTCGGACTTGATCCATCGCCAGTCGCGACAGCCGCGGCCCGTCGGCTGCACGCTGTCGACGCCATTGCTGGATCGTTCACTACACCACCGCCGGATATAGGTAAGTTCGGGCTGGTTGTGCTGTCGCACGTGCTGGAGCACCTCGAGGATGTACAGGCGGCCGTGCGTTCGATGTCCGGTCTTGTAGAGCCCGGCGGGCTGGTATACCTCGAGGTTCCGGATGCAACTCGCTACGTGGACCACCTCGTTGCGCCCTTTCATGACTTCAATACCGAGCACATCAACCATTTCTCGGCCAGGACACTTAAGCGTCTCATGGCGAATCATGGCTTCAGCGAGGTTGACTCGGGCGAGAAGACAGTCATGTGTTCGCAGTTCTTTACCTATCCGGCGCTATACGGGCTCTGGCGCCATGCCGGCAACGAGCCTGTCGTTCAGGCCTCGGTCGAGCCGGACACGAAGTTGACCCAGGCGCTCCGTCGCTATGTCGAGCAGTCGCACGAGCTGATGCGGCGCATCAATGACGGGTTGCGGGAGCAAATAGACGCGACACAGCCTGTCGTCCTTTGGGGCGCCGGCCAGCTGTCGCTCAAGCTGCTAAGCGATTCGGTGCTGTCGGAACATCCCGTCAAGGTGATCGTAGACAGTTCGCCCCAGAAGCAGGGGCTCCACATTGACCACGTAGTCGAGCCGCCAAGTGTGGTAAAGAAACTCGCCGGTTGCATTGTCATCGCGTCGATCCACCATGAGGACGCGATCGAGCGAACAATTCGGGCAGACATGTGCCTGCCAAACCGAATAGTCAGGTTGGAAAGATTCTCGCGTCAGATGAGGAATCCCCAAGCCCCTGAGTCGACCTGACCACGAAGCTGGGCCGCGCGCGAACCTCATTGAAGGTCATGCCTACATACTCGCTCACAATCCCAAGGAAGAGGAACAGAAACCCGAATAGCAGCAGGATCAGTGACGCCGATGGTCCGAATCCGGGGAAGGGCACTCCGAAGAACAATGCTCTAATGATGATGCCGGTAAGCGCTGCAAATGAAAGCGCTGAAATAAGAAAGCCAAATAGCGGGATGATCTTGAGCGGCGCGAAGGAGCTGGCGAGAATTCCACGAATAGCATAGCCGGCGGTGGCGAAGGGTTTGAAGTTCGAGTTCCCGCCGAATCGGGCCGGCCGCTCGTATTCGATGCCGATCGAGCGAAAGCCCAGCCAGCCCCAGGTCGCACGAATCATGCGATTCCGCTCCGGGAGTTCATTGAAAGCCTGGTACATCCGCCGGTCGACCAGGCGAAAGTCGCTCGCATTCCGTGGCACCGGCGTGTCGCTGATCTTGTCGATCAACCAATAGAACAGCTGCGCCGCGCCTGGCGCATGGGTCCCTCGCCGTGCCTCTTGGTGATGATCGAATAGACGTGCTCGCTCCCGGCTGCCCAAAGCGCGAGCATCTTGGGGATCAGTTCAGGCGGATCCTGCAAGTCGGCGCTCATGATGACGCACGCGTCGCCGCTCACATGGGAGAGAGCGGCCATCCATCCCGCCCTCCATGTTGAAGTTCCGAGAAAGCTGGATGATCTTGAAGCGCTCGTCCCGGCGCGGATCCGCCTCAGCCGCTCGAAGGTATCGTCGGTCGATCCGTTCTCGCAAACCACCGCTTCAAATTCATACGTCTCTTCGAGAGACGAGAAAACCTTTTGAAGTCGCTCGGCAAGTTCATCGATATTGGCGGCTTCGTTGTAGGCCGGTATCGCAATTGAGACGAGCTTGCGATTGTTGGTCATGCAAGGTACCTGAAGACATCTTTCGCTATGTCGCATGGGAGATCGGGCGTCATCAAATAGAGCGGTTGCGATTCCATTCCTCCGTCGGCGGTCAATCGGCTCGTAATCTTCGGCCAGTAGGTTTGCTCCGGGTCAACAGGGACGATGAAGCCGTGAGGGCCCGGACGCTGGAAGGCAGCATCAAAGTCGGGATGATCCGGCCAGTCCGGCTTCAACTCAAGCAGTGGAATCCGGAACGCCGCGAACAGCAGCGGCCAGTCGGGGAACCCAGAGACCGGTCTTGCTGTCGCAACCAAGGTAGGCGCCTCCGAAATAGTTCTTCTGGGTCATGCGTATGGATGCATATCCCTCGGTTGGAAAAGATGAAAATCTTTACATTCAGTTCGATTGACCGCAACCGTGGCCAGTTCCTGAAGATCTGTTATGAAGCCGCCGTCGCCTTCGATGAGCAGTGTTCTTGCGGTCTGGATGTCCAGAGATCGCAGCGCCTATTGCGCCCGGCGGAGCCCATATCCCATACTGGCCATGCCCTTTGTTGGTGACGACGATTTGACCATTTTTCTGTCGAAGGACCTGCATGGCGACAGAAAGAATTCGCGGCGCCGCTTGAAGCAGGGAATGACGATGTCGCTGGCTTCCGAGAAGATTCAGAAAAGGTCACAGGTAGAATTTGATACGGGCAAACGTAGCCAGGGGCGAGTCGTGTTTGTCGCTTCTCGTGGGAAGGGCAGAACGTCGACACGACATGTCGAAACAGAAGGCGACCCACTCAACGAGTAATCGAGGATAGTTGGTGGCCAGTAACTGCGCGGAAGCAGAGTGTTTGCGTCCCCGCGGGCACCGCCAGATGTACTCTCGGGTGGCCCTTGTCCAGTTCGGACTGAATCAATATCGACCTGCACGACACGGGCAGAGCGACCGAACTCCTGCCAGTTGAACCCGGTCTGTTGCAGGCCAAGTCGGGTTCCGAGGGCGACAATCAAGTCGGCCTGCGCCAGCAAGACATTGGCTGCTTCGCTGTCCCCATGTGTTCGGGCGGCCGAAATACAGCGGGTGGTCGCAAGGTACGCGGTCGGCACCGTTCCAGGTCGTCATCACCGGTATTCCGCAGCGGCCAAGGATCGGCAACAGCGTGGCTGCGGAGGCACGCGACACGCCGCCCCCGATCAGCAGGTACTGGGCGTCGCGCCTCGCGCAGCAGGCCAATGATCTTGTCGGCACCTGCGTGAGCGGCAGCGACATCCTGGCTGCCCGGACCGCAATCCGGCCGCGGCGATGCCGGCCGACCGATGCGGCGTCGATGGGTGCGCCCTGGGCATCAAGGCACACCTCCAGAAATACCCGGACCAGGGCGACCTTGGCGGCCCTTGGTCACCCAGCCCATGAAGTCCGCACGTGAAACGGGAGACTCGATCCGAATGGACTCGACGGTGATCGGTCGGGTAAGGGCGACGCCATCAATCTCCTGAATGCCACGCTGACGTATGCCGCCACTCGCGAGGTCCGAGGACTTCACCTGTCCGCCAATGACCAGAAGCTCCCTGCTTTCCAGCCACGCTCCACCGAGCGCGGTAACGATATTAGTCAGCCCTGGTCCCGCGGTGACAAGCGCAAAAGCTCGGCCATTCCCGCCGGATTCGTTGAAATACTCGACCGCAATGCCGGCGGCTACCTCATGCGCGACCGGAATGCACTTCATGCGCGTCCGCGCTCCGTCGAGCAGGTGCATGATGTTTCCGCCGGCCACGAAAAAGCAGTGCGTGTAGCCGAGTTCGACGAGCCAGTCCATTATCAGCTCGGAAAACCGCATTCTTGCGGACGGCTGCGTCATTCAGGATCGAGCCCCCGCTTGAGAATGCTCTCTCTGAGCGCCGCAGTGCGCGAGTAGGGGTTGTCCAGATCGTCGATGGTAAGCGGTGCGCCCGCGGACACCGATCGCTTCAATTCCTCGCCTGCGATGAGCTCACGACA
>CAVUVH010000013.1:0-109547 GCA_963744735.1 uncultured Gammaproteobacteria bacterium
ACCTGCGGATCGCCGAGCACGGCCCAGCCGGAGCCCAGGCGCGCAACGCAGGTGGGGTCCGTGCCCGCGCGGCACGCCGCGACCCGCCGATGGATGGCTGTCTCGTTGATGTCATCTCCGGAATCAGCGGGCTCAGGCAAAGGGCCCCGGCAGCCGCACGCCCAGCGCCTGCAGCTGCGCGCGCGTGTGCGCGGCATCCGTGTGATGGATGGCATTCCAGCCGCAGGCGCGCGCGCCAGCCACGTTGGCGGCGAGATCATCGAGGAACACCGTCGCCGCGGGGTCGAGGTCGAACATCGCCTCGGCCTTGCGGTAGATGTCCGCGTGCGGCTTGACGGCGCGGACCCGGAACGAGGCGCAGGCTCCGTGCACGAGCGAGTCGACACCGTACAGCGAATCGAGGTGCGCCCAGTGCAGGTCGCCGATGTTGGACAGCAGGTAGACGCGATAGCCCGACATCAGGCCGGACGCCAGCTCGAACATCTCGTCCCAGCGCTCGAACATCGACAGCCAGCGCGTGCGCAGTTCCGCGGGGTCGAGCGGGCGTGATGCCGTGGCGGCGATCCGCTGCAGCAGGACCTCGCCATCGAGGTCGCCGCGCTCGTGGCCTTCCAGGTCGATGGCCTTGAGCCAGCCCGGCAGGTCGGAGAGGTCGACTCCGGCGCCGGCGAGGTAGCCGATGAACGGCTGGTAATGCAGCTTGACCAGCACGTTGCCGACGTCGAACACGACGTTGCGGATCATGGCGCGGCCGCCTCGAGCGCGTGGCCGGCCGGTGCTGGCGCAGCCTTGTGCGATTCGTGCGGATGCCAGCCCAGCGTCAGCAGCAGCACCATGAATCCAAGCACATAGGCCAGCATCACGTGCCAGCCGCCGCGCAGCCACGCCCCCACCGAACGCGCCTCCGGATACAGGTTGGTGATGGCGACGCCCGGCGGAGGAGCCGAACCAGATCATCGAGCCGCCGAAGCCGACCGCATAGGCCAGCATGCCCCAGTCATAGCCGCCCTGCTCCAGCGCCAGCTTGGTCAGCGGGATGTTGTCGAACACGGCCGAGACGAAGCCCAGCCCCAGTGTGGTGGTCCAGGACGCCAGCGGCAGGCGCTCGACCGGCATCATCGAGGCCGCGAGCACCAGCGACAGCAGGAACATCGTGCCCTTGAGCGTGGCCGGCAGCACCGACCAGTCCGGCCGGCGCCAGGCAGCCGTCGCCAGGATCGCGACCCAGACGGCGGCGCCGAGGAACGGGAAGCGGTCGGCGTAGGCCGGGAACCGCACGTTGGTCAGCACGTTGACCGTGATCGCCGACAGCAGGATCAGCGCGACGACCCCGATGCGGCCCCAGTCGATGCGGACCTGCCGGTCGCCGCTGCGGACGATCGGCGAATGCCGGTGCTGCTGCAGCGCCGCCGGAATGCCGCACACGACCAGCGCGACGCCGGCTGCCACGTAGGCATGCACGACGTCGAGCGGACTCACGCCGTCGATCCACATCATGGTCGTGGTCGTGTCGCCGACGACGCTGCCCGATCCGCCCGCATTCGACGCGGCCACGATGGCCGCGATGTAACCGATGTGCACCTTCTGCCGGAACACGGTGGCGGCCACCGTGCCGCCGATCAGGGCGGCGGCGATGTTGTCGAGAAAGCTCGACAGCACGAACACCATCACCAGCAGCAGGAACGCGCCCTTCCAGTCGTCCGGCAGGTAGTCCGGCAGCCGCGCCGGCACGTGGCTGGCCTCGAAATGGCGCGACAGCAGCGCAAACCCGAGCAGCAGGCCGAACAGGTTGGCCAGCACCACCCATTCCGAATGCAGGTGACCGGCGAGCCCGCCCAGGCCCGCACCGCCGTGGAAGCCGGTGAACGCCAGCTTGTACAGCACGATCACCAGCAGGCCAGTCACCGCCACCGCGAGCGTGCGCTGGTGGAACAGCGCGACGCCGAGCAGCGTCAGCGCGAACAGCAGGAACTCGAACGGGATGCCGAAAGGCTGGAACCCGGGCGCGGCGACTGCCGTCACGCGTCGGCCTCCGGCACGTCGATGCGCTCGAGCTCGCGCCGGCCGTCAAGGCCGGTGACGAGCCGCAGCACGAAATCGAAGCGGTCGACCTCGGTGCAGTAGTCGAAGTCGGTGCGCGGCGCCCAGTCGGCCTCCGGATCGAAGAACTTGACCGCTGCCGGCGCGTCGCGCAGCCGGTCACGCACCGCGGCCGTCGTGGGCGGCGGACGGCCGTCGAAGAGCGCGAGCAGGATCTCGGCGCACAGGTCGTCCTCGGCGCAGCGCTCGCGCGCTTCGTGCCCCATGCGCACGATCGTGACCTGTCGCGGCTGACGCGAGCGGACGTAGCGCGCCAGGGCCGAGACGTTGACCAGGCTGGCCGTCAGCACCTCGTCGGCGCCGGTGGCATTGACCAGGCCCTGCGTGCCGGCGTGCGTCGTGTGCACCACGGGCCGGCCGGCGACACCGACGGCCAGGATTTCCGTCGGCGAATTGCCGGCGTCGAACCCGGGCAGGCGGCGCGCATGGCGCTCGCCGACCAGCACCGCGTCGGGCATGGCCTGGCGCAACGCCAGCGCGTCGTCGATATCGCCGACCGGCAGCACCCGGCTGGCACCCGCCGCGACCGCGTGGGGCGCCACCGTAAAGGCGCGGAACACGTCGATGACCAGGGCGATGCCGCGCGCGCGGGCCGCACCCGCCACATGATCGACCACTTCAATCTGCACGTCGGCCCCTCGCCTGCACGTTGAGCGCGACCACGCTGGCGCGCGGGATGAAATTGAAATCAGACGCCGAGCACGCCGTGTAGGCGCCCATCATGCGACCGACGACGAGGTCGCCGAGCTGCAGTTCCGGCAGCATGATGTCCTCGCGCACGACGTCGATGCTGTCACAGGTGGGCCCGGCCAGCACGCTCGGGTGCGCGGCGCCTTTGCGGCCCGGCACCGCGATCGGGTACAGGGCGTGGTCGTACAGCTGGCCGTTGTAGGAGCCGTACAGGCCGTCGTCGAGGTAGTACCACCAGCGGCCTTCGCGCTGCGCCCGGCCGACCACGGTCGCGACGGCCGTGCCGGCCGGACCGGCAATGAAGCGCCCCGGCTCCGCAATCACCCGGATGCCCGGCGGCAGCCGCCGCAGCGCCCGCCGGATCGGCGCGCAGAAGGTCCGGATCGGCGTCGTGCGCCCGCCGTAGGCGATCGGGAAGCCGCCGCCGATGTCGAGCAGGTCCAGCTCGCGCGAGGCCCGCGGCGCGGGCCTGCGCGATCAGCTCCGTGCAGACGCCGATCGCCTCGACGTATTTCTTGGGCTCGGCCACCTGCGAGCCGACGTGGAACGAGAAGCCGCGCACGCGGATGCCGAGGCTGCGGGCGAGTTCGAGCAGCGGCAGCGCCGCCGCCGGCTCGCAGCCGAACTTGCGCGACAGGTCGACGACGGCCGTCGGATCGCGGAACGACAGCCGCAGCAGCAGCTGCGCCCGGTTGCGGTGGCGGCCGAACTTGCGGATCTCGTCCGGGTTGTCGACGACGAAGGTGGTGATGCCGAAACGCAGCGCGGCGCGGATCTCCGCGTCGGTCTTGATCGGGTGGGTATGGATGCAGCGGTCGGCGGCCACGCCGGCCGCCCGCACCAGCCGGATCTCGCCGGTGGTGGCCACGTCGAAGCCTGCGCCGAGGTCGCGCAGTTCGGCGACGACGGCCGGCTGCGGCAGCGGCTTCAGCGCATAGAACAGGCCGACACCGGGCAGCGCCGCCTGCAGGCTGCGGTACTGCCGGCGCACCGCATCGCAGTCGAGCAGCAGCAGCGGCGAGCCGTGTTGCGGCGACGAGCGCTCTGAAATCCGGCGCCCGTGCCACGCGGCTTCAGTCCTGCCCGAGATCGGCGCGCAGGGCCGCGATGTCCGGGTCGCCGGAGACGACGTTCTCGGCCGTCGCCGCGCGCCGCAGGCGATCGCGCACGGCGTCCCAGGCCTCGCCGGCCGGCACTTCCTCGACCAGGATCTCGCGCGCGCCCGACTTGTCGAGCGTGCGCAGGTTCACGTACAGCTCGCGGCCGTAGACGTCGGCGCGGCGGCCGGCGTTGATCCAGGTCATGTACTTGTTGGCGACGCGCGGCGGCCGCATCGCCAGCACCGCCACCTTCTCGTGGTTCTCGGTGAGTTGCCCGACCACTTCCTCGAGCGTGCGGCTGGCGCACGAGGCTGAGCGGCGTGGACGGCGCGTAGTGCTTGGCATCGCTGCCCGGCACGCGCGGCGCAGCGGCATCGGCGCCGGCCTGCAGCTCCGGCACCACGACGCGCAGCTGCGTCAGCGTCAGCGCGCCCGGGCGCAGGATCCGCGGCACGGTGTCGATGCAGGAGACGATGGTGGACTCGAGGCCGATCTTGCAGTCGCCGCCGTCGAGCACGATCCGCACCGCGTCGCCGAACTCCTCGCGCACGTGCTCGGCGCGGGTCGGGCTGATGCGGCCGTAGCGGTTGGCCGACGGCGCGGCGATGCCGCTGCCGAAGGCGCGCAGCAGCTGCTGCGCCACCGGGTGCGCGGGCATGCGCACGGCGACCGTGTCCTGGCCGCCGGTGATGCGCGAGGTCCACGGCCGGCGCACGGCGCAGGATGAGCGTCAGCGGACCGGGCCAGAAGCGCTCGGCCAGCGCCTGCGCCGCCGGCGGCACCTCGCAGCGCCCAGCGCTCGAGCGCGCGCGGGTGGTCGATGTGCACGATCAGCGGATGCGTGGCCGGCCGGCCTTTCAGCTCGAAGATCTTGCGCACGGCATCGGGGTTCGGCGCGTCGGCGCCGAGGCCGTAGACGGTTTCGGTCGGAAACGCGACGACCTCGCCTTCGCGCAAGGCCTCGACGGCCTGGTCGATTTCGTCCTGCGGCAGGCGTGCCGTCACCATGGGGCGCGAATGATAGCGTCAACACGGCCCGCGCGGCGCGCAGGTCAGGGAATGAGCATGGCGCTCCCAGCCCTGGCGCGTGCGGCGCAGTTCGTAGGTGGGCCAGTAGTTCTGGTCGAGCTTCAGCGTGGTGACGTCGGTCGAGCCGTTCCAGGTGACCGTCTTCAGCCGCACCGACGAGCGGTCCTCGCGGCCCGGCACGGCCGCGATGAAGGCGTCGAGGTCCGGCGTCGGCTGGCCATCGACCTCGACGATGCGCCGGCCGGCGAACAGCCGGTAGCGCGTGGCCGGCGAGCCGTAGGAGAAATACGCCACGAAGACGCCCTCCGGCGGGATGCGCGCTGGATGGCCATCGCGCGATGCGGCGCATGCAGCACGGCGCCGGCCCACAGCAGCAGGCGGTCGATATCCTCGCCGCGCAGCGCCGTGGTCGCGACATCGAGGCTGCAGCTCCGCGCCGTCGCGCAGCACCGTGAGCTGCACCTGCGGCGCCTGGGTGGCCCGCTCGACCTCGCGGAAGCGGTTGAGCGATCGTGCCGTTGACCGCGAGCAGCAGGTCGCCCTCCCGCAGCACGCTGCGCGGCCGCGCGAGCCCGCGGCCACGCGCGCCACGGCCAGCACCTGGCGATGCGCCGGGTTGTGCGCCTCGAACTTCGCCACCCACTCCGGCGGCAGGCCGAGCTTGCGTGCCGCGGCGATCGGCAGCGCCTCGAACTCCGCCTCGAGCGAATACAGCGGCTGGCGGCTGACGGCGGCCGCGACCGCTTCCAGCACCAGCGCGGCCGGCATGCCGCGGTTGACCTGCACCGTGTCGCGCGCCGCCTTCGGTCGCGAAGCTCGACCACAGCGCCCGCACGCGGCCGTCCTTGCCGATCAGCACGCCGTCGAAATCGGACGGCGCGTTGACCAGCGTGGCGACCTCGAGGTTGGCGTCGCGGAACTGCAGCGTGCGCGACAGCGGGAAATCGACGTCGTCGACGGCGGCGACGCTGGTCGCGAGCGAGCGCAGGCGCGAATCGCCGCCCAGGCCGACGGCCGTGACCGCCTCGCCGGGCTGCAGTTCGCGCGGATCGAAGCGCACGGCGCGGATCGGCGTGCCGTCGATCAGCGCCGGGTCGAACGAGACCACGGCGAGGTTGTGCAGCGGATGGACGTACTCCACCTGGCCGGGCACCTCGATCGAGCCGGCGAACGTGAGGCGCACGTCGCCCAGCGCCACCGGCACGGTGTTGCGATCGACCACGACGAGGCCGCGCTCGGCGTCGACGATCAGGCCGGTGCCGTGGTAGTTGCGCTCGGTGATGCCGGCGACCGAGAACGGCATGTCGAAGGTGACCAGCACCAGCGACGCCGCGAGTTCGGCCGTGCGCGCATCGCCTGCCGCCGGCAAACGTGGTGCGCGCCGGCGCCTGGGCCGGCGCCGCGGCGACCGGCCGGCAGGTCCTCGCAGGGCCACAGGCCCGTCGCGTCGTCGCGACGGCAATGGCGCGCCGGGAACCACGCGCGGTCCATGCGCATGACGCGCGTGTCGGAGCCCTTGGGGTCGTCGAGCGTCGAGTAGCGCAGCGCCGCCCGTTCGCCATGCCCAGCGCGGCCCGATCGCCGCGGAATCGGCGAGGCTCGTCACCGGCTTGCCGTCGATGCTCGTGATCACCGCGCCGCGCGGCATGCCCGCGGCGTCAGCATGTAGCCCGGATTGGCGACAAACACGCCCCGCACCGGCGCATTGAAGTGCCGCGCCATCTGGTACGAGAGCGTGTGCACGACGGCATCGCCGAACTCGAGGTACTCGGCCGGCGTGATCGCGTGCAGGTCGCCGACCGGCAACGCCAGCGCGACGCGCTCGCCGCCGCGCTCGACCACGACGTCGACCTTCTGGCCGACCGACGCGTCGAGGATCTCCTCCAGCGGCTCGAAAGTCGTGACCAGCTGGCCGTTGACGTGCGTCAGGATGTCGCCCGGCTGCAGCTTGCCGTCCGTCGGCGAACCCGGCTGCACTTCGCGCACCACCAGCATGCCGGTGAGGTCCGGCCGCGCCTTGCGCGCGGCTTCCTGCGTCGCCGGTTGCAGGCCGAGGCGCACGAGTTCGTCGTAGGGCGTGTACTTGAACACCGTCTGCAGCGTGCCGCGCGTCACCGGCTCGGCCGTGCTGGATCAGCTCCAGCGCGCGCTTCACGCGATCGAGCGGCAGGTAGAAGCTCGACTGCGCGCCGTTGCTGCCGCCGGCGTTCAGCGCCACCACGCGGCCGTGGATGTCGAGCACCGGCGAGCCCGACGAACCGCCCGAGGTGCCCGACGCGGCCTGCAGGTAGAACGTGTTGAAGTCGTTGTACTTGCCGACGCCGTATCGGGCGCCGCGCGATCGAGCCGCGCCAGCGTGCCGTCCAGGATCGACAGCTGCTCGCCGGCGTCGTTGCCGACGACGCGGATCTCGGTGCCGATGCTGCGCGCCCTCCGGATACAGCGGCAGCGCGCCGGGCCGATGTAGCGCAGCTTCGCGGGTCGTAGCGATAGATGCCGAAATCGTGCACCGGATCGCGGTAGACCGCGTGCAGCTCGACTTCCTCGCGGTTCAGGAACACGGCGGTCGCCACCACCGGGCCCGGCGTGACCACGTGGCGGTTGGTGAGGATCAGGCCGCGTTCGGCATCGACGACGAAGCCGGTGGCCTGGCTCGACTGGTTCCATTCGGTGTCGAAAGCGCGCGTCTGGTCGATCTCGATGGTGACGATCGAGGATGCGATCCGCTCGAGCGTGCGGTCCCAGGCCGGGTTTCTCGGCGGCCGGGACGGCGGCAGCTGACGAAGCCGGCGCACGAGCAGCGCGACGGCGCGGCACAGTCGACGCGGATCACAGTTCGCGGCCGAACGCCGCGCGGAAGCGCTGCTGAATTCGTTCATGTCGAAGCGGTGGTTCTGCGTGCCGGCGTGAGCGATCTTGATGGAGCCCATCAGCGAGGCGACGCGGCCCGTGGTCTCCCAGTCGAGTGCATTCATGCAGGCCGTAGATCAACCCGGCGCGATAGGCGTCGCCGCAGCCGGTCGGGTCCTTGATCGCCTCCGGCGGCGCCGTCGGGATCTCGTACTGGCGGCCGTCGGCATGGATGACGCTGCCTTCCGCGCCCCTGGTCACGATGTAGCGCCTGGACCTTGCGCGCGATCTCGTCGCGGCCCGAGGCCCGTGCGTTCCTGCAGCAGCTGGCCTTCGTAGTCGTTGACGGCCACCCAGGTGGCCTTGTCGATGAAGGCGAGCAGTTCCTCGCCGTTGAACATCGGCAGGCCCTGGCCGGGATCGAAGAGCCACGGGATGCCCGCCGCCGCGAACTGCTCGGCATGCAGCGATCATGCCCTCGCGGCCGTCCGGCGCGACGACGCCGAGCGTGATGCCCGCCGATCGTCGGCACCTTGTTGAGGTGCGACTGGTTCATCGCGCCGGGATGGAACGCGGTGATCTGGTTGTCGTCGAGGTCGGTGGTGATGAACGCCTGCGCGGTGAATGCGTCGTCGAGCTCGCGGACGAAATCGAGCGTCGACGCCGCTGCCCTTCATCCAGCGCCGGTACGGCTCGAAGTCGTGGCCGACCGTGGCCATCGGCGCGCCCTTCGCCGCCGAGCAGCATCAGGTTGTAGGCGATGTTGCCGGCGCAGCCGCCGAAGTTGCGGCGCATGCTCGGCACCAGGAAGGACACGTTCAGCATGTGGATGCGGTCGGCCAGGATGTGCTCGCGGAAGCGACCCGGGAAAACCATGACCGTGTCGTAGGCGATCGAACCGCAGATCAGAGCTGACATAGGAAGGGGCTAGGTGATAGGGGCTAGGGAATCGGGGCAGAGCCCCGCAGGCGCTCAGGAGAAGCGGTCCCAGAGGATCAGGCCCCAGGTCGAGAATAGCAGGACGAGGCCGAAGAATACCGCGGCCGAGCCCACGTCCTTGGCGAACCCGGACAGGTGGTGGCGTTCGACGCCGATGCGGTCGACCACGACTTCGATGCCGGTGTTCAGCAGCTCGACGATCAGCAGGATGAGCACGCTGCCCACCAGCAGCGCCCGCTCGACCGCCGTTCTGTCCCAGCCACAGGCCGACCGGCAGCAGCACGCAGGCCAGCCAGACTTCCTGCCGGAACGCGGCCTCGCTGCGGTAACACTGCAGGAAGCCACGGCGCGAGTTGAGCGTCGCCAGCCAGAGCCGGGTGAGGCCCGCGGGCCGGACGCCCTCGCCGCAGGTCGCCCGTCATGCCGCCTTCCAGGCCAGGTCGAGCTGCTTGGCCGCGCGCACGTCGTCGAGCCGGCGCACCGGCAACGTCCACGGCGCGCCCTTGAGCTTCTCGGGTTCGGTCTCGGCCTCGCGGCGGATCGCGATCATGGCCTCGACGAAGCCATCCAGCTCTTCCTTCGACTCGGTCTCGGTCGGCTCGATCAGCAGGCACTCCGGCACCAGCAGCGGGAAGTACGTCGTCGGCGCATGGAAGCCGTAGTCGAGCAGCCGCTTGGCGAAGTCCATCGCGCTGGTGCCCCAGTCGCGCGCCTCGCGCCGCAGCGTGACGATGAACTCGTGGCTGGCACGACGCTCGGGGTACGCCAGCTCGAAGCCGGCGGCCCGCAGCCGCGCCACCAGGTAGTTGGAGTTGAGCGTGGCGAACTCGGACACGCGCTGCATGCCGTCGCGGCCGAGCATGCGCATGTAGACGTACGCGCGCAGCAGCACGCCGGTGTTGCCCATGAAGCCGGACAGCCGGCCGATGGACTGCGGCAGGTCTGTCTCGTCGAGCCAGCGGTAGCGATCGCCCTCCTTGCCGACCACCGGCATCGGCAGGAACGGCAGCAGCCGCTCGCTCACGCCCACGGCGCCCGAGCCCGGCCCGCCGCCGCCGTGCGGCGTCGAGAAGGTCTTGTGCAGGTTCATGTGGATCACGTCGAAGCCCATGTCGCCGGGACGCACCTTGCCCAGGATCGCGTTCAGGTTGGCGCCGTCGTAGTACAGCAGCCCGCCCGCGTCGTGGACGATCTGCCGCACTTCCTGGATGTGGCGCTCGAACACGCCGATCGTCGACGGGTTGGTCAGCATGATGCCGGCGGTCTGCGGTCCGACCACGGCCTTGAGCGACTCGAGGTCGATGTCGCCATTCGGACAGCGTGGGAATCTCGCGCACCGTGCAGCCGCACATCGTGGCGGTGGCCGGGTTGGTGCCGTGCGCGGCATCGGGCACGATGATCTCGATGCGCGCGAGGTCCTTGCGCGCCTGGTGGTAGGCGCGAATCATCGCCACGCCGGCGAACTCGCCCTGCGCGCCGGCCATCGGCGTCAGCGACACACCGCGCATGCCGGTGACTTCCTGCAGCATCTCCTGCAGTTCGAACAGGACTGCAGCAAGCCCTGCCCGGTCGACTCCGGCGCGAGCGGATGCCGGCCGAGCAGCTCGGGCAGCATGGCGTACTGGTTACAGGCCTTGGGGTTGTACTTCATCGTGCACGACCCGAGCGGATAGAAATGCGTGTCGATGGAGAAGTTGAGCTGCGACAGGCGGGTGAAATGCCGCACGGCCTGCAGCTCGGACACCTCGGGCAGCAGCGGCGGACGCGCGCGGCGCAGCGCCTCGGGCAGTACCACGTCGACGGCGGCCGCCGGGTACTGCGCATCGGCACTGCGGCCCGGCGCGGAATGCTCGAAGATCAGTTTTTCGTGCATGGCTTTCATTCCTGGCTCAGGCCGCGGCCGCCGCGTTGCGCATCGTCTCGGCGAGCGCGCTGCGCATAGGCTTCGATGTCGGCCAGCGTGCGCGTCTCGGTGGCGCAGACCAGCAGCGCGTGCCCCAGCGACGGGTAGCGCGCGCGAGATGTCGCACGCCGCCGACGATGCCGCGGCGCGCCAGCGCCTCGAGCACCGGCCGCGACCGGACGGTCGAGCAGCAGCACCGCCTCGTGGAAGCGCGGACGGTCGAAGGCGAGCCGCACGCCGGGCACGCGCGTGAGTGCATCGACCAGCTGCTGCGTGCGCTGCATCGAGGTCGCGGCCACCTGCGCCAGGCCCTTCGGCCCGAGCAGCGACATGTAGATCGTCGCCGCGGTGACCAGCAGGCCCTGGTTGGTGCAGATGTTGGAGGTCGCCTTGCTGCGGCGGATGTGCTGCTCGCGCGCCTGCAGCGTCAGCGTGAAGCCCGGTCTTGCCGTCCAGGTCGAGCGTGCGGCCGATGATGCGGCCCGGCATCTGGCGCACGTGCTCCGTGCGCGTCGCCATGAAGCCGAAGTACGGGCCGCCCGAGGACAGCGGCACTCCGAGCGGCTGGCCGTCGCCGCACGGCGATGTCGGCGCCCGAGCTTGCCCCACTGGCCCGGCGGCTTCAGCACGCGCGAGCGAGGTGGGATTGACGACGCCGATCATCAGCGCGTTGTGCGCATGCGCCCAGTCGGTCAGCGGCGTCGACGTCTTCGAGCGTGCCGAAGAAGTTCGGCTGCTGCATCACGACGGCCGTGATGTCCTGGCCGGCGTAGGGCTCGAGCGCCGAGACCAGCGTCTGGCCGCCCTTCGGATCGTAGGGCAGCAGCTCGAACGCCAGGTTCTGGTTGCCGGCGATCGCCTGCACCACGTCGCGGTAGGTCGGGATTGAGCGCCACCGGCAGCAGGATGCGCTGCGACTTCGACTTGCGGTTGGCACGCACGGCCATCAGGCAGGCCTCGGCCAGGCCGAGGCGCCGTCGTAGAGCGAGGCGTTGGAGATGTCGAGGCCGGTCAGGCTCGCCATCATGGTCTGGTATTCGTACAGCAGCTGCAGCGTGCCCTGGCTCGCCTCGGCCTGGTACGGCGTGTAGGCGCTGTAGAACTCGCCGCGCGTGACGATCGACCAGACCGCCGACGGGATGTGGTGCTCGTAGGCGCCGGCGCCGATGAAGTTGAGCGGGCGCCCGTCGCGCGCAGCGATTTCCTGCATCGCGCGGCCGACCTCCATCTCGGTCAGCGCCGGCGGCACGCCCGGCAGTCCCGGGGCACGCAGCGCGGCGGGGATCTCCTCGAACAGCGCCTCGGTGTCGGGCGCGCCGATCGCGTCGAGCATCGCGCGGATGTCGGGTTCGGTGTGCGGAATGAACGGCATGGGGCCCCTCCCTCGTGCGTCGGCGTGCGTCAGTGCGTGGCGGCTCAGTGCGTTTCGGCGGCGAGCACGGCCGCGTAGGCCTTGGCGTCGAGCATCGAGGCAAACTGCGCCTTGTCGTCGGGCCGGATGCGCATGAGCCAGCCCGCGCCGTACGGGTCCTGGTTGACCAGCTCGGGCTGGCCGCCGAGGTCGGCATTGCCGGCCACGACCTCGCCCGCCAGCGGGCTGTAGACGTCCGAGGCCGCCTTGACCGACTCGACCACGGCGATCACTTCGCCCGCGTTCACGTGCCGGCCGGCTTCCGGGACTTCGACGAACACCAGGTCGCCGAGCGCCTGCTGCGCATGGTCCGAGATGCCGATGGTGATCGTGCCGTCGGACTCGAGGCGCGCCCATTCGTGCGACTTGAGGAAGCGGAGGTCGGCGGGAACGTTGCTCATGACGGAGTCCTTGGAAAGTTTTGCGGGATCAATCGAAGACTTGACGATATTCAGCGTCGATTACAGGGCGACGGTGACCTTGCCGTGGCGCACGAACGGCGGGCGCACGACGCGCGCCGGCACCAGCTTGCCGCGGATCTCGACTTCGCAGCGGTCGCCCGTCGCGGCGGGCACGCGCGCCAGGCCGATCGAGCGCTGCAGCGTCGGCGAGAAGGTGCCGCTGGTGACTTCGCCCTCGCCCACGTTGGCGACCATCACCTTCTGGTGCGAACGCAGCACGGCGCGGTCCTCGACCAGCAGGCCGACCAGCTTGCGCGTGTCGGCACGCGCCTTCTGCGCGACCAGCGCGGCGCGGCCGATGAAGTCGCGGTCCTGCGGCTCCCACGCGATCGTCCAGTTGAGGCCGGACTCGAGCGGCGAGGTGGATTCGTCCATGTCGTTGCCGTAGAGGTTCATGCCGGCCTCGAGCCGCAGCGTGTCGCGCGCGCCGAGGCCGCAGGGCGCCACGCCCGCAGTGCGCAGGCCCTGCCACAGCGCCACGGCATGTTCGGCCGGCAGCATGATCTCGAAGCCGTCCTCGCCGGTGTAGCCGGTGCGCGCGATGAAGAGGCTGCCCGCGTCGAGGCCGAAGAACGGCCCGATCTCGAGCGCACGCTGTGCGATCTCCGGAGGCATGACGCTGGCGGCCTTGGCCCGCGCGTTGGGTCCCTGCACGGCGATCATCGCGAGTTCGGTGCGCGGCTCGACCGCCACGCCGTAGCCGGCGGCCACCTGGCGCAGCCACTCGAGGTCCTTGTCGCGCGTGCCGGCGTTGACGACCATGCGGTACCACTGGTCGTCCATGTAGTAGACGATCAGGTCGTCGATCACGCCGCCGTGCTCGCGCAGCATGCAGGAGTACAGCGCCTTGCCCGGCTCCGTCAGCCTGCGCGACGTCGTTGGCCAGCAGGCGGCGCAGGTAGTCGCGCACGCGATCGCCGCGCAGGTCGACCACGCACATGTGCGAGACGTCGAACATGCCGGCGTCGCGGCGCACGGCGTGGTGCTCCTCGATCTGCGAGCCGTAGTTGACGGGCATGTCCCAGCCGCCGAAGTCGACGGTGCGGGCCCCGGCCGCGACGTGGGTATCGAAAAGCGGTGTGCGCAATCCCATGACTCGAGTTTCCCGTCCCGGCCTTGCCATTTCGTGACCAAAAAAAAGGGCGGCAGGCCGCTTTGAACGACCTGCCGCCCCTCTGTCCTTTTGACCTGAGAGATCGGGAACCGGCCCCAGGCCGACGCCGCACCCCTTCGGTGGGTCCGCCACGAGGCGGACCGCTCTCCAGAGCCCATCAGGTGCTGCCGTTGTTTTGCCTGAGCGTTTCCGGGCGGGTTGCGCCTTCGGCGGGCCGTTTTCCGGCCACTCTTCGGACAGACCTTGCGATGGGTCTGCGAATTCTACCCCCTCTGCAGCCGCAGCGGGAGTGGGTCGGGAAGACGTCGTCAACCTCAGGCGCAGGAGCATGAATCGCGCGCGCCATCACCCCGTACGGGTTGATGCCGTCAGGGTGCGGCCCCGCACTTCTTGAGCGACACCTCGTGCAGGGGAAACCGCTTGGCCAGGTTCAACTCCGTGATGCGCTTGTTGTAGGCCGTAAGCAGCGCATTGCCCGCGGCACCCGGCTGGACAGGCGCAAACGACACCTGCGCGATGCCTTTCTTCTCGCCGGCGTTGAAGACTGCGGTCACCGGTTGCTGGCCGTCGAACTCGGTGATCAGCACGGCCTCGATGCCCCGGTAGTCGGGCCCCCAGTAGCCGGGCCCCGCCATCTCGATGCCACCGATCGCCTGCGTGTCCTTGCCATTCACCAGGGTCAGCTGGTCGGCTGTTATCGCCACTCGCACGGGTGAATCACAGGCTGCCTTGACGGGAACCCAGGTGCCCTGCCACTCGGCGGGCACCGGGCCACCCTGCGCGGCCGCAATCGGAGCCGCGACACCTGCAAGAGAGAAGGCACAGGCAAGGATCAGGCTAGTCGTGGAACGCATCGGGAGTCCCCCTCGGGTTGCGGAAAACGCCAACCGCGACCACGGTACGCCTCTGCGTGACTGCCGCCAAACTGTGCCCACCTGCCCGGGCGCTCCGCCGACGTCGGGCGGTCACACCTAAGCGATTGATAATTCAACAGTACTTCGGACTTCCCGCAGGATTGTCGAGTTGCAGGCCGACGTTGACGGCTTGCCAACGCCCGGCCAGCACCGGAACATCGCGACCTTCTATATAGAGAGACCAACGCATGCGCCCGGTCCTGCCTGCCCCGCTCCTGCTGCTGGCCCTGCCCCTGTCTGCACAGGCCCAGGCGCCGGATAAATCGAGCGCGGCCAAGGACTTGCACGCGCTCTTCGGCGCCACGCACCCATGACCAGCCTCAACGCACGTCGCCAGAGCACGCCGGTCCGCATCGGACCGGTGACCGTCGGCGGCGGCTCACCCGATCGTCGTGCAGTCGATGACCAACACCGACACCGCCGACGTCGAGGGCACGGCGCTGCAGGTGCGCGCGCTCGCGCTGGCAGGCTCGGAACTCGTGCGCGTCACGGTCAACACCGACGAAGCCGCGGCCGCGGTGCCGCACATCGTCGAGCGCCTGGCGCAGCTGGGGACGTCGGTGCCGATCGTCGGCGACTTCCATTTCAACGGCCACAAGCTGCTGCGCGAGCACCCGGCCTGCGCCGAGGCGCTGGCCAAGTACCGCATCAACCCCGGCAACGTCGGCCGCGGCAGCAAGCGCGACCCGCAGTTCACCGAGATGATCGAGACCGCCTGCCGTTACGGCAAGCCGGTGCGCATCGGCGTCAACTGGGGCAGCCTCGACCAGGACCTGCTCACGCGCCTGATGGACGAGAACTCGAAGCAGGCGCAGCCGCTGCGAGGCCAACGACGTGGTGCGCGAGGCGCTGGTGGTCTCCGCGCTGGAGAGCGCGGCGCGCGCCGAGGAGATCGGCCTGCCGCACGACCGCATCGTGATCTCGTGCAAGGTCAGCGGCGTGCAGGACCTGATCGGCGTGTACCGCAACATCGCGCGCCGCTGCGACTACGCGCTGCACCTGGGCCTGACCGAGGCCGGCATGGGCTCGAAGGGCATCGTCGCCTCGACCGCCGGCATGGCGGTGCTGCTGCAGGAAGGCATCGGCGACACGATCCGCGTGTCGCTGACGCCGGAGCCGAACGGCGACCGCACCAACGAGGTGATGGTCGCGCAGGAGATCCTGCAGACCATGGGCCTGCGCTCGTTCACGCCGATGGTGATCGCCTGCCCCGGCTGCGGCCGCACCACCTCGACCTATTTCCAGCAGCTGGCGCAGGACATCCAGTCGCACCTGCGGCACCGCATGCCGGAATGGCGCAAGCGGTACGCGGGCGTCGAGCAGATGACGGTCGCGGTGATGGGCTGCGTGGTCAACGGCCCGGGCGAGAGCAAGCACGCCAACATCGGCATCAGCCTGCCGGGCACCGGCGAGCGGCCGGTGGCGCCGGTGTACATCGACGGCGAGAAAGGCCCGACGCTCAAGGGCGAGCGCATCGCGGAAGAGTTCCAGCAACTGGTCGAGGACTACGTCCAGCGGACCTACGGACGCGGGTGATCTCCGTGCTCACCTCCCCTCTGCAGCGCGAGGTCGCACCCAGATCCAGTCGGCCAGCCAGACGCCATCGCGGCTGACGTCGGGGCAGTGTGCCGCAATGTAGGACTGCTGCTTCTCGATATCCGACGGGGCACTGTGGGCAGTCGGTCGCTGCAGGTTCTGCAGCTTCTCGCGCGCCTCCCTGCAGCCCGGGCTCAGCGCCTCGAACAATTCGCTCGCACGCTGCTTCTGCGACGCCAGCACCTCGGGCTCGTCGCTGCAGTTCGCATCGCGCTCGCTGCTCGACCGTGCGATCTCCGCCGGTCGATCGCGATCGTTCAGATAGGTCCGGTCGTTACCGGGCCCCGCCTTGTAGACCTTCCAGTCGCCGGCCAGCACCTCCAGCTGGAACAGCGCGTCGACACAGCGCATCGCGTCGCGGGACGCACCTGCCGTGTCGGCCACTTCGCGTGGCGGCGAATCAGCCGCAGCCGCCGGGACAGCTTCGGGGGCAGCACGCGCTGGTTGAGTTGCGGACGGGGCCGTTGGCGACACCGCTGGCGAATGCGGCGGCGCGACGACCTCGTAGGCAGTGCCTGCTGGTGGCGGCGTGTCGGTGAAGTGCACCTGGCCCTGCGGATCGACCCATTTGTAGGTCGCGCCCAGGAGCAAGCGGCACCAACAGGATCGCCGCAAGCTTCAATGCCCAGCCGGCCGCGAGTCTTGCACATGACGGCGCTCCCGCACGATCCAGTGCAGACAGTATCTGCGCGGCATGGACGCGGCCGCAATACGGCCCGACCGAGGGCCATGCCGGTTCCGACTGAGACCGATCCGCATCGGACTGGGAGTGCAGCGATGAACCGGCGTCGCGAAATCAGTCCAGGTGCTCGTTGCGCGGCCACGCCGAAGCATCGATCGTCGCGCGGTAGGCATGCCATGTGGCATGCCCGATCAGGGGCAGCGTGAGGCCCAGCAGGATCATCACCGGGGCGAAGCCGGCGCCCTGCTCCCGGCCCATCAGCAGCAGCGCGAACCCCGGCGCGACGGCCAGCACGATCAGCGCCGCCCACACCGCCATGGCCGGCTTGTTGCGCAACACGGCGTTGATGCTGGTCACGACTGCGGTGATCGAATCCACCTCGCGGTCGAGCAGCATCGGCAGCGAGAAGGCGGCCGCCGAGAAGACGATCACCGCGAAGATCGAGCCCACCGCGCTGCCGATGACGAGGAACTGCAGGTAGTCGGTCCAGTCGGGCGTGGTCATGTCGACCGGGAAGAAAATGTGGATGGCCGACGCCGCCCGCCACCAGACCAGGAACACGACCATCAGCATCAGCGCGAACACCATCAGGTTGCCGAAGGCGCGGCGTTCCTCGATGAAACAGCGCCGCAGCGACGGCTTGAGCCCGCGCTCGAGCTGGTCGCTGATGGAGTAGGTGCCGATCGCGAGCAGCGGCGCGATCAGGATGAAGCCCGACACCAGCGCGAGCAGCTCGAAGTAGCCACCGTAACGGATGGCGACGTAGGCCAGCGCCCAGCTCATCAGCACGACCACGAGGCCGTAGGTCAGGCTCTGCCGCGGGGCGGCGCGGAAGTCGGCCCAGGCGTGGCGCAGCCAGTCGAGCGGCGCCCAGGTCGCGAGCGCGCGGCAGGGCGCGACGAAAGGCAGCGTGGCTGGCATCGGCGCCGGTGGCGTCACTGGTCATCGGCTGTTTCCCCCGAATCAGCGATGGCCCCTTTTACACCTTCGCCGCGGCTTTGCGCAGCCCCGCGCCCGTCCGTGGTCCGCTACCATGACCGAAACAGGAGAACTCCGTGGCACTGGGCGCGACGATGTACGTCTTCGAGATCCGCCTGGCGGACGCGGACCGCGGCGTGTACGAGAACCTGACGGTCCGCGCTGGCACGGCACCCGTCCGAGACCGAGGAGTTCCTGGTCACGCGCCTGCTGGCCTACTGCCTCGAATATGCCGCGGGCATCGCGTTCTCCAGCGGCCTGTCGACGCCGGACGAACCCGCGCTCAGCGTGCGTGACCTGACCGGCGCGCTGCAGCACTGGATCGAGATCGGCGCGCCGGACGCGGACCGTTTGCACAAGGCGACGAAGGCCGCGCCGCGCGTGACGGTCTACACCCATCGCGACATCGACTCATTGCTGGCCCGGCTGGCGGGAACACGCATACACCGCGCCGAGGCGCTGCGGATCCGCGCGGTGGACCGCGACCTGCTGGCGGCCATGGTGGCGCGGCTGGACCGGCGCATGGACTTCGACCTGGCGATTGCGGAAGGCACGCTGTACGTCTCGCTCGGCGAGGAGACATTGACCGGGACGATAGAGGAACGGCGACTGGCGAGTAAGGATGCCCTCACCCCTGCGCCGCCCTCCCCGGCCTGCGGCCGCCCTCACCCCGGCCCTCTCCCGCAAGCGGGAGAGGGAGCAGAGATTCAGCCGAGCAGCAACCGGTCGGCGGCCGGGTCGACCTCGGTCATCAGGTCGACGGGCTGGCGCGCATACCGCATCGCCGCGGCGTAGCCGCGGCGGTCGCCGCCGTGGTCGATCATCCACTGCGCATGCTCGCACAGCAGCGTCAGCTGCAGCGCGCGCGCCAGGGTCAGGGCGAGACGTCGTGCGCCCGCCTGCAGCACCTCGGGCTCCTGCCCGCTTTCGAGCACCAGCGCCGCACGCTCCAGCGCGCCGAGCGCCTGCCGTATCGCGGCCACCATGCGCGGCTCGGATACGTTGCGCAGGCATGCGGAAGCCCGTCCCATCAGCGCCGCCAGCCCGGAGTCGAGGTCGGAGCGCAGCAGCGCATCGAGCGCCAGCACGTTGGTGGTGCCCTCCCAGATCGGCAGCACGTGCGTGTCGCGCAGCAGCTGCGGCAGGCCGGTGTTCTCGACATAGCCGGCGCCGCCGAAGCTCTCGATGACTTCCGTGACCACCGCAACGGCCTGCTTGCCGGTGACCAGCTTGGTCAGCGGCGTCAGCAGGCGCAGCAGGGCGCGCTGCTCGTCGTCGATCTCGTTGCGCTCGGCGCGGCCGTTGAGCTCGACCAGCAGGAAGGTCATCAGGAACGCGCCCCAGGTCTCGGCCTCGAGACCCGCCAGCGTGTCGGCGTGCAGCGGCAGTTGCTCGAGCGGCTGGCCGAACGCCTTGCGCTCGCGCGCATACGACCGCGCCAGCGCCAGGCCGCGCCGCATGAACGACACGGCGCAGACACTGTTCCACATGCGCGTGACGACCAGCATCGGCTCGATCGAGCGCGTGCCGTGCAGCGGCGGCCCGACCAGCGTCGCGCGCGTGCCGTCGAGCAGCAGTTCCGCGGTCGGCACCTTGCGCGTGCCGAGCTTGTCCTTGAGCCGGTCCACGCGGATGCCGTTCAGCCGGCCCGCGCTGTCGCGAATCTCGACATGGAACATGGCCAGGCCCTTGCCCCCCGGCGGATTGCCCTCCGGCCGCGCGAGCGTCAGGGTCATCTGCGAGGTGACCGCGGAGGTGAACCACTTGCGGCCGTACAGTCGCCAGCTGCCGTCGGCGTCCTGCACGGCGCGCGTCTCGGAGCGTCCGACGTCGGAACCGCCGGTGGTCTCGGTCATCCACTGCCCGCTGGTCCAGAACACCGCCGGATCGCGCGAGGTCAGGTGCGGCAGTGTGCGATCGATCAGTGCCTGGTCGCCCATGGCCAGCAGGCAGCGGGCGGCACCGTCGGTCATCGCCAGCGGACACGAGTAGACATCCGTCGACGGGTGCAGCAGGTAGACCTTGAGGAACTGCGCGATGCGCGCGTGGCGGCCGAGCGCCGGTTCGTACGCCGTGGCCACCAGCCCGTGCTGCGCGGCGAGCCGCTCGGCCTCGCGCCACAGCGGCGAGACGGCGACCTGGTCGATGCGGCGCCCCCAGGCGTCGAACTGCGTGAGCACGGGTTCGTGCGCGAGTTCGGCCTGCTGCATCCGGTACAGCTCGCCGCCGGCCAGCGCGCCCAGTGCGCGCAGTTCCGGGTCGAGCCCGGCGCGGAGCGGCGCCGGCAGGTGCCGCTGCAGCCAGGACGGCAGCAGCGGATCGTCGTCGAACTGGTTGCCCAGTGTCGGCGGTGACTGCGTGAACAGCATGTCGGGCCAGTCGTTCTGCATCGCGGGCTCCGCGGGTCAGGTCGCCCGCCAGGGTGTGATCGGACTGCCGGGGCGCAGCGCCAGGCGCGGCGCGTCACCGCCCACGCCGAGCGCGCGCTCGATCAGGGCGCGGCGCAGCAGCGGCTGGCGCGTGACCAGCGAAAGACCAAGGCGGCGGACGGCGGCCACCGCGACGCTCTTCTCGGTGAACAGGCGGTTGAGCGTGTCGCAGATACCCATGACGACGGCATTCTCGCTGCGCCGCCACCGTTCGTAGCGACGCAGGACCCGCAGGCTGTGCAGTTCCTCGCCCTGGGCGGCCGCGGCGGCCAGCACCTGCACGAGGCTCGCGCAGTCGAGGAAGCCCAGGTTGACGCCCTGCCCCGCCAGCGGATGAATCGTGTGCGCCGCATCGCCCACCAGCGCGAGACGCGGCTGGACGTAGGCGCGGGCATGCCAGAGCGCGAGCGGATACCCCGCGCGGGCGCTCGCCAGTGCCAGGCGACCCAGCACGTGATCGCTCGCCACCGACACGCGCTCGCCGAATTCCGCCGCATCCATGGCGAGCAGCGCGTCCGCCTCGGCCGGGGTCGTGCTCCACACCAGCGAGACGCGGCCGTCCTGCAGGGGCAGCAACGCCAGCGGACCGGCAGGCAGGAACCGCTGCCAGGCGGTGGTGCGATGCGGTCGCTCCGGCTGCAGGTGCGCAACGACCGCGGTCTGCTCGTACGTCCAGCCCGACCGGCCGATGCCCGCGAGCTGCCGCGCGACGGACTGGCCGCCGTCCGCGCCGATGACCAGCTGGCACGACAGCCGGCGGCCGTCGGCGAGCGTGACGCGCGCCGAGTCGGCATCGATCTCGAGCCCGGCAAGCGCGCTGTGCACCGCGGTCACGCCACGCAGCAGCGGCGACTCGTGCAGGGCCCATTGCACGCGCAGGTTCTCGACGATGTGGCCGAGGTTGGGCTCGGCGGTCTCGGCGGCCGAGAACTTGAGCGCATCGGGGCGGTCCGGCGTGCTGGCGGCGTCCCACACGACCATGTCGGTGTAGGGTGCCGCGTGGGGCGCGATTGCGTCCCACGCGCGCGCGGCGACCAGGATGCGCTCCGAGGCGCGCGACAGCGCCGAGACACGCAGGTCCAGCGCGGCATCGTCCGGCGGGCGCGGCGGCGCCGGATCGACCAGCGCGATCCTCCACCCGGCCAGCGCCTCCTCGCGCGCGAGCAGCGCGGCAAGGCAGCTGCCGACCATGCCGCCACCGACGATGACCACGTCGAAATCGAACTTGCGGCGCGGGCTGGCCATGGTTCAGCGGCTCCCGGCCAGCGGCACGCCGCGCGCGAGTCGCGGCACGCGTTCGGCCGCGCCCACGCTGAGCCGCGCCAGCGCCGACTTGGCCGGTGGCAGCACGTCGAACGCCAGCAACCCCAGGCTGCGCAGGCCGCGCAGGGCGCCGAGCGGGTTCGAGAACACGCGCACGAGGCCGTCGGTGAACGCGACGATGCGGCGGCGATCGGTCGCACGCCAGTCGGCGTAGTCCTGCAGCAGTTCGGCGTCGCCGGCATCGGTCGTGCCCGGCGACCCGGCGGTCGGCAATGACCTCGGCCAGGCTCATCGCGTCGCGCAGGCCGAGATTGAAGCCCTGCCCCGCGATCGGATGCAGTCCCTGCGCGGCATTGCCGACCACGGCGAGACGCTCGGCGGTGTGCCGCTCGGCACGCGACAGCGACAGCGGGTACGCCGCCCGCTGGCCCACGCGCAGGAAGCGGCCCAGGCGGAAGCCGAACGCGGCCTGGAACTCCGCCAGGAATTCGGCCTCGGACAGCGCCAGCAGTCGCTCGACCGCCTCGGGCCGGCGCGTCCAGACCATGCCGCAGCGGCCGTCCGTCAGCGGCAGGATCGCGATCGGGCCTTCCTCGGTAAAGCGCTCGTAGGCGACGTGATCATGAAACCGCTGCGTGACCATGACCGCGGTCAGCGCGACCTGCTCATAGGCCAGGTGCTCGGCATCGATGCCCGCCTGGTCGCGCACCAGCGAGCGGATGCCGTCCGCCGCCACCACCAGTCTCGCCGCCAGCGTGTGCGCCTGTCCGTCCTGCTCGTAACTGACGGTGCGGGCATCGCCGTCGACCTGGCTCCCGCTGACCCGCGCCGGCGCGATCACGGTGACATTCGACGCACGTGCCAGGCCCGCCCACAGCGCCGCGCCGATGACGCGATTCGGCACCACGTATCCCAGCGCCTCGAGACCCTGCTCCGCGGCGTCGATGCGGGCCGTGCCGAAGCGGCCGCGGTCGGAGACGTGGATCCTGCGGATCGGCGCCGCCTCGCGCTCCATTGCCGCCCACACGCCCAGTGTCCTGAAAGCGCGCACCGTGCCATTGGCCAGTGCCGTCGTGCGCTCGTCGAAGCTCGGATGCTGCTCGCCCGCGCCCGGCGCCACGGCCTCGACCAGCGCGATGCGCAGGCCGAGCGGCGCCAGCGACAGGGCCAGCGACGCGCCGACCAGGCCGCCGCCGACGATGACGAGATCGAGCACTGGCGAGGGCGCGTTCATGCGAATGTCGGTGGCCGGCTCAGGCGACGGCCATCACCCGCTCGACTTCGGCCGTCGTGCGGGGCAGCCCGGCAGTGAGCAGTTCGTAGCCGCCGGCGGTGACCAGGACGTCGTCCTCGATGCGCACGCCGATGTTCCACCAGCGCTTGGGCACGCCTTTCGTGCGCGCCGGAATGTAGATGCCGGGCTCGACCGTGAGCGCCATGCCCGGCTCGAACACGCGCCATTCGCTGCCGACCTTGTATTCGCCGACGTCGTGCACGTCCATGCCGAGCCAGTGGCCGGTGCGGTGCATGTAGAACTTGCGGTACGCCTCTTCCTTGATCAGCGTCGGCACCCGCCCTTTCAGCAGGCCAACCCTGACCAGGCCCTGCGTGATCGCGCGCACGGCCGCGTCGTGCGGCTCGTTCCAGTGGTTGCCGGGCCTGATGCAGGCGAACGCGGCCTCCTGCGCCTCGAGCACGATGTCGTAGATCGCCTTCTGCTCCGGCGAGAACCGGCCGTTCACCGGGAACGTGCGCGTGATGTCGGAGGCGTACAGCCCGTACTCGCAGCCGGCGTCGATCAGCAGCAGGTCGCCGTCGCGCAGCGTGTCGGCGTTCTCGTGGTAATGCAGGATGCAGCCGTTGGCGCCGCCGCCCACGATCGGGTGGTAGGAGATGTCGGCCTGGTGGCGGTGGAACTCGTGCAGCAGTTCCGCCATCACCTCGTACTCGGTGACGCCCGGACGCGTCGCCTTCATCGCCCGCACGTGCGCGCCCACGGCGATCTGGGCGGAGCGGCGCATGACCGCCGCCTCGGCCCTGCTCTTGTAGAGCCGCATGTCGTGCAGCGGATGGTCGAGCGCCACGAACTCCTGCGGGCTGTGGATGCCGAGCTTGGTCTGCCCCTTGAGCGTGTTGACCCAGCCGATCACGCGCTGGTCGAACTCGGCATTGACGCCCATGGCGTAGTACACGCGCTCGCAGCGCTCGAGCAGCCCGGGCAGGATGTCGTCGATGTCGCCGACCGGGAACGAATCGTCGGCGCCGAAATCGCGCACCGCGCCTTCCGGTCCGGCGCGGCGGCCGTCCCAGGTCTCGCGCGCCGGGTCGCGCTCGCGCACGAACAGGATGTACTCGGCCTGCTCGCGGCCGGGGATCAGTACCGCGACGGCCTCGGGCTCGTTGAAGCCCGTCAGGTAATGGAAGTCGCTGTCGGGCCGGTAGTGATAGTGGACGTCGCTGTTGCGCTGGCGCTCGGGTGCGGCGGGCACGATGGCGATGGCGCCCTTGCCCATCAGCTTCATGAGCTGCCGGCGGCGGCGCGCGTATTCGTCTTTACGCAGGGTCATGCAGTCGGCGATTCCTGGTCGGCAGGGAGGTGGAGGCGAAGGCGGTCAGTGACGCGCCGTGGAGGCGGGCTGCGCGGCGCGCAGGTCGGCGAGCTCGTCGTACACCAGCAGCACGCCCGCGCGCAGGAACTCGACCAGTTCGGCCAGGGAGGATTCCTCGACCTCGGCGCTGGCGGAGCCGACGGCGCCGGCACGCGACACTTCCGCGAAGTCGGCCAGGACCTCGGCGACCGTGGCGGGCAGGGCTCCGCGCTTGAACGATCCAGCCGAACCGATGCCGTAGAGAAAGCCCTGGACCCACGCGCCCAGCGCCTCGACGCGCTCGGCCAGGGCGGCCTCGTCGGGCGGCAGCAGCGGCTCGAACTCCATCTCCTGGGCGGCGAGGACGGCGTGGCTCTGCTCGAACAGCTCCCGCAGCGGACCTGAGTCGACATCCGGCGGGGCGACGCCGGCGGCCGGCGCATCGGGCAGAAGTTCCTCCAGCCATTCGGCGGGCAGGTAGACTCGGCGGGCGCAGATCGCGCCCACCAGGCAACCGTGTGCCTCGGCGGCGTGGACGGAGGATCCGCCGGCGGCCAGCGCCTGCGCGACGTCGTCAAAAGCGTATGCGACCGACATTGCACGTATCGTACCACTGGCACCGCCGGCCGGCCCCGCCGCGCGTGCGTCCAAATTGATTCCCCGGGGGTCGCGTTCTATAGTGAATTCCATGAACGAACCCGCTGCCCGATCCGCGGTCGACGTCGAACTCCGGCGCATCGAACGCCGCCTCGAGGAGCTGGTGGCCACGGTCAACCAGCTCAAGGAAGAGAACCGCGCGCTGCGCCAGCGTCAGGACACCCTGATCGGCGAGCGCGCCAACCTGCTGCAGAAGAACGAGCAGGTGCGGGCACGGGTCGAGGCCATGATCGGCCGCCTGAAGTCGATGGAGCAGGGCTGATGAGCGAAGACCGCATCTCGCGGGTCAGCGTCCGCCTGCTCGACCGCGAATACCAGGTGGCATGCCCGGCCGAGGAGCGCTCCGCGCTGCTCGACTCGGCCGAGTACCTCGACGGCAAGATGCGCGAGATCCGCGACTCGGGCAAGGTGGTGGGGCTCGACCGCATCGCGGTCATCGCCGCCCTCAACCTTGCGAACGAACTGATCAAGCAGCGCAAGCACGGCACGGTGGTCGAGGGCGACCTCGGCGCGCGCCTGAAGACGCTGCGCGAGCGCGTGGAGTCCGCGCTCGAGAAAGGTCAGCAACTTGAACTCTGAGGGTTCGCTGCAGTCCGAACCCTCGACGATTTGGCGCCACCTGCGGTGTTCGACACGGGCCGGGTTACCTCTCGACCTTAATGTAAATACCCCGGGGAGTCTGGTCAGTCGGCAACATTGTGCATGTCCGCCTCGAGCGGGAAGCCTTAAGTGCTGCGACCTTCCCCAAATATTGCTCTTGTCGAGAGCAATGGTCTGTGACGGCACAGGCGGGTGGCGCCTCTCCCCTTCCCCGCGGCCATGACCCTGCGCGAGCTGCGACGGCAGCTGCGGCAGGGGCGTCGCGCAATCCCCGACGCGGAACGCCGCCGGGCCGACCGGGCGATCCACGCCTCGCTGCGCCGGCTCGGCGTCTGGCGGCGCGGCCATCGCATCGCGGTGTTTCTCGGCATGCCGGGCGAAGTCGACCTGCGGCCGTGCTTTGCCGCGGCCTGGGACGGCGGGGTCCGCCTGTACGTGCCGCACATCCTCAGCCGGCGTGACGGCCGCATGGTGTTCGTTCCGCTCGAGGCGGACACGCCGCTGCGCGGCAATGCCTTCGGCATCGCCGAACCCGCGCACGGCTGCGCGCGGCCGCCTGCCGGTCCGCCACCTCGACACGATCCTCGTCCCGCTCGTGGGCTTCGACGCGCAGGGTCATCGGCTGGGCATGGGCGCCGGTTACTACGATCGCGCATTGCGTCCGCGGCTCGACCGCGCGCAGCCGTTCCGCCGCCCGCGACTGATCGGCGTCGCCTACTCGGTGCAGCAGGTCGAGCGGCTCGAACCGGCACCGTGGGACGTCGCGCTCGATCTCGTCGTGACCGAGCGCGGCGTGATCCACTGTCCCCTGCACACCACCTGAAGCGACTGCCCGCATGAAGTACTGGCTGATGAAATCGGAACCCGACGTGTTCGGAATCGACGACCTCGAACGTGCTCCGAGGCACACGACGGGCTGGGAAGGCGTGCGCAACTACCAGGCCCGGAACATGCTGCGGGACGATTTCGGGGTCGGCGACCGCGCTTTTTTTTATCACTCCAGCTGCGCCGTTCCGGGCGTCGCCGGCATCGTGCAGGTGGTGCGCGCCGCGTACGCGGACCCGACGCAGTTCGACGCGAAGAGCGAGTACTACGATGCCGCGAGCACGCGCGCGGCACCGCGCTGGTTCGCCGTCGACGTGCAGTTCGAAAATCGTTTTGAGCCTGTAATTACGCTGCCGGAGCTGCGCGAGCACGAACGCGATGCATTGCGCGAGATGCTGATCCTGAAACGCGGCAACCGACTTTCGGTGACGCCGCTCACCGCCGCGGAGTGGCAGTTCATCGTCGCGTTGCGCGCGCCGGCGACGCGCCGGCGCTCGTCGCGGACGGGCCGCGCGCCAGGAACGCGATCAAAGAATTCGTGACAGGACTATTGCATTTCTTTTTTTAATTCTGTAAATACTCGCCCCGGGACTAACCCGACATGGAGAATTGATCATGGCAGCTAAGGCAAAGAAGGCGACCAAGAAGAAGGCCACCAAGAAGAAGGCGGCGAAGAAGAAGTAAGGTCGCTTAAAGATGAGGCGGCGTTCTTCGAAAGAACAACGCCGCCGAATCCGAAACGACGACTGTGCCCGCGAAAGCGGGCACAGTTGTTTCAGGGGTCAGGCAGGCAGCGATGAACCAGGACGAGAAGAAGCGGCAGGCCGCCGCAGCGGCGCTCGAATACCTCCGGCCGGGGATGATCATCGGCGTCGGCACGGGTTCCACCGTCAACTTCTTCATCGACGCGCTCGCGGCGAGCCCTGATCGGGTCGCCGGCGCGGTCTCGAGCTCCGAAGCCAGCTCGCGCCGCCTCGCCGGCCACGGCATCCCGGTGCTGGACCTCAACTCGGTGCCCGGCCTCGAGGTCTACGTCGACGGCGCGGACGAAGCCACCCGCAGGCTGCACCTGATCAAGGGCGGCGGCGCGGCCCTGACCCGCGAGAAGATCGTCGCCGGCGCCTCGAAGAGCTTCGTCTGCATCGTGGACGAGGCGAAGCTGGTGGCGCGGCTCGGCCGCTTCCCCCTGCCGGTCGAAGTGATTCCGATGGCGCGCGAGTTCGTCGCGCGCGAACTGACGCGGCTCGGCGGCCGCCCGGCCTGGCGCCAGGGCGTGCTGACCGACAACGGCTGCGACATCCTCGACGTGCACGGCCTCGAGATCGACGACCCGGTGGCGCTCGAACAGGCGATCAACCAGGTCCCCGGCGTGGTCACCAACGGCCTGTTCGCCCAGCGCGGTGCCGACGTCCTCGTGATCGGCACGGACACCGGCGTGCGGACGCTGCTGCCCGGTGACTGCTGACCCGTCACTGCGTGCGGAACTCGCCGCGGTCCTCGGACCCGGCCTGCTGGCATCACCTGCCGCCTGCGTCGCCTACGAGTGCGACGCGCTGACCACCCATCGACACGTCCCCGAACTGGTGGCGCTGCCCACCAGCGTCGAGCAGGTGCTGTCGGTCCTGCGCATCTGTCACCGGCATGCCGTTCCGGTCGTCGCGCGCGGGGCCGGCACGGGATTGTCCGGCGGCGCGCTGCCGGTGGCCGGCGGCCTGCTGCTGGTGCTGGCGCGCCTCGACCAGGTCCTCGAGATCGATCCGGCGCGCGGACTCGCCCGCGTGCAGCCGGGCGTGACCAACCTCGCCGTCTCCGAGGCCGCGGCGCCGTTCGGCCTGTATTACGCACCCGACCCGTCGTCACAGGTCGCCTGCTCGGTCGGCGGCAACGTGGCCGAGAACTCGGGCGGCGTGCATTGCCTCAAGTACGGCCTGACCGTGCACAACGTGCTGGCGGTCAAGCTCGCGACGATGAACGGCGAGTTGCTCACCCTGGGCGACGAGACCGGCGAAGCCCCCGGCCTGAACCTGCTCGCCGCCGTGATCGGCTCGGAAGGACTGCTGGGCGTCGTGGTCGAAGTGACCGTGCGCCTGCTGCCGATCCCGCGGCGCACGGAACTGCTGCTCGCCGCCTTCGACGACGTCGGCCGCTGCGCCGAAGCCGTCGGCCAGGTGATCGCGGCCGGGATCGTGCCGGCCGGTCTCGAGATGATGGACGCGCCGGCGATACGCGCGGCCGAGGCGTTCGCGCACTGCGGCTACCCGCTGCAGGCACGCGCGCTGCTGCTCTGCGAGGTGGATGGCCAGCCCGCCGACGTCGCGGACGAACTCGCCCGCGCCCGCGCGGTGCTCGAGGCCTGCGGCGCCACCGAGGTCCGGCTGGCGCGTGATGCGGACGAACGCCGGCGCATGTGGTCCGGCCGCAAGTCCGCGTTTCCGGCCGTGGGCCGGCTGGCGCCGGACTACTACTGCATGGACGGCACGATCCCGCGGCGTCACCTGGCCGAGGTGCTCGCCCGGATCGACGCGCTGTCGCAGGAGCACGGCCTCGCCGTCGCCAACGTCTTCCACGCGGGCGACGGCAACCTGCACCCGCTGATCCTGTTCGATGCCGGCCGCGACGGCGAACTGGAGCGCGCGGAGCACCTGGGCGCGGAGATCCTCGAAGCCTGCGTGGCCGCAGGCGGCACGGTCACCGGCGAGCACGGCGTCGGGGTCGAGAAGCTCGGGCCGATGTGCTCGCAGTTCGGCGCCGCCGAACTCGAGGCATTCCATGCGCTGAAGCGCGCCTTCGACCCGTCCGGGTTGCTGAACCCGGGCAAGGCCGTGCCCACCCTCGCCCGCTGCGCCGACTATGGCGCCCTGCGCGTCCACGGTGGCAAGCTGCCGCATTCGCACCTGCCGCGCTTCTGAACCATGCCGCTCGTCGCGACCGACCGCGGACAGGACCTGACGGACGTGCTGGTCGAGCAGGTCCGCGTCGCGAGCCAGGCTCGCACGCCCTTGCGGATCGTCGGCGGCGACAGCAAGCGGTTCTATGGCCGGCCCGTCGACGGCGAGCGCCTCGACGTCTCCGGCCATCGCGGAGTCGTGCGTTACGACCCGGCCGAACTGGTCCTGACCGCGCGTTGCGGCACGCCGCTGGCCGAGGTCGAGGCGCTGCTCGCGCGGCATGGCCAGCGACTGCCGTTCGAACCGCCGGCCTTCGGCGCGACCGCGACCATCGGCGGCACCATCGCGGCCGGCATCGCCGGACCGGCCCGCGTCGCGCGTGGTCCGGTGCGCGATTACGTGCTCGGCGCCAGGCTGCTGGCCGGCGACGGCCGCGTGCTCCGCTTCGGCGGCGAGGTCATGAAGAACGTCGCGGGCTTCGACGTCGCGCGCCTGCTCGCCGGCTCGCTCGGCATCCTCGGCGTGCTGCTCGAGGTCTCGCTCAAGGTGCTGCCACTGCCGGCCGGCACGCTGACCCTGCGCCAGTCGCTCGCGGCGCCTGCGGCGATGGACCTGCTCGCCTCGCTGGCCAGGCGCGGCGTGCCGCTCAGCGGAAGTTTCTGGAGCGATGGCGAGTTGCTGGTGCGCCTCGAAGGCGCGGCGGCCGGGTTCGACGAACTTGCGGCGGATGGTTGGCGGGACACCTTTGCCAACGACCGAGGCGACGGATCTCTGGCGCGCGCTGCGGGAGCAGACGCACCCGTGGTTCGCACAGGCGGCGCGGCCACTGTGGCGGATCGCGGTGCCACAGACGGCGGCTGCCCTGGCGCCGCTCTGCGACCAGGCGGTGGCGCTGGAATGGCATGGCCGGCAGGCGTGGGTGGCCGGCGTCGGGCGCGGCGATCATCGACCGCCTGACGCGCGCGGGCGGCGCGCACGCCACGCTGTTCCGGCGCGACGCCGCGGACACCGACGACGCCGGCGGCGAGGTCTTTGCGCCGCTGCCGCCCGCCCTGCTGGAGCTGCACCGCGCCGTCAAGCGCGTGTTCGACCCGGCTTCGATCCTGAACCCCGGCCGCATGTACGCCGGTCTCTGAGGCACGCGATGCACGCCAAGCCCGCCGCCGCGCTCGCCGCCACCCCGCTCGCCGCAGAAGCGCGCGACCTGCTGCGCAACTGCGTGCACTGCGGCTTCTGCCTGCCCGCCTGCCCGACCTATCGCGTGACCGGCAGCGAACTGGACAGCCCGCGCGGGCGCATCTACCTGATCAAGGAGATGCTGGAACAGGGCGGCGCGACCGCGACCGCGCGCACGCACCTCGATCGCTGCCTGACCTGCCGCGCCTGCGAAACAGCCTGCCCGTCCGGCGTCCAGTACGGCCGCCTGGCGGACCTCGGACGCGAACTGATCGAGCAGTCGCCGCCGGCGCCGCGCGCAGCCGGCGAGCGGCTCACGCGATTCGCACTGGCAACCGTCGCTACGCGGCGCGCGCTGTTCACGCCGCTGCTGCGCCTGGGACAGGCCCTGCGCCCGGTGTTGCCGGACGCGCTCGCGCAACGGGTGCCGTCACCGGCGGCGGCCACGCCGGACCACTGGCCTGCGCCGCGTCATGCCCGGCGCATGCGGGTGCTGGAAGGTTGCGTGCAGCCCGGGCTCGCGCCCGGCATCAACGCGGCGGCGGCGCGCGTGCTCGACCGGCTGGGCATCTCGCTGCTCCCGGGGCACGAGGTCGGTTGCTGCGGCGCACTGCAACATCATCTCGGTCAGACCGGTCCGGCGCTGGCACAGGTGCGACGCAACGTCGCAGCGAGTGCCCGCTGGCTGGACGACGGCATCGAGGCGATCGTCAGCACCGCGAGTGGCTGCGGCACCTATGCCAAGGATTACGGACACGCCTTGCGGCATGACGACGCGGAGGTCGCGGCACAGGCGGCGCGCGTGAGCGACGCGACACGCGACCTGTGCGAGGTGATCGACCCCGCAGCGCTGCGTAATGCGCTCGCCATGACGCGCAGCGATGCCGAGGCTACGTATGCCGCCCCCGCGCTGCGCGTCGCGTGGCAGGCTCCCTGTTCGCTGCAGCACGGTCAGCGCGCCGCGACTGCGGGCAAAGTCGAGGCCTTGCTGCGCGCCGCGGGCTGCGAACTCGTGCCGGTACGCGAGTCGACACTGTGTTGCGGCTCGGCGGGCACGTACTCGATCCTGCAGCCGGCGCTCGCCCGCGAACTGCGCGATCGCAAAGTCGCGGCGCTGCTCAGCGACTCGCCGCAGGTCGTCGCCACCGCGAACATCGGTTGCCTCGAGCACCTGCGACAGGCAAGCCCCGTGCCAGTACGACACTGGATCGAGATCGTCGACGCGCGACTGCGCGGCGAGTGACGCGACCGCACCGACCGCCGCAACGACGGCTCATGGCCGCCGTGCAAGCACCACGTAGCGGGGCGTGCGCGTGCTCGGCAGCGCGTTGACGGCCGCCATCCGCTGCACGTGTTCGACGCGGAATCCACTGGCCTCCAGCAGGTACGGCACGGTCGCGAGCGACTGCAGCGCCGACAGCGGCAGCACGTCCACTTCCTCTTCCCAGAGGCTGGGCCAGCCGTCGCGACCGTACAGGCCGTCGATCACGACGGCCGCGCCGCCGGGCTTCAGCCAGTGCAGCCAGTGGCGGAAGGCCTGCAGCGGATCGAACAGGGTGTTGACCACCTGGCGCGCGACCAGCGCATCGAAGTGCGCCTGCGGCAGCTGATCCCGGCTCTCAGGTTCGTCGCAGAAGCCGTTGATCACATTGACGTTGGCAAGCTCCGGGCGCGCAGTGAGCTGGGCCGACATCGCAGTCGAAGGCTCGAGTGCGGTGAGTTCGATGCCGGGCAGCCTGCGCAGCAGCGAGCACATGACGCCGGTGCCGGCACCGACGTCGAGCACCGCGGATCCCGGCGGCAGCTCGAGCAGCGGCCGCAGGTCGGCGAGGTACGCGTCCTCATCCGCCGGAGTGAGCCAGCCGAGCGCCTGTTGCCGGCCATAGGCCGCCGCCTCGGCCGCATCGTACTTGGCCGCGCTGCGATGGCGAGCCGCGCGCCGCATCGATTGCCAGTTCATGCGTCCTGCCCCCCAATGCACACGTGGCGTCACAGCCAGCGACGGACCCTGCGCAGGTACGCGGCGTACGCCGGGCCGAACCTGGCCAGCAGCGCCCGCTCCTCGGGCTTGATCTGGAACTGCGTCAGGTACGCACAGAACAGCAGGACGACCACGCCGCCCGCGACATTCGCCCACCACAGCGCCAGGCCGCCGAGCCCGAGCGCCATGCCAAGATACATGGGGTTGCGACTCAGGCGGTAGACGCCCGAGTCCACGATCGCACTCGCGTTGAGCGGCGCCAGCGGATTGACGGTGGTCCGCGCACGACGGAACTGCACGACGCCGGCGATCGCGATCATGATCCCGAGCAGCAGCACGACGACCGCCGCCGCGCGGTGCCCGGCAAACGGCAGGCTGGCGCCAGGCCACAGCCGCGCCGCAGCGGCCACGGCGACCGCGGACAACAACCACAGCACGAGCGGCGGCAGCTTGAGTTCGAGGGCTTGCATGGAGGATTAACGGTGCGGCTTGGCACGTGCCGGCGTCTTTCGCGCCTTCGGCTTCGGTGCCGGCAGCGCGTCGGCCGTCGCCAGGAAGAGACGCCGCATCAGCTCGCCATCCTCGATCTCCGCGCCGATGCAGAAATGGGGTCTGGCGCCCGGATACGGCGGGCGGTCCACGGTGCTGCCGAGTATCGCCCTGCCGGGCTCGGTCGGCTTGATGTACAGAGTGTCGTCACAGACCAGGCCAATGACCTTGCCGTCCACGTACAGCGCGAACTCACCAAACATCCTGCGCGCGCTGACCCGGCCGGGCAGCCCGGACTGCTCGCAGATGAAGTCGACGGTGTCCTGCTTCGTAGACATGGTTGACGGAAGGCTCGGAAGGTGTTCGGAAGCGAGTGCCCTGGTCAGTCCTGGATATCCGGTTCGACCAGCCTTGCCAGCTGCTCGAGGGATTCCTGCCAGCCGAGGTAGCACATTTCCAGCGGAATGACCTCCGGGATGCCGGACTGGGCAATGCTGATCTCGGTTCCGCAGGCCACGGGCTTGAGGGACACGGTCACCTGCATGAGTCCCGGCAGGCCCGGATCATCGAACTTGTCGGTGTATCGAATCAGTTCGCCGGGACGGAGTTCGAGGTATTCGCCGCCAAACGAGTGACCGTGGCCGGATGAGAAGTTGTGGAATGACATCCGGAAGGTACCGCCGACCCGGGCGTCCATGTGGTGCACCTTGCAGGTGAATCCATGCGGTGGCAGCCACTTGCTCATGGCGTCGGCCTCGAGGAAGGCGCGATACACCTTCTCCGGCCTGCAGCGGAGCACTCGGTGCAGGCGAACCGTACGGTCACTCATCGTGGACTCCTCGGCCGGCACGGGCCGGTTGAACTGGTTACTGCCCGGCAGGCGGTTGCCAGAGTTCTACCTTGTTGCCTTCTGGATCGATGACCCAGGCGAATTTACCGTACTCGGACTCGTCGATCTTCTCCAGGACATTGCATCCCTCATCGCGCAGGACCTTGACCAGCGCGTGCAGATCCTCGACCCGGTAATTGACCATGAAGCTTGCGGTACTGGGCGCGAAGTGGTCACCCTGCGCCGAACCGATCGACCAGATGGTCGTGCCGGCAGCCGGCTTCCCTTCGGCGTCAGTCCAGGTGAAAGCCGCGCCACCCCATTCCTGGACATCGATTCCGAGGTGCCGCTTGTACCAGGCCTGCAGCGCCGGGGCGTCCTTGGCCTTGAAGAAGATGCCGCCGATGCCAGTGACTCGTCTCATGGAACCTCCGAGGTCGGTTGGGGTGGAGTGAGGAGGCCAGATTCTCAATCGCCGAGGAAAGATCTCACCTTTTTTGACGACACGAGCCAGGACGCGAACAGCAGGAGCGACACCATGAGCACCACGGCAATGAGCAATCCCGCGGTGTCAGAAGAGCCGCTCTGGAAGTGCTGCGCGACCTGCACGCCCATCAGCGCCGCCCACCCGAATGCCAGCGCTGCGCTCAACGGCCGGGACGAGCGTCGGCGCAGCAGCAGCGCGGTGAAGCAAGCTGCATGGACCAGCCACACAAGCAGCATTGCTGCCCACTCGCCGGCCTGCTGGAACGGATACCACCTGCCAGTCAGGACAGTACCGACGACCTGCGCCACTCCGAGGAGTGCGACGGCAGCCGTGCCGACCAATGCCACTTTCAGCCCGAGAGGCCAGGCCTGGTCATCCGCGGTGCCGACACCCTTGCGTCGGCCCGCTGCGGCCAACCGCTGTGTTCCCCAGATCAGGCCGTGCCCCACGGCCCAGGCCACCAGGACGAGGGGCAAGAGGATTATCGCTGGCGGGTGGCCTCCTCGCCCGGTCAGGATGAGCAGCAGGCAGACCACGGCGCCGACCGCAGCCCACGCGGCGTGGGCCGCGCGACGTCCGCCGTGGCCGGTCGTAAGGTTCATGCTCTATGGACCAACGCACAGGTTAGGCACCGCAAGACGTTCGAACAGATGCGGAGATGCCACCGCCGAAGACGGATAATTCTCCAGGGCGCTGCGGAAGTCGGGATGGCTGAAAGCGGTTCGAAAGTGGGCTACAGACTCCCAGATCGCGTAATTGAGGAAGACCGTGCTGCCCGCGATACCGCGATGCAGTTGGGTCGAAATATAGCCGGGCTGCTGCTTCATCCAGTTTGCGTCTGCCTCCCAGGCTTGCAGCAAGGCCGGGATGTCTGCTGCCGCGACCGTAAAAACGTTGACCAGGACCACCGGCGACTGCTCCGCCTGGATCTGCTGAAAAATCGGAGTGACCGGGTCGAGCGGCTTGAGTTGAAGCATCAGTATTCTCTCCTGCTGCAAGCAGCAAAGGCTGTGGCAGTTCTTCGGGCGGGCGACGCGGTCAGGCCGCATTCTCAGCGCAGCTCTTTGCGAATGACCAGCTTGAGACCGGACCAGACTTCGTTGACGGCGCAGACCTTGATGTCCACGAACCCCAATGGCAGGGCCAGCTCGCGGACAGTGTCTTCAGTGATCGTGGTCGGCACCTTGGACGACTTCTTTGGCCAGGAGACCCAGATGCTCGCCCCGGGCCTGATCTTGCGGCGGGCGGCCACCAGGAACTTTGCCAGGACTTCCTTTTCCACCTCGAAGACGTGAACCAGGTCGGCCGTTGCGCCGAGCTTGCTCAGGAACACGGTCCCGGGTGGCAATGGCTGGAGCCACCCGGCGTACTCGCGCAGGCGCTCCTGCACGAAGACGACGCTGCCTTCGCGATAGCCCAGCTTCCTGGCAAGCGGGGTGCCGGAGTAGCCCGTGGCAGGAGATGGCGTCATGCCGGCTGACGTCAGGGCTGGACCGACAGCGGAGGCTGACGGCGCCTGACCTCGGCGAGTGACCCGACGACCAGTTGCTCGAGGACCTTCTGGTCGAGGTCGGACAGCCGCTTGAAGTACAGGCATGCCTTCCCGAACTTGTGTTTGCCGAGCTTCGCCAGGAGCGCGGACTGATCCTTGCCCTCGGCCACGAGGTACACGACGATCTCTTTCCCGCGAACTGCGAAACCGGTGGCGCAGGACTCGCCGAGCTTGCCGCTTGCGAGCGGGTAGCGGTACGAGCCGAAGCCCACGATGCTTGGGCCCCACATCGCCGGCTTATCACCGGTGACTCGCCGCAGGAGCGCAATCAGGGCCCGGCAGTCGGCCAGCTGTTCGGCCGATGCCCGGGAAGCGAGGTAATCGTCCACGCTGGAGCCGGACGGCCTGGTCTTGGCTTCTCCCATGGCTGCGGAGGATAAACAATACCGCCTCGAGGGACTACCGGCTTGCCGTCAGCGCCCCGCTCGAGCAGGCGCAGGAGCGAATCGTGGCGAGATCGGGGTTGGCCACTGTCAGGCGCCACTGGCAAGAGCCATCAGAAACTGGAGCCCGGCTGCTTGAGAAACTCTATTTCCTCCTCGGAGGATACCCGACCGAGGACTTGATTGCGGTGCGGATAGCGCCCGAAGCGATCAATGATGGCCTTGTGACGAAGCTCAAACCCGTGGTTTTCCGCGGGCGCAAACTGCCTGAACAAGGCCTCCGCCTGGACGTGTACGAGCCGTGATTCGCTGTGCATGTACGGCATCAGCAAGAAGGTTCGCTCTACTTCGTTCAGTTCCTGCAGCGACCCCCTGGCTACCGCTTCCTGTGAGAGGGCCAAAGCCTGCGGATCCTGGGTAAAGGCCTGCGGCATGCCCCGGTAGATGTTGCGGGAGAACTGGTCGAGGACGATCACCTCAGCCAGGCGGCCTCGCGCGCTGGTCCTCCAGGCAGAACAACTCCCCGGCCGCGGCTTGCTGCAGGAGATCGACGTAACGCGAACGGACCAACTCATCGAACGCGGGATCGACAGCCCACCAGTATCGCGGCTCGATTTCCTTGAACCAGAACGTCAGCACTTCTTCAAACATTGCCACTCACTATGCTGTTGCCAGCCATGGAGGCTACTCCGCAGTCGAGCCTTTGCACATCGTCAGCCAGGGGCTATCGGATCGGGTGCTTGTGACGGTTCAGCCGCAAGCCGCGCGGTCGAGACATTTTCAGCCTGCCCCGCGTGCGCTGGGCGTCCTCGGATTCGTGGAACGCACCGCCGGCCACCAGCTGTACCACCCCTCGACCGCGAGGAGCGGAACGACAAAGCTGAGCCATTCCCGGGTCACCCACGCAACTCCGGGTCCGGCATGAAGGCGAAGATGGACTCCTGCGCCTCACCCATGACGCGCACAAACACGAATGCCAACGCAATGACGTAGCTGCGAACGACGAATCGCTCGTGAGCTGCAAACGCGCGCCGTCGAGCGCAGACGAAGGCCGCCATTGAGAAAGCGAGCCACAAGGTGGCGAAGACAAAGAGCGGAATTCTGCGGCCGGCACTCTCGAACGTGAGCCCGAGATACATTGCTCCCATTGCAGCAACCACCGCAGCAGTGAGATACACCTGGCCAGCGCGTCGATGCAAGCCCGGCCAGCGCGCGCGAAGCCGCCGACTGAATTGCCAGGGTGGCAGTAACAGCAAGGGGATTGCAGCCACCAGATGTACGACCAGGACCACCGAGCGGAGCGTCGGTTCGCCGGTCCTGTCGCGTGAAACTGAGTAGACAAGCTCGTTAGCGAGGAACCAGAACCCAAGCAGGAGCAATGCTGTGAGCAGCAGCCACTTGAATGGCCTGGGCGGCAGCTTCGGGCGCGAGGAGAAACCTGCCATGCGGGCTAACGCCTTGAGTTAAGAAGCGCCGTAGGCGTCGGCTTGAATGAATTGTCAGGCGCCTCGATGCCCTGGGTATTGATCTTCATGTGTTGGCGCTACCCCTATTGGCTTTTCGGATTCTTGTGAATCCGATACGCATCCATATCGCTAAGGGGCTCGCGAGCCAACAGACCTTCAACCCATTCCACGAACTCAGGCTGGAAGTATGCTTTCCGTTGGCGCCAATAGAGATGCATGCCCGGCATCCGGTTGACTGCGTGCATCGCCGTTCCTATCGAGTCTCGAAGTGCGACATCCAATGTTCCCTCGCGCGCGAGGAAGAAGCTCCTTTGGAAGCCCAGAAAACAGCTATGCATCAACATCAAGTACTGGAACTGGTCCTGCTGCGACAGTGCGTCTGGATTCGTCACCGCTTCCAGGAACAACTTGCTCGTTGCCGGGTTGCTCCCTAGCTCCTGATAGAAGGCTTGCATCGCGGTCGTCGCGTCGGTCACTGCAGCAGACCGGGACGATCGCGCACTGTCCTTGATCTGAAGGGCCAAATATACGAGCGTGATAACGATGGCAATCGCGCTGACAATATCAGCGATTAAGCCCAGCTGTTCGAGTGACATGACTCTCCTTTGGTGCCCAGTTCTGCGCTTGCCGTACTGTGCCGCCTAACGTTTGAGCTAACCGGACCGTTGCGGTATGCGGCTAAAGGCCCAGAATGAAATGGCGGGCCTTTGGCCGCATGCCGCAATGGGTCCGGTTGAGCGAATGGTTAGGCGTCACTTTTGAAAGTGCTTCTGTAGTTGAGTAAGGGTGGACGCGTTCCCTTGCATGAAGAACTCCTTCATCCTCTGCGACTCTTCGTCAGCTCCAAACCCCATCCCAACTATCCTCAGCAGTGTCTTTCCGTCAACCGTTGGCTGGAAGTAGAGAACAGTCCACATGTCGCCGATCCTGGTTTTGAAAGGGAATTTCTCAGGTGCCTTCGCTACCTTGATGGACAACATCCGCTCTGGTTCGTATGCAAGTACTTTGTTCTCGATCGTTCCTGGGTCACCCAAGCTACCTTTTGGGTCATAGTTCGACCGCATGACTCCATCGATTCTGAGGTCAATATCGGCGTGTGGTGCTAGCCAGGCCTTGAGGCCGACAGTTGTGGTCCAAGCACTCCATACGGCGCCAACTGGGGCATTAACAACTCCCTCAGCAACGATAGACTCTGTCGCCTTTGACGGTAGGGCAAGCGCCAGGATGACGATAGAGACGCCGAGCCAAGCAAGCTTTTTCATTGGCAACTCCGATACAGAAAAGAAGCAGCGGCGGGGAGCTTGTGACGCCTAACGTTCGAGCTAAGCGGGCGACGACGGCAGGACGCCAGGCCCGGGCTGGCGAAAATGTACCGCGTACCGCCAGACCGGGCCTGGTGGCCTGCCGTTGGCGCTCCGCTTGAGCGAGGGGTTAGGCCTCACTCGCGTACCTTGATGGTGAACACACCGACACGTTCTCCTCGGAGGCGACCTTGCCCTCCCCGTGCCGTGCGAAGTTATCCAGTATTGCCTGCCATCCCGTGCGCTGCTGTTCCGCGGAGTGCGTCTGCTCGCCATCGAAGGCCACTGTAACCATCACGCCAGTCGGGTGCTCCACAAAGCTCACTACCGCGGCCCGATCACCGAAGGTGTATTCGATCAACTCGCGGTGAACGATATTCGTGTACTCGCCCGCAAAGTCGAATCCGATAGATCCGTCCTTGGCCTCCATCCGCGAGCAGAACTTGCCTCCTGGTCGAAGGTCCACGGAGGCAGAAGTCGTGTGCCAGTCTGAGGAAGCAGCATTCCACGCCTTGATGTCCTCAGGCGTCGTGACGCGCGCCAGACTTCAGGCAGTGGCGCTTCAACGAGTGTCGAGACGGTGATCTTCTCGGTGCTCCGTGGGGGAGGGGCGCGGCTGGTTAGCCGCCAGCGACTTCAACATTCTAGCGTTCGGCATCGCCAACCTCGCACTACCGGCATGCGCTGCTCGACGGTGAGGAACCCGAACCGAGCGAAGAATGCTTGCGCGGTGACACTGACGTCCGAGTAAAGCTCCGGGAGCTCCGCGCTGAAGCGGTCGCCAGAATCTCTTGCATCAGAGCTCGTACCTACGCCCTGTCGAGCGAAATCCGCCGAAACATGGAAGTCATCGATACATCCGTCTTGGCAGACGAGCAGCATAGGCGATGGGAGTCCCGTTGCGTTCACAACCAACGGATTCAACCGCGACATTCGCCTGACCACGCGATCGCGTCAACGGACGTCGGCGCCCAAGCCGCGAATCCGCTCAGGACTGGAGTCGGCACTCGCGAGGCCATGAACTTCCGATAGAAATTGCTGTAAAGCAGCCTGGCGTCGTCCGGCGTGTATGCGCAAATCTTCACTTGGTGTACTGGCGGCTAACAAGACTTAGGGGCGAGTGATGACCGCCGATGCGGCGGTTCGCCGTCGTGCATTTCCGTGCTAACCCGCGTCATATCGGGGTAACCGTCCATGTAAGCGTCTGGTCTAAATAGACCACCAAAGGTTTTGCCCGTCAATTGGCACAAGGACGTCAGGCGGCGTGGATCCGGATAAGGAACCTCCCTCTGGCGGACGGCCGCCTCGCCTGCTCGACCAGGTGCGGGACAAGCTGCGGACGCTGCATTACAGCTATCGCACCGAGCAGCAGTACCTGCAGTGGGTCCGCCGCTACATCCTCTTCCACCAGAAGCGGCATCCGCGGGAGATGGGCGCGCCGGGCTGCGGCAATCGAGGTCAGGCCACGCGGACCGCGGCGCGCGACACCGCAGCGCGTAACAGCGAGTAGACGAGCCCGCAGCTAAGCGGTGGCCGGCCGAAGCGTCAGACAGAGGACCGAATCGTCATGCCGGCGCAGCACGTTGCGCCGGCCGAGTCTAGCCGGGACCAAAAGCAAAAAGGCCCGCTACTTTCGCAGCGAGCCTTTTTGATTTGGCTGGGGGACTAGGATTCGAACCTAGGTTGACGGAGTCAGAGTCCGTAGTCCTACCGCTAGACGATCCCCCAAAGGAACCGTTGCGGGGATTCTTGCGAGCAGCGCCCTGACCGCCGCCCGCACCCGCGCGCCGATCAGCGCTTGGAGAACTGCGTTCCGCGACGTGCCTTGCGGAAGCCGACCTTCTTGCGCTCGACTTCGCGCGCATCGCGCGTCACGAAACCGGCGGCACGCAGCGGCCGGCGGAACGCCTCGTCGTATTCCATCAGCGCGCGCGTGATGCCGTGGCGGATCGCGCCGGCCTGGCCGGTCATGCCGCCGCCGGCCACGTTCGCAACGACGTCGAAGCGATCGGCCATCTGCACGGTCTCGAGCGGCTGGCGCACGATCATGCGCGACGTCGTGCGGCCGAAGAATTCTTCGATCGTGCGGCCGTTGATGTTGATCTTGCCGGTGCCCGGGTGCAGGTGCACGCGCGCGGTGGAAGACTTGCGGCGGCCGGTGCCGTAGTTGGTGTTTGCAGGCATTGCTCAGGGCCTCAGATGTCGAGCGGCTTCGGCTGCTGCGCGGCGTGCGCGTGCTTGGCGCCCGTCACCACGTGCAGCTTCTTGAACATGGCGCGGCCGAGCGGATTCTTGGGCAGCATGCCCTTGACCGCCAGCTCGATCACGCGCTCCGGACTCTGGGCCAGCATCTTGTCGAGCGTGCGGCTCTTGATGCCACCGATCGCGCCGGTGTGCCAGTAGTACGTCTTGTCCGTGAGCTTGTTGCCGGTCACGGCGATCTTCTCGGCATTGATCACGATGATGTGATCGCCGGTGTCGACGTGCGGCGTGTACTGCGGCTTGTGCTTGCCGCGGAGACGGAAGGCGAGCTGAGTGGCGAGGCGGCCGAGCGTCTTGCCGCTCGCATCCACTACATACCAGTCGCGCCGCACCTTCTCGGGGTGTGCGAAAACAGTGGTCATTCGGAAAGGCTCCAGGGCCTGTCTGCCGTGCAGAGAGCCGCGAATTCTATCTCAGGCCTGCGGCCAATGCAAAGCACCGGAAAGATGGCCGGGAAAGGACCCTTCCCCACCCGCTGGGGACCGCCCGGGGACGCACTATAATGCGTTCCATGCCGCCACCTGCCCCAGCTTTCCCGGCCCGCCGGCTCGGCCTGGCGGACCGCCTGATCCAGGAAATCGACCGCGGACTGCGCACGGTCGCCGCCGCCAACGTCTCGGCACGGCCGTTTCCCGACCAGGGCGTCCCGGACGCCGATCTCGACCCCGCAGCCCGCCGGCACGCGGCGGCACTGATGCGGGTCAACCACGCCGGCGAGATCGCGGCCCAGGCCCTGTACCACGGCCAGGCCCTGACGGCCCGCAACCCGGCCGTGCGCGAGCAGATGCTGGCGGCGGCCCGCGACGAGACCGACCACCTCGCCTGGTGCGAGCGCCGGGTCCGCGAACTCGACAGCCGCACCAGCGTGCTGGCCCCGCTGTGGTACGCCGGATCGTTCGCGATCGGCGCGCTGGCCGGGCTGAGCGGCGACCGCACCAGCCTGGGCTTCGTCGAGGAAACCGAAAAGCAGGTGGTCGAGCACCTCGACGGGCACCTGCACGAATTGCCGCCCGGCGACCTGCGTTCAAGGCGTATCGTGGCGCAGATGAAGGCCGACGAGGACCGCCACGCGGGCGACGCCCGGCAGAACGGAGCCGTCACCCTGCCCCGCCCGGTGCGCGAACTGATGCGCCGGACGGCACGGGTCATGACCCGCGCTGCCTACCGGCTGTAATGGCAGAAACTTGCGGCGTGGCGCGGGTTTATATTAAAAGCTTCGCAGCCTTTTGACATAAACAGGCGCTATACAGGAAGGGAGCATGGAAACCGGCGGCAGACCCCTGAGCGACATTCCAGCGATCAATCGCTTCCTTAGCTATTGCCGCATACGTGCCGTGCCGTCCAAGACGGTGCTGATCCACGCGGGCGACGTGCCCGACGTCCTCTACTACGTCATCAAGGGCTCGGTCGAAGTCCTGATCGAGGACGAGGAAGGCAACGAGATGGTGCTGGCCTACCTCAACAAGGGCCAGTTCTTCGGCGAAATGGGCCTGTTCAACGAGCAGCCGGCGCGCAGCGCCTGGGTCCGCACCCGCTCGCAGTGCGAGCTGGCCGAGATGACCTACCCGCGCTTCCGCCAGATCGCCGCCGAGAGCCCCACGCTGCTGTTCGAACTCGCCACGCAGCTTGCCAGCCGCCTCGACCGCACCAACAAGAAGCTCGGTGACCTGGCGTTCGTCGACGTCACCGGCCGCGTCGCGCACGCGATCATGGACCTGTGCAACGAGCCGGACGCGATGACGCACCCGGAAGGCACGCAGATCAAGGTCAGCCGGCAGGAGCTCTCGCGCCTGGTGGGCTGCTCGCGCGAAATGGCGGGCCGCGTCCTCAAGGTGCTCGAGGAGCAGGGCCTGCTCACCGCGCGCGGCAAGACGATGGTCGTGTACGGCGTGCGCCCGCGCCTCAAGGGCAAGGCCGCGGCGATGTCGCTGGCGGCAGGCGGGGCGGCCGTGGCCGCATCGGGGCTGGCGCTGCGTGGCAAGAAGGCCACGACCGCGCCGGACGACGATGAAGACGAGGACGAGGACGACGAGGATTGATGCCCCCACCTCTCCCGCCCCGCGGGAGAGGTCGCGCTCAGCGCGGCTGACGTCCCTACTCCCTACTCCCTGCTCCGCGACTCCCTCTGCAATGCGTTCCCGCATCGCCGTGATCGTCGCGGCGTAATCCTTCGAGTTGAAGATCGCGGAACCGGCGACGAACGTGTCCGCCCCGGCGGCCGCGACCGCCCCGATGTTGTCGACCTTCACGCCGCCATCGACCTCGAGGCGGATCTGGCGCCCGCTGCGATCGATGATGGCCCGCGCCTGGGCGATCTTCGGCAGTGCCGAGGCGATGAACGACTGGCCGCCAAACCCCGGGTTGACCGACATCAGCAGCACCATGTCCACCTTGTCGAGCACGTGCTCGAGGTGGTGCAGCGGCGTGGCCGGGTTGAACACCAGTCCCGACTTGCAACCACACTCGTGGATCAGGCCGAGCGTGCGGTCGATGTGCTCGCTCGCCTCCGGGTGGAAGGTGATGTAGCTCGCGCCCGCCTTGGCGAAGTCGGGAATGATGCGGTCGACCGGCTTGACCATCAGGTGCACGTCGATCGGCGCCGTGATGCCGTGCTTGCGCAGGGCCTCGCACACCAGCGGCCCGATCGTCAGGTTGGGCACGTAATGGTTGTCCATCACGTCGAAGTGGACGATGTCCGCGCCCGCGGCGAGCACGTTGCGCACTTCCTCGCCCAGCCGCGCAAAGTCGGCCGACAGGATCGATGGGGCGATCCACGGAATCATCGGGCCAGGCGTCTGCTGCTTCATGTCGGTATCCTCACTTGATCCCGCGCTGCGTCTTGATGATCTCGTAGGCCTCGAGGATGCGCTGCGTGCGCTCGTGCGCCGCCGCGACCATCGACTCGGGCAACCCCTGTGCAACCAGCTTGTCCGGGTGATTCTGGCTCATCAGCCGGCGGAAGGCGCGCGTGACTTCCGCATCGGCCGCTGCCGCGGGCACGCCGATGACTTCGTACGCATCGGCCAGCCGCGTCTCCGGCCGCGCGCCGCGACCCCTGCGACTGCCGGCCGAAGCCCTCGCTGCGCGCGCGCAGCCGCAGCATCGCTTCCAGCGAGGCGAACTCGAGCGGCGAGATGCCCAGCACGCGGCACATGCGCTGCAGCACGCCGCGCGGCCGGTCGCCCAGGCCATTGCCCTGCAGCGCGGCCTGCAGCTGGATCTGCACGAACATGCGGCACAGGTCGGCCTGCCCCCCCGCCATCTCGCGCAGGCGTTCGAGCGTGGGCTCGAGCGGAAACCCGGCCGCCTTGCCCTGCGTAAAGAGCTCGATGGCCCGCCGCCGGTCGGCCTCGCCCAGCGAAAACCGCTGCATCGCCGCGCGCGCTGCGTCGATCTCCTGCTCGGTCACGCGCCCGTCGCTCTTGGCGACGTGCCCCATCACCAGGAACGTGGTCTCGAAGAAGGCCCGGCTCAGCGTGGCCGGATCCGCCGCCGCACCGCCCGGGGCACCGGGAGCGCGCGGGTCGCCGCCGGACACCCGGCGATTGCGCCGGCTCATGACGTCGAACTGATGTCCCAGCACCAGGCCGACGAGGGCGCCGAGCCATCCGCGGCCGACGAGATAGCCCGCGAGGGCGCCGATGAGCTTGCCGTACCAGCCGTCGAGCATGTTGCGCAGGGGCCGTGGCCCGTCCCGGGAGTCGTTACAATGGGCGGTCGGTTGGCCCGGACGCTCGCGGCGTCGCCATGGCCTGCACGACGGCGGCATCTTAACAGCACCGGCGGCCCCACCATGTCCACGCACACGCCCGACTCGCCCAGCAGCAGCGCTACCTCTCCCGCCGGCGGCTCGCCGCCGATGCACGAATCGAACGTGCCGGGCCTGGCGCGCACTTCACCAGGGCAAGGTGCGCGACATCTACGCGATCCCGGGCGATGACCGCCACATGCTGATCGTCACCACCGACCGCCTGAGCGCATTCGACGTGGTGCTGCCCGATCCGATTCCGGGCAAGGGCCGCGTGCTGACGAGCATTTCCAACTTCTGGTTCGCGCGCACCGGCCACATCGTCCCCAATCACCTGGCGGCGCCCGGGCGCGCCGACCTGGCGAGCGTCGTGCCCGATGCCGCGCAACGCGCGCGGCTCGCAGATCGCGCGATGGTCGTGCGCAAGCTCAAGGCGCTGCCGGTGGAAGCCGTCGTGCGCGGTTACCTGATCGGGTCGGGCTGGAAGGATTACCAGCGCAGCGGCGAGGTCTGCGGCCTGCGCCTGCCGGCCGGGCTGCGCATGGCCGACCGGCTGCCCGAGCCGATCTTCACGCCGTCGACCAAGGCACCGAAGGGCCAGCACGACGAGAACGTCGGCTTCGACCAGATCGCGCAGGTGATCGGCGCGGACCGCGCCGCGCAGGTGCGCGACACCGCCATCGCGCTGTACCGGTTTGCCGCCACGCACGCGCTCGCGCGCGGCATCATCATCGCGGACACCAAGTTCGAGTTCGGCATCGACGAGGAAAACGACGGGCGCCTGACGCTGATCGACGAAGCGCTCACGCCCGATTCCTCGCGCTTCTGGCCGGTCGACACCTACGTGCCGGGCACCAGCCCGCCGTCGTTCGACAAGCAGTTCGTGCGCGACTACCTCGAGACGCTGGACTGGAACAAGACCGCGCCGGGCCCGCGGCTGCCGGCGGAGGTGATCGAAAAGACCGCCGCGAAGTACCAGGAAGCCCTCCGCCGCCTGACCGCATAAACAGGGACGCTACCCTTTTTTGGCCACCCAGGCCGCGATCACGCGGTGCAGCTCCCGCACGCCGTCGGTCAGCGCCGCCGGACCCGGCTGCAGGATGATCGACGACTTCACCTCGTGCAGCTCGCCGTCGCGGACGGCAGGCACGTCCTGCCAGCCCGGGCGCGCGGCGACGTTGCGCGCCGAGAACTTCTTGCCGCACCATGAACCGAAGATGATGTCGGGCGCACGCCGCACGACCTCGAGCGGGTCCGCGATGATGCGATCCTTGCCGAGGCTGCACTGCGCCAGTTCGGGAAAGACGTCGTCACCGCCCGCGATCGCGACCAGTTCCGACACCCAGCGGATCCCCGAGATCTGCGGCTCGTCCCACTCCTCGAAATAGACCCGCGGCCGGCGCGGGAACGCCGCGGCGGTGGCGCGGATCGCCGCCAGCCCCTGCTCGAGTTCCGCCGCAAGCGCCGTGGCCCCGGCTTCGCAGCCGATCATGCCGCCGAGCTGACGCACGACGCGCAGGATCCCGTCGACGCTGCGCTGGTTGAACACGTGCACCTCGATGCCGTGCCGGATCAGCTCCGCGGCGATGTCCGCCTGCAGGTCCGAGAAGCCGAGCACGAGGTCGGGCTGCAGCGCCAGGATGCGGTCGATCTTCGCGCTGGTGAAGGCCGACACCCTGGGCTTCTCCCTGCGCGCGCGCGGCGGGCGCACGGTGAAGCCGGAGATGCCGACGATGCGGTCCTGCTCGCCCAGCAGGTACAGCGTCTCGGTCGTCTCCTCGGTCAGGCAGACGATGCGGCAGGGGTAGGCGTGCGGTGTCGGGATCGGCAAGGGCGGGTCTCGCAGGACGTGGCGCTGACTCGGCAGCGCAGATTGTGCCCGAGAATCCTGCCGAGCTTGCCTGCTGCGACGAGCCATGCAAGTCTGTTCGCGGATCACGGCCACTGGATGCGCCTTGCCCGCCTCGAATCCCCTCCGCCAGCTGCACCTGCGCTTCGAGTACTGGCTGTTCGACCTGCCCGAGGCAGTGGGCAGCCGCGCCCTGCGGCTGCTGGTCGGCCCGCTGCGCTACGCCTATGCGCTGCTGCGCGATTTCGTCCGCGGCGACCTCGGCCTGCGCGCGATGGGCCTGGTGTACTCGGCGCTGTTTGCGCTGGTGCCGGTGGTGGCCGTCTCGTTCTCGGTGCTGAAGGCCTTCGGCTACCACCGTGAGCTGGAGCCCGTGCTGTTCGAGTTCCTGCGGCCGCTGGGCGACAAGGGCCTGGAGCTGGCGGCGCGGATCATGCAGTTCGTCGAGAACGCGCAGACGACCGTGCTCGGCACGGTCGGCTTCGTGATCCTGATCTACACCGTGATCATGATGATCCAGAAGATCGAGGACGCGCTGAACTTCACCTGGCACGTCGAGCGCCCGCGCAGCCTGGCCAAGCGCATCAGCGAATACCTGGTGATCATGCTGATCGGCCCGATGGTCATCGTGGCATCGCTGGTGCTGCTGACGCGGATCGAGGCGAGCGACGCGCTGGCACGGCTGTCCGGGCTCGCGGCGACGGCGACGGGCAGCCCGGGCCTGCGCGCGCATTTCGCGCCGTACCTGCTGGTGATCGGCCTGTTCTGGTTCGTCTACTGGTACATGCCGAACACGCGCGTGCGCTGGCAGTCGGCCTTCATCGGCGCGCTCTTCGGCGGCGCCGCGTGGGTGGCGGTCGGCGCGGTCTTTGCGCGCATCGCGGTCTACGCCGGGCAGACGGCGGCGATCTACGCCGGCTTCGCGATCGTGCTGCTGTTCCTGGTCTGGCTGCACGTGAGCTGGCTGGTGATGCTGCTGGGCGGCCAGTTGTCGTTCTACATCCAGCACCCGGAGCACCTGCGCACCGGGCATGGCCAGATCCCGGTCACCAGCGTGCTGCGCGAGCGCATCGCGCTCGGCACGATGTACCTCCTGGGCCAGCGCTTCCTGCAGGGCGGCGAGCGCTGGAATGTCTCGGATCTTGCGGACCACATGGACGTGCCCGCCTCGGTCGTCGACGGCACGCTCAGCCTGCTCGAGGACCGCGGCCTGGTGCTGACCGCCGAGGACGACACCGTCGCGCCCGGCCCGCGACATCGCCAGCATCACGCTGGCCGACATCCTCGACGCCATCCGGCACGAGATGCCGAACCCGCGCCGGCCGAATCCGCGCCCGCTGCCACCCGCGGACACGGCAGCGCGAATCGCGGACGAGGCACTGCGCGCCAGCCAGGCGCAGACGACGCTGAAGGACCTGCTGCAGGCGCCCGATCCGCCGCAGGCCAGCGCCGCCCTGCGCTAGACTCGGCCTCCCATCGTGGAGGACACCATGCAGATTTCGATGTATCGCGCGTCGGTCCCGGTCTTTGCCCGCAGCCTGCGCAACCTGGGCAACATCCTGCGCAAGGGCGAGGCGCATGCCCTCGCGCGCAAGATCGAGCCCTCCGTGCTGCTCAACTACCGGCTCGCGCCCGACATGTTTCCGCTGACCCGGCAGGTGCAGATCGCGACCGACATGGCGAAGGGCTGCGTCTCGCGACTCGCGGGGGTCGACATTCCCGCGTACGAGGACAAGGAAGCAAGCTTCGCCGACCTGGTCGCGCGCCTCGACCGGTGCATCGCCTACCTCGAGGGTTTCCAGCCGGCGCAGATCGACGGCACCGAGGACAAGACCATCGTGCTGAAGCGGCCCACTGGCGACGTCAGCTACCAGGGACTGCCGTACCTGCTCGAATACGTGCAGCCGAACGTCTACTTCCACTGCACCGCGGCCTACCTGATCCTGCGCCACTGCGGCGTGGACGTCGGCAAGAAGGATTTCATCGGCCCGGCGTGAGGCGATTGCGCTTCGGCGCGGCGTGGCGCACGCGCTATCGCGCGGCTCCGCCCGCGGCGGGTGTGCTGGCGCTCGATTTGTCGAGCGCCGCAGCTCGAGCGAAGTCGCGAGGCGACACCGAACTGGCCGGCCTGGCGCGGCCACCCTCGCCTCGCGACCGCTCGAGCAAGGTTCGCCGTGGTTCGCGCGGTGCCTCCGCGCGGACCACGAAGCGCGCGAGACCATGAGAGCGCCGGCACACCCACCGCGGAAGGAACCGCGCCTGTAGTGCTTGCCTCGGCAGCGCCGGGATCAGCGCCGCGCTTCAGTCGCCGGCGATCGTCATCTCCTCGATCAGGATCGACCCGGTGCGGATGCCGCCGCGCACGTCGATGTCCGAGCCGACGTCGACGATGCGCTGGTACATGTCCTTCAGGTTGCCGGCGATGGTGACTTCGTGCACCGGGTACTCGATGCGGCCGTTCTCGACCCAGAAGCCGGACGCGCCGCGCGAGTAGTCGCCGGTCACGCCATTGACGCCCTGCCCCATCAGTTCGGTGACATAGAGCCCGCGGCCCATCTGCCTGAGCATGGCGTCGAAATCGTTGCCGCGGCCGTGCACCAGCAGGTTGTGCGTGCCGCCCGCATTGCCGGTGGTGCGCAGGCCGAGCTTGCGCGCGGAGTAGGTGCTGAGCACGTAGCCGAGCAGCACCCCGCCGTCGACCAGCTCGCGGTCGCGCGTCGCCACGCCTTCATGATCGAACGGCGCGCTGGCCAGCGCCTTGCGCAGGTGCGGACGCTCCGACAGCGCGAACCAGTCGGGAAACACGCGCTGGCCCGCCGCCTCGAGCAGGAACGACGAGCGCCGGTACTGGCTGCCGCCGCGGATCGCGCCGATGAAATGACTGATCAGGCCGCGCGCGACGTCGGGCGAATACAGCACCGGCGCCTTCGTCGTCGCGAGCTTGCGCGCGCCGAGCCGGGCAATGGTGCGCTCGCCCGCGCGTCGCCCCACGCTCGCCGCCGATTCCAGCTCGCGCCAGTCGCGCAGCGTGCTGTACCAGTAGTCCCGTTCCATCTGCTCGCCGGCGCTGCCGAGCACCGAGCAGCTGATGCTGTGCACCGTGCCGGGATAGGCGGCGAGGAAGCCCAGCGAATTGCCATAGGCGCGCAGGCCGCGATGCGTGCTGACACCCGCGCCCTCGGAGTTGGTGATGCGCGCCGGATCGACGGCCATCGCCGCCGCTTCGCATTCGATCGCCATCTCGCAGGCCCGTTCGGGTGAAATGTCCCAGGGGTGCGAGAGATCGAGCGACGGCACGTCCTGCGCCAGGTCCTGCGGGTCCGGCAGCCCGGCGCAGGAATCCTCGGCCGTGAAACGCGCGATCGTGCAGGCCTTGGCCACCGTCTCGCGCAGGGCGGCCGCGCCCAGGTCGCCGGTGCTGGCGCTGCCCTTGCGCGTGCCGAAGTACACCGTCACGCCCATGCCGCGGTCGCGCTGGTATTCGATCGTCTCCACCTCGCCGAGGCGCGCGCTGACGCTCAGCCCCACGTCCATGCTGATGGCCGCCTCGGCCTGGCTGGCGCCGAGCACCTTCGCTTCCTGCAGCGCGAGTTCGACCAGCGCGAGCAGGTCCGCGCCGTCGGCGGTCAGCGTGGGGGAATGGTCGGTCGCAGCGGGCGTCATGCTCATCTTGCGTCGGGGTCCTGGGCCGGGCGGCTGCCCGGCAATGCGCGATTCTAGCAGCAGCGGACCGGCCTTCCGCCCTGCGTGCTAGCATTCGATCCGAGGACGAACATGGCGCGCAGACAGCAATTTCCCGGTGAATTCGCGGGCCACGACGATGGCGGCGACGAGTCCTTCGACGAGGGCCCGAGCAAGAGTGCGCTCAAGCGGCAGGATCGCGACCTGCGCGCGATGGGCGTGGCGCTGGTGGAGCTGCCGGCCGCCGAGCTCGAGGCCATGGGCCTGCCGGAGAACCTGTACGACGCCGTCGTGGCCTGCCGCCGCATCACGGCGCATGGCGCGCGCCTGCGGCAGGAGATGTACATCGCCAAGGTGATGCGCGGCGTCGACGTCGAGCCGATCCGCATCGCGCTGGAGCGGCGCAGCGAGATTGACCGGCAGCGGGTCCGCCGCGAACACGTGCTGGAGCAGTGGCGCGACCGGCTGCTCGCCGACGAGCCGGCGGCCTGGACCGAGCTGGCGACGCAGATCGACCCGGCCGGACTGCAGCAGTTGCGTTCGCTGGCGCGCCAGGCACGCGCGGAGAAGGACGGAGCCCGGCCGCCAGCCGCCTCGCGCCAGCTGTTCCGCCGGCTGCGCGACGCGCTCGAAAAGCCCGAAATTTAGAGTTTTCCACCGCCCTCTGTACAATGGCGCCGGTGAAACCGCTCGTTGGCATCATCATGGGGTCCACGTCCGACTGGGACACCCTCAAGCACGCGGCCGAGATGCTCGAGCGTCTGGCCGTGCCGCACGAAGTGCGCGTCGTCTCGGCCCACCGCACGCCCTGACCTGCTGTTCGATTACGCCGCCACGGCCCGCGCGCGCGGCCTGCAGGTCATCATCGCCGGTGCCGGCGGTGCGGCCCACCTGCCCGGCATGTGCGCCGCCAAGACCTCCCTGCCCGTGCTCGGCGTGCCGGTGCAGTCAAAGACCCTCAACGGCCTGGACTCGCTGCTGTCGATCGTGCAGATGCCGGCGGGCATTCCGGTCGGCACGCTCGCGATCGGCGCGGCCGGCGCCACCAACGCCGCACTGCTGGCTGCGTCGATCCTGGCCAACGGCAGCGAGCCGGTGCGCACCGCCCTCGAGGCTTTCCGCGCCGCACAGACCGACAAGGTCCTGGCCCAGCCCGACCCGCGGCACCCGACGATTTCCACATGAAGATCGGCGTCATCGGTGCGGGCCAGCTGGGACGCATGCTGGCCCTGGCGGGCTATCCGCTGGCGCAGCAGTTCCGCTTCCTCGACACGAGCGCCGACTCCCCCGGGGGCCAGGTCGCCCCGATCGTGACCGGGGCGTTCGACGACCCGCAGAGCCTCGAGCGGCTGGCCGCCCAGGTCGACATCGTCACCTACGAATTCGAGAACGTGCCGGTCGCGGCGCTGCAGCAGGTCGCGGCGACGCATCCGGTCTGGCCGCCGGTCGAGGCACTGCGCGTGTCGCAGGACCGTCTGCTCGAGAAGCAGCTGTTCAACAAGCTGAAGATCCCGACACCGCCGTTCCGCGCCGTCGAGTCGCTCGCCGAACTGCGCGCCGCGGTCAGCGGAGCTGGGCCTGCCCTGCGTGCTGAAGACGCGCCGGCTCGGCTACGACGGCAAGGGCCAGCGCTACCTGCGCAAGCCCGCCGACCTCGAGCCCGCCTGGAACGCGCTGGGGGGCGTGCCGCTGATCCTCGAGGGCTTCGTCGATTTCGAACGCGAAGTGTCGATCGTCGGCGTGCGCAGCACGCGCGGCGAAGTCCGCGCGTATCCGATCGCCGCCAACACGCACCGGGAAGGCATCCTGCGCGTGACGCTCGCGCCGCACCGCAACCCGGTGCTGCAGAAGGCGGCCGAGATCCACCTGAAGCGCCTGCTGCGGCACTTCGACTACGCCGGCGTGCTCACGATCGAGTTCTTCGTGCGCAAGGGCAGGCTGGTCGCCAACGAGATGGCGCCCCGCGTGCACAACTCCGGCCACTGGACGATCGAAGGCGCCGCCACCTCGCAGTTCGAGAACCACCTGCGCGCGATCCTCGGCCTGCCGCTGGGCGAGACCGCGCCGGTCGGTCACTGCGCCATGGTCAATTTCATCGGCACGTTGCCGGAACGCGACGCGATCCTGGCACTGCCGGGGGTGCACTGGCACGACTACGGCAAGGAGCCGCGCCCGGGCCGCAAGCTCGGCCATTGCACCGTGGTTGCCGGCAGCGCCGTCGAGCGCGACCGCATCGTGCGCAAGGTACTGCGCAGGCTGCCGCCACGCTGACGCGCCGCTGCCGGGCCGGGCCTGCCATCCCGACCCGCCGCCGGCCCGCCCGCAGCCCACCCGCGACCCCGACCGGCTTTGTGTGACGGAGCGCGTGGTTTCGCGCCCCGCCCGCTCCCGTATAGTACGGGGCAGGATCGCCGCACCCATGTACCTCGAACACTTCAAGCTCAAGGAGCTGCCGTTCCGGCTCAGCCCGGACCCGGCGTTCCTGTACCCGAGCCAGATCCACTCCCGCGCCAAGGCGTACATGGAGTCGACGATCTGGTTCACGGACGGCTTTGTCGTGATCACGGGCGAGATCGGCGCCGGCAAGACCACGCTGATCGAGTCCTTCCTCAAGGAAATCGACCAGGACGTGGTGGTCGCGCAGATCAACCAGACGCAGGTCTCGCCGATCGAGTTCCTGCAGGGCCTGCTGGCGCAGTTCGGCTTCAGCCCGTTCCGCATGCGCAAGGCCGAGCTGCTCGCCACGCTGAACAACTTCCTGATCGAGCAGTACGCCAACGGCCGCAAGGTGCTGCTGATCGTCGACGAGGCGCAGAACCTGTCGAACAAGGTGCTCGAGGAAGTGCGGCTGCTCTCCGGCGTCGAGACGACGAAGGAGAAGGTGCTGCGCATCATCCTCGCGGGCCAGCCGGAGCTGAACGACAAGCTCGACTCGGACGACCTGGTGCAGCTGCGCCAGCGCGTGCGCCTGCGCTTCCACCTGAGCGCGCTGACCGAGCCGGAGATGGGGGCCTACATCCGGCATCGCCTGGCCATCGCCGGCGCGGACCACGACATCTTCGAGCCGGACACCTTCCCGCTGCTGTTCCGCTACACCGGCGGCATCCCGCGGCTGACCAACACGCTCTGCGACACGTGCCTGCTCGCGGCGTTCGGCCAGGACCTGCCGGGCGTCAGCGTCGACGTCGTCCGCATGGCGATCGACGAACTGCAGTGGCAGGAATACACGGCGCGCACGCACACCCACCTGCCCGCGACGCGCATGGAAGAGACGACGCCGCACCTGCGGCCGCCGGTCGGGCGGGTCGTGCTGACGATGAGGGGCGTGCAGCTGGACCAGGCGATGCTGGTGCCGGGACGGTTCGTGATCGGCCGCACCACCGACAACGACATGCAGGTCGACAGCAAGTTCGTCAGCCGCCATCACATGCAGCTCGTGACCACGGTCGACGGCTGCGTGGTCGAGGACCTGAACAGCACCAACGGCGTGTACCTGAACGGCAAGCGCGTCCGCCGGCACAGGCTGCAGCCCGGGGACGTCATCAAGCTGGGGATGCACGACCTGACCTACACGCGCGCCGACCTGCCGGAAAACCACGAAGATCCGCGCGCCACGCAGACGACGGTGCTGCGTGACGGCGACTACGAGGCGGACGAGGACGAGGAGTCCGAGGGCGACGACGAACGGGAGCGCGCTTCCTATTCGTCCAGCGCGCGCGGGTCGTAACCCGCCTGCGTGGCGCGGTAATCGCGCCGGCGCATCCACAGCAGCGCCCCCAGCGTCACCAGTGCGCCGCCCACGATGAACAGCAGGCTGCGGGGCGAGCGCTCGAACCACCACGCCGCCGCGAAACACGCGCAGCCGGCCACCACGCCCGCGTAGGGCAAGGCTTCGTAGACGGGGCGCGGCAGCCACATGGCGTCAGCCCGTGCCGCCGACGGTGATCGCGTCGACGCGCAGCGTCGGCTGGCCAACGCCCACCGGCACGTCCTGGCCTTCCTTGCCGCAGGTCCCGACGCCGTCGTCGAGCCGCAGATCGTTGCCGATCATCGACACGCGCGTCATGACCTCCGGGCCGTTGCCGATCAGCGTCGCTCCCTTCACGGGCCGCCCGAGCCTGCCGTTCTCGATCAGGTAGGCCTCGCTGGCCGAGAACACGAACTTGCCCGAGGTGATGTCGACCTGGCCGCCGCCGAAGTTGCGGCAGTACAGGCCCTTGTCGACGGAGGCGATGATCTCCTCCGGCGCATGGCTGCCGGGCAGCATGTACGTGTTGGTCATGCGCGGCAGCGTCAGCGCGGCGAAGCTCTCGCGCCGGCCATTGCCCGTGGGGCGCACGCCCATCAGGCGCGCATTGAGCTTGTCCTGCAGGTAGCCGCGCAGCACGCCGTCCTCGATCAGCGTGGTGCACTGCGTCGGCGTGCCCTCGTCGTCGACGTTGAGCGAGCCGCGGCGCGCGGGCAGCGTGCCGTCGTCGACGATGGTGACGCCCCTGGCCGCCACCTGCTGGCCGATGCGGCCGCTGAAGGCCGAGGTGCCCTTGCGGTTGAAGTCGCCTTCGAGGCCGTGGCCCACGGCCTCGTGCAGCAGCACGCCCGGCCAGCCCGCGCCGAGCACGACCGTCATCGTGCCCGCGGGCGCCGGCACGGACTCGAGGTTGACCTGCGCGGTGCGGACCGCCTCCTGCACCAGCTGGCGCCAGCGGCCCGATGCCAGGAACTCGGTGTAGGCGAAGCGGCCGCCGCCGCCGGCGTAGCCCTGCTCGCGCCGTCCGTCCTGCTCGATGATCACGCTGACGTTGAGCCGCACGAGGGGGCGCACGTCGCCGGCCAGCGTGCCGTCGCTCGACATGACCAGGATCGTGTCGTGCGAGGCAGAAAGGCTGGCCATGACCTGCGAGATGCGCGAGTCGAGCCTGCGCGCCTCGCGGTCGATCTGTTCGAGCAGCCGGACCTTGTCGTCGTCGGCCAGCGATTCGACGGGGTCGAGCGCCGGATAGAGCCGGCGGGCGCCCGTCGCATGCCACGCCTGCACGCTGCCGCCCGAACCCGTGCGCGAGATCGCCCGCGCCGCATGCGCGGCCTCGAGCAATGCCGGCAGCATCACTTCGTCGGAATAGGCGAAGCCGGTCTTCTCGCCGGCCAGGGCGCGCACGCCGACGCCCTGCTCGATGCTGTGGGCCCCGTCCTTGACGATGCCGTCCTCGAGCGCCCAGGACTCCTCGCGCGTCTGCTGGAAGTAGATGTCGCCGTAATCGACGGCGTGCCCCATGACGTCGCCGAGCACGCGGGCAACCCGGTCTTCGTCGAGTTCGGCCGGCAGCAGCAACTGCGTGCGCGCCAGGGCCAGCGCGTCGCCCTCCACCTCCGCGGCCGCCACGGCGGGAAGCTGGGGTGCGAACAGTGCCGGGGGGATGTGCGGTTTCATGGTTCCTGCAGCGAGGCGTTGAGCCCTAGGCGGCGGTGCTGCACGGCGGGGAAATCCTGCCGCAACCGGCGCTGCCGGGCGAGGTCCAATTCTGCCGTGATCACGCCGGTTCCGCGCGGCAATCGCGCCAGGACCCGGCCCCAGGGCTCGATGATCATCGAATCGCCGTGGGTCTCGCGGCCGCTTTCGTGGAACCCCGACTGTGCCGGAGCCACGACATAGGCGAGGTTCTCGACCGCGCGCGTGCGCAGCAGCAGTTCCCAGTGCGCGCGCCCGGTCGGCACGGTGAATGCCGACGGCAGCGTGAACCACTCCGCGCCCTGGGCGAGCAGTTCGCGGAACAGCTCCGGAAAGCGCACGTCGTAACAGACCGCAAGACCCAGCCGTCCTGCCGGCGTGGCCACGGTGACGGCCTGTGATCCGGGATACACGGCCCTCGACTCGCGGTGGCTTTCGAGCTTGCCCGGCACATCGACGTCGAACAGGTGAATCTTGTCGTAGCGGGCGACCTGCCGGCCGTCCGAGTCGAAAACGAGGCTCGCCGCGGCCGCGCGCGCTTCACCAGGAACCTGCAGCGGCACGGTTCCGGCAACGAGCCACAGGCCCGTGGCACGCGCGGTGTCGGCCAGGAAGGACTGGATCGGGCCGGCGCCCGGCGCCTCGGCAACGGCGAGCTTGTCGGCCTCGCCGCGGCCCATGAACGCAAAATTCTCCGGCAGCGCGGCGACCACCGCGCCCTGCTGCTGCGCTTCGCGCAGCAGGTCGGCCGCCACCGCCAGGTTGCGGGTCACGTTGGCGGTGGAGGTCATCTGGATCGCGGCGACTCGGGTCAAGGCTTGCTCTCCTGGGGCGATTCACTGCCCGTCCGCGCGCTGGATTCGTCGCCGGGCGGCGCGGAGATTCGTTCGACCACCGGCGCGGCCCACGGACCGCTCACATGGTAGTACGCGCGGGTCAGCCCCTGCAGCTGGTCCTTGAACAGCTGCGACAGCACGAGCACGCCGGCGCCGATCACCGGACCGGCCGCAAGTGCGCCGGCCACGGCCAGTGGCCCGCTCGGATTGCCGCTGACCACGATGGTCTGGTCGTAGTCTTCGGTCGCGAGTCCGGTGCGTCCGACGATGCCCATGTCCACCGCCGGCCCGCGCAGCAGCAGGTTGCGGGTATGGGCATTGCCCGACTTGATGTCGAAGTCGCCCTTGATGCTGTTGAAGGCCAGGCCTTCGTCGGTGACGTCGCGGAAGTCGAGCGCAAGGCGGCGCGGCAGCTGCGCGACGCTCAGCAGGCCCAGCATGCGCCCGGCACCCGGCTCGATGTCACGCAGCCGGCCGTCCTCGAGCGTCACGCTCAGCGAGCCGCTCATCGTCTGCAGGGCGTCGAGCGAGGGGCCTCCCGGCCACACGAGACTGGCGGTGATCCTTGCCTTTTCTGCATCGATCGCATCCCGGTACGCGAGCGCCCGCGCGGCGCCGGCGAAGTCCGTGCTGGTGAACTCCGCGTCGAGCCGCGTCTGCACCGCGCCCTGCTCGTGGTACCAGCTGCCGCTCGCATCGATGGTGAAATCCGCATGGGTCGCAACCAGCGAGTCGAAGCGGAGTCCGCGCGGCTCGCGCGACAGGCTTGCCACCATCCTGCCGAAGCGCCGGGACTGCCAGCTGAAGTCGTCGATGGTGGCATTCACCGCGGGCAGGGTGCGCGGGTCGATCGAGTTGCCCGCTGCACGACTGGCGACCCCGGCCGGGCTCTCGGTCACGAGCTGCAGCCGCCGCATGTCCAGCAACAAAGGCAGGCTGCGGAAATCATCGGGCACCGTGACCTGCCCTTCGGCCTGGGGCCCGGTCACGGCGACGCGCCACAGCTCGCCGTCACTGCGCAGCCGCGCGATCACGTCGCGGAACTCGAAACCGAACACCGTGGCGCGGTCGAGGTGGACGTCGACCGGGCCCAGCCAGTCCTTCAGGCGCTGGCTGCCGGTGGTCCCGCGGTCGCTGCCCGGCGGCACATCGGCGAGCGCAAGCCACTCACCCAGGTCGAACTGTGGCCAGTCGCCGGTCACCAGCAGGCCCGCCTGGTTCGGCAGTGCGACCGGCTGGCTGTCGAAGCGCGCGGCGCCGCGCTCGAGCCGCCACAGGCCATCGCGGGCGGCAAAGCGCAGGCGGGCGCGGGCGCTGCCGGACTCGAGCGCCACGTCGTTGACCTGCGAACCCGGGATGTCCAGCCGCACGCGCGTCGGCCGCGCCTCGGGCGCCGCCTTGGCAAACGGCCGCGGCGCCTGGATCGAGAGTCCGGCAAGCTGGCTGGTGATGTCGAAAGTCAGTGGCCACGCGCCGCCGGCGCGCCGCTTCTCGATGCGTCCACGCAGGCTCCAGTCGGTTGCGCCGCCCATCGTGATGGTCGCGGGCAGGCCGATGAAGGCCGGCAGTTTCTGTCCGCCGGCGCGACCCTGGGCGACGATGTCGAGCGCGGCTTCGACCTCGCGGGTGGGACGGCCAGGAGTCGCGCTCAGTTCGAACGGGCCGTCGAGGATCGTGCCGCGCAGACCCGCGACCTTGATGTCGTAATTGTGCAGCTCGAACGCGCCGCGGACCCGCTGCGCGGGCGCGCGCAGGGCGGGCAGCGTGAGGTTGACGCCGTCGAGCTGTGCCCGCACGGTGTAGTCGCGCGGCGGCGGCGGCACGGCAAGCTCCGCGAGCGCCTCCGGGGAGATGGCAGGCAGCGTCAGCTGCACGTCGTAGCGCGCGGGCCCGTTGCCCGACAGGCTCATGAACACGTCGCCGACCACCGGGCCGAGCGGACTCGCCTGCACATAGGCCAGCGCTTTCTGCAGGTCGCCGCTCGCCTTGCCGGTCACCTGCAGCACCGGCGCCTTGTAGTCCGCCATCGCAAACGTCGCCTGCGACACCTTCAGGCCGCCCAGTGCCGCAGCGGACACGTCGGCCTCGATCGAGGCGTTATGGAAGCGGGCGGCACCCGTGGCGCCGGTGACGGGCGCGAAACCAGGGTAGTAGTCGAGTGTCACGTCGCGCGCGTCGGCCGAGGCGGTGAAATCGCCCTCGCCGCCCCGGAACGGAAACTTCCTGGTCGGTCCGCGATAGCTCAGGCGGCCGTTGGTCGCGACACCGCGGACGAAGGCGCGGTCGAGCCAGGCGATCGTGCGTTCGCGCAACCGCCCCACCGGCACGACGCTCGGCACGATCGAGACGTCGACCTCGGGCACCTCGGCCTCGAGCACGAGCACCGGCGAGACGCCGGGTCGCTCATACGCAAGCTCGAGATCGACTCGCGCACGGCCCTTGGCATGCTCGACTTCGGCGCCCTTGGTGCTGGCAATCCACACCGCGCCGGCACGACGCCACTGGCCGTCGGCCGTGACACGCTGCAGGACCAGCGGTTGCCGGAACATGCGCGGCCAGTCGAAGGTCGGCGCGTTGCCACGCAGCTGCAACTGCCCGCCCTGGTCGGTTCCCTCCAGCGTCAGGTCGACGCCGGACGCCCCGGGCCAGCGTCCGATCGGCTGCGCGCCCATCCCGGCAAGCTCGGCCCTGGCCGTGAACGTCGGTTGCAGCCCGGCACGCTCACGCTGCGCGCTGAGGCGCAGCGTCTGCACGCGACCCGTCGGCGCAAGCCCGGCATAGCGGTCGAACGAAGCCGGCGCGAACCCCAGCAGCAGCGGCCAGACCGGCGCGACCTCGAGCGTATCGACATTGAGTTCGAGCGCGAACGTCGACACCGGATGGCCGCTCCAGCGGCCCCAGACACTGGCTGCAGGACTCCCGCGACGACCGCCGATCTGCGTTTCCAGGTCCTGCGCGCGGAACACCCAGGCATCGCCGTCGCGGCGCAGCCGGAAATCGCCCCCGAGCGCGGCATAGCGCGCTTCCGGTGGCAGCGGCGGTGGCGCCTGCTCGATCATCTCCTTGGTCACTGTCGCGTGCTGGATCCGGTTGCCCGGCGCGAGCTCGAGCCGCGGCTGGGTGACCCGCACGACCTCGATCGGCGGCACTGCGCGCGGCGGCAGCTGCAGCACCACGTCACGCAGACCGAGTTTCAGCGAAGCATGCGAGAACTGACCCTGCTTCACGGCGATGACCCCGCGCACCGGCCCCGTCCCGGACAGGGGCTGCGCGAGCCGCGACGGCATGAAGTCGCGCAGGCCGGCAAGTCGCAGCTCGGCTGCATCGATCTCGACCCGGACGTCCAGCCGCTCGCGATCGTCCAGTGATCCCTGCAGCCTGATCTCGAAGTCCGCGCGGGTGCCGAGCGCCGCCGGCAGGTCGGTTGCGCCTTCGAGCAGCACGTCGTCACGGTCGCGGCGCAACTGCAGATCGAGGCCCGTCAGCTCGATCGGCGCGCGCCCGGTCTTGAGGTCGCGGAAAACGACCACCGCGTCCGCCACCACCACGCGCCCGGCCGGCAGCCGGTCGAAATCGAACGGCGGCCGGTCGGCCGGACGCTCGCGCAGGCCGAGCAGGCGGATCCTGCCGTCGGCGAGCCGCACGATCGTGACCCGCGGCCCGACGATGCCGACGCGGCCCGCGACCAGCTGTCCGGTGCGGAAGAAGTTCCAGAGATCGAGCCCGACGCTGCCCTCGCGCGCCGCGAACATCGTCTGCGAACCGTCGGGCTCGAGCACCCTGAGGTCGCGCAGGACGACTTCCGGCCCGAACCAGCGCAGGCGGGCGTCGAGTCCGGAGTACTCGATGCGCGTCTGCGTCTGCGCCTCGATCCAGCCGCGCAACGCCTGCTCGTTCTGCGGCACGTAGGTGAGCGCGATGCGCAGCGCCGTGACCAGCAGCGCCACGCACACCAGCAGCCCCGCCGCCGCGCCGGCGACGATGCGCCACAGGCGCGCCGAAGTCACATGAGCACCACGTCGTACTGGTCGTGCAGGTACAGCGCCTCGGTCTGCAGGCGGATCGGCTTGCCGACCAGGACCTCGAGCTCGCCGAGCGCGGCGGACTCCTCGTCGAGCAGCCGCTCGATCACGTCCGAATGGGCCAGCACCATCAGCTGCTGGAAGTCGAACTGCCCCGCCTGCCGCAGCACTTCGCGGAAGATCTCGTAGCAGACGGTCTCCGGCGTCTTGACGAAGCCGCGGCCTTCGCAGGCCGGGCACGGCGCGCAGAGCTGGTGCGACAGGCTCTCGCGCGTGCGCTTGCGCGTCATCTCGACCAGGCCCAGCGGCGAAACCGCGGACACGTGCGTCTTCGCGTGATCCTTGGCCAGCGCCTTCTCCAGCGCCTGCAAGACCTGCTTGCGGTGCTCCTCCTCCTCCATGTCGATGAAATCGATGATGATGATGCCGCCCAGGTTGCGCAGGCGCAGCTGGCGCGCGATCGCCACCGCCGCCTCGAGGTTGGTGCGGTAGATCGTCTCCTCGAGGTTGCGATGCCCGACGTAGGCGCCGGTATTGACGTCGATCGTGGTCAGCGCCTCGGTCTGGTCGATGACCAGGTAGCCGCCGGACTTGAGCGGCACCTTGCGCTCGAGCGAGCGCTGGATCTCCTCCTCGACGCCGTGCAGGTCGAAGATCGGGCGGCTGCCCGTGTAGCGCTCGACCCGCGCGCCCAGCGCCGGCATGAACGTCGCGGCAAACTCCTGCATCCGCTCGCAGGTGCGTTCGTGGTCAACCAGCACGCGATCGACGCCCTCGCCCACCAGGTCGCGCATCAGTCGCAGCGGCAGCGGCAGGTCCTCGTGCACCAGCGCGCCCGTCCGCGTCACCGCAGCCTTCTGCGACAGCACGCCCCACAGCTTGCGCAGGAACAGCATGTCCGCGCGCAGGGCGTCGCCTTCGGCGCCCTCGGCCGCGGTGCGCACGATGTAGCCGCCGGCCTCGCCCGGCACGATGTACGACTGCACCAGCTCGCGCAGGCGCAGCCGCTCTTCCTCGGCCTCGATGCGCGCGGAAATGCCGACGCCGTGGCCGAAGGGCATGTACACCAGGTAGCGCGAGGGGATCGTGATGAAAGTGGTGAGCCGCGCCCCCTTGGTGCCGAGCGGGTCCTTCAGCACCTGCACCAGGATGTCGCCGCCCTCGTTGACCAGTTCGCGGATGTTCTCCGGTGCGCGCGTCGTCGCCCGAGCCCTCGGCGTCCGCCGGCTGCACGATGTCGGAGACATGCAGGAATGCCGTGCGTTCGAGGCCGATGTCGATGAAAGCCGCCTGCATGCCGGGCAGCACGCGCGACACGCGGCCCTTGTACAGGTTGCCGGTGAGTCCCAGGCGGCTCGCCCGCTCGACGAACAGCTCCTGCAGCACGCCGTTCTCGAGCAGCGCCGCGCGCGTCTCGCGCGGGCTCACGTTGACGATCATTTCCGTGGTCATGGTGCCTGGGTGTCCCTTGCGTTCAGACCGGGCAGCGAAGCGAGCAGTTCCCAGGTCTCGTACAGCGGCAGGCCCATCACCCCGGAATAGCTGCCGGACAGGTGACGGATGAACACGGCGGCACGTCCCTGCACGGCATAGGCGCCGGCCTTGTCGGCCGGCTCGCCGGTGTCCCAGTAGGCATCGATCTCGGCGGGCGTCAGCGGACGGAACGTGACGGTGCTGGTGCAGAGACGGTCATCGGCACCTGCCGCATGCAGCACGGCCACGGCCGTATGCACCTGGTGCCCGACGCCCGACAGCCGGCCGAGGATGCGGGCCGCATCCGCGCGATCGACCGGCTTGCCGAGGATTTCCGGCCCGAGCGCGACCGTGGTGTCGGCCGCCAGCACGGGCCGGCGCTCAGCGACCGGCAGGCGCTGCCAGAGCGCCTGCGCCTTCTGCCTGGCCACGCGCAGCGCGTACTGCGCCGGCGCCTCGCCGGCGAGCGGCGTCTCGTCGATGTCGACCGCGCGCACCGCGTGCGTCACACCGATCTGCCGCAACAGCTCGCTGCGTCGCGGCGAGGCCGACGCCAGGTAGATGGCGGGTCCGTCGCGACGCATGCGTCCTCAACCCACGTGCACGGTGGGCACGAGCTGGCGTTCCGCCACCAGCGAGTTGCTGATCAGGCAGACGTGCTCGGCTTTTTCCAGCAGCTTGGTCGCGCGCTCCTGGTCGGTGCCTGCCGGCACCTTGAGCGACGCATGCACCGTCAGCGCCGTGAACAACGTGCGCCCATCGACGCGGTCGAGCTTGCCTTCGACCCGGCACTCGAGACCGGTCCAGTCCAGCTTGGAAGCGCGTGCCACTGCCCGGAAGCTCAGCACGAAGCAGTCGGCCACGGCGGCGCAGAGCAGGGTCTCGGGTGACCAGCGGTCGCCGGGCCCGTCGAACTCCGCCGGCGGTGCGGTCTGCAGGGTGGGCAACCCGGTCGCGGCCACGGGCACGTCGCCGTCGGGCGACGCGGTGGCGTGGACGGCGTACAGATGCGGATAGGGATGCATGGGCTCGCCTCGCGTACGTAAGTCCGGGTGACAAAAGGGGAATTGAATCGCGCCCGGCGGCCCCTGTCCATCGAGGCCATCGCGGATCGGTCAGGCGCGATGGTACGGCAGGCCCTTGATCACGCTGACGGCGCGGTACAGGGCCTCGGCCACCACCACCCGGGCCAGGCCGTGCGGCAGGGTCAGGGCCGACAGGGACCAGCGCAGGCGCGCGAGGCCGTCGATCTCGGGCGCCAGCCCGTCGGGGCCGCCAATGCAGAACACCGGGACCGCGCCCTCCTGCGCCCGCGCCTCGAGCCAGCGGGCCAGTTGCGCGGTCGAGAGCGACTGGCCACCGACCTGCAGCGCGACCACGTGGGCCCGCTCGCCCGCCGCCGCCTGCATCCGGCGGCCCTCGGCCTCGACGGCCCGGCGCACGTCGCCGCTGCCCCTCGCGCCCAGCGGTATTTCAGTCAGTTCCAGCCGGAAATCGCCGCGCAGCCGCCCTGCATAGTCCGCAAAACCTGCGTCCACCCAGGCGGGCATCCGGGTGCCTGCGGCCAGCAATCGCATGCGCATGCGGTGCGCTCCAGGGGTCCGGGCCGCAACGGGCCGGTCAGACGGAAATCCGCCGGACGGCGCCGCCCTCCCACAGTTTCTCGAGCGCGTAGAACTCGCGCACCCGCGGCAGCATGACGTGCAGCACGACGTCGTTCAGGTCGAGCAGGACCCACTCGCCATCGCGCTCGCCCTCGATGCCGTACGGGCGAAAGCCGGCCTCCTTGCACCGCTGCACGACCCGGTCGGCGATCGATTTCACGTGCCGGTCCGAAGTGCCGCTGGCGACGACCATCGTGTCGGTGATGTCGGTGATGCCGCGCACGTCGAGCGCCTTGACGTCGACCGCCTTCATGTCGGCGAGCGCGTCGAGCACGACCTGCGCCAGGCGCGCGAGCGGCGGCGCCTTGGCCTTCGACCTGGCCCGGGCTGGCGCCGGACGGGCCGGCGACGCCGGTGCCGCCCGCTTCTTCGAGGCCCGTGCCGGAGCGACCCTGGCCGGAGCGGCTTTCGCCTTCGCGCCCGCCTTCGCGGCGGGGGCGCGGCGCGTGGCCGCCGGCTTCACGGTCGCGGTCTTGCGGGCCGCGGGACGCGGCGCGGTGGGTGCGGTCGACGGTCGGCTCGGACGCTTGGCTGCCATGCTCACCTCTTGGGTCGTGGAACATCGAGATAACACGCCAGGCGGCGGATCTGCTCGCACACGGCGTCGGGACACAGGTAACGCGCGTCGTGGCCGGCCGCCAGCAGCGCGCGCAATTCACTCGAGGAGATTTCCAGCTGCGTGACCGGCTGCAACAGGATGCGGCCGGCCAGCGAGGCATGCAGCTCGGCCGGATCGAGCGCGCGCCGGGCGGCCAGCAGGTTGCCGAGCACGCCGGCGTCGGGCGCCGTCCAGCCCGGCCGCGGCGCCACGACGACATGCGCCAGGTCGAGCAGCTCCGTCCAGCGGTGCCAGGTCGGCAGGCCGAGAAACGCGTCCATGCCGACGATCAGGCACAGCGGCGTGGCCGGCAGTTCCTCGCGCAGTTCTCCGAGCGTCAGCACCGAGTACGAAGGTCCGCCGCGCCTCACTTCGCGATCGTCGACGACAAAGCCCGGCTGGTCGGCGACCGCCGCGCGCACCAGCTCGAGGCGCCGCGCCGCATCGACCCGCGGCGGGTCGCGATGCGGTGGATCGCCGGCGGGCACGAAGCGCACCGACTGCAGGCGCAGCGCGTGCAGGATCTCGAACGCCGTGCGCAGGTGGCCAAAATGAATCGGGTCGAACGTGCCGCCGAAGATGCCGAGCGCCGGGGTGGCTGGCAACGCCGTCATGCCGCCACGAGCTGCACGCCCGCGATGCGGGCCACGAGTCCGGTGAGCTCGACCCAGGGATCGCCACGCAGGCTGCCCTTCGCCACACGGTCGGCGCGTGCGGCAGACACGAGCAGCGCGTCGATGTCGGACCGCCGCAGACGCTGCAGCGCGACGCGGATAGGCCCCTGCCGGGTACCCCAGACATTCTCCGCGCGGAAGATGCCGTCGAGGTTGCGTTCATTCGGCCCGCGCTGCAGCACGCGCGAAACCGCGCGCAGGTCGTTGAGCAGGGCCCACAGGATCAAGGGCGGTTCGCGGCCCTCGCCCCGCAGGCCGTCGAGGATCCGCAGCGCGCGCGGCGCGTTGCCCGAGAACGCCGCCCCGGCCAGCTCGAACACGTCGAAGCGGGCGTTGTCGGCGACGAGTTCGGCGACGGCCGCGACATCGAGTGCGTCATTCGGGCGCAACAGCGCGATGCGTTCGATCTCCTGCTGCGCGGCGAGCAGGTTGCCTTCCACGCGGTCCGCCAGCAATTGCGCCGCGTCCGCCGCCAGCGTGATGCCGTGCTGCTTGAGACGCCGGGCGATCCATCGCGGCAATTGCTCGCGGGTCATCGGCGGGGCCACGACCACGGTTCCGCAGCGTTCGAATTCGTTGACCCAGGCGGCCTTCTGCGACCTCGGTTCGAGCTCGCCGGTGACCAGCAGGACCGTGTCCGCCGGCGGGCGGGCCGCCAGCTGCATCAGCTGCTTCGCCGCGCCCGCATCGGGCGCCGTGCGCAGCTTGAGTTCGATCAGCCTCAGGTTGGCGAACAGCGACAGGCTGTTCGCGTCCATCAGCAGCGCGTCCCAGTCGAAGCCGCGCTCGATGAAGTGCACCTCGCGTTCGCCGTGGCCGGCGGCACGCGCCTGCGCGCGCAGCGCGGTGGCGGCCTCGTCGATGAGCAGTGGTTCGACGCCCGTGATCAGGCAGACGCGGGGCAGCGGACCTTCGGCCAGCGACGCCTGGAAGGACTCCGGGGTGGCTCTCACCGGAAAGGGCAACCTGCGGCCTGGATGCGCCGGAGTCTGTGGGCCAGGATAGGTCTCGGCATGCCGGGACGATTATGCCGCCTTGACCGCCGGCATACCACCGGCTAGCTTGCCGCCTCCGCTCCGCAACCGACCGCTGAATTCGACACCATGCAGGCCCTGACAATCTTCCAGCGCTGGCGCGCCGGTCCCGGGCGGTCCCGACCGGCTCGCGGTCGTGCCTGGGCGGTGCTGCTGTCAGTGGCGATAGCGCTTGCGTCGGTCATGCACGTCGCGCACACGCACGAAGCGGAAGTGCCGGCCAGCTACAAGTTCTGCTCGTTCTGCGTGACTTTCGACCGCGGCGGCGCCCCGCCGCCGGCCATCAAGGCCACGGTCGAGCCCGTCGCCCCGGTCGCGCGCGCGATCGTCGTCGATGAAGCTGTGCCGCAGGGCCGGGTCGTCCGCCCGCCCTGCCACCCCCGCGCTCCACCCGCCCTCCAGGCCTGACTGCCGGGCCCTCGTGGCCCCGTCGTAGCGTCGGTCCGCAAGGACCGGCTCCGCATGCTTTCCTGGAGTTGCGAAATGAATCCGATCATCCGTCATTCGTTGGCCCTGGCCTCGTCCGTGTTCGCCGTGCCCGCCGCGCTGGCGCAGCACGCCGACCTCGAAGAAGTTCTCGTCACCGCGAGCCCGTGGCGCTCGACCGCGGTCGACCTCGCGCAATCAGCCGTCGTGCTGTCGGGCGACGATCTCACCCGCAGTATCGGCAGCAGCCTCGGCGAATCGCTCGCGGCGCTGCCCGGCGTGACCGCCAGCTATTTCGGTCCGAAGGCCAGCCGGCCGATCATCCGCGGCCTGTCCGGCGAGCGCGTGCTGATGCTGCTCGACGGCGTGAGCGCACTCGACGTCTCGAACCTCAGCCCCGACCACTCGGTGGCGGTCGAGCCGCTGCTCGCCGACCAGATCGAGGTGCTGAAGGGACCGACCACCCTGCTCTACGGCAGCGGTGCTGTCGGCGGCGTGGTCAATACCGTCGATGGACGCATTCCGGTGCGGCGCGACCGGGACCCGCTGGAGGGCGGCCTGGAACTGCGTGGCGACACGGCGACCGGCGAGCGCAGCGTCGCCGGCCGGCTGGATGGCCGCGTCGGCGCGTTCGGCTGGCACCTCGATGGCTACAAGCGCGACACCGACGACATCGAGATCCCAGGGCTCGACTGGTCGAGGTACATCATCGCCGAGGAACTGGCCGAAGGCGCCGAGATCGAGGCCACGGACGGCAAGGTGCCGAACTCGGACAGCGAATCCGAGGGCTACACGGCGGGCTTGTCCTGGTTTGGCGAGCGCAGCGAGGTGGGCTTCGCCTACGGCCGCGCCGAAACCAACTACGGCCTCCCGGGCCCCGGCGAGCATGCCGAGGAGGAAGCGCCGCCTGACGAGGTCACTGGCGCGGCCGCGGAGGAGGCGATCCGTATCGACCAGCAGTCGGACCGTTACGACTTCAAGGCGGGGTGGCGCGAGCTGGACGGCTTCATCGAGAACGTCGCGCTGCGCGCCGCATACACCGACTACGAGCACGCGGAACTCGAGGGCAGCGAAATCGGCACCCTCTTCATGCAGACCGGCCTCGACGCGAGACTGCACCTCGGCCACCGCGAACTCGCCGGCTGGACCGGCACGCTCGGAATCCAGTACACCGACCTCGACCTCGAGGCCGTCGGTGCCGAAGCCTACATTCCCCCGTCGCAGACCACGGGACTCAGCCTGTTCCTGGTCGAGAAGCGCGAATTCGGCGACTGGACGGTCGACTTCGGCGGCCGCATCGAGCAGCAGGACATCGACGTCGACAACGATCCGCGCAGCTACGACGACACCGCGTACAGCTTCGTCGCCGGGCTGGTCTGGGACTGGACCGACGAACTCGCGCTGGCGCTGCACTTGACGCGTTCCGAGCGGCATCCGCAGGCGGCAGAGCTGTATTCGGACGGCCCGCACCTGGCGGTCGGACGCTTCGAGATCGGCGACGAGAACCTGGACAAGGAAGTCGCGAACACGATCGACCTCGGCCTGCGCCGCGACGGTGCCGTGTCGTGGCAGGCATCGATCTTCTACAGCGGCTTTGGCGACTACATCTTCCCGCTGCGCACCGACGCCGAGGAGGACGGCCTGCCGGTGTACGTGTACCGGCAGCAGGACGCGGAGTTCTACGGCGCCGAGGGCGAAGTGGAATTTCCGCTGTGGTCCGGCAGCGGCCGCGGGCTCAGCGGCCGGCTCGGCGCCGACTATGTCCGCGGCAAGCTGACGGGCGGCGGCAACCTGCCGCAGATGCCCCCGCTGCGGCTCACCGGCGTGCTCGAGTACGACGCCGGGCCGCTGCACAGTTCACTGGGCTTCGCCTGGTACGACGAGCAGGATGACCTCGCCGACAATGAGCTGCCGACCGATGGCTACACGCTGGTCGATCTCGAATTGAGCTACCGCTGGGAATGGCGCCAGTCCGGACTGCTGTTCTTCCTCAAGGGCAGCAACCTGCTCGACGAGGAGGCGCGGCGCCATGTCTCGCCGCTCAAGGACTTCGTGCCGCTGCCCGGTCGCTCGCTGACGCTGGGCGTGCGGATCAACCGCTAGGAAGTGGCTTGTCGGGGGGGCGTCGGCGGTTTTGGCCCCGGCGCCCCTATCCGCCCGGCCGTCGATCCTCCTATAGTCCCGGCACCTGTCGTCTCCGGTACCACTCCATGAGCAAACTGCGCGCGCTCTACCCCGCCCTCAAGCCCTATCGCAGCGGCTGGCTGCGGGTCGCGCCGGAGCACGAGATCTACTGGGAGGAATGCGGCAACCCGCAAGGCAAGGCCGCGGTGTTCGTCCACGGCGGCCCCGGTGCCGGCGCCGGCGAAAGCGCACGGCGTTTTTTCGATCCGGCAAGGTACCGCATCGTGCTGTTCGACCAGCGCGGCTGCGGTCGCAGCAAGCCGCACGCGAGCCTCGTCGACAACACCACGTGGCACCTGGTCGCGGACATGGAGGCACTGCGCCGGCATCTCGGGATCGAGCGCTGGCTGGTGTTCGGCGGCTCATGGGGCTCGACGCTGGCGCTCGCCTACGCGCAGGCGCACCCGAAGCGGGTCACCGAGCTGGTGCTGCGCGGCATCTTCATGCTGCGCGAATGGGAGATCCACTGGTTCTACCAGCACGGCGCCAGCGCGCTGTTTCCGGACCACTGGGAGAACTATCTCGCGGCGATCCCGCGGGCCGAGCGCGGCGACCTCGTCGGCGCGTACTACAGGCGGCTGACCAGCCGCAACCGTGCGGTCCAGCTGAAGGCCGCCAAGGCCTGGGCCGAGTGGGAGGCCGCGACCAGTTACCTGCTGGTCAACGAGCAGAACATCGCCAGCTGGAATGCCGACGATTTCGCGATCGCGGTGGCGCGCATCGAGTGCCACTATTTCGTCAACCATGGCTTCTTCGAACGTGACGACCAGCTGCTGCGCGGGGTGCGCAGGATCCGGCACATTCCGGCGGTGATCGTGCAGGGCCGCTACGACGTCGTCTGCCCGATGCGCAGCGCGTGGGACCTGCACCGTGCCTGGCCCGAGGCCGACTTCCGCGTCTCGCCGGATTCGGGTCACTCGGCGATGGAAGCCGGCAACACCCACGAACTGGTGTCGGCCACCGACCGCTTCGCGGGTCGCTAGGCGGGCGCCAGGGGGGCGCTGCCTTCTCGCAGCGCGGGCGCGCCCGCGCGGTCAGAGCGATTCGAGGCGGCGGACCACCAGTAGCGCCAGGTCCCTGGCCATCGCCTCGCGCAGGATGGCTTCCTCGCGGTCCTTGGCGAGCAGCTGCGCCTCGTCGAAGCTCATGTTGCGCAGCATCTCCAGCGGCTGCGCCTCCAGCACTTCCTTGCCGGCGCGCTCGACCGAGTATTCGACGACGTAGAAGATCTCGTATTCCTGCGGCGTGTTGCTGGCGGACACCGACAGCACCCGGCGTCCGCTGCGGTCGCGCAGGATGCGCAGCACCGTCTCCGCCTCGGCGGTGGTCGCCACGACCGTGCCACCGGAACGTTCGACCGCACGGCGCAGCTCGACCGCGAACGGCGTCACTTCGTCGGCCGTGACGATGCGCACCTTGCGGCTGCCCTCGGGCAGCGGGCTCGCGCCCTGCAGGTGGAAGCCGCAACCGGCCAGCACCAGCGTGGCGCAGGCGAGCAGCAGCGCGAACGATGCGCGGGCTGCGGCGTGCTCGCGAAGCGATCGAGCACGGCTGCGGGCGTCTCGGCCACTGCCAGAGTGGCCCGGGCGACCGCCGTGAACCCGTCCCTGGCGAGCGCGCGCCGCCAGCCATGGCTCGCGACGGTCGCCCGGACCACTCATGGCAGTGGCCGGGAAGCGCCGCAGCCCAGCAGATCTCACCCAGCGGCGCACGCCTCAGACCACCACGTTCGCGAGCTTGCCGGGCACGTAGATGAACTTGCGGATCGGCTTGCCGTCCACGTAGCGCTGCACGCCCTCGTCGGCGAGCGCCGCCTCGCGCACGGCCGCTTCAGCCGCGTCGGCCGGGACGGTGACGCGGCCGCGCAGCTTGCCGTTGACCTGCACCACGACTTCGATCTCGTCGCGCAGCAGCGCGGCCGCATCGACCGACGGCCAGCGCTCGTCGATGACGGCGCCGGCGTGGCCAAGTTCCTGCCAGAGCGCGTGGCAGGCGTGCGGCACCACCGGCGACAGGCCGAGGACCACGATCTCGAGGGCTTCCTGCATGACCGCGCGGCCCTGCGCACTGCGGTCGTCGAACCTGCCCAGCGCGTTCATGAGTTCCATCACCGCGGCGATCGCCGTATTGAACGTGCGACGCTTGCCGATGTCGTGCGTGATCTTGGCCAGCGTCTCGTGCACCTGGCGGCGTACGGCGCGCTGCGCCGGGGACAGCGCCGACGGGTCCAGCGCCGCGGCGAGCGGCCCGCCCTGCACGTGCTGGTGCACGGCCTTCCACAGCCGCTTCATGAAGCGGAACGCGCCCTCGACGCCCTCGTCGCTCCACTCGAGCGTCTGCTCCGGCGGCGCCGCGAACATCATGAACAGCCGCGCCGTGTCGGCGCCGTACTGCTGCACCAGCGCCTGCGGGTCGACGCCGTTGTTCTTCGACTTGGACATCGTGCCGATGCCGGCGCTCTCGACCGGGAGTCCGTCCGCGCGCAGCGTCGCGCCGATGCGCGCGCCCTTGTCGTCGAACTGCACGTCCACGTCGGCCGGATTGAAGTACTGGATGCGGCCCTCGGCGGGCTTCCGCAGGTAGATCTCGTTGAGCACCATGCCCTGCGTCAGCAGGTTGGCGAACGGCTCCTCGACCTGCGTCAGGCCCAGGTCGCGCATCACTCGCGTCCAGAAGCGCGAGTACAGCAGGTGCAGGATGGCGTGCTCGATGCCGCCGATGTACTGGTCCACCGGCAGCCAGTACTGCGCGCGGGCATCGACCATGGCGCGGTCGTTGTTGGCGCTGGCGTAGCGGAAGTAGTACCAGCTGGAATCGACGAACGTGTCCATCGTGTCCGTCTCGCGCCGTGCAGGCTTGCCGCAACGCGGGCACTGGCATTCGAGAAACTTCGCGTTCTTGCCGAGCGGGTTGCCGCTGCCGTCCGGCACGAGGTCTTCCGGCAGCACGACGGGCAGTTGGTCGTCCGGCACCGGCTGCACGCCGCAGTCGGCACAATGGATCAGCGGGATCGGGCAGCCCCAGTAGCGCTGGCGCGAGATGCCCCAGTCGCGCAGGCGGAAATTGACCCGGCGCTTGCCGGTGCCCTGGGCTTCGAACAGCTTCGCGAACGCGTCGAACGCTTCATCGAAGTTGAGGCCGTCGAACTGCCCCGAGTTGATCAGCGTGCCGTGCTCGAGATAGGCCTCGTCGTCGATGTTGGCGAGCGAGCCGTCGGCCGGCTGGATCACCTGGTGGATGCGCAGGCCGTAACGGCGGGCGAACTCGTAATCGCGCTGGTCGTGCGCGGGCACCGCCATGACCGCTCCGGTGCCATAGCCCATCAGCACGAAATTGGCGACCCAGACCGGGATGCGGTCGCCGGTGAGCGGGTGAATGGCGTGGATGCCGAGCGGCATGCCGCGCTTTTCCATCGTCTCGAGCGCCGCCTCGGTCACGCCGTTGCGCTGGCACTCGGCCAGGAACTGCTGCAGGTCCGGGTTGCCGGCGGCTGCCCGCTGCGCCAGCGGATGCTCGGCGGCGACGGCCATGTAGGTGACGCCACAGAGCGTGTCGGGCCGGGTCGTGTAGATGCCGAGGCTGCCGCCGCCTTCCACTGCGAACTCGATCTCGAGGCCCTCGGAGCGGCCGATCCAGTTCTCCTGCATCAGGCGCACGCGCTCGGGCCAGCCCGGCAGGTCGCCGAGCGCCGCCAGCAGGTCCTCCGCGTAGCGGGTGATGCCGAGGTAGTACATCGGGATCTCGCGCTTCTCGACCAGCGCACCGGTGCGCCAGCCGCGCCCGTCGATCACCTGCTCGTTGGCGAGCACGGTCTGGTCCACCGGGTCCCAGTTGACCGTGCCCGTCGTGCGGTAGGCGATGCCCTTTTCCAGCATGCGCAGGAACAGCCACTGGTTCCAGCGGTAGTAATCGGGCCGGCAGGTGGTCACCTCGCGCGCCCAGTCGAGGCCGAAACCCAGCGACTTGAGCTGCTGCTTCATGTACGCGATGTTGTCGTAGGTCCACTGCGCCGGCGGCACGCCGTTCGCCATCGCGGCGTTCTCGGCCGGCAGGCCGAACGCGTCCCAGCCCATCGGCTGCAGCACGTTGCAGCCCTGCATGCGCATGAAGCGCGTGATCACGTCGCCGATGGTGTAGTTGCGCACGTGCCCCATGTGCAGCCGCCCGCTCGGATAGGGGAACATGCACAGGCAGTAGTACTTGGGGCGGGACGGATCCTCGGCCACGGCAAAGCTGCCGTTCTGGTCCCAGTAGCGCTGGGCCTGGGGCTCGAGGACGGACGGTTCGTAGCGTTCCTGCATGATCGACCGGGACGGGCGTGGGGTGGACTGCACAGGATACCGGACAGGTGGTGCAGAAGGGACTAGGGACTAGGGGTTAGGGTCGGAGGAGCAACCGTGGCATCCGGATGCTTCAGCTGCTCCTCCGACTAGCCCCTATCCCCTATCCCCTATCCCCTATCCCCTTTCCTTTCATCAGCGCCATCGCCGTGCCGATCAGCGCCGACACCTCGGTCATGTTGCCGGGCACGATCATCGTGTTGTTCTTCTGGGCCAGCTGCGAATAGGCCTCGACCGCCCGTTCCGCCACCTTCAGCTGCACCGCCTGCTCGCCCCCTGGCGACTGGATCGCCTCGGCCACCTTGCGGATCGCCTCCGCCGTCGCCTCGGCCACGGCCACGATCGCCGACGCCTCGCCCTGCGCCGTGTTGATCTCGGCCTGCCGCTGGCCCTCGGACCGCGCAATGAAGGCCTCGCGCTCGCCGGTGGCGATGTTGATCTGTTCCTGCTTGCGCCCTTCGGACGCGGCAATCAGCGCGCGCTTCTCGCGCTCGGCCGTGATCTGCGCCTGCATCGCGCGCAGGATCTCCTGCGGCGGCGTGAGGTCCTTGATCTCGTAGCGCAGCACCTTGACGCCCCAGTTGGCGGCCGCCTCGTCGAGCGCGCTGACCACCGACGCGTTGATCGCGTCGCGCTCCTCGAAGGTCTTGTCGAGTTCCATCTTGCCGATGACCGAGCGCAGCAGCGTCTGCGCCAGCTGCGTGATGGCGAGCACGTAGTTGCTCGAGCCGTAGCTCGCGCGCATCGGATCGGTGACCTGGAAGTAGATGATGCCGTCGACCTGCAGCTGGGTGTTGTCCTTGGTGATGCAGACCTGGCTCGGCACGTCGAGCGGCACTTCCTTGAGCGAATGCCGGTAGGCGACGCGCTCGACGAACGGCACGACGAAGCTCAGGCCCGGCGTGAGCGTGCGATCGTACTTGCCGAGGCGCTCGACCACCCAGGCGTTTTGCTGCGGCACGATCTTGATCGTCTGCATGACGAAGATGATCGCGATGACGGCGAGAACGAGTGCGATTTCCATGGCAGCGTGGTTCCTTGTGGCTGATCTGCGGGTCGGGCCGTCAGGGTCGCGGTGGCGCCGGGGCGAGCACCAGCGAGTTGCTCTCGACGGCAGTGACGACGTGTTCCCCGGCGACGGCGTCCGCTCCCGGGGCGAGAACGGCCGTCCAGGTCGAGCCGCGGTACTGGACGCGCGTGGTGCGGTCCTCGGCCCACGCGTCGACGTGCAGGCGTTCGCCGATGTCGAGGTTGACGTCGCGGTTCTCGGCCGCCGGGGTCCCCGGACCCGCCTGTGTGTGGCGCCAGCGCCAGAGCGCCGTAGCGCCGCCGCCGACGGCGGCCGCGGCAACGATCTGTAGCGGCACGCCGAACCCCAGGTGGGAGGCCAGTGCGCCCGCCGCCATGCCGCAGGCCAGCAGCAGCAGGTAGAACGTGCCCGTGCTGAGCTCGACGGCCACGGCGATGCCAGCCAGTACCCACCAGACGGTCGACGCTGAAAAGTCCATCGCGGTTTCCTCAGGCCATCACGAAGCGGAGACGCTGGCCGGCGTCCACGGTACGCGCCAGACGACCGGCATGCCAAAGATAATTCAGGTGCGCCACGGTTTCCCCCAGCGCCAGCAGGCGGTGATAGCCGCGCAACGGCCGCCCGTACATGACCGGGAGCAGGTCGTAGGCCGCCTGGGGCTCGCGGCAGGCCTCGTGCAGGCGCTCGAGCTGTTCGAGGTGGTGCGACCGCAGCACCTCGATGCGGCGGTGCAGGCCGCGGAACGGCCGGCCGTGCGAGGGCAGCACCAGCGTCTCGGGCGCGCACTGCTCGAGCCGCGCCAGCGACTCGAGAAACTCGCGCAGCGGGTCCGCATCGGGCCTCGACTGCAGCACGCTGACGTTGGGTGAAATCGTCGGCAGCACCTGGTCGCCACTGATCAGCACGGCGTGCGCGGCGTCATACAGGCACAGGTGGCCACGGCAATGGCCGCTGGTTTCGATCACCTGCCAGTCGCGACCCGCCGCATGGATCGCGTCGCCGCCGCGTGCTGCGCGGCCGAGCGGCGGCAGGCCGCCGAACCACTTGCCGTGCTCGCTGCCGGACAGCTTGCGCAGGGCATCGGCCTCGATCGCCATGCCGTGCGCGTGCAGGAACGCCTGCCGCTGCACGCCGAGCGCGTCGGGGGTCGCGGCGAGATAGGCGCCCGTGGACTGGTGGCCGATCTCCGACATCCACACGGGCGCCGCGTGCCGCTGGTGCAGCCAGCGTGACAGGCCCATGTGATCCGGGTGATCGTGGGTCAGGAAGATCCGCCGCAGCGGCCGCCCGTCGAGTTCGTTGGGCTCGAGGCTGTGCCAGGCCTCGCGGCAGACGTCCTCGGCGAGCCCGGTGTCGACCAGCATCCAGCCGTCTTCATGCCGCAGCAGCCAGACATTGATGTGGTTGAGTTCCATGGGCAGCGGAATCCGCGCCCAGAGGAAGCCGTCGCCGAGGGCCACCGCGTGGCCGGGTTCGGGCGGGTCGAGCTCGAGGTAATCGAGTGCGCGCCGTGGCGACGGATACAGCTCGCCTTCGGCCGTGATGGCGCCGCGATGCTCGCTCATGGCGCGCGCCGCCGCCGCCACAGCAAGGCGCCGCATGCCACCGCCAGCCACAGGATCGCCAGCACCGGCCAGTTGCCGAAGCGCGCGTAGGGCGTGAGCCCGGTGCGCGGCTGCACCGTGCCGCTCAGCACGCCGGGCTCGAACTGCGGCAGCGTCGCGAGCAGCGTCCCGTCATGGCCGATCAGCGCCGTCACGCCGTCATTGGTCGCGCGCAGCATGGCGCGGCCGCTCTCCAGCGAGCGCATGCGGCTGATGTCGAGGTGCTGGTGCGGCGCCGTCGAATCGCCGAACCACGCGTCGTTGGTGACGTTGACCAGCAGCGACGACTCGCGCGCCAGTCGCAGCTGCTCCGAACCGTACGCATCCTCGTAGCAGACCGTCGGCGCGAGCGATTCGCCCGCCGCGCGCAGCGGTGCAGGGTCGGCGCGGCCCGCCTCGAAGTCCGAGTAAGGCAGGTTCATCAGCCGCAGCCACTCGCGTACGAACCCGGGCACCGGGAAGAATTCCCCGAAGGGCACCAGCCTGCGCTTGTCGTACCACTGCACCGGCTGGTCGAGCGCGTAGGCGGCGATCGAGTTGTGGTACGAGCCGCGCTCCGCGTCACGCCGCAGCAGCCCCATCACCAGCGCCGAGCCGCTTTCGTTGGCGAGCGCGGACATGTTCTCGAGGTACGGCCGGACATTCTCCTCCAGCGCCGGAATGGCGGACTCGGGCCAGACGATGATCTCGTGCCCGAGGTACGGCACCATCAGGTTCGCATACAGCTGCATCGTGCGGGCACGCTGGTCGGGGTTCCACTTCATCGCCTGCGGCACGGCGCCCTGCACCAGCGCGACCCGCAGCGGGGCACCCCGCTCCACCGTCCACTCGATGCGCGTCAGCGCGGTGCCCGTGCCCCAGACGCTGAGGCCGATGACGCACGCCACGATGCGTTCGGCCTGGCGGCCCAGCAGCAGCGTCACGAGCACGCCGGCCGAGACCGCGACGGCCAGGCTCACCCCGTAGACGCCCAGCACGGGCGCGAAGCCGCGCAAGCCGGTGCCGAGCTGCGTGTAGCCGAGAGCGAGCCACGGAAAGCCGCTCAGGAACCAGCCGCGCACCCATTCGGCGAGCACCCACAATGCGGGCAGCAGCAGCAGCCAGCGCCAGGCCCCGCGGGCCGGCAGCCAGCGCGCCGCGGCATAGCCGATCAGCGCCGTGTAGCTGCCCATGATGGCCACGAGGCCCAGCATCAGGAACAGCGCGATCCAGATCGGCGCCTGGCCCACCAGGTGGATGCTGTGATACAGCCAGTACGTGCCGGCCAGGAACGTGCCGCCGGTGAACAGGAAGCCGCGCCAGGCAGCTTCGCGCGGCGTCACTTCGTGCCAGAGCAGGAACAGCACGGCCGGACAGGCGAATGCGAGCAGGAACACCTGCGCCGGCGCGAAGGCCAGCGCCAGCAGGGCCCCCGCGGGCAGCGCGATCCAGCGTCCGCGGCCCGCGACGTGCCGCAGCCAGGCTGGGGCCGTCACCCCGTCAGCCGCCATCCGCCGGGCGCGCTTCCACGTCGCGGGGCGTCGTCACGCGCAGGGTCTCGATGCGACGGCGGTCGGCGCGCGTGACCTTGAGCTCCAGGCCGCCGATCTGCACCGCCTCGCCGCGGCGCGGCATGCGGCCGAGCTCGTGCAGGACCAGGCCGCCGATCGTGTCGAATTCCTCGTCCGCGAAACGCGTGCCGAACGCCTGGTTGAAGTCCTCGATGCGGGTGAGGGCCGGCACCGTCCAGCTGCGGTCGGCCTCCTTGCGGATGCCCTCGCCCTCGTCGACGTCGTACTCGTCGCCGATGTCGCCGACGATCTGCTCCAGCACGTCCTCGATCGTCAGCAGTCCCGCCACGCCGCCATACTCGTCGACGACGATCGCCATGTGGTTGTGCGTGACGCGGAATTCCTTCAGCAGCACGTTGAGCCGCTTGCTCTCGGGAATGAACACCGCCGGCCGCAGGCATTCGCGGATGTCGAAGCTGTCTTCCGATCCCTCGACGAAGTAGCGCAACAGGTCCTTGGCCAGCAGGATGCCCGCCACTTCGTCGCGGTCCTCGCCCACCACGGGGAAACGCGAGTGGCCGGACTCGATCACGACCGGCAGGATCGTGTCGACCGGATCCTCGCGGTTGATCACGACCATCTGCGAGCGCGGCACCATGACGTCGCGCACCTGGATCTCGGACACCTGCAGCACCGACTCGAGCATCCGCAGCACGTCGGAATCGATCAGGCCACGCTCGCGGGCGTCGCTCAGCACGTCCGCCAGCTGCTCGAGGTCGCGCGGCTCGCCCGAGATCGAATCGGCGATGCGGCGCAGCCAGCGGCTGGTGGCTCCCGTGTTCTCGCTGCTGCTCATACGACCTGCGGGATGACTTGCGCGTACGGGTCATGAAACCCGAATCCGCCGAGGATTGCCACCTCGAGCGCTTCCATCGCGCGCGCGTCGCGCGCCGCCAGGTGATCGTGGCCGAGCAGGTGCAGGGTGCCGTGCACGACCATGTGCGCCCAGTGCGCCGCCAGCGTCTTGCCCTGCTCGCGTGCCTCGCGCGCGACCACCGGTGCGCAGACGACGAGGTCGCCGAGCATGCCCGTCGCCACGCGCTCCTCGGCCGAGGCAGGGAACGACAGCACGTTGGTCGGCCGGTCCTTGCCGCGGTAGACACGGTCCAGGCGCCGGCTCTCCGCGCTGCCGACCAGCCGCAGGCACAGGGCCGGTGCGCCGGCCATGGCGTGCACCCGCCGCTGCGACGCCGGCATCGCTGCCATGGCCGCCGCGTGGGCCGCCCTTGCCCAGCGCCGCAGGCTCACCGGACCGGGCACCCAGGGGCGGCGCGTGGCGAACTGCAGTTCGACGACGAGCGGTGCGGGGGGAGGCTGGCGGAACGGGTGGCCCGGGGCATCAGCGTTCCTGGCTTTCTTCGCTGGTGTTGCGCTCGTAGGCCTGCACGATGCGCTGCACCAGCGGATGGCGCACCACGTCGAGCGCATTGAAGAACGTGAAGGCGACGCCCTCGACGCCGCGCAGGACCTCGATGGCGTGCCGCAGGCCGGAGCGCTGCTGCCGCGGCAGGTCCACCTGGGTGATGTCGCCGGTCACGACCGCCTTGGAGCCGAAGCCCAGGCGCGTGAGGAACATCTTCATCTGCTCGACCGAGGTGTTCTGCGCCTCGTCGAGGATGATGAAGGAATCGTTGAGCGAGCGGCCGCGCATGAAGGCGAGCGGCGCGACTTCGATGACCTGGCGCTCGATGTTCCGCGCGACGCGGTCGAACCCCATCATCTCGTACAGGGCGTCGTACATCGGCCGCAGGTAAGGGTCGACCTTCTGCGCGAGATCTCCCGGCAGGAAGCCCAGGCGCTCGCCGGCCTCGACCGCGGGGCGCACCAGCACGATCCGGCGCACGCTGCCGGAATGCAGCGCCTCGACCGCGCTCGCGACAGCCAGGTAAGTCTTGCCGGTGCCGGCCGGGCCGATGCCGAAGGTGAGGTCGCTGACCCGGACCTGGTCGAGGTACTGGCGCTGGTTGGGTCCGCGGCCGCGGATGCCACCACGCTGCGTCTGCACCACGACTTCGCGCTCGGCGCCGGCAGCCGCGGGCATGGCCGGTCGCGGGAACCCGTATTCCTGCACGCACAGGTGCACGCGGTCGGGCGACAGTGCTTCCGTCGCCGACAGCTCGAACATGCGCTGCAGCACCGCCGAGGCGTTGTTGACCGCATCGACGGGGCCGAGCACCTGCAGGTCGTGCCCGCGCCGGCGTACCTCGACACCCAGCCGCTCCTCGACGTGGCGCAGGTTCTGCTCCATCGGTCCGGCAAAATTGGCCAGGCGCGGGTTGTCGGCCCCGGCCAGCGACAGTTCGCGTGAGTCCACCTGCGCGCTCAAGCGCTGCTCCTGGCGCGGGCCGGCTCGGCCAGCCGCCCGCGCAGCGAGTTCGGCATCGCCTCGGTGACGACGACGTCGGTGTAGCGGTTGATCAGGGACGCCGGGCCGTCGAAATTGACCCAGCGGTTGTTCGCGGTGCGGCCCGCCAGCTGCCGCGTATCGCGCCTCGACGGACGTTCGACCAGCACACGCTGCGTGCTGCCGACCATGCCGTCAGCTGATCGCGCGGGCCTGCTCGTTGAGCTGCGCCTGCAACCGTTCGAGCCGTGCCTGCTTGGCGGCATGCGGCACGTCGTCGGGCAGCGACGCCGCCGGCGTGCCCGGACGCTGGCTGTAGATGAAACTGAAGCTCTGGTCGAAGCCGACCTCGCGCACCAGCTCGAGGGTGGCCTCGAAATCGCGCTCGGTCTCGCCCGGGAAGCCGACGATGATGTCGGTCGACAGGCTGATGTCCGGCCGCACCTCGCGCAGCCGGCGCAGCTTCTGCTTGTATTCCAGCACCGTGTGCCCGCGCTTCATCAGGGCAAGCACGCGGTCGGAGCCGCTCTGCACCGGCAGGTGCAGGTAGTTGGCGAGCTGCGGCACGTCACGGTAAGCCTCGACCAGGCTGTCGCGGAACTCGACCGGGTGCGAGGTCGTGAAGCGGATGCGCTCGATGCCGGGCACCGCGGCGACCAGGTAGATCAGCGCGGCGAGATCGGCATGGCCGCCGCCGGCCAGCGCGCCACGGTAGGCATTGACGTTCTGGCCGAGCAGCGTCACCTCGACGACGCCCTGGCGCGCCAGCGAGCGCACCTCGGCCATGACCTGCTCGAGCGGCCGGCTGACTTCCTCGCCGCGCGTGTACGGGCACGACGCAGAACGTGCAGTACTTGCTGCAGCCTTCCATGATCGACACGAAGGCCGTCGCGCCGTCGGCGCGCGGTTCCGGCAGGCGGTCGAACTTCTCGATTTCCGGAAAGCTGACATCGACCACCGAGCGGCCCTGGCGTCCCAGCTGGGCCAGCATGTCGGGCAGGCGGTGGATGGTCTGCGGGCCGAACACGAGATCGACGAACGGCGCGCGCTCGGTGATGCCCTCGCCTTCCTGGCTGGCGACGCAACCGCCGACGCCGATCACCACGTGCGGCCGCGCGGCCTTGAGTTCGCGCCAGCGGCCGAGCTGCGAAAAGACTTTTTCCTGCGCCTTCTCGCGCACCGAGCAGGTGTTGAGCAGCAGCAGGTCGGCCTCTTCCGGATGCTCGGTGGGCTCGTAACCGCCACACGCGCGCAGCACGTCCGCCATGCGGGCGGAGTCGTACTCGTTCATCTGGCAGCCGAAGGTTTTCAGGTAGACGCGTGGCATCGACTCATCCGGCCGTGGCCGGGTGGGTTCAGAACGGGATGTCGTCGTCGAACGGCGAGTCGCCGCCTTCTGCCGGCGCCGGGGCACCCCGGCCACCGCCACCGCTCGCCGCGGCCGGCCGGGCTTCGCCGCGCGCTTCGCCGCCACCCATGCCGCCGCCGCCGGAACGACCGCCGAGCATCTGCATCTCGTTGGCGTTGATCTCGGTGGTGTAGCGGTCACGGCCTTCCTTGTCCTGCCACTTGCGGGTGCGCAGCTTGCCCTCGATATAGACCTGCGAGCCCTTCTTCAGGTACTCGGCCGCGATCTCCGCCAGGCGCTCGAACATGACGATGTTGTGCCACTCCGTCTGCTCGCGCTGCTCGCCGGTCTGCTTGTCCTTCCAGCTTTCGGAGGTGGCGATGGTGAAGTTGGTGACCGCCTTGCCGTTGGGCATGTAGCGCGTCTCGGGATCCTTGCCGAGGTTGCCGACGAGGATGACTTTGTTGATGCCGCGTGCCATTCGGAGAGCCTGCGCAGGGGTGGGTGGTGGAACGCGATTTTACGGCAAGCGGGGGGTCGCCGCCTGACCGCAAATGGACTGAGTTCAGCCAGAAACCGGTTGGACGCCCGTCGCGGGCGGGCGGGTGGCAAGGATTGCCCAGCCGAAACGCCATGGCGGCGCAGCCCCAGAACACCCCGGCGATGCCAAACTGGCCCAGCAGGATGCCGCCGCCCACGCCACCGAAGAAGGCGCCCAGGAACTGGGAAGTGGCGAAAACGCCCAGCGCGGCACCCCGGTCCGCCGCCGGTGCCGCCAGCGTCAGCAGGGCGGGCAGGCGCGCCTCCAGGTAGTTGAACACGGCGAAGAACAGCACCAGCGCGGCCAGCACGACCCACAGGTGCACGTGGTCCAGGCCGAGCAGCGCCTGCGCGACACCCGTCAGCGCGATCGAGGCGACCAGCAGCCCGTGGCCGGCCGTCGAGTGGCGCTCGGTCTTCAGCACCAGCGGCACGGTGCCGGCCAGGGAGGCGATGAACACCCCGAGGTAGACCTGCCAGTGGTCCGCGCCCGGGATGCCGAGATTCGACTCCAGCACCTGCGGTACGGAGATGAACGTGGCTGTCATGATCGCGTGCAGCGCGAACATGCCGAAGTACAGCGGCCGCAACTGCGGGCGGCTCACGATCTCGAGCATGCCCGACAGCCGGCGGCCCTCCGCCCCGCCCGTGCGCGCCGGCTCGGCCGGCACTGCCACGTACAGCAGGACCAGCCCCAGCAGCGCCATCGCCAGCATGACCCCGAAAATGCCAGGGACGCCGACGGCGGCTTCGAGCGCCGGGGCAATGATCAGCGCCAGCACGAACGACAGCCCGATGCTGATGCCGATCACGGCCATGGCGCGGGTACGTACTTCATTGCGGGTCAGGTCGGCCATCAGCGCGGTGACGGAGGCCGACACCGCTCCGGCCCCCTGGATGCCGCGGGCGATGGCCAGGGTGGCGACGCTGTCGGCATGGATGCCGATGATACGAGCCCAGGGCATAAAACAGCAAACCCAGTGTAATCATGGGCTTGCGGCCGAGACGATCGGACCAGCGACCGAACGGGATCTGCAGCACGGCCTGCGTCAGGCCGTATGCCCCCATCGCCAGGCCCAGCAGCTCGGGCGAATAGTCCGGCAGCGTGTGCGCGTACAGGGCCAGCACCGGCAGCATCAGGAACATCCCCAGCATGCGCGACGCGTAGATGGCTGCGAGCGCGCCCACGGAACGTCGCTCGGCCGACGTCATCGCCGGCCTGGGGGTCTCGTCGTGGGGTCGGATGGTCTTTGCCTCGGATCGGGAGCGACCCCTATATTAGCAGGCTGCCCTCCGGCAGCCTGCTGGCTGAACTGCATGGACGTCATCCGCATCCGCGGCGCGCGCACCCACAACCTGCGCAACATCGACCTGGACCTGCCCCGCGACCGGCTGATCGTGATCACCGGCCTGTCCGGGTCGGGCAAGTCGTCGCTCGCGTTCGACACGATCTACGCCGAGGGCCAGCGGCGCTACGTCGAATCGCTCTCGGCCTACGCGCGGCAGTTCCTGTCCGTGATGGAGAAGCCCGACGTCGACCACATCGAGGGCCTGTCGCCCGCGATCGCGATCGAGCAGAAGGCGACTTCGCACAACCCGCGCTCGACGGTCGGCACCGTCACCGAGATCTACGATTACCTGCGCGTGCTGTTCGCGCGCGCCGGCGTGCCGCGCTGTCCCGAGCACGGCCAGGACCTGGCGGCGCAGACCGTGACGCAGATGGTGGACCAGGTGCTGGCCCTGCCCGAGGGCACGGGTGTGCTGCTGCTCGCGCCGGTCGTGCAGGACCGCAAGGGCGAGCACGCGGAAGTCTTCGATCACCTGCGCAGCCAGGGCTTCGTGCGGGCCCGCATCGACGGCCGGCTGGTCGAGCTCGACGAGCGGCCGGCGCTCGACGGCCGCCGCCGACACACCATCGAAGCCGTGATCGACCGTCTCAAGGTACGGCCGGACGCCGCGCAGCGGCTGGCGGAATCGTTCGAGACGGCGCTCGGGCTGGCGCAGGGCACGGCGCGGCTCGCATTCCACGACGAGCCCGCGCGCGAGCCGCTGGTGTTCTCGAACCGCTTCGCCTGCACCGTCTGTGGCTACAGCCTGACGGAACTGGAGCCGCGGCTGTTTTCGTTCAACAACCCGAACGGCGCCTGCGGCACCTGCGGCGGCCTCGGCCAGCAGGAGTTCTTCGATCCTGCGCGCGTCGTCGTCAATCCCAGCCTGTCGCTCGCCGGCGGCGCGATCCGCGGCTGGGACCGCCGCAATGCGTATTACTTCCAGCTGATCCAGTCGCTCGCGCGGCATTTCCGCTTCGACATCGAGGCGCCATGGAGCGACCTGCCCGAAGCCGTGCGCCATGGGCTGCTGCACGGCAGCGGCGAGGAGAAGATCCAGTTCCGCTACTTCGATGCCAAGGGCGCCGCGACCCGGCGCACGCACGCGTGGGAAGGCATCCTGCCCAACCTCGAGCGCCGCTACCGCGAGACCGAATCGGTGACGGTGCGCGAGGAACTCGCCAAGTATCGCGGCGTGCGCGCGTGCGCGGATTGCGGCGGCAGCCGGCTGAACAAGGCGGCGCGGCATGTGTACGTCGCCGGGCGCGCGCTGCCGGGGATCGCCTCCCTGTCGATCGCCGAGGCGCGCCGCTTTTTCGAAACGCTGCACATCGACGGCTGGCGCGGCGAGATCGCGGCACGGCTGGTGCGCGAGGTGGCGGACCGGCTGACCTTCCTCAGCGACGTCGGCCTCGATTACCTGTCGCTCGACCGCAGCGCCGAGACGCTCTCCGGCGGCGAGGCCCAGCGCATCCGGCTGGCGAGCCAGATCGGCTCGGGCCTGGTGGGCGTGATGTACATACTCGACGAGCCGTCGATCGGCCTGCACCAGCGCGACAACCAGCGCCTGCTCGACACGCTGGTCCGGCTGCGCGACCTCGGCAACACGGTGCTGGTGGTCGAACACGACGAGGACGCGATCCGCCAGGCGGATTACGTGGTGGACCTCGGCCCCGGTGCCGGGATCCACGGCGGACAGGTCGTCGCACAGGGCACGCCACAGGACGTGGCCGGCAACCCCGATTCGCTGACGGGCGCCTACCTGAGCGGGCGGCGGCGCATCCCCTGCCCGACCGTGCGCCGTACGCCGCAGCCCGGGCGCGTGCTGCGCGTGCTCGACGCCAGCGGCAACAACCTGCGCCAGGTCACGGCGACGTTTCCGCTGGGCCTGATGACCTGCGTGACCGGCGTGTCCGGCTCGGGCAAGTCGACGCTGGTCATCGACACGCTGTACCGGCACGCGGCGGGCGCCCTGAACGATTCGGGCGGCGACGCGGCGCCCTGCCGCGCCATCGAGGGTCTCGAGCAGATCGACCGCGTGATCGACATCGACCAGAGCCCGATCGGGCGCACGCCGCGTTCGAATCCCGCGACCTACACCGGCATCTTCGGTCCGGTGCGCGAACTGTTTGCGGAAGTGCCCGAGGCCCGCGCGCGCGGCTACGATCCGGGGCGGTTCAGCTTCAACGTGCGCGGCGGCCGCTGCGAGGCCTGCGAGGGCGACGGCCTGATCCGCGTCGAGATGCACTTCCTGCCCGACGCCTACGTCACCTGCGACGCCTGCCGCGGCATGCGCTACAACCGCGAGACGCTGGAGATCCGCTACAAGGGCCGCAGCATCCACGACGTGCTCGAGCTGACGATCGAGGACGCGGCGGTGTTCTTCCGCAACGTGCCGGCGCTCGCCGGCAAGCTGCAGACGCTGCTCGACGTGGGGCTCTCGTACGTGCGCCTGGGGCAGAACGCGACCACGCTGTCGGGCGGCGAGGCGCAGCGCATCAAGCTCGCGCGCGAACTCGCCAAGCGCGCAACGGGCCGCACGCTGTACATCCTGGACGAGCCGACGACCGGACTGCATTTCCACGACATCGAGCAGCTGCTCGGCGTGCTGCACCGCCTGCGCGACGACGGCAACACGATCGTCGTGATCGAGCACAACCTCGACGTGATCAAGACGGCGGACTGGATCGTCGACATGGGACCGGAGGGTGGCGACGGCGGCGGCACGGTCGTGGTCGAGGGCCCGCCGGAACAGGTGGCCGCGACGCCCGCCTCCCACACCGGCCAGTACCTCAGGCGCGTGCTGGCCTGAGCAGCCGCGACGGGCGGGTCAGGGTGCGCCCGCGCGCGGAGGGATGTCCCTCGGTGCGGAAACGATGGCGGACTTCGCCGCCGTTGCGCGTCTCGGAAAACCGGCCGGAGGTCTGCCGCGTGATCACGCGGCGCCAGAACTGCAGGGCGGGACGGTTCTGCTCGTCCTCGAGCACTTCCCAGTCGCCGGCAAAGCGATTGAACAGCAGCGTCGCCGCCAGTGCGCCGACACCGCGCCGGCGCGAGGCGCGCGCCACGAAGAACTCCGCCATGCGGAACTCGACCGTTGTCCGGGGAAACGCGGGGGGACGCGCGACGAGCGCGAATCCGGCGCGATGGCCGTCGTCGAGGATCACGAAAGGGTGTGCCGCGGGATCGGCAAACCAGCCGGCAAGGAACTCGTTTTCGCGCGCGTCCCATTCACCGAGGGCTGGAAAGAGGCCGGTCTTCGACGCGGAAAGTTCGGATAGATAGTCGCGGTAGACCGCGCGAATCCATTCGCGGTCCTGCGCAGAGCTGCGTGCATCGCGTACGGTGACGGGCACTGCTCGACCCGCCTCCCAGCGGGATTCACTGATCACCGGTCCCGCCTGGGGCTGGCTCCGGGGCTGGTCCCTGCTTGCAGAATGGAGCGGACCCCAGCCGGGATCCGCTCCATCTTTTCCGTCAGCCCGTCAGGGCGACGAACAGTCGGCAACCAATTACTTGGTGGCTTCCTGCACGGCCTGGCCGGCGTCCTGCGCGGCTTCGCCGGCAGCGGCAGCGGCGTCGCCAGCGGCGGCAGCAGCGTCGCCAGCGGCGGCAGCGGCGTCGCCAGCGACAGCGGCCGTGGCGTCAACGGCGGCTTCGCCAGCGGCGGCGGCGGCGTCCGTCGCAGCAGCGGCGGCGTCGGTGGCGGCGTCAGCAGCCTCGCCAGCAGCAGCAGCGGCGTCAGCAGCGGCTTCCTGCGTGGCTTCGACGGCTTCTTCCTTCTTGGCGCAGCCGGCGAGGGCCAGGGCGGCGAGGGCGGCGGCGAGAGCGATCTTCGCGTTCATGGAATAAATACCCCAGTGGATTTCAGTCTGTGGATGTAGAGCAACTTGCATCTGCGGCAGGCCCGGCCCGAAGGCGGGCCCACCCGGTGCGCGGAGGAGATTCTAGGACCCGCCCCGGCAAACGGAACGGCCCAAACTGTCTCTATCTGGCGACAGCGGGAAGCCGCCTGCGGCCTGCGGGAGTACCCCCATCGGCCGCGGCATCTCCTATCATCGGGGATATCGCGCAGCCAACGGAAGCCGGCTCCATGACCACCGATGCCCTCGACACGTTGTTTCCCGCCCACTTGCAGCACGTGCGAGCGTTGGCGGAACGCGCCCTCGACCGCGAGGCCTGCGACGGGGTCGTGGTCTACTCCGGCCGCCCCGGGCTGCATTTCCTCGACGATCATGGTCCGGCCTTCAAGGCCAACCCGCACTTCCTGCACTGGGTACCGCTGCAGGACGCGCCGGACTGCTTCATCCGCTACCTGCCCGGCCGCCGGCCCCAACTGGTGTTTCACCAGCCGGCCGACTACTGGCACAAGCCGCCGGAGCTGCCTGCCGCCGCCTGGACGCGCGAGTTCGACATCGAGGTGATCCGCGAGCCTGGCCAGGCGCGCGACCTGCTGACGGCCGACAACCACCGGCTGGTGCTGATCGGCGATCCTCCGGCGGAAATTGCCGACTGGGGCTTCAGCGCCGTCAACCCGCCGGGGCTGCTGGCCTGCCTGCACTACCACCGCGCCGCCAAGACACCGTACGAACTCGCCTGCATGCGCGAGGCGTCCCGGCTCGGCGCGCGCGGCCACAACGCCGCGGCGGCGGCCTTTTACTCGGGCGCCTCGGAATTCGAGGTGCACCAGGCCTACTGCTCCGCCGTCGGACTGCGCGAGCAGGAGCTGCCCTACGGCAACATCATCGCGTTCGGCGAAGGCGCGGCCGTGCTGCACTACACCACGCTCGGCCGCCGCCACGACGTGCCGCGGCCGAGCTTCCTGATCGACGCGGGCGCGCAGTGCCGCGGCTATGCCAGCGACATCACGCGCACCCATGCGGCACGGCTCGGCGTGGATGCGACCTACCTGGCGCTGCTGGCCGACATGGAGCAGCTGCAGCTCGAGCTGTGCGCCGCCGTGCGGCCGGGCACCGATTACCGCGACATCCACCTGCTGGCGCACCGGCTGATTGCGGAGGCGCTGCTGCGCCATGGCGTCATCGTCGACTGCAGCGCGCAACTGGCGGTCGAGAACGGCCTCTCGGGCGTGTTTTTCCCGCACGGCATCGGCCACCTGATCGGCCTGCAGGTGCACGACGTGGCCGGCACCGCGGCCGACGACACCGGCCGCAGCGAAATCCCGCGGCCGGCCGGCCACCGCTACCTGCGGCTGACGCGCCGGCTGGAACCGGGCGTGGTCGTGACGATCGAACCCGGCATCTACTTCATCGAGCTGCTGCTGCAGGCCGCGCAGCAGGACGGGCTGGGACGCTACATCGACTGGGACACCGTGCGGCGGCTGCAGCCGTGCGGCGGCATCCGCATCGAGGACGACGTCGTGTGCACGGCCTCGGGCGCGCCGGAGAACCTGACGCGGGATGCGTTCGCCCAGGTTGCGTGACATGCGGGAAGCACCGGCTGCTTTGGCGTCCTGTGCCGCTGCAGTGCCGTGCCCCGCCGATGGGGCGCCGAAGACACGCCGTAAATACGTCCCTGTAGGCTCGCGCGCGCCGTCCTGGCGCGCGACGGTCTTCGGCACCCCATCGGCGGGGCACGTCGCTGCAGTGACAGTGTCGAGGTACAGCAGCGTGGCGGCTTCCGGCCGAGGCTGTGTGATAACTCATCAGCGGCAGCGACAGTCCAGCCAGCCAACGGTCGCGCTTCAGTCTGGTCCGATGATATGCCGAGCGCTGATCAGGCGCGCAGCGCCTCGATCATCGCTCCGGTTCCCATGATCTTCATCACTCGCTTCAGGTTGTACGCCAGAACGTGAAGGCTCATCTCGGCGCTCACCCTCGGTAGTCGCCGACACAAGAAGTGGGTGGCGCCCATCCAGGCTTTGATCGTGCCGAACGGATGTTCCACCGTGCGCCGGCGGACCGTCATCAGGTCGGGATCTCGATCGAGCCGAGCGTGCATGCGGTCCAGTACGGCCTCGTGCTCCCACCGCGTTACGCGTCGGTAGTCGCCGGTCGTGCACTTTGCGCGCAGTGCGCACTTCGGACAGGCCGACGACCAGTACTTGTAGAACGTCAGGCCGTTCTCCTGGCTCGCGCAGCGTCGGATGGCGTACTCGCCTGCGGGGCAGCGATATGCGTCGCGCTTCGGCAGGTAGGTGAAGTCCCATTTCTCGTAGCGACCGTCAGCAGCGCTGTTCGAGGTGATCGGCTTCGGCACCACCGGCGCGATGCCTGCGTCTTCACAGCCCTTGATCTGTTCGCTGCTGTAGTAGCCGCGGTCGGCGATCGCCGTGAGATCCGTCGTGCCCAGCGCCTCGCGTGCCGCCTCCGCCATCTTCACCAGCTGCGCCCGGTCCGAGCCCACGTTGGTGACCTCGTGCGTCACGATCAGGTGGTGCTTCGTTTCAACGGCCGTCTGCACGTTGTAGCCGACGATGCCGGTGCCCTTGCCCTGGCTCGCCATCGAGCGTGAGTCGGGGTCGGTCAACGACACCTGGCCATGCGGCGAGGCCTCCATTTGCCGCTTGAGCCCCTTGAGCCTCGCCATCTCCTCTTTGAGCGTTGCGATCCGCTCCTGCAGGCGTGCTGCCTTGCGCGGATTACGCGGCGTCTCCTTGCGATCCATGCGGTCGAGGTGCTTCAGGTACTCGGCGATGCTCTCCTCGATCAGCGCCATCCGCGTCTTCATCTTGCCGCTAGTGAAGTTACGGTCGCGGTGGTTGACCGCCTTGAACTTGCTGCCGTCGATCGCCACGGTCGACTCGGTGAAGAGCTGCCAGCGGCGGCACAGCACGATGAACTCGCGGCAGACGTTCTTGATCGCTGCGGTGTTGCCGGCGCGGAAGTCGGCGAGCGTCTTGAAGTCGGGCGCCAGGCGCCCGACCAGCCACATCAGCTCGAGGTTGCGGCGGGCTTCCTGCTCGAGCCGGCGCGTCGACTGGATGCGGTTCAAGTAGCCGTAGAGGTAGATCTTGAGCATCGTCGCCGGGTGATAGGCCGGGCGGCCCGTCGCCTTCGGCTCGACCCCCGTAAACCCGAGCTCCGCCAGGTCGAGCGCTTCAACGAACGCCTCGATCACCCGGACAGGGTTCTCCTCGGCGACGTACTCGTCGATCGACTCGGGAAGCAGCGTGCCTTGCGAGCGATTGCCTTCTTCGATGAACCGGCTCATAGAAATCTCTGGAGCGGGAACACGCTGCAATGTTAGCGTTCAGTGCCGGGTTTTCACACAGCCTCGGCCAGGAGCGGTCATGCGTCGCACAGGAGATACCATGGCACTTGCGTCCGTAAATCAGTCCTGCGCATGCCCCTGCGGTCGATCGACCTTCGCTGTCAACGGAACGCCCGCATTGCGTTTGTTCTGTCATTGCCGGATTTGCCAAGCGATCTACAAACAACCATACGCTGATGTCACAGCTTTCTGGGCCGGGGCCGTTTCCCTGCCAGATGATCACTTGATCCAATTCAAGAGGTATCGCCCACTGCCCGCGCTCAGACGAGGGACCTGCCCATCTTGTAGTGCTCCTGTGGTCGGTTTCCTGCGGTTGGCGCCATTCGTGCAGCTGGCATTCGTGCCTTCAAGGAACTTCCCGATTCCAGCTGCCTTGCCGATGCCGGGCGCCCACATTTTTTACCATCGTCGCATCGCCGACGCGGACGATTCGCTCCCCAAGATCAGCGGGTACTGGCGTAGCGAATTGGCAGTCACGAGGATGGTTATGGCCAATGCACTTCGTGGCGCGCCGGACGCCTGACCTCTCATCCCAGCGGACTGCTTGGGACAGCCGCTGAATTGGAATGGCGAACGTCTCCTCTGCGGCGCCACGTACTTCTGCTCCGGGTCGGGAACAGACCTTCGGACCCTGGCGTCCAGGAGCCGTGAACCTGGGCAGATATGACGTCGAGCCAGAGCGCACTTGAGCATCGACAGGCAGAGACCGGCCTGTGCAGTGCAGTCGTGCCTGGTCTTGCCGGGTTCGCGCAGTAACGTCGCCGCGCACTCAATGGTGCAGCCACCGCAGCGGCGTCTGCCCCTCCGGTGAGTTCCGGAAGACCGTCGCGCGCCAGGACGGCGCGCGCGAGCCTACAGGGACGTATTCACGGCGTGTCTTCCGGGACTCACCGGAGGGGCAGGCGGCGCGGTCGAAGACCCTCACCCGGCCTGCGGCCGACCTCTCCCGCAAGCGGGAGAGGTGAAGACCCTCACCCGCGCTTCGCGCGACCTCTCCCGCAAGCGGGAGAGGTGCAGCAGGGCTACTGCTTCTTCAGCAGGTCGCGGATTTCGGTCAGCAGCACTACGTCTGCCGGGGGCGCCGGCGCCGCGGCGGGCGGCGGCGGTGTCTTCAGCCGGTTGATCACCCGCAGCGCCATGAAGATCGCGGCGGCGATGATCACGAAGTCGAAGATGTTCTGCAGGAACAGGCCGTACTTGACCAGGATCGGCGTGCCGGCCGGGTCCGTGCCCAGGGTGAAGGCAAGATCCTTGAAGTTCACTCCGCCGACGGCCTTGCCGATCATCGGCGTGATCACGTCGCCCACCAGCGACGAGACGATCTTGCCGAAGGCGGCGCCGATGACGACGCCGACCGCCATGTCGAGCACGTTGCCCTTCATGGCGAATTCCTTGAACTCAGTGATCAGGCTCATGATGGTCGATGCTCCCTGGAATGGCGGGATGGAGGGGTGGCCAGCAAGTTAGGTCACCGCGCCCAAAAAGAAAAGCCGGACACTGGGTCCGGCTTTGCCTCGATCCGCGGCCCAGGCCCGCAGGGGAACCTGTTGCCGGCGGCTCCGCGCGAGGATCACTCCTCGGCGGCGGCCTTCTTCTTGCGCGGCGCGCGCGGCTTCTTGGCCGGCGCGTCTGCCGCAGGCGCGGCCTCGGCCGCGGCGGCCGGCGCCGCTTCACCGGCGGCAGCCTTCTTCTTGCGGGCCTTCGGCTTCTTGCCGGCGTCATCGGCCTGCGGCGCATCCGCAACCACGGCGCGGTCGACCAGGGCCATCAGCGCCATCTCGGCATTGTCGCCGGCGCGATTGGCCATGTGCAGGATGCGCGTGTAGCCGCCCGGGCGCTTTGCGAAGCGCGGGCCGAGCTCGCCGAACAGCTTGGTGACGACTTCGGCATCGCGCAGGCGCGAGAACGCGAGGCGGCGGTTCGCTTCGCTGTCCTTCTTGCCGAGCGTGATCAGCGGCTCGACGAACCGGCGCAGTTCCTTCGCCTTCGGGACCGTCGTCTTGATGGTCTCGTGACGCAGCAGCGAGGCCGCCATGTTGCGCAGCATCGCCGAGCGGTGGGTCGAGTTGCGGCTCAGCTGCCGCCCGGTCAATCCGTGTCTCATGTCTGTGTCTTCTCTAGTCGCGACCAGGTCACTAATCAACTAATCACTAGATCACTTCTTAAAGGACGTCGCGCTCTTCGTCGCGCTTCAGGCCCGAGGGCGGCCAGTTGTCGAGGCGCATGCCGAGCGTCAGGCCGTGGCTTTCCAGCACTTCCTTGATCTCGGTGAGCGACTTCTTGCCCAGGTTCGGCGTGCGCAGCAGCTCGACTTCGGTCTTCTGCACGAGGTCGCCGATGTAGTGGATGTTCTCGGCCTTGAGGCAGTTCGCGCTGCGGACCGTGAGTTCCAGCTCATCGACCGGGCGCAGCAGCAGCGGGTCGAAGTGATGGTCGGCCGGGCGTGACTTCTCTTCGTCCTGGCCCTGCAGGTCGACGAACACCGACAGCTGGTCCTTGAGGATCGAGCCGGCGCGGCGGATGGCCTCTTCGGCGTCGATCGTGCCGTTGGTCTCGATGTCGATGATCAGCTTGTCGAGGTCGGTGCGCTGTTCGACGCGCGCCGCTTCGACGTTGTAGGTGACCTTGCGGATCGGGCTGAACGACGCGTCGAGCAGCAGGCGGCCGATCGGACGGCTGGCCTCCTCGAACGCGAGGCGCTGGAGGGCCGGACGGTAGCCGCGTCCCTTCTCCACCTTGAGCGTCATGTTGAGTTCGCCGGCCTTGGTCAGGTTGGCGATCACGAGCTCGGGGTTCAGGATCTCGACGTCATGGTCGGTCTGGATGTCGCCGGCGCGGACCGGGCCCGGGCCCTTCTTGGACAGGCGCAGCTCGGACTCGTCGCGCGCGTTCAGGCGGATCGCGACCAGCTTGAGGTTCAGCAGGATGTCGACGACGTCTTCCTGCACGCCTTCGATGCTGGTGTACTCGTGGAGCACGCCGTCGATCTCGGCTTCCGTGATGGCGCTGCCCGGCATCGACGACAGCAGCACGCGCCGCAGCGCGTTGCCGAGCGTGTGGCCGAAGCCCCGCTCGAACGGTTCGATGACGATCCTGGCATGGCGCGGCGACGTCGGGGTCACCTTCACCACGCGCGGACGGAGGAATTCCGCAACGGCTGACTGCATTTTAGTCACCTGCCCAGTCAATGGGCCCGGCGGTGGCCGGACCGGGTGGATTACTTGGAGTACAACTCGACGACGAGGCTTTCATTGATGTCCGGCAGGATGTCGCCGCGCTCGGGCAGCGACTTCAGGACACCCGAGAACTTCTTCTCGTCGACCTCGACCCAGTCCGGGAAGCCGGTCTGGGCGCGGATCTGCAGGGCCTGCGCGACACGCGCCTGCTTCTGCGCTTTTTCGCAGAGGCCGACGACCACGCCCGCCTTGCACTGGTACGAAGGGATGTTGAGGCGCGAGCCGTTCACGAGGATGGCGCCGTGGCTGACCAGCTGGCGAGCCTCGCTGCGCGTCGCGGCGAAACCCATGCGGTAGACGACGTTGTCGAGGCGCGACTCCAGGATCTGCAGCAGCGTCTCGCCCGTGGCGCCCGGACGACCGGCGGCCTGCTGGTAGTAGCCGCGGAACTGCCGCTCGAGCACGCCGTACATGCGGCGCAGCTTCTGCTTCTCGCGCAGCTGCAGGCCATAGCCCGAGACGCGCGCGCGGCGCTCGCCCTTGATGCCGCCCGGCGGCACTTCGAGCTTGCACTTCGATTCGAGCGACTTGACGCCGCTCTTCAGGAAGAGGTCGGTGCCCTCGCGACGCGAGAGCTTGCACTTGGGACCCAGATACCTTGCCATGTTCTCTTATCCTCGGCAGCGGCGCGTCAGACGCGGCGCTTCTTGGGCGGACGGCACCCGTTGTGCGGGATCGGCGTCACGTCCTCGATGCTGGTGACTTTCAGGCCGGCGGCGTTCAGCGCGCGCACGGCGGACTCGCGGCCCGGACCCGGGCCACGGACCTTCACGTCGACGGTCCGCACGCCGTATTCCTGCGCGGCCACGCCGGCCTTCTCGGCGGCGACCTGCGCGGCGAACGGCGTGCTCTTGCGCGAGCCGCGGAAACCGCAGCCGCCCGACGTCGCCCAGGACAGCGTGTTGCCCTGGCGGTCGGTGATCGTGATGATCGTGTTGTTGAACGAGGCATGCACGTGCGCAACCGCGTCGGTCACGACGCGCTTGATCTTCTTGCGGGGCTTGCCTGCGGACTTCTTGTCGTCAGCCATTCGAGTACAACCTTAGTCAGTGCGACCGGGCGGGGGCGGATTACGCCTTGCCCGGAGGTGCGTTCAGCTTGACCGCCGCCTTGCGCGGGCCCTTGCGCGTGCGCGCATTGGTGCGCGTGCGCTGGCCGCGCATCGGCAGGCCCTTGCGGTGCCGCATGCCCCGGTACGAACCAAGGTCCATGAGACGCTTGATGTTCATCGAGACTTCGCGGCGCAGGTCGCCTTCGACCGGCAGCTTGGCGATGGCCGAGCGCAGTGCCGTCACCTCGGCGTCGGTGAGGTCCTTGACCTTGGTGTCGGGCTTCACGCCGGCCGACTGGCAGGCATTCAATGCCTGGGTGCGGCCAACGCCAAAGATCGAGGTCAGCCCGATGCAGACGTGCTTGTTCATCGGGATGTTGATGCCGGCTATACGGGCCATTTTAGGCTCACTCCGGGGCGCGAAAAGCGCGGAATAATATCAGAAAAACCAGGGTTGCTCAATGCAAGGACCGGGCCATCAGCCCTGCCGCTGCTTGTGGCGCTTGTCGCTGCTGCAGATCACGTAGACCACGCCGCGACGCCTGACCACCTTGCAGTTCTTGCAGATCCGCTTCACCGAGGGACGAACTTTCATAACACTCTCCGTTGCAGCCGGGCGCTCAGCGCACCTGGCCGGGGCGGCCGTAGCCGCGCAGGTTGGCTTTCTTCATGAGCCCTTCGTACTGGTGCGACATCAGGTGCGCCTGCAGCTGGGCCATGAAATCCATGATCACCACCACGATGATCAGGAGCGAGGTGCCGCCGAAATAGAACGGCACCCGGAACTGGGAAATCAGGATCTCGGGCAGCAGGCAGACCACCGCGACGTACAGCGCGCCCCAGACCGTCAGGCGGGTCAGGACCTTGTCGATGTACTCGGCGGTCTGCTGGCCCGGGCGGATCCCGGGGATGAACGCGCCGGACTTCTTCAGGTTCTCGGCCGTCTCGCGCGCATTGAACACCAGCGCGGTGTAGAAGAAGCAGAAGAAGATGATCAGGCCGCCGTACAGCAGCATGTGCACCGGCTGGCCGATCCCCAGGCTCGCCGCCACGTTCTGCAGCCAGCCGAAGTTCTCGCTGGTGCCGAACCAGCTCGCGATCGTCGCCGGGAACAGCAGCAGGCTCGAGGCGAAGATCGGCGGGATCACGCCGGACATGTTGAGCTTGAACGGCAGGTGCGTGGAGCTGCCCGCGAACACGCGGCGGCCCTGCTGGCGCTTGGCGTAGTTGACCGGGATGCGGCGCTGGCCGCGCTCGACGAACACCACGAAGTAGGTCACCGCCGCGACCATGATCACCAGGATCAGGGCCAGGGCCGGGTTGATCTCGCCGTTGCGGACGAGCTCGAGCGTGCCGCCGATCGCCGCCGGCAGGCCCGCGACGATGCCCGCGAGGATGATCATCGAGATGCCGTTGCCGAGGCCGCGCTCGGTGATCTGCTCGCCGAGCCACATCAGGAACATGGTGCCGGCCGTGAGCGTGGCCGTGGCGAGGAACACGAACTGCACGCCCGGGTTGATCACGACGCCCTGGTTCTGGAACGCGATCGCGGCGCCGGCGCCCTGGAAGATCGCGAGGCCCACGGTGCCCCAGCGCGTGTAATTGGTGAGCTTGCGGCGGCCCGCCTCGCCTTCCTTGCGCAGCGCCTGCAGCTGCGGCACGACCACGGCCATCATCTGCACGATGATCGAGGCGGAAATGTACGGCATCACGCCGAGCGCGAAGATCGACAGGCGCTGCAGCGCGCCGCCCGAGAACATGTTGAACATGCTCAGGATCGTGCCCTGCTGGTCCTGGAAGAACCGCGCGAGCGCAACCGGGTCGATGCCCGGCACGGGGATGAACGTGCCGATGCGATAGACGATCAAGCCGCCGATCAGGAACAGGAACCTGTTCCGGAGCTCGGTCAACCGCGTCGCTTCGCCTAGGGCTGCGACTGGGTTGTTGGACTGATTGGCCACGCGTGTTCCCTGGGTTCTGTGCGTTGGTGGTGCCGGCTCAGGCCGACGCTGCGTCGACGACCTTGCCGCCGGCCTTCTCGATCGCCGCGCGCGCGCCCTTGGTGACGCCGACGCCGGTGACGGTGTAGGCGGCCTTCACGTCGCCCGACAGCACGATCTTGGCCTGCAGCGTGTCCGCCGGGACCAGGTTCGCGGCCTTGAGGATCGCGAGATCGATGTTGCCGCCGTCGATCTTGTGCAGCTCGCTCAGGCGCACTTCGGCCGAGCGCCGGCTGAGCGCCGAGCGGAAGCCGATCTTGGGCAGGCGGCGCTGCAGCGGCATCTGGCCGCCTTCGAAGCCGACCTTGTGATAGCCGCCCTTGCGGGCGCGCTGGCCCTTGACGCCGCGGCCGCAGGTCTTGCCCTGGCCGGCGGAAGCGCCGCGGCCGACGCGGGTGCGCGGCTTCTTGCTGCCCGGTGCCGGGCCGATGGTGTTGAGCTTCATGGTCTGGTCACGCCTCTTCGACGCGGAGCAGGTGCCGCGACGCGTTGAGCATGCCGCGGATCTCGGGGGTGTCGGCCACGACGACCGACTGGTTCATGCGGCGCAGTCCCAGCCCGCGCACGGTCGCGCGATGCCGGTGGATCTGGCCGAAGGGGCTCTTCACGAGCGTGACCTTCACGTTCTTGACGGCCGCGGTGTCTTGCTTCGTTGCCATGGGAATCAGCCCGTGATTTCGGCGATCGTCTTGCCGCGCTTGGCCGCGATGCGCTCCGGAGCCGGCATGCCGGTCAGGGCGTTCATGGTGGCGCGGACGACGTTGATCGGGTTGCGCGAGCCGTATGACTTCGCGAGCACGTTGCGGACGCCGGCGCATTCGAACACCGCGCGCATGCTGCCGCCCGCGATGACGCCGGTACCGTCGGCGGCCGGCTGCATGTACACCTTGGAGGTGCCGTGCTTGCCCACCACGGCAAAGTGCAGCGTCGCATTGCGCAGCGGCACGTTGACGAGGTTCTTGCGCGCCTGCTGCATCGCCTTCTGGATGGCAACCGGCACTTCGCGCGCCTTGCCGTAGCCGAAGCCGACGCGGCCGTTGCCGTCGCCCACCACGGTGAGCGCGGTGAAGCCGAACTGCTTGCCGCCCTTCACGGTCTTGGACACGCGGTTGACGGTCACCAGCTTCTCGATGAACTCGTCCGACGCCGCGACTTTTTCAATTCTAGCCATTGCTGCTCCTGGGACCTGGCGGCTCAGAACTCGAGGCCGGCTTCACGCGCGGCTTCGGCCAGCGCCTTGATGCGCCCGTGGTACTTGAAGCCCGAGCGGTCGAACGCAACCTGCGTGATGCCCTTGGCCCTGGCGCGCTCGGCGATGGCCTTGCCAACCGCCTTCGCCGCATCGATGTTGCCGGTGCCCTTGAGGCCGCCGGCGACGTCCTTCTGCAGGGTCGACGCCGAGACGATGACCTTCGACTCGGGATCGAAGACCTGCGCGTAGATGTGCTGCGCGGTGCGGTGCACGCTCAGGCGCACGGCACGCAGCTCGTGGATCTTGGCGCGGCTGCGGCGGGCTCTCTTCAGACGACTGACTTTCTTTTCCATCGCGGCACCCATTACTTCTTCTTCGTTTCCTTGAGCTCGATGCGCTCACCGGAATAACGAACGCCCTTGCCCTTGTACGGCTCGGGGGAACGATAGGCGCGGATCTCCGCCGCCACCTGGCCAACCTGCTGCTTGTCGGAGCCCTTCACGAGGATTTCCGTCTGCGACGGGGTCTCGATCGTGATGCCTTCCGGCACGTCGTACTCGACGGGGTGCGAGAAGCCCAGCGTGAGGTTCAGCTTCTTGCCCTGGGCCGCGGCGCGATAGCCGACGCCCACGAGCTCCAGCTTCTTCTCGTAACCCTGCGACACGCCGAGCACGGTGTTCGCCAGGTGCGCGCGGAGCGAGCCCGCGTGCATCAGCGATTCCTTGTTGCGCTCGGCGATCTCGACGCGCACGCCGCCGTCTTCCTGCACCAGGCTCAGGCCCGGGCGCAGCGGCAGCTTGAGCGCGCCCTTGGCGCCCTTGACGGTGACGGTGCTGCCGTCGACCGTGGTGGTCACGCCCTTGGGCAGCGGGACCGGCCTTTTTGCTACTCGTGACATCGTTTTGTCCTGTTCCTTGCGCCGTGCCTTACGACACGATGCAGAGCACTTCGCCGCCGTGGCCGCCGGCGCGGGCCTCACGATCGGTCATCACGCCCTTCGAGGTCGAGATGATCGCCACGCCCATGCCCCCGAGGATCTTCGGCAGCTCGTCCTTGGCGCGGTAGATCCGCAGCCCGGGACGGCTGACGCGCTCGAGGCGCTCGATGACGGGGCGGCCCTGGTAATACTTCAGGCGCACCTTGACGGTGGGCTTGCTGGAATCGCCGTCGATGGCGAAATCCTCGATGTAGCCTTCGTCCTTCAGCACCTTGGCCAACGCCAGCTTGATCCGCGACGAGGGCGCGGCGATCTCGGGCTTGCCCGAGAGCTGGCCGTTGCGAATGCGGGTGAGGAAGTCCGCGATGGGATCCGACATGCTCATGCTGTTGCTCCAGTACCCGGCTTACCAGCTGGCCTTGCCGAGGCCCGGGATGTCACCGCGCATCGTGGCTTCGCGCAGCTTCTGCCGCCCGAGACCGAACTTGCGGTAGACGCCACGGGAGCGGCCGGTGATCGCGCAGCGGTTGCGCACCCGCGACGCGGCCGAATCGCGCGGCATGGCATTCAGCTTGCGCTGCGCCTCCTCCCGCTCGCTGTCGGTCGACTTCGGGCTGCGGATAAGCTCCTTGAGCTTCGCGCGCTTGGCAGCGTGCTGGGCCACGAGCTTAATGCGGCGCTTCTCGCGCTCGATCATGCTGGTCTTCGCCATTTTTCCTGTCCTACTTGCGGAACGGGAAGTTGAAGGATTCAAGCAGCGCCCGGCCTTCCCGGTCGTCGCGTGCCGTCGTAGTGATCGTGATATCCATCCCGCGGATCGCGTCGACCTGGTCGTAGGCGATTTCCGGGAAGATGATCTGTTCCTTGACCCCGAACGTGTAGTTGCCGCGGCCGTCGAACGAGCGGGCCGACACGCCGCGGAAGTCGCGGATGCGCGGCATCGCCACGTTGATCAGGCGGTCGAGGAACTCGTACATCCGCGCGCCGCGCAGCGTCACGCGCGCGCCCACGGGCACGCCGGCGCGCAGCTTGAACGCGGCGATCGCCTTGCGCGACTTGGTCACCACCGGCTTCTGGCCGGTGAGCGCGGTCAGGTCGCTCACGGCGCCGTCCATGGCCTTCTTGTCGGCCACGGCCTCGCCCACGCCCATGTTCACCGAGATCTTGGTGATCTTCGGCGCCTGCATGGGATTGGTCACCTCGAGGCTCTTCATGAGCTCGGGGAGGATCTTTTCCCGGTAATGTGTCTGCAGCCTTGCCATCTCAGACGACCTCGATTCAGGCGTCCACGACTTCGTCGTTGGACTTGAAAAAACGCACTCGACGTCCGTCCGCGAGCGTGCGGATACCAACGCGGTCACCCTTCTTCGCGACCGGGTTCCAGAGCTGCACGTTCGAGAGCTGGAGGTAGGCCTCCTTCTCGACGATGCCGCCCTGCGTGCCCTTCTGCGGATTGGGGCGCGTGTGGCGCTTGACCATGTTGATGTTCTCGACCAGCACCTTTTCACCCAGTACGCGGATGACGGTGCCGCGCCGGCCCTTGTCGCGGCCGGTGATGACGACGACTTCGTCGCCCTTGCGGATCTTGTTCATGCCCTGTTCCTCGACCTGCTCTCGCCCTGGCCTTACAGCACTTCGGGCGCGAGCGAGATGATCTTCATGAACTGCGCGGTGCGCAGCTCGCGGGTGACCGGTCCGAAGATACGGGTGCCGATCGGCTCCATCTTGTTCGTGAGCAGCACGGCCGCGTTGCCGTCGAAGCGGATCAGCGAACCGTCCGGGCGGCGCACGCCGAACGCGGTGCGGACCACCACGGCGTCGTAAACCTCGCCCTTCTTGACCTTGCCGCGCGGGATGGCGTCCTTGACGCTCACCTTGATCACGTCGCCCACGGTGGCGTAGCGGCGCTTCGAGCCGCCGAGCACCTTGATGCACATCAGGCGCTTGGCGCCGCTGTTGTCGGCGGCCGCGAGCATTGTCCGCATCTGGATCATTTCAGTAGTCCTTCTGCTGCAGCTCAGACGGCGCCGGCGCGCTTGACGACGCGCACGACCTTCCAGGCCTTGCGGGCCGAGAGGCGGCGGCATTCGGCGATGTCGACGACGTCGCCTTCCTGGCACACCGAGTCCTCGTCATGCGCGAGGAGCTTGGTCGTGCGGCGGATGTACTTGCTGTAGCGCTCGTGCTTGACGAGGCGCTCGACCGAGACGGACACCGTCTTGGTCATCTTGTTGCTGACGACGGTGCCGGTCAGGGTGCGCTGGGCACCTGCGGCGGCCGTGGTCGTCGCCTGGGCCTGCTGCTCGCTCATCACTTGGCTCCCTTGGCGCGGGCCTGCTCGCCCTGCACCGTCTTCACGCGCGCGATGTTGCGGCGCACCTTGCCGGCCTGGTCGGACTTCGCCGCCTGGCCGGACGCCTGCGCCATGCGCAGGTTGAACTGCTCGCGGCGCAGCTTGAGGAGTTCCTCGCGCAGCTCCGCCGAGCCCTTGGACCGGAGTTCTTTGGCCTGCATCAGCGCACCTGTCGCTTGACGAACATGGTCTCCACCGAGAGCTTGCTCGCGGCCAGGCGGAACGCCTCGCGCGCGATGTCCTCGGTGACGCCTTCCATCTCGAAGAGCACCTTGCCGGGCTGCACGCGCGCGACGTAGTACTCGACGTTGCCCTTGCCGGAGCCCATGCGGACTTCCAGCGGCTTCTTGCTGACCGGCACGTCCGGGAACACCCGGATCCACACCTGGCCGCCGCGCTTCACGTAGCGCGTCATGGCGCGACGGGCGGCTTCGATCTCGCGCGCGGTCATGCGCGCGCGGCTCGTCGCCTTCAGCCCGAAGTCGCCGAACGCGACGCTCGAGCCGCGCTGGGCCAGGCCGGCGTTGCGGCCCTTGAACTGCTTGCGATACTTGGTTCGCTTGGGTTGCATCATGGCGTTTTACTCTGTCTGTCGCGTCTCTGACCTGGTGCCCGTCAGGGCTCAGGCAGTCTGCTCCGCGGCAGGCGCCGTCTCGGCCGCGGCGCCCGACGGCACCGGCTGGTCGAACACTTCGCCCTTGAAGATCCAGACCTTGACGCCGATCACGCCGTAAGTCGTGCGCGCCTCGGCCGTGCCGTAGTCGATGTCGGCGCGGAAGGTGTGCAGCGGGATGCGGCCCTCGCGGGTCCACTCCGTGCGCGCGATCTCCGAGCCGTTCAGGCGGCCCGAGAGGCGCACCTTCACGCCCAGGGCGCCGCTGCGCATCGTGTTCATCACGGCGCGCTTCATGGCGCGGCGGAACATCACGCGGCGCTCGACCTGCTGGGCGATGCCCTCGGCCACGAGCTGCGCGTCGAGCTCCGGCTTGCGGATCTCGGCGATGTTGAGGCGGACGTCGTTGAAGCCCATCTTCATCAGCTTCGCGACTTCCTGGCGCAGGCGCTCGATGTCCTCGCCCTTCTTGCCGATCACCACGCCCGGGCGGGCGGTGTGGATCGTGATGTTCGCCTTGCGGGCGGCGCGCTCGATGTGGATGCGGCTCACCGAAGCTTCGTACAGCTTCTTCTTCAGGAACTCACGAACCTGCCAGTCCTGCAGGATGTAGCTCGGGAAGGTGCGCTTGTTCGCGTACCACTTCGACGTCCAGTCCCGCGTGATGCCGAGACGAATGCCGACCGGATTGACCTTCTGACCCATTAGCCGTGCTCCCTCAGTCCTTGCGGCCGTCGCCGACGAGGATCGTGATGTGGCTGTTGCGCTTGACGATGCGGTTGCCGCGGCCCTTGGCGCGCGCATGGAACCGCTTCAGCGTCGGGGCCTCGTCGATGTAGATGAGGTCGACCTTGAGCGCGTCGATGTCCGCGTTGTGGTTGTTCTCGGCGTTGGCGATGGCCGACTCGAGCACCTTGCGGATCAGCTCGGCGCCCTTCTTCGGCGTGAAGCGCAACGTCGACAGCGCCTGGCCGACCGGCTTGCCGCGGACCATGTCCGCCACCAGCCGGCATTTCTGCGGCGAGATGCGCGCGTGCTTGAGTTTTGCTGCGACTTGCATGGCTTACTCCGCGGAGGCGCGCTTGTCGCCCGAGTGACCCCGGAAGGTGCGCGTCGGGGCGAACTCGCCCAGCTTGTGGCCGACCATGTTCTCGGACACGAGCACGGGGATGTGCTGCTTGCCGTTGTGGACGGCGATCGTCAGGCCGACCATGTCGGGCAGCACCATGGAGCGGCGCGACCACGTCTTGATCGGGCGGCGATCGTTCTTTTCCGCCGCGACCGCCACCTTCTTCGCGAGGTGGGCGTCGACGAACGGGCCTTTCTTGACTGAACGGGGCACTGGATGGTCCTCTCAGGCTCAGTTACGGCGCCGGATGATGAGTCCGGCCGTGCGCTTGTTGGTGCGGGTCTTCTTGCCCTTCGTCTTCCAGCCCCACGGCGAAACCGGGTGCGGGTTGCCCTGGCCGGACTTGCCCTCACCACCGCCGTGCGGATGGTCGACGGGGTTCATGACCACGCCGCGGACCGTCGGGCGGATGCCGCGCCAGCGCTTGGCGCCGGCCTTGCCGTAGACGATCAGGTTGTTGTCTTCGTTGCCGACTTCGCCGACCGTCGCGCGGCAGTCGACGTGCACCTTGCGCATCTCGGTGGAACGCAGGCGGATCGTGGCGTAGAGGCCTTCGCGCGCGACCAGCTGCACCGAGGCGCCGGCGCTGCGGCCGAGCTGGCCACCGCGGCCGGGCTTCAGCTCGACGTTGTGCACGATCGAGCCGATCGGGATGTTGCGCAGCGGCAGCGCGTTGCCCGCCTTGATCGGGGCATCGACGCCCGAGACGATCGCGTCGCCGGCAGCCACGCCCTTCGGGGCGAGGATGTAGCGGCGCTCGCCGTCGGCGTAGAGCACGAGGGCCAGGTGGGCATTGCGGTTCGGGTCGTACTCGAGACGCTCGACCTTGCCCGGGACGCCGTCCTTGTTGCGCACGAAGTCGACAACGCGATAGCGCCTGGCATGACCGCCGCCCTTGTGGCGCGTGGTCTGCCGACCCATGTTGTTGCGGGCGCCCGTGCGCTTCTTCGCTGCCGTGAGCGCGTGCACCGGCTCGCCCTTGTGCAGGTGCGAGCGGTCAGCCTTGACGACGAAGCGGCGGCCCGGCGACGTCGGTTTGGTCTTGATGAGAGCCATTGGTTAGCTTCCGTCTGCTGCCCGGTGCCGGTTACTTTTCGGCGCCGGTGAAATCGATCGTCTGGCCCTGCGCGAGCTTGACGTAGGCCTTCTTCCAGTCCGAGCGCTGGCCCTTGCGGCCGCCGAAGCGCTTCGCCTTGCCGGCCACGTTCACGACCTGCACGGCGTCGACCTTGACCTCGAACATCAGTTCGACGGCCGCCTTGATCTCGGGCTTGGTGGCGTCGCGCGCGACGCGGAACACCATCTGGTTGCCCTGCTCGGAGGCGCGCGCGGCCTTTTCGGACACGTGCGGCGCGACCAGCACCTGCATCAAACGCTCTTTGCCGCTCATGCCAGCTTCTCCTCGAGCATGCGGATGGCGCCGACCGTGGCGAGCACGCGCTCGTGCCGCACCAGGCTCACCGGGTCGACCGCCGTCACCGGCAGGACCGTGACGCCGAGCAGGTTGCGCGAGGCGAGCTCGAGCTTCTCGTCGTACGCCTCGACCACGATCAGCACGTCTTCGAGGCCCAGCTCCTTCAGCCGGGTCGCGAGCAGCTTCGTCTTCGGCGCCTCGAGCGCGAACGACTCGACCACCGTGAGGCGCTCGAGGCGGACCAGCTCGGACAGCAGCGCCGCAATGGCGCCGCGGTACATCTTGCGATTGACCTTCTGCGAGTAGTCACGCGGGCGCGCGGCGAACGCACGGCCACCGCCGACCCAGATCGGGCTGCGGATGGAGCCGGCGCGGGCGCGACCACCACCCTTCTGGTTGTGCGGCTTGCGACCACCGCCACGGACCTCGGCCTTGCTCTTCTGGCGCTTGGTGCCGGCGCGGCTGGCAGCCATGTAGGCCGTCACGACCTGGTGCACGAGGGCTTCGTTGAATTCGCGGCCGAAGGTCTGCTCGGACACTTCGATGCTGGTGCCGCCCTGCTGGAGCTTGATTTGGGTTGCCATGTCAGTTTCCCGTCAGTTTTCCGGGGCGGGTTACTTCTTCGTCTTCGCGGCCGGCTGCTTCGGCGCGAGCGTCTTGCGCTTGGCAAGACGGCCGGCCTTCAGCGACGGACGCACGATGACTTCGCCACCCGGCGAACCCGGCACGGCGCCGCGGATCAGCAGGAGGTTGCGCTCGGCGTCGACTTCGACGACCTGCAGCTTCTCGATCGTGCGGCGGATGTTGCCCATGTGGCCGGACATGCGCTTGCCCTGGAACACGCGTCCCGGGGTCTGGCGCTGGCCGATCGAGCCGGGAGCGCGGTGGAACACCGACGCGCCGTGCGAGGCCGGGCCGCCCGCGAAGTTGTGCCGCTTGATGGTGCCGGCAAAGCCCTTGCCGATGGTCGTGCCGGTGACGTCGACGATCTGGCCCTTGGTGAACAGGTCGACCTTGAGCTCGGCGCCGGTGGCCAGCTCGGCGCCTTCGCCGTCGGCCAGGCGGAACTCGACCAGCGACTCGCCCGGCTCGACCTTCGCCTTGGCGAAATGGCCGGCGAGCGCGCGGCTGACGCGGGAAGGCTTCTTGCTGCCGAACGTGACCTGCACGGCGCGATAGCCGTCGCTCTCGACACCCTTGACCTGGGTGACGCGGTTGGGCAGAGCCTCGATCACCGTCACCGGGATCGACTCGCCCGCGTCCGTGAAGACGCGTGTCATGCCGGCCTTGCGGCCAATCAGACCGATCGTCATCTCTGTGTCCTCGTACACCGCCACAGCTGCGATTGGCTGGGGCTGAAAAAACGCAATTCCTGGCGCCGTGTAAGCAGTGCCAGGCTCGTCAAGGAAACCGGTGAGAGGGGCGGCCGACCGGGTGGGGTCGTCGCACCGCTCGAGCGGTACCGGCAAAGCCGGCCAGGCCTCGGCGAGGAGAGCCGCGCACTATAGGCGACTCCCGGGGTCCCTGCAAGCCCTTTTGGGGCCGCAGGGCGGGATCGAACTCAGTTCAGCTTGATCTGGACGTCCACGCCGGCCGGCAGCTCGAGCTTCATCAGCGCGTCCACCGTCTTGTCGGTCGGGTTCAGGATGTCCATCAGGCGCTTGTGGGTGCGCATCTCGTACTGGTCGCGCGCGTCCTTGTCGGCGTGCGGCGAGATCAGCAGCGTGAAACGCTCCATCTTGACCGGCAGCGGGACCGGGCCACGGACCGTGGCGCCGGTGCGCTTGGCCGTCTCGACGATCTCGCGGGCCGAGTTGTCGATGAGACGGTGGTCGAACGCCTTGAGGCGGATGCGGATGTTCTGGCGAGCCATTGCGTTTGACCTTTATTTCAGAATCTTGGCGACGACGCCGGCGCCGACCGTACGGCCGCCCTCGCGGATGGCGAAGCGCAGGCCTTCCTCCATCGCGATCGGCACGATCAGCTCGATCGTCATCTTGATGTTGTCGCCCGGCATCACCATCTCGACGCCCTCCGGCAACTCCACCGACCCCGTCACGTCCGTCGTGCGGAAGTAAAACTGCGGACGATAGCCCTTGAAGAACGGCGTGTGACGGCCGCCCTCTTCCTTCGTCAGCACGTACACCTCGCCCTCGAACTTCGTGTGCGGCTTGATCGAACCCGGCTTGCACAGCACCTGGCCGCGCTCCACGTCCTCGCGCTTCGTCCCGCGCAGCAGCACGCCCACGTTGTCGCCCGCCTGCCCCTGGTCGAGCAGCTTGCGGAACATCTCCACGCCCGTGCAGATCGTCTTCACCGTGTCCTTCAGGCCCACGATCTCCACTTCGTCGTTGATCTTGACGATGCCGCGCTCGATGCGCCCCGTCACCACCGTGCCGCGGCCCGAGATCGAGAACACGTCTTCCACCGGCATCAGGAACGCGCCGTCAATCGCGCGCTCCGGCACCGGGATGTAGCGGTCCATCTCCTCCACCAGCTTCACCACCGAGGGAACGCCGATCTCGCTCGTGTCGCCTTCCAGCGCCTTCAGCGCCGAACCCTTGATGATCGGCGTCTCGTCGCCCGGGAAGTCGTACTTCGACAGCAGCTCGCGCACTTCCATCTCCACCAGCTCGAGCAGCTCCGCGTCGTCCACCATGTCGGCCTTGTTCAGGTACACCACGATGTACGGAACGCCCACCTGCCGCGCCAGCAGGATGTGCTCGCGCGTCTGCGGCATCGGGCCGTCCGCCGCCGAGCACACCAGGATCGCGCCGTCCATCTGCGCCGCGCCCGTGATCATGTTCTTCACGTAGTCCGCGTGCCCCGGGCAGTCCACGTGCGCGTAGTGCCGCGTTCGGCGACTGGTACTCCACGTGCGCCGTCGAGATCGTGATCCCGCGCGCCTTCTCTTCCGGCGCCTTGTCGATCTGGTCGTACGCCATGAAGGTGCCGCCGTGCGTCTCCGCCATCACCTTCGTCAACGCCGCCGTCAGCGTCGTCTTGCCATGGTCAACGTGCCCAATCGTGCCCACGTTCACGTGCGGCTTCGTGCGTGCAAATTTTTCCTTAGCCATGGCGGGATTCCTCTAGAGCTCGGCGTTTTCTTCGTTTAAAAAATCGGGGAACAGGGATCAGCTGGCCTTCTTCATCACGGCTTCGGCGACGTTGCCCGGCACTTCCAGGTACTTCGCAAACTCCATCGTGAAGGTGGCGCGGCCCTGGCTCATCGAGCGGACCGAGGTCGCGTAGCCGAACATCTCGGCCAGCGGCACCTCGGCCGTGACGACCTTGCCGGAGACCGAGTCTTCCATGCCCTGGATCTGGCCGCGGCGGCGGTTGAGGTCGCCGATGACGTCGCCCGAATAGTCTTCCGGCGTCACGACCTCGACCTTCATGATCGGCTCGAGCAGCACCGGCTTCGCCTTGCGCACGCCGTCCTTGAACGCCATCGAGCCGGCGATCTTGAACGCCATTTCGTTCGAGTCGACGTCGTGGTACGAGCCGTCGAAAATCGTGACCTTGACGTCGACGACCGGGAAGCCGGCGATCACGCCGCCCTCGAGCGCTTCCTTGACGCCCTTGTCGACGGCCGGGATGTATTCGCGCGGCACGGTGCCGCCGACGATGCCGTTGACGAACTCGTAGCCCTTGCCTTCTTCCTGCGGCTCGATCTTGAGCCAGACGTGGCCGTACTGGCCGCGGCCGCCGGACTGGCGCACGAACTTGCCTTCCTGCTCGACCTTGGCGCGGATCGTCTCGCGGTAGGCGACCTGCGGCTTGCCGACGTTCGCCTCGACCTTGAACTCGCGGCGCATGCGGTCGACGATGATGTCGAGGTGCAGCTCGCCCATGCCGGAGATGATCGTCTGCCCCGACTCCTGGTCGGTGCTGACGCGGAACGACGGGTCTTCCTTCGCCAGGCGCTGCAGCGCGAGGCCCATCTTCTCCTGGTCCGACTTGGTCTTCGGCTCGACCGCGACCGAGATCACCGGCTCCGGGAACTCCATCTTCTCGAGCGTGATGATGCTTTCCGGATCGCACAGCGTGTCGCCGGTCGTGACGTCCTTGAGGCCCACGGCCGCGGCGATGTCGCCGGCGCGGACTTCCTTGATCTCCTCGCGCTCGTTGGCGTGCATCTGCAGCAGGCGGCCGATGCGCTCCTTCCTGCTCTTGGCCGGGACGTACACCTGGTCGCCCGAATTGAGCACGCCGGAGTAGACGCGGAAGAACGTCAGGTTGCCGACGAACGGGTCGTTGAGGATCTTGAACGCCAGCGCGGAGAACTTGGCTTCGTCGGACGCCAGGCGCGTGTCTTCGTTGCCGTCGTCGTCGATGCCCTTGACCGACGGCACTTCGTTCGGGCGACGGCATGTATTCGATCACGGCGTCGAGCATCGCCTGGACGCCCTTGTTCTTGAACGCCGAGCCGCACAGCATGATGCAGATCTCGACGCGGCGCGAACGCTCGCGCAGGCCGGCCTTGATCTCCTCGACCGTGAGCTCGCCGGTCTCGAGGTACTTGTGCATGAGGTCGTCGTTGGCTTCGGCCGCGGCCTCGACCAGCTTCTCGCGCCATTCCTTGCACTGCTCGAGCATGTCCGCGGGAATCTCGCGGTACTCGAACTTCATGCCTTCGGTGCTGTCGTCCCAGTAGATCGACTTCATCTGGATGAGGTCGACGACGCCCTCGAAGTTGTCCTCGGCGCCGATCGGCAGCTGCAGCGGCACGGGGTTGCCGCGCAGCCGCGTCTTGATCTGCTCGACGCAGCGCAGGAAGTTGGCGCCGGCGCGGTCCATCTTGTTGACGAACGCGAGCCGCGGCACCGGAATACTTGTTCATCTGGCGCCAGACCGTCTCGGACTGCGGCTGCACGCCGCTCACCGCGCAGAACACGGCGCAGGCGCTGTCGAGCACCTTGCAGGCTGCGCTCGACTTCGATGGTGAAGTCGACGTGCCCCGGGGTGTCGATGATGTTGAAGCGGTGCTCGGGGAACTGGTTTTCCATCCCCTTCCAGAACGCCGTGGTCGCAGCCGCGGTGATCGTGATGCCGCGCTCCTGCTCCTGCTCCATGTAGTCCATGACGGCCGCGCCATCGTGCACTTCGCCGATCTTGTGCGAAACGCCGGTGTAGAAAAGGATGCGCTCGGTCGTCGTCGTCTTGCCGGCGTCGATGTGCGCCGAGATACCGATGTTACGGTAGCGCTCGATCGGGGTAGTGCGTGGCACGGTGGGAATCCTTCAGTCGTCGTGTGGCAAGGTCGCGCGGCTGCCCGCGCGCCCGCTTACCAGCGGTAGTGCGCGAAAGCCTTGTTGGCGTCGGCCATGCGGTGCGTGTCTTCACGCTTGCGCACGGCGGCACCGCGGTTTTCGGAGGCTTCGAGCAGTTCGGAGGCGAGCCGCTGCGACATCGACTTCTCGCTGCGGGCGGAGGCGGCCTCGATGACCCAGCGCATGGCGAGGGTCTGGCGGCGCTGGGCGCGCACTTCGATCGGCACCTGGTAGGTGGCGCCGCCGACGCGGCGGGACTTCACCTCGACCATCGGCTTGACGTTGTCGAGCGCCTGCGTCAGCAGGTCGAGCGTCTGCTCGGCCGGGCGGCCGGTCTTCTCGGCCATGCGGTCGATGGCGCCGTAGACGATGCGTTCGGCGACGGACTTCTTGCCGCGCTCCATGACCATGTTCATGAACTTCGCCAGCAGGACGCTGTTGAACTTCGGGTCCG
>CAVUVH010000014.1:0-8809 GCA_963744735.1 uncultured Gammaproteobacteria bacterium
CGCCGCATGCTCGGCACCAGGAAGGACACGTTGAGCATGTGGATCCGGTCGGCGAGGATGTGCTCGCGGAAGCGACCGGGGAAAACCATGACCGTGTCGTAGGCGATCGAACCGCAGATCAGAGCTGACATAGGAAGGTGGTCTTAGGGGGCTAGGGGGCTGGGAAATCGGGCTCAGTGGCCCTGGGTGTGCTTCAGGAGAAGCGGTCCCAGAGGATCAGGCCCCAGGTCGAGAATAGCAGGACGAAGGCCGAAGAATACCGCGGCCGAGCCCACGTCCTTGGCGAACCCGGACAGGGGGTGGCGTTCGACCCCGATCCGGTCGACCACGACTTCGATGCCGGTGTTCAGCAACTCGACGATCAGCAGGATGATGAACGCTGCCCACCAGCAGCGCCCGCTCGACGCGTTCTGTCCAAGCCACAAACCGGCCGGCAGCAGCACGCAGGCCAGCCAGACTTCCTGCCGGAAGGCGGCCTCGCTGCGGTAACACTGCAGGAAGCCACGGCGCGAGTTGAGCGTCGCCAGCCAAGCCGGGTGAGGCCCGAGGGCCGGTCGCCTTCCCGCAGGTCTCCCGTCATGCCGCCTTCCAGGCCAGGTCGAGCTGCTTCGCCGCGCGGACGTCGTCGAGCCGACGGACCGGCAGGTTACGGCGCGCCCTTGACTTCTCGGGTTCGTCTCGGCTTCGCGCGGATCGCGACCATCGCGTCGACGAACGCGTCCAGGTCTTCCTTCGCACTCGGTCTCGGTCGGCTCGATCAGCAGGCACTCCGGCACCAGCAGCGGGAAATAGGTGGTCGGCGCATGGAAGCCGTAGTCGAGCAGGCGCTTGGCGAAGTCCATCGCGGTCGTGCCCAGCTCGCGCGCCTCGCGCCTCAGCGTGATGATGAACTCGTGGCTCGCGCGGCGCTCGGGGTAGGCGAGCTCGAAACCCGCCGCGCGCAGCCGCGCCATCAGGTAGTTGGCATTGAGCGTCGCGAACTCGCGACACGCGCTGCATGCCGTCGCGACCGAGCATGCGCATGTAGACGTAGGCGCGCAGCAGCACGCCGGCATTGCCCATGAAGCCGGACAGCCGGCCGATGCGTCTGCGGCAGGTCGTGCTCGTCGAGCCAGCGATAGCGGTCGCCCTGCTTGCCGACGATCGGCATCGGCAGAAACGGCAGCAGCCGCTCGCTCACGCCGACCGCGCCCGAGCCCGGCCGCCGCCGCCGTGCGGCGTCGAGAAGGTCTTGTGCAGGTTCATGTGGATCACGTCGAAGCCCATGTCGCCGGGGCGCACCTTGCCGAGGATCGCGTTGAGGTTGGCGCCGTCGTAATACAGCAGCCCGCCCGCGTCGTGGACGATCTGCGCGCACTCCTGCGATGTGGCGCTCGAACACGCCGAGCGTCGACGGGTTGGTCAGCATGATGCCGGCGGTCTGCGGGCCGACCACGGCCTTGAGCGCCTCGAGGTCGATGTCGCCAGTCGGCAGCGACTGGGAATCTCGCGCACCGTGCAGCCGCACATCGTGGCGGTGGCCGGGTTGGTGCCGTGCGCGGCGTCGGGCACGATGATCTCGTTGCGCGCCAGGTCGCTTGCGCGCGCGGTGGTAGGCGCGGATCATCGCCACGCCGGCGAATTCGCCCTGCGCGCCGGCCATCGGCGTCAGCGAGACGCCGCGCATGCCGGTCACTTCCTTCAGCATCTCCTGCAGCTCGAACAGGCAGCGCGAGAAAGCCCTGCCCGGTCGACTCCGGCGCGAGCGGATGCCGGCCGAGGAACTCCGGCAGCATGGCGTACTGGTTGCACGCCTTGCGGGTTGTACTTCATCGTGCACGAGCCGAGCGGATAGAAGTGCGTGTCGATGGAGAAGTTCAGCTGCGACAGGCGCGTGAAATGCCGCACGGCCTGCAGCTCGGACACCTCGGGCAGCAGCGGCGGACGCGCGCGGCGCAGCGCGCTCGGGCAGTACCGCGTCGACGGCAGCGCGGGATATTGCGCGTCGGCACTGCGGCCCGGCGCGGAATGTTCGAAGATCAGTTTTTCGATGCATGGCTTTCGTTCCTGGGCTCAGGCCGCGCCGCCGCGTTGCGCATCGTCTCGGCGAGCGCGCAGCGCATAGCGCTTCGATGTCGGCCTGCGTCCGCGTCTCGGTGGCGCAGACCAGCAGCGCATGCCCAAGCGCCGGGTAGTCGCGCGGAGATGTCGAAGCCGCCGATGATGCCGCGGCGCGCCAGCGCCTCGAGCACCGGCCGCGACCGGCCGATCGAGCAGCAGCACCGCCTCGTGGAAGCGCGGACGGTCGAACGCGAGCCGCACGCCGGGCACGCGCGTCAGTGCATCCACCAGCTCCTGCGTGCGCTGCATCGAGGTCGCGGCCACCTGCGCCAGCCCCTGCGGCCCCAGCAGCGACAGGTAGATCGTCGCGGCCGTGACCAGCAGGCCCTGGTTGGTGCAGATGTTGGACGTCGCCTTGCTGCGGCGGATGTGCTGCTCGCGTGCCTGCAGCGTCAGCGTGAAGCCGGTCTTGCCGTCGAGGTCGACGCGTGCGGCCGATGATGCGGCCCGGCATCTGGCGCACGTGCTCGGTGCGCGTCGCCATGAAGCCGAAATAGGGCCCGCCCGAAGACAAGGGCACGCCCAGCGGCTGCCCGTCGCCCACGGCGATGTCGGCGCCGAGCTTGGCCCCACTGGCCCGGCGGCTTCAGCAGCGCGAGCGAGGTCGGGTTGACGACGCCGATCATCAGCGCGTTGTGGGCGTGCGCCCAGTCGGTGAGCCGCGTCGACGTCTTCCAGCGTGCCGAAGAAGTTCGGCTGCTGCAGCACGACGGCCGTGATGTCCTGGCCCGCATAGGGCTCGAGTGCCGAGACCAGCGTCTGGCCGCCCTTCTGGTCGTACGGAATGAGCTCGAACGCCAGGTTCTGGTTGCCGGCGATCGCCTGCACCACGTCGCGGTAGGTGGGGTTGAGCGCCACCGGCAGCAGGATGCGCTGCGACTTCGACTTGCGGTTGGCCCGCACGGCCATCAGGCAGGCCTCGGCCAGGCCGGAAGCGCCGTCGTAGAGCGACGCGTTGGAGATGTCGAGCCCGGTCAGGCTCGCCATCATCGTCTGGTATTCGTACAGCAGCTGCAGCGTGCCCTGGCTCGCCTCGGCCTGGTAGGGCGTGTAGGCGCTGTAGAACTCGCCGCGGGTGACGATCGACCAGACCGCGGAGGGGATGTGATGCTCGTAGGCGCCGGCGCCGATGAAGTTGAGCGGGCGCCCGTCGCGCGCCGCGATTTCCTGCATCGCGCGGCCGACCTCCATCTCGGTCAGTGCCGGCGGCACGCCCGGCAGGCCCGGGGCACGCAGCGCCGCGGGAATCTCCTCGAACAGCGTCTCGGTGTCGGGCGCGCCGATCGCGTCGAGCATCGCGCGGATGTCGGATTCGGTGTGCGGAATGAACGGCATGGGGCCCCTCCCTCGTGCGTCAGTGCGTGGCGGCTCAGTGCGTTTCGGCGGCGAGCACGGCCGCGTAGGCCTTCGCGTCGAGCATCGAGGCAAACTGCGCCTTGTCGTCGGGCCGGATGCGCATCAGCCAGCCGGCGCCGTAGGGATCCTGGTTGATCAGTTCGGGCTGGCCGCCCAGGTCGGCATTGCCGGCCACGACCTCGCCCGCCAGCGGGCTGTAGACGTCGGAGGCGGCCTTGACCGACTCGACCACGGCGATCACTTCGCCCGCGTTCACATGCCGGCCGGCTTCCGGCACCTCGACGAACACCAGGTCGCCGAGCGCCTGCTGCGCATGGTCCGAGATGCCGATGGTGATGGTGCCATCGGACTCGAGGCGCGCCCATTCGTGCGACTTGAGGAAGCGGAGGTCGGCGGGAATGTTGCTCATGGCGGGGTCCTCGACGGATGACGTTGGATTGGAATGCAGTGCGGATGCTGGCGTGGATCAGAGTGCGATCGCGACCTTGCCGTGGCGCACGAACGGCGGGCGCACGACGCGCGCCGGCACCAGCTTGCCGCGGATCTCGACCTCGCAGCGGTCGCCGGTCGCGGCCGGCACGCGCGCCAGGCCGATCGAGCGCTGCAGCGTGGGCGAGAAGGTGCCGCTGGTGACTTCGCCCTCGCCCACATTGGCGACGATCACCTTCTGGTGCGAACGCAGCACGGCGCGGTCCTCGACCAGCAGGCCGACCAGCTTGCGCGTGTCGGGCCGCGCCTTCTGCGCGACCAGCGCGGCGCGGCCGATGAAATCGCGGTCCTGCGGCTCCCATGCCACGGTCCAGTTGAGGCCGGACTCGAGCGGCGACACGGTCTCGTCCATGTCGTTGCCGTAGAGGTTCATGCCCGCTTCGAGGCGCAGCGTGTCGCGCGCGCCGAGGCCGCAGGGCGCCACGCCCACGGTGCGCAGGCCCTGCCACAGCGCCACGGCATGTTCGGCCGGCAGCATGATCTCGAAGCCGTCTTCGCCGGTGTAGCCGGTGCGCGCGACGAAGAGGCTGCCCGCGTCGAGGCCGAAGAACGGCCCGATCTCGAGCGCACGCTGCGCAATCGCCGGCTCCATGACGCTGGCGGCCTTGGCCCGCGCGTTGGGGCCCTGCACGGCGATCATCGCGAGCTCGGTGCGCGGCTCGACCGCGACGCCGTAGCCGGCGGCGACCTGCCGCAACCACTCGAGGTCCTTGTCGCGCGTGCCGGCGTTGACGACCATGCGGTACCACTGGTCGTTCATGTAGTAGACGATCAGGTCGTCGATCACGCCGCCGTGCTCGCGCAGCATGCACGAGTACAGCGCCTTGCCCGGCTCCGTCAGCCGCGCGACGTCGTTGGCCAGCAGGCGGCGCAGGTAGTCGCGCACGCGATCGCCGCGCAGGTCGACCACGCACATGTGCGAGACGTCGAACATGCCGGCGTCGCGGCGCACGGCGTGGTGCTCCTCGATCTGCGAGCCGTAGTTGACGGGCATGTCCCAGCCGCCGAAGTCGACGGTGCGGGCCCCGGCCGCGACGTGGGTATCGAAAAGCGGTGTGCGCAATCCCATGACTCGAGTTTCCCGTCCCGGCCTTGCCATTTCGTGACCAAAAAAAAGGGCGGCAGGCCGCTCAAGAACGACCTGCCGCCCCTCTGTCCTTTTGACCTGAGAGATCGGGAACCGGCCCCAGGCCGACGCCGCACCCCTTCGGTGGGCCCGCAACGAGGCGGACCGCTCTCCAGAGCCCATCAGGCGCTGCCGTTGTTTTGCCTGAGCGTTTCCGGGCGGGTTGCGCCTTCGGCGGGCCGTTTTCCGGCCACTCTTCGGACAGACCTTGCGATGGGTGCGAAGATTCTACCACCCTCGCCCGGCCCGGCGGGAGAGGGTTCTGGCGCCCCCCGCCGTCTTGGCGGGAGAGGGCCAGGGTGAGGGTCTTCGCCCTCAGCCACTGCATTCGCTCAGGCCGCCTCGACCAGGATTCGGCCCGGTGAATTGGCGGTGCGGTGCGCCTTGATCCGGATCTCGACATCAAGGCCCATTGCCGTCAACAACACCATTAGCCGCTCGACCGAGAAACCGTCCAGCTTGTAGTGCTTCAGCGCCGACACCTTCGGCTGGCTGATTCCGAGCAGCATCGCTGCCCGCACCTGGGACAGACGACGCAACTTCAGACGTCGATTGAGCTCGACCGCCAGGCGCAGCTTGGTATCGAGTTCTTCGGCATCGGGCAAGCCGAGATCCGCAAGCACGTTTCCGGAACTTGCCTCGATAGATCCGTGATTAACGATCCGCTTTGCCATACCTCACCTCGTAATCCGCGTGCGCGAGCCGGAGCCGTGCGCTGATCAAGTCCACATCTGTCCTCACGGTCCGAGCCCCGCTGGGCGACTTCTTTTGAAAACAGTGCAGGACGTAAGCCGCTTGCGGAAAGCGCACCGTGTACACGGCACGAAAGGTATCGCCATCGAAGTTGCTCACGACTTCGAATATGCCGGGGCCTTCACCTTTCCACGGCTTGGCAGCCGGATGCTTGCCACCGTACTGCGCCACACTCAGGGCGATGCCCAGTGCCCGCACAACGGGCCCCGGCATCGCGAGCAAGTCGCGCTTGCTCGAACTCACCCAGAAAAGCGGCTTCTCATCGGGTTCAGGTTTGGATCGCACGGCAGAGTATCCCTGTTTAGGGATATTTGGCAAGTTGACGAGCGAAGACACCTTGCCGTGCCGGTCGTTGGCTTGCGAGCCACATAAGTTGATGTTGTCGCCGACTTTGTGTTGGCCAGGGACGCCATCGTCGACTGCCGCAGCTGCCCGGCCTGCCGCAGTGGCTGCCTCTGCGGCGGAACACGCCCAGACAATTGATAACTAATACATTTTCTCGCTTCCCGGTGGGGACACCGAATGCAGGGGGTTGCCGGCGGCTTGCCAAGCCCCCGCCGGGACCTGAACATCGCGACCTTCTATATAGAGAGACCAACGCATGCGCCCGGTCCTGACCGCCCTGCTCCTGCTGCTCGCACTGCCCCTGTCCGCGCCGGCCCAGGCGCCGGATAAATCGAGCGCAGCCAAGGACTTGCACTCTCTCTTCGGCGCGCACCCATGACCAGCCTCATCGCACGCCGCCAGAGCACGCCGGTCCGCGTCGGGCCCGTGACCATCGGCGGCGGCTCGCCCATCGTCGTGCAGTCGATGACCAACACCGACACCGCCGACGTCGAGGGCACGGCGCTGCAGGTGCGTGCGCTGGCCCTGGCAGGGTCGGAAATCGTGCGCGTCACGGTCAACACCGACGAAGCCGCGGCTGCCGTGCCGCGCATCGTCGAGCGCCTGGCGCAGCTGGGAACGTCGGTGCCGATCGTCGGCGACTTCCATTTCAACGGCCACAAGCTGCTGCGCGACCATCCGGCCTGCGCCGAGGCGCTGGCCAAGTACCGCATCAACCCCGGCAATGTCGGCCGCGGCAGCAAGCGCGACCCGCAGTTCACCGAGATGATCGAGACGGCCTGCCGTCACGGCAAGCCGGTGCGCATCGGCGTCAACTGGGGCAGCCTCGACCAGGACCTGCTCACGCGCCTGATGGACGAGAACTCGAAGCAGGCGCAACCACTCGAGGCCAACGACGTCGTGCGCGAGGCGCTGGTGGTCTCCGCGCTCGAGAGCGCGGCACGCGCCGAGGAGATCGGCCTGCCGCACGACCGCATCGTGATCTCGTGCAAGGTCAGCGGCGTGCAGGACCTGATCGGCGTCTATCGCAACATCGCGCGGCGCTGCGACTACGCGCTGCACCTCGGCCTGACCGAGGCCGGCATGGGTTCGAAGGGCATCGTCGCCTCGACCGCCGGCATGTCGGTGCTGCTGCAGGAAGGCATCGGCGACACGATCCGCGTGTCGCTGACGCCGGAGCCGAACGGCGACCGCACCAACGAGGTCGTGGTCGCGCAGGAGATCCTGCAGACCATGGGCCTGCGCTCGTTCACGCCGATGGTGATCGCCTGTCCCGGCTGCGGTCGCACCACCTCCACCTATTTCCAGCAGCTGGCGCAGGACATCCAGTCGCACCTGCGCAGCCGCATGCCCGAATGGCGCAAGCGTTATGCGGGCGTCGAGCAGATGAGTGTCGCGGTGATGGGCTGCGTGGTCAACGGACCGGGCGAGAGCAAGCATGCCAACATCGGCATCAGCCTGCCGGGCACCGGCGAGCGGCCGGTGGCGCCGGTCTACATCGACGGCGAAAAGGGCCCGACGCTCAAGGGCGACCGCATCGCGGAGGAATTCCAGCAGCTGGTCGAGGACTACGTCCAGCGGACCTACGGCCGCGCCTGACGCTCGGTCAAGGACCGATCCAGGGAGAGCCACCGTGCTCGCCGGCGGCAGCGATCCAGTCAGCGACGCTGCACCCAGATCCAATCCGCGAGCCAGACGCCGTCGCGGCTTACGTCGGGGCAGTGAGCCGCAATGTAGGCCTGCTGCTTCTCGATATCCGACGGGGCACTGTGGGCAGTCGGTCGCTGCAGGTTCTGCAGTTTCTCGCGCGCCTCCCTGCAGCCCGGGCTCAGCGCCTCGAACAATTCGCTCGCACGCTGCTTCTGCGACGCAAGCACCTCGGCCTCGTCGCTGCAGCTGGCATCGCGCTCGCTGCTCAACCGTGCGATTTCCGCCGGACGATCGCGATCGTTCAGGTAGGTCCGGTCGTTACCGGGCCCCGGCTTGTAGACCTTCCAGTCGCCAGCCAGCACTTCCAGCTGGAACAACGCGTCGACACAGCGCGTGTCGTCTGGGGATGCACTTGTCGCGTCGGCAACCTGCCGTGGCGGGGGTTCGGCGGCTGTAGCCGGCGCAGCTGCGGGCGCAGGGGGCGTTGGTCGACCCGTTGACGGCGCCGTTGGCGCCACCGCTGGAGAATGCGGCGGCGCGATTATCTCGTAGGTAGTGCCTGCGGGCGGCGGCGAGTCGGTGAAGTGCACCTGGCCCTGTGGATCGACCCATCTGTAGGTCGTCCCCAGGAGTAACGGCACCAACAGGATCGTCGCAAAATTGAATGCCCATCGATCGCGAGCCTTGCGCATGACCATCCTCCCGCACGCCCCGATGGAGCCAGTATCTGCGCGGCATGGACGCGGTCGCAATACGGCCCGACCGAAGGTTATTCCAGCTCTAACTGCCGTCGCTCGTCGCCGACTCAGGCCGGCGAGCTGCTGCAACCCCGTATTGCGACCGGCGACGTAACCCGAGGACAATTTTCGCGTTGACACCGCCGGCACCCGGCGCATCCGCTCCGGCATCGGCGTTGCACCCGCCGTGCGTGCAGCATTCAGCCACGCGGACGACATCCTCGATTCCAGGGAGAGCCCGACATGTCAGCCA
>CAVUVH010000015.1:0-22427 GCA_963744735.1 uncultured Gammaproteobacteria bacterium
CTGTTCCTGCTCGCGCTGGTCGTGCTGGTCCTGGCCGGAGTGGCGCACGACCGCTCGTCGTCGCTGAACAGCCGCTTCGATGCGCTGATTCCGGACGCGCAGCTCGCGCGCGACCTGCAGACACAACAGCAGGAACTGCAGCAGGCGCTGCAGCGCGCGGTGGACGAGTCCAACGCGTACCTCGGCGGCGCCCACCAGCAGTCGCAGGCTTCGCTGGCGCAACGCGCCGCGTCGCTGGACGCGCAGATAAACCAGCGCAAGGCACAGCGCCCCAGCGCGACCGAACAGGCCATCGCCCTGGCGACCGGCAATCGTGTCGGCGCGCTGGTCGAGAACGAGGCGATGATCCAGCTGCTGACGGCGGAGCGCGACCAGGTGATGCGCCTGCTGGACGCGCTGCAGCGACTGGGCACCGATCCGGTCACCGCCCGCGCAGCCTTCGACGCGGCAGAAGGCGAGTACCAGCAGTTGCGCTCACGCTACCGCTCGCTCGATGCCGAGCTGACCGCGTTCGAAAAATCGAATCCGCTCGCCTTGGTGCCGTTTGAGCTCGCCGGCCTGCGCAACGAGACGCGCGAGCTTTACCTGCGACGACTCGAAACCCGCAACCAGGCCGTGCGCGACCACAACGCCGCACAACAGCGCCGGGCGAAGGCGCAGCAAGCCCTGGCCGACAGCCGCTCGCGCAGGGTTCCGCCGGTCGCGCCAGCTCACTTTCCCGATCACCCGCTGCTCGCGCAGTTCGACCAGCTCGTCGCCGAAAAGAATGCACGTGTCGAGGTCGCGCGACGCCAGGTGGCGAACTACGCGAGCGCGCCCGCAGGACGGCCTGGCAGGCGTTCTGGGTGGTGGTCGTGATATCGCTGACGCCGCTGCTGCTCAAGGCGTTCTGGTACTACGTGATGGCGCCACTCGCCGCCCGTCGTCCGCCGATCCAGCTGGTCCCCGCTGGTTCAGCGCCGCAGGCCGTGGCTGGATCACACGCCACCGGGAACGCGGCGAGCAGGATCTCGACCGTGTCGAAAGAGCTGGTGCTGGCCGCAGGCGAAGAACTGCTGGTACACCCGGAGTTCATCCAGAGCCTCTCGCACGCCGGCAGCAAGCGGACGCAATGGCTGTTGAGTCGCCGCCTGCCGTTCACCAGCTTCGCCTCCGGCATGGTCGCGCTGACCCGTGTCAGCGGCGCGGGCGCGACCTGCACGGTGGCGAGCAAGAAGGATCCGTTCGCCGAGCTGGCGATCATCGACCTCGCGGCGGGTGAGTCGCTGGTGCTGCAGCCGCGCTCGCTCGCGGGAATCGTGCAGCCGTCCGAACTACCGATGAAGATCGTGCCCCGCTGGAATCTCGGCCTCGGCGCGCTGATCACGCTGCAGTTCCGCTACCTCGTGTTCGAGGGGCCGGCCCGCCTGGTCGTGGCGGGCTGCCGCGGCGTGCGCCAGGAACCCGCGGGCCCCGGCCGCAGCATCGACCAGAACCAGACGATCGGCTTCAGCGCCCACCTGGCCTACGCGCCACGCCGTTCGGAAACCTTCGGCGCCTACCTGCTGGGGGTGAACGGGCTGTTCAACGACAGCTTTGCCGGCGGCCACGGCATCTTCGTGTACGAGGAAATGCCGTACTCAGGTCGCCGCAGCGGCCTCACCGGCCGCGGCCTCGCGGGCGTCAGCGACGTGCTGCTGAAGTTCTTCGGCATCTGAGGCGGGCCGCGGGCGACGCTCGCCTCAACTGGCGGGCGCGAAGGTGAGCGGTGCGGCAGGACCGAGCGGCAGGCCGGTGAAGTACCAGAGCACGAGCAGCAAGGTCCACGCGATACCCAGCACGACCGAGTACGGCACCATCAGCGAGATCAGCGAGCCGAGGCCCGCGGCCGGCCGGTACTTCTGCAGCACGGCCAGCACGATCAGCATGTAGGAGTTGAGCGGGGTGACGATGTTCACGACGGAATCGCCGATGCGGTAGGCGGCGGTGGTCAGCTCCGGGCTCATGCCCACGATCATGAACATCGGGATGAAGATCGGCGCCAGCACGCCGAACTTCGCCAGCATGCCGCTCATGGTGAAGTCGCCGAGAATCACCACGCCGACGAACATCACGACCAGCAGCGGGATCGGCAGGTTCGCCTCGAACAGCAGCGCGCCACCCGCGTACGCCAGCATCCGGTCGAGCTGGGTGTAGGCGAAGTAGTTCACGAATTGCGACAGGAAAAACAGGATGACCATCACCGGCACCACCGCGCGGATGCCGTGATTGAGCGCGGCAACGAAGTCCTGCTGGTTGCGCAGTGTGCCGGTGAGACGACCGTAGACCATGCCGGGCAGCAGGAACGACAGGAAGATCATCGGCACGATCACCTGTGACCAGCGTGCGGCCGGTGACTCGACCAGCCGTGCCGGCGTCTCCGCCCGGGTCACCAGCAGCGGCTCCTTTGCCAGCACCGTCGTGCCTTGCTCGAGCGCGCTGCCTGCCGGCGCCACCACGATCGGCTGCTGCACCAGCACCCGTCCGCTGGCCAGGGTCGGCTGGCCGGGGCCGTGCAGCGGCGAGCCCGGTACGAGGATCAGCGCTGCGAACACGGCGAGCACGGCACCCATCGTGAGCAGGGCGGCACGCAGGGCGCGGCGCTCCGCCGGCAACAGGGTCATTTCGTGCACCGCGGCGACGTCGCCCGAACGGGCCTCGTCGGGGTACAGGCGCATCAGGCGCGGCTCGACGATGCGATCGGTGACGTACCAGCCGCCCGCCGTCACGACCAGTGCCGACAGCGCCTTGAAGTAGAAGTTGTGCAGGATGTTGACCGTGTACCCCGGATCGACGACGTGCGCCGCCTCCTGCGCGAAACCGGTCAGCACGCCGTCGCCCCCGGTGGGAAACAGCCCGCCGCCGAAGCCTCCGGCCACGCCGCAGAACGCCGCGGACAGCCCGGCGACCGGATGGCGGCCCATCGCCAGGTACAGCGCGGCGGCCAGCGGCGGCATGATCACGTAGCCGGCGTCGCTCGCGACCGAGCTGTTGGCGCCGATGAAGACGATCGCGGGCGTCAGCAGGCGGCTGGGCGTGACCAGCGCCAGTTGTCGCATCAGCGCCGAGAAGAAGCCGAACTTCTCCGCCAGGCCGATGCCGAGCATCGACACGAACATCAGCGGCAGCGCCGGCATCGTCGCGAAGTTGCGCAGCATGGCCGAAAACATGAAGTACAGCCCTTCGGCCGTGAGCAGGCTGCGCGGTTCGATCGGCGTGCCGCTCGCCAGCAGCGAGATCGCCAGGCCACCGTCCGGACCGGTCGCCGCGACCGGCTTCAGCGGCTGCACCGACCAGCCGAGGGCCGACCCGATGGCCGCGACGACGATCACGATCAGTGCCAGCCAGCAGAACAGGATCGGGGGTTCGGGCAGCTTGTTGCCGAGTCGCTCGATCGCGTCGAGCATGGAGCCGCGGGCAGGGGTCGACATGCGATCGTCACCGACGCAGGAGTTGATCGGCCTCATTCGCACGCGGGCGCGTGCCGGATGCCCGAGCCGGGGACTAGGGATAGGGACTAGGGATCAGTCGGGCTGCCCGCCCGGCTGCGCGACGATCTCCGCCACCTTGGCCTCGATCCACTGTTGTGCGCGCTCGTTGACTTCCCGCGGCGTCAGGCCCGCGGGATCGATCGGCGGCCCGATCACCACGCGGATCGTGCCCGCCTTCTTCAGCAGGCTGCGCCGGCGCCAGAAATAGCCCGAGTTGTGCGCGATCGGCACCACCGGCGCGCCCGTCTCGCAGGCGAGCAGTGCGCCGCTGACGCCGTACTTGCGGGTCTGGCCCGGCGGCATGCGCGTGCCCTCCGGATAGACGATCACGCCCATTCCCGCGGCGAGCCGCTCGCGTCCCTGCTGCACCACCTGGTTCACCGCCGAGTGGCCGGCGCGGCGGTTGATCGCGATCGGCTGGAAGGTCCGCACGGCCCAGCCCACGATCGGAATCCAGATCACCTCGCGCTTCAGCGACCACGACGCGGGCGGCACGACGAACATCTGCGCCAGCGTCTCCCACACGGACGAGTGCTTCCAGAGCGAGATGAACGGCCGCGACGGCAAATTCTCCTGGCCTTCGATCGTGTAGCCGAGACCGCACACTACCTTGGCCAGCCAGGTCAGGAACAGGCCCCAGCTGCGCGGGATCACGTAGCGCTGCTCGATGCTGAGCGGCAGCAGCGCAGACACCAGCACGATCACGCCGAACACCCCCGTCACCAGGAACAGCAGCACGGTGTAGATCACCGAGCGGACCCACTGCAGCATCGCGCGTCGCTCCTGCTCAGCCCGGCAGGCGCGACAGGTCGGCCACGCGCATGAACAGGCCGCGCATGCGGTTGAGCAGCGCCAGCCGGTTGGCGCGCAGCGCCGGATCTTCGGCGTTGACCATGACCGAGTCGAAGAACTCGTCGACCGCGTGCCGCAGCGCCGCAAGCTGCTGCAGCGCGGCGGTGTAGTCGCGCGCGGCGAATTTCGGCTCGACCTCGCGCGCAATCGCGACGACCTGCTCCGCCAGCACCTGCTCGGCCGGATCGATCAGCAACGCGGCATCGACCTGGTCGCCCACCGGCCCTGCCACCTTCTTCAGCAGGTTGGCGATGCGCTTGTTGGCGGCCGCCAGGCTCGCGGCGTCCGGCAACTGCAGGAACTGCACCAGCGCGCGCAGGCGCGCGTCGAAGTCCAGGGCCGATGCCGGCCGCGTCGCCAGCACCGCATCGAACATCTCGGCCGTGACCTCGATGCCGGCGCCGCCTTCGACGTAGTACGCGCGCAGCCGCTCGATCACGTAGTCGTAGACCTCGCGCGCCAGCGCGGCGTCATCGGCCGCGGCGAGCGCCTTGCCCTGCGCGGCCGCCACGCGGGCCATGTCGGCGCGTGCGTTGCCGACGGCGAGCCCAAGCAGGTGCTGCAGGTCGAGATCGAGCCCGCGCTCGATCGAGGTGCGCAGCAGGCCGAGGGCCGCGCGCCGCAGCCCGAACGGATCGCGCGTGCCGCTCGGTTTCTGGCCGGTGGCAAAGATGCCGGCGATCGTGTCGACCTTGTCGGCGATCGACAGCGCCATGCCGGTGCGCGTGGCCGGCAACTCGTCGCCCGCAAAGCGCGGCAGGTATTGCTCGCGCAGCGCCTCGGCCACCTCGCCCGGTTCGCCGTCATGGTTCGCGTAGTAGCGGCCCATCAGGCCCTGCAGCTCGGGGAATTCGCCGACCATCAGGGTCAGCAGGTCGCACTTGCTGAGCTCGGCAGCGCGGTCGGCCAGGGCCGGTTCGCCGCCGATCGTGCGTGGCGATGGCCTGCGCCAGCGCGCGCACGCGCTGGGTCTTGTCGTGCAGCGAGCCGAGCTGCGTCTGGAACGTCACGCGCTGCAGCGCATCGACCCGTGCCGCGAGCGGCTGCTGGCGGTCGGTGCGATAGAAGAACGCCGCATCCGTCAGGCGCGGCCGCACGACGCGTTCGTTGCCGGCGACGACCTGGGACGGATCCCGGCTGGCGATGTTGGCGACCGTGACGAACCACGGCAGCAGCCTGCCCTGCAGGTCGCGCACCGGGAAATAACGCTGGTGCTCCTGCATCGTCGCGATCGGCACTTCCTGCGGCAGCTCGAGAAACTGCGGATCGAAGCGTCCGGCCAGCGGAACCGGCCATTCGACCAGGCCGGTCACCTCGTCGAGCAGCGCAGCGTCGATCACGGCGATGCCGCCGATCTGCTCGGCGGCGCTGGTCACGCCGGCGCGGATGGCATCGCGCCGCGCGGCGAAGTCGACCATCACCTTGCCGCGCTTCAGCAGCGTGCCGACGTAGCTCGCCGGGCTCGACAGCTTCAGCGCCCTGGGCGCCATGAAGCGATGACCGTAGGTCAGGTTGCCGGCCTTGAGGCCCAGGATCTCCGCGTCGAGGACCTCGTGGCCGAACAGCAGCACGACCCAGTGCGCCGGGCGCACGAACTGCGCCTCGCCCGCGCCCCAGCGCATGCGCTTGGCGATCGGCAGCGCGTCGAGCGACGCCGTCACGATGCCCGGCAGCAGGCTTGCGGTGCGGGCGCCCATTTCGGTGCCGCGGTGAACCAGCCACTCGCCCTTGGGCGTCTCGATCTTTTCCAGCGCGGCGACGTCCACGCCACATCTGCGCGCGAAGGCGAGGGCGGCCTGGGTCGGCGCGCCGCTGGCATCGAACGCCGCCTTGACCGGCGGTCCGCGCTTCTCGAGCGGGCGGTCCGGCTGCTGTTCGACGAGCTTCTTCACGCGTACGGCCAGCCGCCGTGGCGTGGCGAATGCCTCGAGCGACTTGTATGCAAGACCGGCGTCCTGCAGGCCCTTGGCGATGCCCTCCGCAAACGCCGCGCTCAGGTTGAGCAGCGACTTCGGCGGCAGCTCTTCCGTGCCGATCTCGACCAGGAAATCGCGGGAGGCGCTCATGCCAGGCCTCGCGTGGTCAGGCCCTTTTCCGGCAGCGGCGGATCCATCACGTTAATCAGGGACGCTTCCCTTTTTCCGGAAGAGGGTGGCGTCCCTGTTCAAGCATCGGGAAGCCGAGGGCTTCGCGGCTGGCGTGGTAGGCCTCGGCGACTCCGCGCGCGAGCGTGCGCACGCGCAGGATGTAGCGCTGCCGTTCGGTGACCGAGATGGCCTTGCGCGCATCGAGCAGGTTGAACGTGTGCGAGGTCTTCAGCATGCGCTCGTAGGCCGGCAGCGCGAGCTTCGCCTCCAGCATCCGCAGGCACTCTTTCTCGTGCGCGTCGAACTGGCGGAAGAGTTCGTCGACGTCGGCGTACTCGAAGTTGTACTTCGACTGCTCGACCTCGTTCTGGTGGTAGACGTCCCCATAGGTGACCCGCCCCAGCGGACCATCGGTCCACACCAGGTCGAACACGCTCTCGACGCCCTGCAGGTACATCGCCAGGCGCTCGAGTCCGTAGGTGATCTCGCCCATCACCGGCCGGCAGTCGAGTCCGCCCACCTGCTGGAAGTAGGTGAACTGCGTGACTTCCATGCCGTTCAGCCAGATCTCCCAACCGAGGCCCCAGGCCCCGAGCGTGGGCGACTCCCAGTTGTCCTCGACCAGCCGGATGTCATGCACCAGCGGGTCGATGCCGACTGCGCGCAGCGAGCCGAGGTAGAGGTCGATGAAGTCGGGCGGCGACGGCTTGATCACCACCTGGTACTGGTAGTAGTGCTGCAGGCGGAACGGGTTGTCGCCGTAGCGGCCGTCGGTCGGCCGGCGCGAGGGCTGCACGTAGGCGGCACTCCACGGCTCCGGTCCCACCGCCCGCAGGAATGTCGCCGTGTGGAAAGTGCCGGCGCCAACCTCCATGTCGTAGGGCTGGAGGATCACGCACCCGCGCTCGGCCCAATAGCGCTGCAGGGTCAGCAGCAGGTCCTGGAAGGTGCGGGGAGGCTGGGCCACTTTGGACATGGGGGACGCTCGGAGGGATCGCGCAAGGCGCGGGAGTATAGCAATCGCAGTGGCCAGGCCCGCGGCGATAGATAATCAATCAGATACTGACAGTTACAAGTTTTTCAAATTATTTGTAGTTAAATTATTAAATTTCTGTATGCATGCCAGGAAGATCGCCCCGGGCCGTGTGGCCAGGCGGTTGCCGATGCCGCCAGCGCGCGCCCGAATGCCGCGCGCTGGCGCCGTCATTCGCTCAGGCCCGGGGCCGCGCCTTGCGCGTCCTGGCCTTCTGCCGAACCTCGGGCTTGAAGAACTCCATCGCCGCCCGGGTCTTGGTCTGCTGGTTCCCGGTCAACTCGACACCGACGCTCTTGAGATACGCCTTCAGATCCATCGTCACCTGGAAGGCCTCGCGCGGCTCGCACTTCGTCGAAATTTCCAGGTTCCGGGAGCCATCGGGGAACAGCCACATCTCGACCACGAGACGGCGCTCCAGCGGCTTCGACCATAGCCGTACCTTGAGCACGAAGGTCGGACCGAACGTCTGCAGCGAGTCGAGCGCGATGCCGTGCGGGGCATGCTTCAGGTAGAAGGCACGCTGCTCCTTCGAAAACAGCGATGCCAGGCGCGTCTTGCCGCCGACTGCGTCGAGCACGTCCTGGGCGGTGCAGCGCCCCTTGAAGGAGCCGGAACAGACAAAGCCTCCGGGAACGACGTCGATTTCCGTCTTGAAACTCGCCGAGCGACGCAATTCCTGGTCGATCGCCGCCGGATCGACGGGCCGCAGCTTGACCACAGTATCGCCGTTGCCGCCCTGGATGCGACGGGCCCGCACGACCACGCCGGCCTTGTTCAGGTCGAGGCTGGGCGTGTCGAAAAAATAGACCTGTCGTACCTCGGCTTCGATCGGATCCAGACCGAGCTTGCGGATGGTCGCGTGATGGTCTGCATCGGTGCGACAAATTTCAGTTCCACACTGTCGACGTCCTTGAGGATCTTCAGGACCTCGTCGATCTGGGTGCGGGAGAGCTGCGGGGCCTCGCTCCGCTTTGGTGTCGCTTTTGCGGTCATTGCCATGCTCCTTGCGGATTCCGATCAGATCACGAAACGTTCCGCCAGCACGCCGTGGCGCAGTCCGCGGTCGCTGACGGTGAGCGTGTCCTTGCCAAGCTTTTCCATGACGGCGCGGAGGATGCACGCGCCTGCCAGGATCACTTCCGCGCGCTTCGGCTGGAGGCCGACGATGCCACGGCGGGCGGCGGCGTCCATCGAGCGGTAGAGTTCGACCTGGCGTTCTATCTCCTGCCGCTCGAGTAGCGTGCCCTGGATGATGTCCGGATCGTATCGGGCGAGCCCGTGCTTGACCGCGGCAATGTTGGTCGTTGCGCCACCCATCGCCACCAGCACGTCTGGAACCGGCCGGCCATCGAGTCGCGACAGCTCGGCGGACAGCGCAGCGAAGACCTCACGCAGGACTTCGGCAGACACGGCTGCGTCCAACCGGAAACGCTCCGTGTAACGCACGGCGCCGACGTCGACACTGAAGCGCTCGGCCACGTCGTTGCCGCTGCCGAACGTGAACTGGCTGCTGCCGCCACCGGTGTCGAACACGACCAGCGAGCCCTCGGCCAGCCCCAGACCCGACTTGGCGGCAAGGTACGCGAGCCGCGCTTCCTCCTCGCCCGAGATCACTTCGATGCGCACGCCGGTGCGCGCCTCGATCGCGGCGACGACCTCGTCGCGGTTGTCTGCGATGCGCAGACCGGCCGTGCCCACGGCGACGATGGCCAATGCAGCGTGCTTCCGCGCTTCCGCCACCATGCCGCCGATGGCTTCAGTCGCACGATCGAGGGCGGCGTCACCGATGCGGCGAGTGTCTGCGAGGCCCTCGCCAAGACGCGTGATCTCCGCCCGATCGACAACCGTGTGCCAGCGGCCGTCAGGCGAATGCTCGGCGAAGTGGAACTTGATCGAGTTGGTGCCGACGTCGATGACTGCATAACGCGACGCTGATCCGTCGATCAGGGCGGCCAGGCCGCGCGGGTAGCTCGTGTTCAGGTAGCCGCCCAATCCCAGGCTGCGGACGGTGGCCATGACCGCGGCGGCGTCCTCGGATTCGATGGCGACCGTTCGCGTCGACTTGCCGTCCGCGACGACGTCGGAAAGCTCCGCCATGCATCCGCCCACGGCGTAGCGGGTTCGTCGCTTGTGCACGCCGATGGCGCGAATGCGGCCGCTCGGCACCGCGAGCTCGTCGATGAATTGCTGCAGGTTGTAGCTGGCCCGAAGCAGCGGCGGCGGATCGAGTCGCAGCGCCGCGAATACCCTGGCCACCTCGGTCGCCGGCAGGGGGAATCCCGCCTTCATGACCGGCGTCCATTGCTCCAGGCCGTTGCCGTCCACTTCGCGCAGGACCTTGATGTCCATCAGCGCATCGCGGACCTTGACGTTGTCGCCGGCCCCGGAGAGCAGGTAGGTCTCGTCGCTCTCCTGGACGCCGATCGGGGTCAGTGCCGCCAGGCGGGATTCGGCAGGCCCGAGACGATGCCCGAACCAGCGCCACTCCCAGCGCGGCACGATCTCAGTCATGGTCACCCTCCCGGTTCCCTGGCCCGCCCACGAGAGGGCCGGAGGTCGATCCACAAGACCAATAGCGCTGTGCCTGAGTCACCGCAAGTCGGGGTTTTACCGCGGCCGTTGCTTTCGACGGGGCAGTCCTTCAAGGTTTCCAGTCCACGGCGTGCTCGTCGAGATACGCGTCGACGGCGGCCCCCAGGGTGGGATAAAAGCTCGCATCGGGTCGCCGCCCGAGAGCGGCAGCACCACCGCGAGAATCACCGCGGCGAGGGAGGAGTCGGGCCCCAGCACCAGGATCCGGCTCGGACCGAACAGCGCGTAGGCCAGCAGCGGAACGATCGTGGCGTACAGGCCGTAGATTCCCGGGACACCGGAAGCCACGGCATACGCTATCCCGACCGGCACCAGCATCGTGGTGAGCACGAGGCCGGCCATCAGGTCGTATGGCAACCACGCAGGCTCGTAGCGGCGCAGGACCTGCAGGCCGGGCAGCCACCGTGTCCAGCGGTTCACATCGCGTCCTTCGCTGAAATTCTGCGCATCGATGCGCCGCTGCACGCTCAGCGAATGGCGTAGCCGCCGTCGACGCGGATCGTCTCGCCGGTGACGAAGTCCGCGGCGGAGGACGCCAGGAAGATCGCCGTTCCCGTCATTTCTTCGGGCTTGCCCCAGCGGCCGGCCGGCGTGCGTTGCAGGATCTCGTCGTTCATCGCCTTGAGGGCCTCGGTCCGGATGACCGCCGTCATGTCCGTCTCCACCCAGCCTGGCGCGATCGCGTTGACCTGGATGCCGTGCGGCGCGAGCTCGATCGCCATCGACTTGGTCAGTTGCACGATCGCACCCTTGGCCGCGCTGTAGGACGGAACCAGGCCGGCGCCGAAGTACGAGTACATGCTGGCGAGGTTGATGATCTTGCCGCGCTTGCGCGCCGCCATCGACGCGGCTGCCAGCTTCGACAGCAGGAACACGGCGTTCAGCTGTGTCTCGATCACGGCGTCCCAGGCTTCGGCCGTCTCCTGCAGGATGCCGCCGCTGACGTTGGCGATGCCGGCGTTGTTGACCAGGATGTCGACGGGGCCGAGCTCTGCTTCAACCCGGCGAAACGCGGGCTCGAGCGCGGCGCGGTCGGTCACGTCCACCGCGAGCGCCAGCGCACGAGCGCCTGCGGCCTGCAGTTCCGCCAGCACCTCGGCGTTCTTCTCCACGTTGCGGCCAAAGATGGCCACGGCCGCCCCGGCCTGGCCGAACCCCAGCGCGATCGCGCGGCCGATTCCCCGGTTGCCGCCGGTGACGAGGGCCACCCGGCCCGTGAGATCGAAGGCTGTCGCTGAAGTCATGTGAACATCCCCGGCACTCATCGTGCGCGAACACAGCGACTCTAGCCGAAATACGGTCCCGGCATTGATTACCATTCACCCCTGGCGGGCTTGTTCCTGCACGGAGGCAAATCGAAATGTCAGAAAACGTTCCGACGGACGCGTCGGCGAACAGGCTGGTGCAATAGCCTGCTCGAGAAGCGGCCTCGGCAAGGACGGCATGCGGCGCAGCGGCAAGCCGCCGGCGGCGCGTTCGGTCTTGGCGAGGAAGCCCCGCACCTGTCGCTGCGCGCTGACCGGCGCTGCCTGGTGTCGCGACCTTGACATCGTCACCGAGCAGCGCCAGCAGTTCCTCGCCGCGCGCGTTGCGCGCCAGCAGCCACTGCTCGCCTTCGCCGCCCATGTAGCCAACGGTGATGTCTGCCAGCACGTTGGTGTAATCGACGCAGGTGCGGCAGGTCAGCGGAAAAAAATCCGGCGGCAGCTGGCGAGATCGGCAATTGCAGGAACGGGCTCTCCTGTACCCGCCATCGTCGAAGCGCGCTCGACCATGGAAGACGTCGCAGAACTCCAGTACGTGATCGTCACCGGGCCGGCGACAGCAGAGCCAGGAACGCGTGGAACGTGCTCGTCGTGGTGTTGTCGGAGCAGGGCGTGCCGATGACGTCGATGCTGGTCAAAGCCCAGCTCTCGTTCCAGCGCCGCAGGGCGTAGACCTGGCACGGGATGCCGATGACCGCGATGCCGCCTGATGCCCTGCGCGCCGCGCGGGATCCAGAGCGCCAGCAGCGGCGCATCGCCCATGCGCATGCCGCGGCCTGCGCCATGACCGCGGCTGCGTGACCAGAACCGGCACCGGCCGCAGCGGTCGGCAGGATCGGCGCGATGGTCAGCACCGCCTCGACCGCGCCGCTTCGAGCAGGCGCTCGCAGAGCCGCGTCTGATGCCGGTCCATGGCGCGCCTGGCTGCGCGGCTCGAGCATCGCGGCGCGCAGCATGCGCCGGAACGGGCCGAAGGCAGTTCTCCGGTCGCGCCGGTCGCGCGGCGGCCGTGACGCTGCGCTTCGAGCGCGTGGTCTGCCGCATGTGGCGGCCGCCCGAGGCCCGGAAGCTGTTGAGACGCAATGGTGAGAGCTGGGGCTCCGCCAGGCCCGTGGCGGAGGCCTGACCCGCGCGCCACTCAGGTGTACGCCCGGTACTTCTCCAGGTACCGCACCGGCTTCGACAGCGCATCACGCCGGAACGGGTCGCCAAGCTCCTGCGTCAGCATCATCTCGAGCACGGTGCACTTGCCGGCGGCCTGCGCTGCGACCGATGCCTGCAGCGCGGGGCCGACATCCGCCAGCCGGTCGACCGTGATGCCCTCGCAGCCGAAGGCGCGGGCCACGGCCGCCCAGCTCGGGCTGTCGAGGTTCACCGCGTTGAAGCGCCGCGAGTAGAAGTCCACGTGGTTCTTCTTCTCCGCGCCCCACTGGCCGTTGTTGAACACGACGACCGTGACGCCGATCTTCTCGCGCATGCAGGTCAGCAGTTCGTTGAAGCTGATGCCCCAGGCGCCGTCGCCGACGTAGGCGATCGCGGGTCGATCGGGCGCCGCGACCTTGGCACCGCAGGCCACCGGGAAGGCGTAGCCGCAGTTGCCGAAGCTCATCGCCGCAAACATCGAGCGCGGCTGCTCGAAGCGCAGGTACGAATTGGCGACGGAGCAGACGTTGCCGATGTCCGTGGACACCATCGCGTGCTGCGGCATGGCCTTCTCCAGCTCGCGCAGCATCTGGCGCGGGTGCATGTGCTTCGAGCTCTTCGCGACTTCGAGCGAAAACGGATCGCGCTCGTGTGTCCACGCGCCGAGTTCGGCCTCCCACGCCGCTTTCACCCCGGCAATGCGTTGCCCGCGCGCGGTCTTGCTGGCATCGGCCGCGAGCGGCCTGCCCTGCAGGCGCTCGAGCAGCGCCAGCGCAGTTGACTGCGCGTCGCCGTGGATGCCGACCGAGATCGGCTTCACCAGGCCCAGCATCCTTGGATCGACGTCGACCTGGATGATCTTCGCGTTGGCCGGCCAGTAGTCGAGGCCGTGCTGCGGCAGGGTGCCGAACGGCCCGAGCCGCGTGCCGAGCGCCAGCACGACGTCGGCCTGCGAGATCAGCGTCATCGCCGCCTTCGAGCCCTGGTAACCGAGCGGCCCGCACCAGAGCTCGTGCGAGGCGGGGAAAGAGTCGTTGTGCAGGTAGCTGTTGCAGACCGGTGCATGCAGCCGCTCGGCCAGCTGCACTGCCGCGTGCGTGCCCTCGGCCAGGATCACGCCGCCGCCGGCGAGGATGACGGGGAACTGCGCGGCCGCCAGCAGGTCCGCCGCGGCATCGAGCGCCCGCGGGTCGCCGGGTCCGCGGCCGATGCGCATGGGCGGCGCAATGACCGCGTTGCACTCGCCATAGAAATAGTCGCGCGGGATGTTGAGCTGCGCCGGGCCCATTTCCAGCATCGCGCGATCGAAGCAGCGGCCGGCGATCTCGGCCATGCGCTTCGGGTTGTTGACGTGACCCTGGTAGCGGGTGATCTTCGAGAAGATCGGCAGCTGCTCCGTTTCCTGGAAGCCGCCGAGGCCCAGCGTCATCGAGCCGGTTTCCGGCGTGATGAACACGACCGGCGAATGCGCCCAGTACGCCGCGGCAATGGCCGTGACGAAATTGGTGATGCCCGGGCCGTTCTGTGCAATGCACACGCCATGGCGGCCCGAGGCGCGCGCGTAGCCGTCCGCCATGTGCGCCGCGCCCTGCTCGTGCGCCACGGGAATGAAACGGATGCCCGCGGCCGGGAAGATGTCGAGCGCGTCCATGTAGGCGGAGCCGACGATGCCGAACACGTCGGTGACGCCGTTCGCGACCAGTGTCTCGACCAGGGCTTCGGACGGGGTCATGCGCTGCGGAACGAGGGTGGCGCTCAAGGTCGGTCTCCTGTCGGTCCCGGCGACCGTGCGGGTCGCCTGTCTGCCACGCATTTTGCGCCGGCCGCACGCTGCCGTCGTCGGTACTGCGGCAAAAAAAGAGGCGGCCCCGTGGCCGCCTCTGCTCGACTGCGCCCGGCGTGCCGTGGTCAGGGCGTGTCTGCCGCCATCTCGGCCGTCACTTCCGGCGGGACGATCGCCGTCCAGGACGAATCCGGGTCGAAGGACTTGATGCCCTCGACCAGGGTCGCCGTGTCCTCGCCCAGGTCCTTCTGGAAGACCACGCCGTCCTGCATTGACGATGAAGGTCATGACGCCGCTCGAGCCATAGTCCGCCGGCCAGGCGATGCCCGCGAAGCCTTCGGTCAGCACGCCGTCCTTGAAGTACTCGCGCGCGCCGCCGTTGGCATTAGGCCCCTGCGCGTACAGCATGCGGTAGTAGTAGCCGTGGTACGGGGTGCGGCCCTCGCCGCCGCATAGCCTTCGGCCGCTGCCGAGGCGACGAACGGACCCGCCGGGCTCGGCGTCTCGCCTTCCGCCGTCGGCCAGTACAGGCCGTTGTGCATGCCTTCATCGCTGATCAGCTTGAGCGCGTAGATGCCCGCAGGATCGCCGTCGCGCCCTTCCGACGCGTAGGCGTTCTGCGCGTTCACGTAGCCATACATCACGTCGATCGCGCCGAGCTCGTTCTCACCCACTCGCCGGTAGATGATTTCGTCGGCGCCTGCTGCGCCGTCCCAGACCCACTTGCCGTCACGCTGCACCAGAGGGATCGGCATCGGCCACTCGTTGTCGCCGACGGTCAGCATCATCTTGTCGCCGTCCGCTGCCAGCGAGTTCCTGGCTTTGTACTTCGCCAGGAACTCAGCAAGGTCCGCCTTGTCAGCCACGGGGTCGCCCGAGGACAGCAATTCCTCGGTACCGGGGCCCAGCAGCTTCGCGAGGGCAGCCATGTCGCCTTCTCGAGAGCCGCGACGAGGGCAGCGACCGCGGCTTCCGGAGTCGCGTAGCCCGCTGCCTCTTCTTTCTTTCCGGCGCAACCTGCGCCGAGCAACACGAATGCCAGCAGCCCGGCGGCCAGCGGCGCGCGAACCATCTTCAGTATGGATGTTTTCATGTTGTTCTCCTCAGCGTGCCTTCTTCTTGCCGCCACCGCCCTTACTGTGGGCGCCCTGCGGCATGCTCTGCTTGCCGCGCTGGCTCGCCGCCCCGCGCTGCCGCGGTTGCCGTTCGCGCCGGACATGGCGGTGCCCTTGTTGCCGCGGGCTGTTCATGCCGGGGGACGGACGATTCATCGGGCGGGTTGCGCTGAAGGCCTGTGTCGGCCGTTGTGCGTTGCCCCGCCATAGCCGCGATCGCCGCTCGGCATGTTCTGCGGCTTCGGCCGGCTTTGCGCGGCTTGCCGAGGGCGTCGCGGCTGGCTTCTGCGAGGTTTCGGCTTGTTCTGCGTCGAAGGGCGGTTCGGCATGTCCTTGCCTGCGTAGGAACCCTGCACCTTCGGCGGTGTCTTGTTCTTCGCACTGGACGGCCGCGCATCGGTCGCAGGCTTCGAATAGCCAGGCGTGGCCGCAGTTGATTCGATCCTGCGGGCTCTGCGCCGAAGCCGGTCGCTTGTCCTTGCCCGCGTAGCTCTGCTGGCCCTTCCAGTTGCTGGCGGTCGCATCGGACGAAGGGCGCTTGACGTCGGCCGGCATTGGTCGCGGCTGGCGCTTGTTGAGTTCGTTCAGTTCTGCCCTGTTCGGCTTCGCCTGTGTGATCGGGCTGCTGGTCGTGCGCGCCCTGTTGTAGCCGCTGTCGTTGCCACCCGGGCGCGGCTTGTTGTCGTACCGGTCCCAGTAGTTATGTTGCCGCCGCCGGGGCGATTGCCGCCGGTGTTGAGTAGATGTTGCCGTTGTTCTGGAAACCGCTGTTGTAGTTCGGCGGCCGGTTGTAGCCGTTGCTCGGGTAGTACCCACCGCCATACGACGGCCGGTAGGGATACGGCGGGTAATACGGCATGCCGCCATAGCCGTAGTTCGGGTAGTAATAGCCGTTGTAGTCGTCGTCGTCGTCATCGAAGATCTCATTGACGAGGATGCCGGCGCCGAACGCGAGCAGACCGGTGGTGACCAGCGTGCCGGTGCTGTGCCGGTTTTTTCGGTCGTGGTGGTGGTCGTCGTCGTGACGGGCGCGGCTGCCGCTGCGGGCGCCGGCGCGTAGACCGCCTGCGGGTCGTACTTCGGTACATAGACGACTTCAGGTTTCGGCGGCTTCAGCACGACCACTTCCTGGCCTTCCTGCTGGTGCGTCTCGACCACCATCGCCTCGGAGGTCTTCAGGTTGCCCACGTCGATGGCCTGCTTGCGCAGGCGCTGTACGGCGGCGAGCACGCCGGCCTGGTCGGCGACGAACGCCTGGCCCAGTTCCGTCGTCCAGCCCATTTCCATGCACATCATGTCGATCGTCTGCGGAAACTGGACCAGCGCGCGAATCGGCGGCGTGAAGCCGACCTGCGCGGCGGCATCGTCGAGCGCCTTGCCCTTGAGGCCTTCGTTCGCGATCAGCCAGTTGCCGGCGTCGAGCACTTCCTGCGGATTGGTCGAGGCGATCAGTACCTGCGACAACACCGGATCGGGAAACAGGGCCACCGGCGCCAGCAGATCCTCGAGCGCCTCGGGCGACCAGGTCTGGCTGGCCACTTCGGCCGCCGTGACCGGCGCCGGAGCTGCGGCAGGCGGTGCGGCCGGTGCGGCCGTGGTGGCCGCGGGTTCGGTTGCAGGCGCGGCGGTGTTCGACTCTTTACCGGAGCCGCAGCCGGCGAGCACGGTGGCGACACCGAAAGCGAGCGACATCGCCAGGGAATGGCGACGCGAAGCGCGGAAAATCATCGAGACCTCCCCCGCTGGCACGCGGGTTTTTGTGTAAGGAAACACCCGCGTACGACCGCCGCGCGGCCGCCCCTCGGGCATCCCGATCAGCACCCCCCGTGCTGTTCGAACTCTACCATGCCGTCTTAAGTAAACCCGCTGCGCTACGGATTCCTTCGCGCACTACAATGGTGCTGAAAACTGGCAAACGCACCGCTATTGAGGCATACTAGAAGCTGTTCTGGTTGCCTGCTTATCCCGCACTGCAACGTCTTGCGCGATTATTGTGCGATGGCATAATTGGTGCATTCCGATTGCGCTCACAGACAATCGCTCAGGGCCGTCGCGGCGAGTGGCCCCGAGCATCCTCATCGCTGCATTCCATCAGGAGACCCCATGAGCACCGGTGCTGACGTCCGCAAGCTGATCGAAGAAAAAGGCATCAAGTACGTTGACCTGCGCTTCACCGACACGAAGGGCAAGGAGCAGCACGTGACCGTGCCCACCCGCGTCGTCGACGAAGCATTCTTCGAGGACGGCAAGGGCTTCGACGGCTCCTCCATCGCAGGCTGGAAGGGCATCCAGGAGTCCGACATGATCCTGATGCCGGACCCGAGCACCGCAGTGCTCGACCCCTTCTTCGAAGAACCGACGCTGAACCTGCGCTGCGACATCGTCGAGCCGTCGACGATGCAGGGCTATGAGCGCGATCCGCGCTCGCTCGCGAAGCGCGCCGAGGCGTACCTCAAGTCGACCGGCATCGCCGATGCGTCGCGCTGGGGACCGGAGAACGAGTTCTTCATTTTCGACACCGTGCGCCACGGCAACTCGATGAACGGCTGCTTCTATGAAGTCGATTCCGCGCAGGGCGCGTGGAATTCCGGCGCCGAACTCGACGGCGGCAACCTCGGGCACCGCCCGGGCATCAAGGGCGGCTACTTCCCGGTGCCGCCGGTCGACACCTACCAGGACCTGCGCACCGCGATGTGCGGCGCGATGGAGCAGCTGGGCCTCGAGGTCGAAGTGCACCACGCCGAGGTCGCCACCGGCGGCCAGGCCGAGATCAACGTGTCCTCGAACACGCTGGTGAAGAAGGCCGACGAGGTGCAGATCCTCAAGTACGCGATCCACAACGTGGCCGCGGCCTACGGCAAGACGGCCACCTTCATGCCGAAGCCGATCGTCGGCGACAACGGCAACGGCATGCACGTCAACCAGTCGTTGTCGAAGGACGGCAAGAACATCTTCGCCGGCGACAAGTACGGCGGCCTGTCCGAGATCGCCATCTACTACATCGGCGGCATCATCAAGCACGCCAAGGCGCTGAACGCGATCTGCAACGCCAGCACCAACAGCTACAAGCGGCTGGTGCCGGGCTTCGAGGCGCCGGTCATGCTCGCCTACTCCGCGCGCAACCGCTCGGCGTCGATCCGCATCCCGCACGTCATCAACCCGAAGGGCCGCCGCATCGAGGTCCGCTTCCCGGACAGCACGGCCAACCCGTACCTGTGCTTCGCGGCGATGCTGATGGCCGGCATCGACGGCGTGAAGAACAAGATCCATCCGGGCGACCCGGCCGACAAGGACCTCTACGACCTCGAGCCCGAGGAAGCGAAGAACATCCCGACGGTCTGCCATTCGCTCGACATGGCGCTCGAGGCGCTCGACAAGGACCGCGCCTTCCTCAAGGAGGGTGGCGTGTTCACCGACGACGTCATTGACGCCTACATCGCCCTGAAGATGCAGGAAGTCACCAAGCTGCGGATGTCGACGCACCCGGTGGAGCTGGAGCTCTACTACAGCGTCTGACGCCGGCACCGGGAAACCCGCCGGGCGGCCTGACCGCCGCCCGGCGACCCCCCCTCCTTGACGCGCATCCCGGAATTGCCGGGGTCGCTTTGTCAGCGGGAACGCCAGTGGCTATGCTCTCGCCCCATGAAAACCAGCGTGCTGATTCTCGGGTGCCTGCTCGCGACGGCGAGCCTGGCGCAATCCACGACGATGCGTCGCGAGGTCTGGCAGTGGCGGGACGAGAACGGGGTCACCCACTTCTCCGACCAGCCCGTGCCGGGCGCACGCAAGATCGTGCTTTCGGGGGCGAACCCGACCGCGGCTGCGCCGTCCTCGGCCGCCGCGGCCACCGTGACGCGGCCGGCACCGCCGGCCGGCGGTGCAGTATTCGAGCCTCGAGATCTGGCAGCCAGCCAACGACGAGGCGTTCTTCGGCGCGGATGCGGAGGTCAACGTCCGCCTGCGCTCGGACCCGCCGCTTGCCCAGGGCGACCGGCTGCTGACCTATCTCGACGGCACCCAGCTGGAGGGCGAGAACGCGCTCGAGCACCGGCTCACGGGTCTCAATCGCGGCGCGCATTCGCTCATCAGCGTGATCGTCGATGGCCGCGGCAACGAACGGATCCGCAGCGCGCCGGTCGTGTTCCACATGCAGCAGACGAGCGCGATCGACAATCCGACGCAATCAGGGCCCGGCCCAGCGGCCGGCCCCGCCCAAGCCGCCGCCGGCCAGGCCGCCCAGGGGTCCCTGATCGCGCGCGCGGCGCGCCCTTTGCGGAGGGCGTGACGTGGCCGCTGAACTGCGCTCGATCAACCGGCCCACCCCGGCCGAACTGACCAGCCTGCTCGATGGCATTGCCACCTCGATCGTCTGGCTGGACGAGGATGGCGCGGTCGTCCACCTGAACGAACCGGCGGAAGACCTGTTCGGCGTGAGCCGCAACCAGGCCATGGGCCGTGCGGTGCGCGACCTGCTCAAGGTCAACATCGAACTGGAAGGCGTGATCAGCCGCGCGCGCGCTGCCGGCGCGCAGTACTCGCGGCGCGAGATTCCGTTCGAGGCCGGACCCGGCGCGCCGCCCCGCGTGCTCGACGTGACCGTGACGCCGTTCGACCCGGCCGGCCGCGCCGGCGGCGTGCTGGTCGAACTGGCGGACACCACGCACCACCAGCGCATCACGCGCGAGAACAACCTGCTGACGCAACTGGGCGGCAGCCGCGCGATGGTTCGCCAGCTGGCGCACGAGATCAAGAACCCGCTGGGCGGCCTGCGCGGCGCGGCGCAGCTGCTCGAGCGCCAGCTCAAGGACGCGGCGCTGCACGAGTACACGACGGTGATCATCGCCGAGGCCGACCGGCTGGTGGCGCTGGTCGACTCGCTGCTCGGTCCAGGGCAGCCGCCGCGCAAGGAGTCCGTCAACATCCACGAGATCGTGCAGCACGTCGGCCACCTGCTCGCGGCCGAGGCGCCGACCGGCGTGCAGATCGAGCGCGACTACGACCCGAGCCTGCCGCGCCTGCGCCTCGATCGCAACCAGATCATCCAGGCGCTGCTGAACCTTGGCCGCAATGCCATCCAGGCCGTCGGTGACCACGGCCGGGTCGTGCTGCGCACGCGCGCGCTGACCAACGCGAGCATCGGCAGCCGCCGCTACCGCGTCGTCGTCGGCATCCAGGTCGAGGACGACGGTCCCGGCGTGCCGGCCGAGCTGAAGGACACGGTGTTCTATCCGCTGGTGACCGGCCGCAAGACCGGCACCGGGCTTGGACTCGCGGTCGCGCAAGACCTGATCGGCCGTCACGACGGCCTGATCGAATTCGACAGTCGCCCCGGTCGCACTGTCTTCACGATCCTGCTGCCTTTCGACACCAATGAACCAAACGCCGGCACTTGAGGTCTGGATCGTCGATGACGATGCCTCCATCCGCTGGGTGCTCGAGCGCGCCCTGAAGCAGGCGGGCATGACGCCGCGCGCGTTCGAGGACGCCGACGCCGCGCTGGCGGCGCTGCGCAAGGGCGAGCCCGACGTGCTGGTGACCGACGTGCGCATGCCGGGTCGCAGCGGCCTCGACCTGCTGGACGAAGTCCGCACCCGCAGGCCCAGGCTGCCCGTGATCGTGATGACGGCCCACTCCGACCTGGACAGCGCGGTGGCGGCCTACAAGGGCGGTGCGTTCGAGTACCTGCCGAAGCCCTTCGACATCGACCAGGCGGTCGAGCTGGTGCGGCGTGCCGCCACGCAGCAGCACCGGTCCGAGGAATCCGCGTCGGAATCCCGCCGCATTCCGGAAATGCTCGGCCATGCGCCGGCGATGCAGGAGATGTTCCGCGCGATCGGGCGCCTGTCGCGCTCGAGCATGACGGTGCTGATCACCGGCGAGTCCGGCACGGGCAAGGAACTCGTCGCCCGCGCGCTGCACCGGCACAGTCCGCGCGCGACCAAGCCGTTCATCGCGCTGAACACCTCGGCGTTCACCGCGGACCTGCTCGAGTCCGAGCTGTTCGGGCACGAGAAGGGCGCCTTCACGGGCGCCAGCGAACTGCGCCGCGGCCGTTTCGAGCAGGCCGACGGCGGGACGCTGTTCCTGGACGAGATCGGCGACATGTCGCCGCAGCTGCAGACACGGTTGCTGCGCGTGCTGGCCGAGGGCGAGTTCTATCGCGTCGGCGGCCAGTTGCCGGTCAAGGTCGACGTGCGCGTGATCGCGGCCACGCACCAGGACCTCGAGGCGCGCGTGCGCGATCAGCTGTTCCGCGAGGACCTGCTGCACCGGCTCAACGTGATCCGCATCGAGGTGCCGCCGCTGCGCCACCGGCGCGAGGACATCCCGGAGCTGCTGCAGCATTACCTCGATGTCGCGGCGATCGAACTCGGCGTCGCGCCGAAGGTGCTGTCGGAAGACGCGGCGCTCGCGCTCGCGGCGTTCGACTGGCCGGGCAACGTGCGGCAGCTGGTCAATGCCTGCCGCCGGCTGACGGTGCTGGCCGCGGGCCGGGAGATCAAGGCCAGCGACATTCCGGCCGATCTCGGCGGCGGCGGCGCGAGTCCTGCCGGTGCCAACGGCTACGACTGGTCGCAGGCACTGGCGAGCTGGGCGCAGGCGCGGCTCGCGACGGGTGGCGCGCCGCTGCTCGACGACGCGATGCCGGAATTCGAGCGCACGCTGCTGCGCGAAGCGCTCAAGGCCACGCGCGGCGGACGGCAGGAGGCGGCCAAGCTGCTCGGCTGGGGCCGCAACACGCTCACGCGCAAGCTGAAGGAACTCGGCCTGGACGAGCTCTGACCTTCTACACCTCTCCCGCTTGCGGGAGAGGTCGGGGCCGTCAGGCCGGGTGAGGGTCCTCTCCGCTCCCGCGGCCGTCCGTACACCTTGGCCGGTCCGGGTCTCACGCGCTTCGTTGATCGCGCGGACGAACCGCGCGATCAACGGCGATCCTTGCTCGAGCGGGCACTCGGCGATGGTGCCAGCACAGCAGCAGAATCCGCGGTGCCGCCTCGTGCCTGCGCTCGAGCTGCGGCGTTCGACACGGAGCGGCCAGGGTGTA
>CAVUVH010000016.1:0-5927 GCA_963744735.1 uncultured Gammaproteobacteria bacterium
ACCCGCGGCCACCACCCCGCAGCACCGGCCGCACCGCCGGCCGCAGCTCCGGCGCCGGTCACGGCGGCGGAAGTAGCCGCCCAGAGCTGGACGCCCGAGGCGCTCGAAGACCTGTCGCGCCCATCGCGCTGTATCCCGATCCGGTCTTGTCGCAGGTGCTGATCGCCTCGACCAATCCGCAGGAAGTCCTCGACGCCGGCAACTGGCTCATCGCCAACGAGAGCCTCGAGCGCAGTGCGTTGGACATGCCGCCGCGCAGGTCGGCTTTACGCCGCCGATTCGCGCGCTGGTCCGTTTCCGCAGACCGTCGACCTGATGTGCACGCGAGATGGGCTGGACGACGGAAGTGGGCCAGGCATTCGTGGCTGACCAGGCCGGCGTGCTCGACGCCGTGCAGCGGTTGCGCAAGCAGGCCATCGACGTCGGCAACCTGCAGTCGTCAGAAGCGATGACGGTTGAACGGACCGTGCAGGAAGGCCAGGAAGTCGTGGTGCTGAAGCCGCCGAAGCCCGAGGTCGTGTACGTGCCGACGTACGATCCACAGGCGGTCTATGCGCCCGCGCCGGCCGCAGTTGCGACCACGACCACAGTGACGCCGGTCGAGGACAAGACCAAGTACAGCACCGGCAACATGGTCACGACCGGCCTGCTGGCTTTGGCGCCGGCATCCTGGTGAGCGAAATCTTCGAGATGATGACGACGACTATCGGAACGACTATTACTACCCGAACTATGGCTACGGCGGCATGCCGTATTACCCGCCGTATCCCTATCGGCCTTCGTACGGCGGCGGCTATTACCCGAGCAGCGGCTACAACCGCCCGCCGAACTACAACAACGGTTTCCAGAACAACGGCAACATCATCATCACCAATCCGGGCGGTGGCGGCGGCGGTTACTGGGATCGTTACCCGAACGGAGGGCCGGGCTCGGCGCAGCTCGGCGGCGGCAACTACAAGCAGCCACGCAATGTCTCGAGCCCGATCACGGCGGCGCGGCCGAACCGGCCCGAGCTGCAGCAGCTGAACCAGCGCCAGCCGCGGCCGATGCCGGCGGACGTCAAGCGTCCGGCGCCGAACGCCACGGCCGCCAACTGGAAGGGCCAGTCGACCTACGCCGGCAAGGACAAGCGCGCAGCGTCCGCAAAAAGCCCCCAGGATCGGATCAATGCCGCAACGCCTGGCTATTCGAAGCCCGCCACCAACGCGCGTCCCTCGAGCGCAAAGGACAGGCCGCAGCCCAAGGTGCAGGGTTCCTACGCAGGCAAGGACAAGGCGAGCCGCCCTGCGCCACAGAGCATGCCGAAACCCGCGGCGAAGCCAGCCGCCAGGCCCTCGGCTAAGCCAGCGGCAAAGCCGGTCTCGAAGCCGCAGAACATGCCGAGCGGCGATCGCGGCTACGGTGGCGGCAGCGCGCAACGTCCGTCGGCCAAACCGATGCCCTCCAACCGTCCATCACCCAGCGCACAGCCCCGCCCCAGCAAGCCCACGGCCGTCTCCGGTGCGAACCGTGGTGGCAAGAGTGCTCAGGCCTCCAGCCAGCGCGGCAAGCAGAGCATGCCGCAGGGCGCCCACAGCAAGGGCAGTGGTGGCGGTAACAAGAAGAAGGCGCGCTGACGCGAGGAGCACGAACATGAACAACATCGAATTCAGGATGACACGCGCACGCACCGCGGTTTCACTGGTGGCGTTCGCGCTGCTGACCGCCGGCTGCGCCGGCAAGAAGGACGAAGGCACGGGCTTTGCAACGCCGGAAGACGCCGCGAAAGCGCTGGTGGCCGCATTCCAGGCAGACGACGTCGGCGCGGCAGCGAAACTGCTGGGCCCGGGATCCGAGGAGCTGCTGTCCTCGGGCGACGCCGTGGCCGACAAGGACGACCGGTCGGATTTCCTCGCGGCCTATGCCGCGAAGAATTCAATCGCGCTGGAAGGTGACAAGGCGACATTGGTGGTCGGCCCGAACGACTGGCCGCTGCCGATCCCGATCGTCAAGAAAGACGGCAAGTGGATGTTTGACGGCGAAGCCGGCGTGGACGAACTGATCTACCGGCGAGTGGGCGAGAACGAACTGGGCGCGATCGACGTGATGTACGGCTTTGTCAACGCGCAGGTCCAGTACGCATCGGAAGGGCGCGACGGCGATCCTGCGGGCATCTACGCGCTCAAGCTGATCAGCGATGAAGGCCTGCACAATGGCCTGTATTGGCCGACCGAGGAAGGCGAAACGCCGAGCCCGGCGGGTCCGTTCGTCGCCTCGGCAGCCGCCGAGGGCTACGCGCGGGGCGAGGGCCGCACTCCTTACCACGGCTACTACTACCGCCTGCTGTACGCGCAGGGCCCGAATGCCAACGGCGGCGCGCGCGAGTACTTCAAGGACGGCCTGCTGACCGAGGGCTTCGCCGGCATCGCCTGGCCGGCGGACTATGGCTCGAGCGGCGTCATGACCTTCATCGTCAATGCGGACGGCGTGGTCTTCCAGAAGGACCTGGGCGAGGACACGGCGACCCTGGTCGAGGGCATCAAGTCCTTCGACCCGGATTCGTCCTGGACGGCAATCGTCCCGCCGGAAGTGACGGCCGAGATGGCGGCAGACACTCCCTGACCACGGCACGCCGGGCATAGTCGAGCAGAGGCGGCCACGGGGCCGCCTCTTTTTTTGCCGCAGTACCGACGACGGCCGCGTACGGCCGGCGCAAAATGCGTGGCAGACAGGCGACCCGCACGGTCGCCGGGACCGACAGGAGACCGACCTTGAGCGCCACCCTCGTTCCGCAGCGCATGACCCCGTCCGAAGCCCTGGTCGAGACACTGGTCGCGAACGGCGTCACCGACGTGTTCGGCATCGTCGGCTCCGCCTACATGGACGCGCTCGACATCTTCCCGGCTGCGGGTATCCGCTTCATTCCCGTGGCGCACGAGCAGGGCGCGGCGCACATGGCGGACGGCTATGCGCGCGCCTCAGGCCGCCATGGCGTGTGCATTGCACAGAACGGCCCGGGCATCACCAATTTCGTCACTGCCATCGCCGCGGCGTACTGGGCGCATTCGCCGGTCGTGTTCATCACGCCGGAAACCGGCTCGATGACGCTGGGCCTCGGCGGCTTCCAGGAAACCGAGCAGCTGCCGATCTTCTCGAAGATCACCCGCTACCAGGGCCACGTCAACAACCCGAAGCGCATGGCCGAGATCGCCGGCCGCTGCTTCGATCGCGCGATGCTGGAGATGGGTCCGGCGCAGCTCAACATCCCGCGCGACTATTTCTATGGCGAGTGCAGCGCGGTCATTGCGCCGCCGTTGCGCATCGGCCGCGGACCCGGTGATCCGCGGGCGCTGGACGCCGCGGCGGAACTGCTGGCGGCCGCGCAGTTCCCCGTCATCCTCGCCGGCGGCGGCGTGATCCTGGCCGAGGGCACGCAAGCGGCCGTGCAGCTGGCCGAGCGGCTGCATGCACCGGTCTGCAACAGCTACCTGCACAACGACTCTTTCCCCGCCTCGCACGAACTCTGGTGCGGGCCGCTCGGTTACCAGGGCTCGAAGGCGGCGATGACACTGATCTCGCAGGCGGACGTCGTGCTGGCGCTCGGCACGCGGCTCGGGCCGTTCGGCACGCTGCCGCAGCACGGCCTCGACTACTGGCCGGCGAGCGCGAAGATCATCCAGGTCGATGTGGATCCAAGGATGCTGGGCCTGGTGAAGCCGATCTCGGTCGGCATCCACGGCGACGCGCAGTCGACTGCGCTGGCGCTGCTCGAGCGCCTGCAGGGCAGGCCGCTCGCGGCCGATGCCAGCAGGAACGGGCGCGGGCAACGGATTGCCGAGGTGAAAGCGGCGTGGGAGGCCGAACTCGGCGCGTGGACACACGAGCGCGATCCGTTTTCGCTGGAGGTGGCGCAGGGGTCCAGGCACATGCACCCGCGCCAGATGCTGCGCGAGTTGGAGAAGGCCATGCCGCAGCACGCAATGGTGTCCACGGACATCGGCAACGTCTGCTCGGTCGCCAATTCGTACCTGCGCTTCGAGCAGCCGCGCTCGATGTTTGCGGCGATGAGCTTCGGCAACTGCGGCTACGCCTTCCCGGTGGCCTGCGGCGCCAAGGTCGCGGCGCCGGATCGACCCGCGATCGCCTACGTCGGTGACGGCGCCTGGGGCATCAGCTTCAACGAACTGCTGACCTGCGTGCGCGAGAAGATCGGCGTCACGGTCGTCGTGTTCAACAACGGCCAGTGGGGCGCGGAGAAGAAGAACCACGTCGACTTCTACTCGCGGCGCTTCAACGCGGTGAACCTCGACAGCCCGAGCTGGGCGGCCGTGGCCCGCGCCTTCGGCTGCGAGGGCATCACGGTCGACCGGCTGGCGGACGTCGGCCCCGCGCTGCAGACATCGGTCGCAGCGCAGGCCGCCGGCAAGTGCACCGTGCTCGAGATGATGCTGACGCAGGAGCTCGGCGACCCGTTCCGGCGTGATGCGCTGTCGAAGCCGGTGCGGTACCTGGAGAAGTACCGGGCGTACACCTGAGTGGCGACCGAACCGTCGCTGAGCCTGCCGCCACTGGCGTAGGCCGCGCCGCGCGAGCTGTGCACCGATTGCGGCATCTCGCGCAGCAGCGAACCCAAGGCCTGCGGGCGCGCCTGCCAGTTCATCAAGCCGGACTACGCCGGCGCTGGAGGCGCAGGTGCACGGCCGCGCGCGCGATCCGGCGCGGCCGGACGAGGTGCATTTCGGCCCGTTCCGCCGCATGCTGCGCGCCGCGCTGGAGCCGCCGCGCGACGGCGCGCAATGGACCGGCATCACCACGCGCCTCGCCGAGCGGCTGCTGGAGACCGGCGCGGTCGACGCCGTGCTGACCATGGCGCCCGACCCGGACGACCGCTGGCGGCCGGTGCCGGTGCTGGTGACCGACGCCGAGGGCATGGCGCAGTGCCGCGGCATGCGCATGGGCTACGCGCCGCTGCTGGCGCTGCTGGAGCCGGCGCGCGCGCGCGGCTATCAAGCGCCTCGCCGTCATCGGCATCCCCTGCCAGGTCTATGCGCTGCGCGCGCTGGAGACGAGAGCTGGGCTTCGAGCGCTCTACGTCATCGGCACGCCCTGCTCCGACAACACCACGACCGAGAACTTCCACGAATTCCTCGCCCTGCTGTCGACCGGCCCGGCGACCATCACCTATCTGGAATTCCGCGCCGACTATCACGTCGAGCTGCGCTTCGACGACGGCCGGGTGCAGGAGATCCCGTTCCTGCAGCTGCCGATCTCGCAAGCTGCCGCCGGATTCTTCCCGCTCACCTGCCGCACCTGCGTCGACTACACCAACGTGCTGGCCGACATCACCGTCGGCTACATGGGCGGCCAGGGCGAGCAATGGCTGCTGGTGCGCAACGAGCGCGGCGAGGAACTGCTGGCGCTGCTCGGCGACGAGGTCGCGTCGCGACGCCCGGCAGCGCCGGCAAGCGCGCAGCGGCCGGTGAAGGGCTTCCTGGCGAACACCGAGCGCGCCGCCGGCGGCCTGCCGCTGCGCCGCATGCCGAACTGGCTGCGGCCGATCGTGGGCTGGCTGATGCCGCGCATCGGCCCGCGCGGGCCTGGAATTCGCCCGCGCGCGGGTCGAGATGAAGGCGGTCGAGACCGTGCTGCACCTGCGCCGCGAGGAGCCGCGGCGGCTGAAGAACATGGTGCCGGCCCACGTCTGGGCGCTGGTGCGGCCGTACGGGCTGTCGCCTCGGCGCGACGAGCAGTCGCAGACGCCACCCGATGGCCAGTGACGGGAAGCGCAAGCGACGGCCATCTGCTGGAGTCGTCCTAGTCCTGGTTGGCGACGGGCGCGAACAGCTTCTTCGCGGTTGGGCCGACCATCCGGCACACCACGGCATCGAACACGCCCTCCACGACCCCACCCAGTACGGGCACCACTTTCGGGAACTGGGCGAGGCCAC
>CAVUVH010000017.1:0-113900 GCA_963744735.1 uncultured Gammaproteobacteria bacterium
GAGCTGGACCTGCAGTACTACCTGTTCGTGCCTGAGTCCCGTGTGGACGAACCCGCCATCGCGGCATTCCAAAGTGGTTCATTCAGGAGGCTGCCCTGTTCGCACCGCAGTTGGTGCCGTAGCGGAACCGCCGCATCGTACTGCTTGAAGGATGGCCGCCCGGGCCCCGCAGCACGTGCGGACGCCCGGTTACCACTCGTTGACGCTGCAGACAATTCAATATATATGAAACGATGAAACAACAGGACGTCATCACCGCACTCGCGGCGCTCGCCCAGGACTCGCGGCTCGCCATCTATCGCCTGCTGGTCAAGCGGGGCCGGAGGGCTACGCCGCCGGCGAGATCGGCGAGCGGCTCAAGATCGCCGGCCCCAGCCTGTCCTTCCACCTGAAGGAACTCGCGCAGGCGGGCCTGGTGACGGCCCGCAAGGACGGGCGGTTCATCTACTACAGCGCGCATTTCGAGCGCATGAACGACCTGGTGGGCTACCTGACCGAGAACTGCTGCAGCCAGGGCGCCGTGTGCGCCCCGGTCTGCGCGCCGAACAACACGATCGAACGCAAGAGGAAATCCGCGTGAGCGACCAGAATCGGACCTTCAACGTGCTGTTCCTGTGCACCGGCAACTCCTGCCGGTCGATCCTGGCCGAGGCGACTTTCAATCACCTCGCCCCGACGGGCTGGCGCGCGATGAGCGCGGGCAGCAAACCCACCGGCACGGTCCATCCGCGCTCCCTCGCCTTGCTGGCACCGCAGGGGATCTCGACCGAGGGCTACTGCAGCAAGTCGTGGGACGAACCTGCCCGAGACGCCCGACATCGTGATCACGGTGTGCTCGAGCGCCGCCGGCGAGACCTGCCCGGCGTATCTCGGGCCGGTGCTGCGCACGCACTGGGGCGTGGACGATCCGGCCCATGCGACCGGCACGGACGCGCAGATCGACGCCGCCTTCATCGCCGCGTACCGGACGCTGCGAAATCGGATCGAGGCATTCCTGGCGCTGCCGCTGGACCAACTGAGGAGCGACCGCGCGAGGCTGAAGGCGGAGATGGACCGCATCGGCACCGCGTCACGTGAGGAGCAGTACATGTCGGCCCAATGTGAAGTCACGGCGCAAGCGGGCTGCCGGTGCCCCGATGACGCGTCTTCGAGCGTTACCTGACGCTCTGGGTCTTCATCTGCATCCTGGTCGGCATCGGCGTCGGCCAGGTGTTTCCCGGACGCATTCCAGGCGATCGGCCGGATGGAAGTCGCCAGGGTCAACATGCCGGTGGGGCTGCTGATCTGGGTGATGATCATCCCGATGCTGGTCAAGGTGGACTTCTCGGCGCTGCACGAGGTCCGCCAGCACGTCCGCGGCATCGGCGTCACGCTGTTCGTGAACTGGCTGGTGAAGCCGTTCTCGATGGCGTTGCTGGCGTGGATCTTCGTGCGGCACCTGTTCGCGCCGTGGCTGCCCGCCGGGCAGATCGACAGCTACATCGCCGGGCTGATCCTGCTGGCCGCGGCGCCGTGCACCGCCATGGTGTTCGTCTGGAGCCGGCTGACCAACGGCGACCCGATGTTCACGCTGACGCAGGTCGCGCTGAACGACTCCATCATGGTCGTCGCGTTCGCGCCGATCGTCGGGTTCCTGCTCGGCATCGCGGCGATCACCGTGCCGTGGGACACGCTGATCACGTCGGTCGTGCTGTACATCGTGATCCCGGTGATCCTGGCGCAAGTGGTGGCGCCGCTCGCTGCTGAAAAAGGGCCAGGGCGCCTTCGATGCGGCGATCGCGAAGATCGGCCCGTGGTCGATCGCCGCGCTGCTGCTGACGCTGGTGCTGCTGTTCGCCTTCCAGGGCGAGGCGATCATCGACCAGCCGCTGGTGATCGCGCTGCTCGCCGTGCCGATCCTGATCCAGGTGTTCTTCAACTCCTCGCTCGCCTACCTGCTCAACCGCGCGCTCGGCGAGAAGCACAGCATCGCCTGTCCGTCGGCACTGATCGGCGCCTCGAACTTCTTCGAGCTGGCCGTGGCCGCGGCCATCAGCCTGTTCGGGTTCGAATCGGGCGCCGCGCTCGCCACCGTCGTGGGCGTGCTGATCGAAGTGCCGGTGATGTTGCTCGTGGTTCGCGTCGTGAACTCGACCAAGGGCTGGTACGAGCGGACGACGTGATGCGCGAGGTGGTCGAACAGCCCGCGGCGCCTGGCCGCGCAGCTGAACGAGGCCTGCCAGTGCATCTGGGTCGACCGCGACAAGCTGCGGAGCCAGCTCCGTGCCCAGCTCGGCGACGGATGCCGACCTGCTCGAGACTCGCGAAGGTCTCGTCTCGGGCAGCGTGGTTTTTGTCGGTGCGGCCGATGCAGCCGCCATGGACCGGGCCGTCCGCCTGATCACCCGGGCGCTCGAGAGCGATGCATTCGGGGCCGTGGTCGCGACGTCTGCGCCCGCGATCGCCCGCGCAGGCCAGCCCGGCTCCGGTGGCGTCCTTGGGTTCGACTTCCACCTGGGCGGTGCGACTCCGCAGCTCATCGAGATCAACACCAACCCGGGCGGGCTGCTGGTGAGTCATGAACTGGCGCAGGCGGCCACGTCGAGCTGTGACTGCCTGACGGCACCGCTGCGGCAGCTTGCGGCGGCAACCATCGATCTTGCCCGGCTGGGCACGCGCATCGTCGACGGCTTCCGCGAGGAATGGACCCGTGCCCGGGGCGACTTGCCGCTCGGCACCATCGCGATCGTCGATGACGACCCGCAGGGGCAGTACCTGTACCCGGAGTTCCTGCTGTATCGAAGGCTGTTCGAGCGCGCAGGATGGCGCGTGCTGATCGCCGATCCGGCCGAGCTCGCGACGAGCGAGGATTCCCTGCGGCTCGGTGGCGAGCGGATCGATCTCGTCTACAACCGGCTCACCGACTTCTACTTCGCCGAAGAGCGTCACACGGCGTTGCGCGACGCCTATCTGCGCGGCCTCGCCGTCATCATGCCGCACCCGGCCGCGCATGCCCGCTGGGCCGACAAGCGCCTGCTCGCGTGGCTGCGTGACGAAAATCTGCTCGCCCAGGCGGGGCTCGACGCTGCGGAGCGGGCGACGGTCGTCGCGGCCATCCCGCCGACGGAGATCGTCGAGCCCGAAGCGGCGGACGATCTGTGGGCACGGCGCAAGACCCTGTTCTTCAAGCCGGTGGACGGCTACGCGGGAAAGGCCGCCTACCGCGGCGACAAGCTCACCAGGGCCGCGTTCGAGCACATCCGCGCCAATCCTTACGTCGCCCAGGCGATCGCACCGACCTCGTTTCGTCGCGTCTGCACCGTGGAGGGGGAGGAGCTGGACCTGCGCGTGGACATCCGCAACTTCGCGCTGCATGGGGAGACGTGGCTGCGCGCGGCGCGACTCTACCGCGGGCAGACGACCAATTTCCGCACCGAAGGTGGCGGGTTCTCGCCGGTGCTCTCGCTGCCCGCAGCGGTCTGATTGAAGTGCCGGGGTCGCGCCGCGCGGGCTGCTATCCGCAGAGCGCGCCTCGGCGTGTCTCTCAGCGAACGCCGACCCTGTTTACCGGCCCACCGCGGTTGGCCGGTGTGCCGACCCCCGGTACGGGCGTGGCTCCCACGCCGGGTGCCCCGACTCCGACGCCAGGCGTCGCACCCACGCCCGGGGCCCCAACTCCGGGAGCAGGCGTGGCCCCCACGCCGGGAGCGCCCACGCCGACGGTGGAACGCCTGGCCACACCGGCATAGCTGACCGGTGTGACCGGCGCGCCTACGACAGCCGACGCCGTGGCGATGTAAGTCGCGTGGGTTGGTGAGACCTGGCCGTTGCAGAGCCACAGTGCAGCGGCTGCACCCAGGGTGAACAGTTGCCTGCGCGTGATCATTTGCTTTCTCCTGCCGGAGCTTCCGGCGGCAGTTCGTCCAGTTCGATCAGAGCCCCTGGATCCAGCTTCTCCGCCCCAGCGGGCGGAACGAACTTGAATGCGGCCGGCGCGGGTGCAGACCCGGTCTTCCAGCTCTTGACCCGGAAGGTGTACTGCGGGGCGCTGTTGATTGTCTTGCTCGTGATCACGAGCTTGCGTGGCACTGGCTTGTCGCCGACCTCCACCCAGAGCTGCCAGTCCGTATCGAAGTTGCGGAAGGCGAGGTGCTCGCATTGCACCCCGTCGATGACGCCGCGGCCCAGGTGCTTGGCCTCGATGACGTCGGCCACCAATGCGTCATAGGGGCGGGACAGCAGCAGGTCGGCGCCCGGCAACGCGACTCCATGGCCCGCCCGCATCGCCTCGATCAGGTTGTCTACGCTGCCTGGAACCTCGAACTGCGCATAGGCATTGAGATTCTTGCCATAGATGCTCGCTGTCTTGCCATCGAAGAACAGCGCGACGTCGGCATAACCGCCCACACGGTGCGCGCGCAACTTGTCAGGGCGACTCAGCAGCACCTCGCCGGAATTGGTGAACTGGATTTTCTCCAGCTCCGGCGTGACGACTTCGATGTCGCTGTCGAACTTGAGTTCGATCGTCTGCTGGCTGCTCACGTAGTCCGCGGTCGCCTTGAGGATCGATTTTGCGTCGCCTTCCTGCGCCTGGGCCCGGGCGCCCGGGCCCAGGACCAGGAGAGCGACAGCCGAGCAGATCGCAACTGCCGAGGCCCTGCCGCTTGTGCTGATGCTCCGGTTGATGTGCATCCTGTTGTCCTGTTGCATCACGGTTGCGCGGTGACGTACACGAGATTGTTGCCCTGGAAGGCAGCACGGTAATAGTTGTCGCCGCACTTCGAGTACTGGACGCCGCCGGAGGTGGTCTGCGTGCAGCCGGCCGGCAGGGTGGCAACCACGGTGCCTATCGGCAGTGCCTTGCCTGGCGCAGTGGCCGCCGCCTGTGGCGCAGCGGCCTGCGGCTGTTGAGCGGCCGCTGCCTGTTGCTGCGCCGCCGCGGCCTGCTGTTGTGCCGTTGCGGACTGCTGTTGCGCCGTCGCCGACTGCTGCTGAGCCGTGGCGGCCTGCTGCTGGGCGGTGGCCGCCTGCGCACTGGACTGGCTGGCCGCAGCCGTGGTGGTCACCGCCGCTGTGCGGTACGCCGTTCGACGGGCGACGCCCGCGACACTCACCGGCGTGAGCGGCGCGCCGACCACGGCCTGCGCCTCCGCCATGAAGCGGAATCCGGTTGCCGCGTCGGGTGCGAGATCGGCACAGAAGGCGAGGGCTGCCGTTGCGGTCAAGGCCGTCATCTTGTGTAGGCGGGTCATTGGCCTGCTCCTGACATCGAAACCGGGAGGAACTTGACTTCGGTCGCCCCTGGCGGTGGGGTGAAGTGGAACCGCTTCGGACTGACGTCGGGAGTGGTCGTCCAGTTCCGCATCGTTACCTCGAATTGCGGCGCCCCAACGACGTCCACGGTCGAGATGACGTATTTTCGCGGCAAGGCCTGGGCACCATCTTCGATCCATATCTGCCAGTCGACGCCATCGCCGCGGAACGCCAGGTGGTCGCAGCGCACGCCGTCTATCTTCGACTTGCCCACGACGAAGCCCGAGGTCGTGCCCGCCATCAGCCTTGCATAGGCATCCATCGTGATCAGGTCGCCGGCCGGGGCGATGACATCCAGCGAATCACGGGCGAAGTCCAGCATCGCGTCGATCGTGCCGGGTGCCGGGACCGTTGCGAAATACCCATCGTCGGGATTGAAGAGCGTCAGCGATTTCCCGTCGAAGAAGAATGACTGGCTGACGAAGTCGCCAACTCGCTCTGCGAACAGCTTGTCTGGCCGCTGCGCGACCAGGCGTGCGGCGCTCGTGAACTGGATCTTCTGGCCAGACACCAGCACCAGTTCGATGCTCTGGGAAGTGTCCACTCCGAACTGCGGCAGGCCGCCGACATAGTCGGTCATCCGCTTGAGCAGTCTTGCGGCCTCGGGCTCGACGTCGCTCCCCTGTGCCTGCGCGGGGGCGGGCGACGCCAGCAACAGGGCCAGTGCCGTGAGGCCGGTACGCCACAGGGCGCCTCCAGGCTGATTTCGGGCCCGCGCCGGCTTGGCGTCGCGCGTCGTCCAGATCTGCATGCTTAGGTCCCCTTGAGTCCTGGTTGAGTCATCTCTTTCAGAATGTGAATACGACACCCAGCGCCGGCCCGGACATGGACATGTCGTACTTGAAGTCCCGGCCGCCGTCGTCGCTCTCGTAATCCATGTCGATGTAGCGATAGGCGCCGACCACGCCGATGCGCTCCGACGTCTGCCAGCGCAGCGTGCCGACGCCCTGCCATGCAAATTCGGACCCGACGCCGAATCCGCCGATGTCTCCACGCAGCGTGAAGGACCACTTGTCGGCGAAGTCGATCGTGTAGTGCGCGCCGATCACCGGATCGACCCAGTCCTCGTCGGTGCTGTCGGACTGGACGCCCAGGGGCCCCGTCGTCCTGATGTCGACCGACAGATCGTTGTAGCGCAGGCCACCGAAGACGGTGAGCCGTTCGAGGATCTCGTAGCCGACGTCCACTTCGAGCGCGGACTGGTCCAGGTCGACATCCGCCTTGACGAAACCAGCGGGGCCACGGCCATCGCCGCCCAGGCCCATGTAGATGCCATCCACCGTGACCGAGACGCGATCGCGCGAGGCTCGATACGTGCCCATGAATCCCATTTCGAGGTTGTCGAGGATGTCGCTGAAGCTCGCGTCGACATCGGCCTCGACCGGGCCGACTGCGGTGGTGCCGCTGATGGCAGCGCCCCAGAGATAGGGTGCCACCTCGTGCTTCCACTCGGCTGCGTGCAACGGCGCAGCAGCCAGCAACGCCACGCCGATCGTCGCAGCCACGAGACTACTGCTCATGTTCCCGTTGCCACGCGATGTGGACTCGACTTTCATCTGGCCTCCCGGCATTTTTAGCTGTAGTCGCACCGAGCGAGGTCACCGCACCGGCCACCTCGCCATTGCTGCATTCTGCTTGCTTCTCGCCGCGCCACCAGACCGTGCCCAAGAATTTACTTGAGAGTTCGTGACGTACGACCGATGATTCGCGACATGAAGCCCCGCAATCGCGATGCCGGACCGGCCCGCGGCCCGCAGCCGTTGCGAGCGCCGTCCGCTCGAACGCACGTGACTACGTTCCGTGGCCTGCCGCCGATCCTGGAGAGCTTCGGCGTGGCGTGCGAGCCGATCCTGAAGACGGCCGGACTGAGCCGCGCGGATCTCGACAATCCGGAACGCAGCGCTCCTTTTGCCGATATCGACCGGCTGATCGGACTCTGCGTGCGCGCAACCGAGTGCGCGCATTTCGGACTGCTCATGGGACAGTACATCGACATCCAGACCTTCGGCGTGGCGGGACGCCTCGCACGGAATGCGCCTTCGGTCGGCGACGCGCTCAATGACCTCGCCGGTTATTTCGTCCTGCACGACAACGGTGGTTCGATCAACGTTTCGATCCATGAAGGCAGCGTCACCTTCAGCTATGGCGTTCACGTGACGGGGCTGAAGAACTCGAACCACGTTTACGACCTGGCGGTTGCCGCGATGGTGAACGTACTGCGCCAGCTTTGCGGCCCGGCGTGGCGGCCCGATGCCGTTCTCCTGCCCAGGAGACGTCCGGCGAACATCCGCCCCTATCGGGACTACTTCCTGGCGCCGTTGCGCTTCGATTCGATACTCGCTGCGATCGTGTTTCCCGAGCATTGCCTGACCCAGCCGATCGCCGATGCCGACCCGCTGCTCCGCACCTTGCTGGCCGACAGCGCTTCCACCGCGATTGCCCGGCGGGATCCGATCATGCATGGTGACGTGCGCCGGGCCATCCGCCTGCTGCTGCTGACCCGGGAATGCTCGCGCGCCGAGGTGGCGCGTCGCCTCGGACTGCACGAGCGAGCCCTGGGCCGGCGTCTGCAGGCGACCGGCACGACCTTCCAGCGCCTGCTGGACGACACCCGGGAAGAGATCGCCCGGCAATTGCTCTGCGACACGGACATTCCCATCGCGCGGGTCGCGGCAGCGCTCGGATATGGCGATGCGACGGTGTTCACTCGCGCCTTCACGCGCTGGACTGGGCGGACGCCCAGTGAGTTTCGAGCACAGTTGCGGCGGTGATCCGCGGCCGCGCTTTTGACGCGATTCGTGGGTGTGATGTCGCAATTAGTCGCCCATCGATCGCCACATGCCGGTGCGCGCGGCATCGAGCGCTGCAATAATCGGCCGCGTCCCGTCGGCGCCATCCGAACGGTTGTGGGCGCGCTCAGCAGAACCAAGGGGAAATCGATGTCAGATGCAGTGGTGACAACCCGCGCATTCGCAGTGCTGGCGCTGCTCTCGGGCGCGCACGCTTTCGGGCAGGCGGGCAACGCCCCGATGGACCGCACCGTTCTGCCCATCGCGGAACCCCACCGGGCCGTCACCCACGAGCTGAACGCGCGCAACGCCAAGGCGCCACCCCGGTTTGACGTCAAGGCGCCGCCGGGCGCGCCCAATGTGGTCATCGTGCTGATCGACGACCTGGGGTTCGGCGCGACCAGCGCATTCGGCGGTCCGATCGGCACTCCGTCGCTCGACCAGCTGGCGCAGGACGGCCTGCGCTATACCAATTTCCACACCACGGCGCTGTGCTCGCCGACGCGTGCGGCGCTCAAGTCCGGCCGTAACCATCACACGGTCAACATGGGTTTCATCACCGAGATGGCGACGGCGTTTCCGGGTTCGACCGGGCAGATCCCGAACTCGACGGCGCCGCTCGCCGAGACCCTGCGGCTGAACGGTTACAGCACGGCCGCGTTCGGCAAGTGGCACGAAACCCCGTCATGGGAAGCCAGTATTTCCGGTCCGTTGGACCGCTGGCCGACGCACCAGGGCTTCGACAAGTTCTACGGCTTCCTGGGCGGCGAGACCAACCAGTGGGCGCCATACCTCTACGACGGTGTCACCCAGGTCGAGTTGCCGGACGACCCCGACTATCACTTCATGACCGACATGACCGACAAGGCCGTCGCCTGGATCAAGTACCAGAAGGCACTGACTCCGGGAAAGCCCTCGTTCGTCTATTTCGCTCCGGGCGCGACCCACGCGCCGCATCACGTGCCGAAGGAATGGATCGCGCGGTGGCAGGGCAAGTTCGACCAGGGCTGGGACAAGATCCGCGAGGAGACCCTGGCGCGGCAGGTCGCGATGGGTGTCGTGCCGAAAGGCACGCGGCTCGCGCCCAAGCCGCCCGCGATCAGGGACTGGCAGACGCTTTCGGCCGATGAGAAGCGGCTGTTCACGCGCCAGGCCGAGGTCTTCGCCGCTTTCGTCGAATACACCGATCACGAAGTCGGCCGCATGCTGGCCGCGTTCGATGACGTCGGCGAAGGCGACAACACGCTCGTGTTCTACATCGTCGGCGACAACGGCACCAGCGGCGAGGGCGGGCAGAACGGCATGTTCAACGAGTACACCTACTTCAACGGTGTCCAGGAAAAAGTGGAGGACATGCTGAAGCGGATCGACCAGTGGGGCGGTCCCGAGACCTATCCGCACATGGCCGCAGGCTGGGCGGTGGCGCTCAATGCGCCGTTTGGCTGGATGAAGCAGGTGCCATCGGACTTCGGCGGTACGCGCAACGGCATGGTCGTGAGCTGGCCGAAGGGCATCAAGTCGAAGGACGGCATCCGCACGCAGTTCAGTCACGTGATCGACGTCGCGCCGACCGTCCTCCAGGCCGCGGCGCTGCCGGAGCCCAGGGTTGTCAACGGAACGCCGCAGGTGCCGATGGCGGGCACCAGCCTCGTGTACTCGTTCGATGACGCCGCGGCGAAGGAGCGCCACACCACGCAGTACTTCGAGATCGCCGGCAACCGTGCCATCTACCAGGACGGCTGGTACGCGCGCACGATCCACCGTGCGCCGTGGGAGCCCAAGCCGCGCCGGCCGCTCGAGGACAACTCTGCCTGGGAGCTGTTTGACGTCCGCTCGGACTTCAGCCTCGCCAATGACCTGGCGGCGAAGAATCCGAAGAAGCTGGCAGAGTTGCAGGCGGTGTTCCTGGAGGAAGCCGCCAGGTACCACGTGCTGCCCATGGACGATCGAGTCTTCGAGCGGCTCGACGCGGCGTCGGTGGGCCGCCCCGACCTCATGGCCGGCCGCACTACGATGACGCTGGCCGAAGGCATGACCGGCATGATGGAAGCGGTCTTCATCAACGTGAAGAACCGGTCAAAGACCATCACTGCGGAAGTTGATGTGCCGGCGGACGGGGGCACGGGCACCATTCTTGCGCAGGGCGGCCGCTTCGGCGGCTGGTCCCTGTACGTCAAGGACGGGGTGCCGGCCTACGACTACAACTTCCTCGGGCTGCAGCACAGCAGCATCGTGTCGAACAAGCCCCTGGCCCCCGGCAAGGCCACGATTCGCTTCGACTTCGCGAGCGATGGCGGCGGTCCCGGCAAGGGCGGCACGGGCACGCTGTACGTCAACGGCGAACAGGTCGGCAGTGGCCGCATCGAGCATACCCAGGCCGGCCTGTTCTCGGCCGACGAAACCGCGGACGTCGGCATCGATCTCGGCACGCCCGTCGTCGAGGCGATCGGTGCGGAGGCGAAGTCCAGGTTCAGCGGTCACATTCCGAAAGTGACCGTCGAGGTTCGTGCGCCGCAGCCGGTCGCCGCCAAGTGAGTTGAGGGCAACGGTTACTGGCGGGTCCAGACCGTCTTGCCCTCCTTGATCGTCTCGAGCACCTGGACCTGGTTGATCTTCGCCGGGTCCATGGTGACCGGATTGTCCGAGAGCACGACGAGGTCGGCGAGCTTGCCTTCCTTGATCGAGCCCTTCGTCGCCTGCTCGCCGAACTGCTCGGCACCCCAGAGCGTGATCATCTTCATCGCTTCGTAGGGCGTGACGCGCTCGTCGGGGCCGATCGATCGTCGCCGGAGCGCGAGGTGCGATTCACCGTGGCCCACACGACCTGCATCAGGTTGGGCAGCGCCACCGGCGCGTCGGTGTGGCTGGTCGCGTGCAGGCCGGTGTTCAGGATCGAGCGCATCGGCGAAATCTGCGCGGCCTGCTCCGGGCCGACGATCTGCTTGTACCAGTCGCCCCAGTAGAACGTGTGCATCGGGAACATCGACGGGAAGATGCCAAGCGCCTTCAGCTGCTGAACCTGGTCGGGGCGGATGAACTGGCCATGGATCAGGGTCACCTGGCCCGGCCTGACGCCGTGCTTCGCGACCACGGGCTTCAGCGCCTCGAACAGCTGGTCGATGGCGGCATCGCCGTTCGCGTGCACCTTGACCGGCCAGCCCTTGGTGTATGCCTCGTCCAGGTAAGCCTCGACCTGCTTCGTGTCGGGAATGGCGGGGTAGCCCTTGTAGCCGGCCTTCTGGCCGTCCGGCGGGAGCAGGTAGGGAACGGTGCGCCAGGCCGTGCGGCCCTGCGGCGAGCCGTCGAGCGTGACCTTGAGGCCAGCCGAGGCGGTAGTGATTGGTGTAAGTCCGTCGAGAAGCTGCGGTCGAGCTCGCTGCGTGCCGGTGTAGTCCATCCAGCCGATGAAATCGATGTCGACGAGTCCGCGCTTGGCGGCATCCGCCATGTCTGCGTGCATGGCGCCGAACATGCGGCCTTCGTTGGTCGTGGTGTAGCCGTAGCTCTTTGCCATCTCGAGGCCGCGCTTCAGGAATTCGTCCTTGCCCGCCTGCGTCGGTTGGCGCGAGCGACCTTCACCATGTGGGGCATGGCCGCGAGTTCCTCGAGCACGCCGTTCGGGGTCTTGCCGTCGGCCTCGCGGCGGATGACGCCGCCCTCGGGGTTGGGCGTGCTGGCGTCGTATCCGATCAACTTCAGGCCGAGCGTGTTGACCGCCGCGAAATGGCCCGAGATGTGTGTCGCCATGACCGGGACGCGTGGTCGAAACCTTGTCGAGGTCTTCGCGCGTCGGGTGGCGGCCGAGCAGGGCATCGTCATAGCCGATGCCGAAGATCCAGCCGGTTAGCTTCGACGTCGGGGCTGGCACGCGAACGCCTTCAGCTTGGCGACGACATCGTCGATGGTGTTGACGCGTGCCATCGGGCGGGGCGAGCAGGTTGGCGCCGACGGCCTGCATGCCGAACTGCTGGCGCATGGGCATGACCGTCGATGAACCCGGGCATCAGCGTCCTGCCGCCGAGGTCCTTCAGCACCGTGCCTTCGGCCTGCTGCTTGAGCGCGTCCGCCTTGCTGCCGACGAAGGTGATCCTGCCGTCGTCCACCACGATCGCTTCGACGGTGGTGGGCTGGTCGCCCTCCATGGTGACGATCGGGCCGCCGGTGATGATGAGGTCCGCCGCCGCCGCCGGGGCCGCGACGGGGGTGGTGTCGGCCGGCTTGCGGCTGCAGGCGGCAAGCAGGAGGGCGGCGACGAGGACCGGAACGATGGCTGGGCTGCGTGTCATGGAAGCTTCCCTGGATCTGGACCGTGGTGCAATCGATTCACGCCCCGCCACGGCCATTGCCAGAACGACCCGGATCGGGCACGGTCCTCAATGTTGCCGAAATTCTGGAGAGGAGGCTACATGCAGGCACCTCGCTTTCTGCCCCATCAGACGGACCGGCTGTTCCTGACCGACGGCGGCATCGAGACCTGGCTGATGTACAAGCAGGGGTTCGAGCTGCCGCACTTCTGCGGCTTCCAGTTCCTGGACGACCCTGCGGGCCGCGAGGCATTGCGGCAGTACTACCGTGAGTTCGCGCTGCTCGCCAGGCAGCAGCAGACGGGCTACGTGTTCTGCAGCCTGACTTATCGCGCCAGTCGCGACTGGGGGCAACTGATCGGCTATTCGGGCGATGCACTGGCCGAAATGAATCACAAGGCGATCGCGTTCTATCGCGAGATCGCGCGGGAAGTCGGGCTCGACCCGGCGAGCACCCTGTACAGCGGCTGCATCGGGCCCCGCGGCGACGCCTATGAAATCAATGCCACGATCACCGCAGATGCCTCGCAGGATTACCACTCGGAGCAGGTAGAGACATTCAAGCGGGCCGGCGTCGATCTGGTCACCGCACTGACCCTGAAATCGATCGAGGAGGCTGTCGGGATCGCCCGGGCCGCGGCAAGCGGCGGAGTGTCCCTCGGTCATTTCCTTCACGCTCGACGGGAATTGCACGGTGGACGGCTCGCACACCCTGCGTGCAGCCATCGAGACCGTGGACGCCGCGACCGATGGGGCCCCGGCGTACTACATGATCAACTGCTCGCATCCGACGGATTTCGGCCCGGCCCTGGAGCAGGGCGACTGGGTGCGCAGGATCCGCGGCCTGCGCGCCAACGCGTCCTCACTCTCACATGGGATGCTGTGCCAGCTCGGCCACCTGGAAGAGGGCGATGCCGACGAACTGGCCGCCCAGCACCGCGAACTCGCGCGGCTTTATCCGCACATCAATGTATTCGGCGGCTGCTGCGGCACCGACTTTGTTCATGTCCGCAAGATCTGCGAGGCGCTGCGTGACTGATGTGGCCACGCGGCGCGCATTTGCTCGTCACGGCGCCGGCACGGGCAGCGGGATCGTGTAGCTGACCTCGGCGCCCGGTCCCAGCGGCAACTCCAGCGCCGCCCAGCCAAACGTCATGACCAGGCCTGCCAGCAGGAACGTCAGCGAGAACGGCAGCATCGTGGCGATCAGGCCGCCCATGCCGAAGCGCGGATCCCAGCGCTGGCAGAAAGTCAGCACCAGCGGGAAATACACCATCAGCGGCGTGATCGGATTGGTCACGCTGTCGCCCATGCGGAAGGCGGCCGTCGTCATCTCGGGCGAGACGTTGAGCAGCATCAGCATCGGCACCAGCACCGGCGCAAGCATGGCCCACTTGGCGCTGGCCGAGCCTATCGCCGAGGTTGATGGTGGCGGCCAGCAGCACGATGCCGACCAGCAGCACGGGCGTGGGCAGGCCGGTCGAGGCGAGCGCCGCTGCTCCCTTGATCGCAAAGATGCCGCCGAGGTTCGACCAGTTGAACAACGCCACGAAGTGGGCCGCGACGAAGGCCAGCACGATGTAGTAGGCCATGTCGGTCATGCCTTCGCTGATCATGCGGATCTCGTCGCGGTGCGACTTGTTGACGCCGGTGGCGCGGCCGTAGGCGATGCCCGTCGACCAGGAACAGCAGGAAGAAGCCGGCCACCATCGCCTGGAACAGCGGCTGCAGGCCCTGTTCGAGGCGGCCATTGGGCCCCACGCTTTCGTCGTAGAGCGGGGCGCCGCCCGCGACCCCGGCCCACAGTGCGGGCCAGGCGAGCACGGCGAACAGGCCGACGACGACCGCGCGCCGCGATCATGGCTGCACGCAGGCCGCGCTTCTCGTCGGCGGTGCTGATGCTGGGTCCCGCGGCCCCGGGCGCCATGCCCGGGGGACTGGCTTCGGTTGCGGGCCCGGTGGCGGTCGCGGTGGCAGCGGCGCCGGCCGCCACGGTCGACGGCTGCAGCGGCCCGGTCCAGGGTCCGAGCCGCGGCGCGACGATCTTCTCCGCCACCCACCAGCCGAGCGGAATGAAGACCACGGCCATCGCGGCGATGAAATACCAGTTGCCGGCGATGTTCATGCGCCAGTCGGGGTCCAGCAGCCGGGCGGCGGGTTCCGTCAGGCCGAGCAGCAGTGCGTCGAGTCCGCCCGGAAGCAGGTTGGCCGAGAATCCGCCGGCGACGCCGGCAAAGGCGACCGCGATGCCGAGCAACGGATGACGTCCCGCCGCGGCATAGAGCGCGGCCGCCAGCGGTGGCAGGATCACGAACGCCGCATCGGCCGCCTGGTTGCCCATGATGCCGGCAAACAGCACGATCGGCGTCAGCAGCCTGGCCGGTGCCATGCGCACGACCGAACGCATCGCCGCGCCGAACAGGCCGGTGCGTTCGGCGATGCCCGCGCCGAGCATCACCAGCAGCACGTAACCGAGCGGTGCAAAGCCGGTCAGTGTCCGCGGCATCTCGACCAGGAAGCGCTCGAGGTTCGCGCTCGACAGCAGGCTCGTGGCATTGAGCGTCGCCTTGGTCACCGGATTGAGGGCAACCCAGCCGGCGGCGGCGCCCACCGCGCTCAGCGCGATGACCGCGACGATCAGCCAGACGAAGATCAGGACCGGGTCGGGCAGCCGGTTGCCGATGCGCTCGACCGTGTCCAGGAAACTCTTCTTGCGCGGGGTGGCGACCCCGGACGATCCGGCCGCGCCGGTCACGCCTTCGCCGCCGGGGTCGTGCCCGCCGCCCGGGCCAGCCAGCGCTCCGCGATGCGAGTCCACATCGACGCCCCGACCGGGATCAGTTCGTCGTTAAAGTCGTAGCTCGGGTTGTGCAGCATGCAGGGTCCGCCGCCGTGATCGGCCGCGCGATGTGCGCCGTCGCCATTGCCGATCAGGAAATAGCAGCCGGGCTTCTGCTGCAGGAAATAGCTGAAATCCTCGGCGCCCATGGTCGGCTGGAAGTCGTGCACGCGGTCGGGGCCGGCGAAGTCGGCCAGCGCCTGGCGGACGAACTCGGTCTCCGCGTCATGGTTCACCGTCGGCGGGTAGCCGCGCTTGAAGTGGAACTCGCAGCGGGCGTCGAACGCGGCGCAGGTGGACTCGGCGATCGTGCGCATCCGCCGCTCGATCAGGTCGACCAGTTCGACCGAGAACGCCCGCACCGTGCCCTGCAGCACGCAGCGGTCCGCGATCGCGTTGTGGGTTTCGCCGGCGTTGATCTGCGTCACGGAGATCACGCCGCTCTCCAGCGGGTGCACGTTGCGCGTCAGGATCGTCTGGAAGGCCTGTACGACCTGGCAGGCCACCGGCACCGGGTCGACCCCGAGGTGGGGCATCGCGGCGTGCGCGCCGCGGCCGACGATCTCGATGCGGAACTCGTTGGCGGAAGCGAACGACGGCCCGGCCTTGAGGGCGAAATGTCCCACCGGCAGGCCGGGCCAGTTGTGCGCCCCGAACATGGCCTCCATCGGGAATCGCTCGAACAGGCCGTCCTCGATCATCAGGCGGGCGCCGCCGCCGCCTTCCTCGGCCGGCTGGAAGACCAGGTAAACGGTGCCGTCGAAGCGGCCATGGCTGGCCAGGTGCTGCGCCGCGCCGAGCAGCATCGCGGTGTGGCCATCGTGGCCGCAGGCGTGCATGCGACCGGGGTTCTGGCTCGCGTGCGCAAAGCGGTTTTCCTCGGTGATCGGCAGCGCGTCCATGTCGGCACGGAGGCCGACGGCGCGCGACGACTTGCCGCGCCGCACCACGCCGACCACGCCGGTGCGGCCGAGCCCGCGATGCACCTCGATGCCCCAGTCCTAGCAGCTTGCGGGCGACCAGTTCGGACGTGCGGTGCTCGTCGAAGCAGAGTTCGGGATGGGCGTGCAGGTCGCGACGCACGGCTGCGATTGCAGGTGCCTCGGCGACGATCGAATCAAGCAGCTTCATGACAGACTCCCCCGGGATCCGGTGGGCGGATCATAGGCGATCATCGTCCGGAGTACGCGACAGGCGCTGCGAAGCGCGCTATAAGGACGCTGCCGGGGTTCGGACATCCAATAAACAACAAGAAGCAGCGGGGTCGCTGCAACGGCGGTGGCCGGCGCAGGGAGGCGCAATGTCGGACAGCCTATGAGCCGGGCCAACCTTCTCGACAGCCGCAACGGCCGCTTTTTCACGTTCGGCCTGCTGTACATCTCCGAGGGCATCCCCTACGGCTTCACCTCCGTCGCGATGGTCGCGTTCATGCGCCAGCAGGAGCGTCTCCCTGGCACTGATCGGGACCTTCGTCGCCGCGATGTTCGTGCCGTGGGCGTTCAAGTGGGCCTGGGCGCCGGTCATCGACCTGGTCAAGCTGCACCGGTTCGGCGGCCGCAAGGCCTGGATCGTCGCCTGCCAGAGCATGATGATCGTCACGCTGCTGATCGCGGCGATGGTCGATTACCACGCGCACTTCCAGCTGTTGCTGGCGATGGTCGTGCTGCACAACGTGTTCTGCGCGACGCAGGACGTGGCCATCGACTCGCTGGCGGTGAGCACGCTGCCGGCCGACGAGCGGGGCCGGGGCAACGGGTTCATGTTTGCCGGGCAGAACCTGGGCATCGCAATGGGTGGTGGCGGCGCCATTGCGGTCAGCGGCCTGTTCGGCTTCGGGACAGCGCTGGCGGGCGTTGCCGGCCTGCTGTTCCTGTCGCTGCTGTTCGTCGTGTTCTTCGTCCGCGACCCGTACGCCGATCCGACACTGAAGCCGCGCTCCGACATGCTCCACCACCTGGTGACGTCGATGGTGTCCTTCGTCAAGGAGGTGTACTCGAGCTTCTGGCAGTCGGGCCGCGGGCCCATGGTCGGCGTGGCCTTCTCGCTGCTGCCCATCGGCGCAATTGCGCTCGCCTACGCCACGCTTGTCGACCATCCAGGTCGACTACGGCCTCAAGGACCACCAGATTGCCGCGCTCAGCATCTACAACACCATCGCCGCGCGCCGTCGGTTGCCTGACGGGCGGGTGGCTGGGCGATCGCTACGGCGTGAAGCGGATCGTCGCCATCGCCTATGCGCTGACGACCGTGCCCACGCTGGTGATGGCCACGCAGATCTCCGCCGTCGGCCTGCAGGCGGTGCCCATCAACCTGTTCCACGGGATCATCATCGCCCACGGCCTTTGCTTTGGCATGGCCTTCGGCGTGCGCAACGCGATCTTCATGGGCATGACCAACCCGGTCGTGGCCGCGACCCAGTTCACGGCCTTCATGGGCATGGCCAACATGGCCATCAGCATGGGCAATTACTGGCAGGGCATCGTCGCCGAACGCATGGGTTATGCAGCCGTGCTGTACCTGGACGCGCTGTTCGCCTTGCTGGTGATCATGGTCGTTCCGTTCCTGCGAAGCCGCGAGGAGGGGCTGCGCGCCGCGGCCCGCGCGGTCAAGCCGCAACTGGCCACCGTCTGAGGCGGCGTATTTGCGGTACTGTTCGGCCTGCTGACAGTCGTACCGACAGGTATCCCAGATGACCAGGACCGCATTGATCACCGGCTGCTCGAGCGGCATCGGCGCCGCGCTGGCGCAGGAGCTGCTCAATCAGGGGCTGCAGGTTTACGCGACGGCCCGGCGACCGGAGACGCTTGCACCGCTGGCGACGGCCGGGGCACGCGTCCTGGCGCTCGACGTCAACGACGACGCGGCGATCGCGGCGGCGCTGGCCGTGGTGCAGGCCGAGGCGGGCAGTCTCGACCTGCTGATCAACAATGCGGGTTTCTCGCAGGTGGGCGCGGTCGTCGACCTGACGCGCGAGGACCTGCGCCGGCAGTACGAGACCAACGTGATCGCTCCCGTGCGGGTGACGGCGCTGGCCCTGCCACTGTTGCGGGCCGCGGTGGCGCAGCGCGGCACGGCCACGGTTGCCAATGTCGGCAGCATCGTCGGCCTGTTCACCACGCCGTACGCCAGCGCGTATTGCTCGAGCAAGGCAGCGCTGCACTCGATCACCGACGCATTGCGCATGGAGCTGGTGCCGTTCGGCGTGCAGGTCGTCTGCATCCAGCCGGGTGGCGTGCGCTCGAGCTTCGGCGAGCATGCAGAGGCTGCGATCCGCCTGCCGGCAGACTCTCCCTACCGCGCGGCGGAGGCGGGCATCCGGGCGCGCGCCCAGGCCGGCCAGCAGGATGCGACGCCGGCGTCTGCGTTCGTGGTTCCGGTCGTGCGTGGCTTGCTGGCCGACTCGCCGCCACGCGTGATCCGCGGCGGTACCAACAGCGTGCGGCTGCCGCTGCTCAAGCGCTGGCTGCCGGCGGCGATGTTCGACGCCAAGCTGGCGAAGGCGTTCGGACTCGACCGGCTGCGTCCCTGAGCCGGGCCGCACCGCGCGCGGGACGTCGTCCCGGCGCGATCAATGACGCCGGTTACGCCGGCCTTCGCCGCTGCCCTTGTGGCCGGGCTTGGCGCCCGGTGCCTGCAGCGGGCCGAGTTCGGCGACGACCGTGGCTTCGTCCGGCCGCGGGCCCGCGGCGTGATGGTCGATGGCTTCGCGCATCGCCGCGACGTGCGCATAGGTGTTGCCACAGCAGCCGCCGATGATCCGCGCGCCGGCATTGCTGGCCAGGTGCGCGTAATGCGACATCAGGTCCGGCGTGCCCGAGTAATGCACCTCGGCGCCGATGAACTGCGGGATGCCGGCGTTGGCCTTGGCGATCAGCGGGATGCCGGCTGCGGCCGTCGCCATGCCGAGCAGGCTCATGACGAGGTCCGAGGCGCCGACACCGCAGTTGGCGCCGATCGCGACCGGTGGCGGGTCGAGGCTTTGCGCAAACTCGACCAGCGCGGCCGGCGTCACGCCCATCATGGTGCGGCCGGCCGTGTCGAAGCTGGCAGTGAACGTATAGGGCAGGCCCGCGCGCGCTGCCGCGATCGCCGCGGCGCGGATTTCCTCGAGCGACGACATCGTCTCGATCCAGGCGACGTCGGCGCCGCCTTCTTTCAGGCCCAGGATCTGCTCCTCGAACACGGCGATGGCGAGGTCTTCCGTGAGCACGCCCAGCGGTTCGAACAGGTCGCCGGTGGGACCGACCGATCCGGCCACGACGACAGGCCGCCCGGCCTTGTCCGCCACGGCGCGAGCGTGTTGCGCCGCCAGCCGGTTGATCTCGCGTACCCGGTCCTGCATGCCGTGCAGCATCAGCCGGCGTGCATTGCCGCCGAAGCTGTTGGTCAGGATGATGTCGGCCCCGGCCGCGACGAAACCCTGGTGCAGGGCTCGCACCCGTTCCGGGTGCTCGAGGTTCCACAGTTCCGGCGCATCGCCGGAGGTGAGCCCCATGGCAAACAGGTTGGTGCCGGTGGCGCCGTCGGCCAGCAGGGTCGGCTTCGTCTTCAGCAGTTCGGCCAGCATGTGGGCTCGCATCGATCAGGGAATCGCGGAATTTTACCTGCCGGACGCGGTCTTCGCTCGGCGCACGGTACCGGAATGCACTCAGGGTTGCTGCCACTCGCCGAAGAGGAACGTCAGCGCCTCCGGCAGGCGCTGTTCCCAGGCCGCCTCCGTGTGCAGTGCCTCCGGATCGAGCACGAAACGCAGGTTCGATCGTCGTAGCCTGCGGCGCGGAAGTTCGCCTCGACCCTCTGCACCAGTGCGACCAGGCGAGCGTTGATCGCCGGGTCGCCGGCTTCCCTGCCGCCAAAGCCGAGGAACACCTTGACCGGCATCGCCACCAGCGGGTCGGTGTCGCGGACGAGCTGGCCCATGCCGATGTGCAGCGAGGGACTCTCGATCAGTCCGTAACCGAAGCGGTCGGGCTTGGCGAGCAGGGCATAGAGCGTCGCGACCCGCCGTACGACGAGCCCCGAGGCCCGCGTTGCGCAGCCCGGAGAGCGTGCGATAGCGCGTGTTGACCAGCAGCATGACCTCGTTGGTGAGGAAATCGGGAAAGCGCTTGCCGGCCGGCTCGTCGCTGGACGACCGTCCATGTAGTCCCTGTAGGGCAGGAACTCATGCGCGCGGCGGGGGCCGGCGTGATCGACGCCGACGATGATCATGGGCGGAATCTTGCCTTCGCGGGCGAGGCGCAGCGCAATTTCATCGAGGCCCCATTCATGGTGGCTGACGTCGCTCAGGCAGGCGTCGAACAGGTTCTGGCCGTCGAGCATGTACAGCACCGGGTAGCGCCGCTTGCTGTTGGCCGGCTCGTCGTAGCCTTCGGGCAGCAGCACGCGGATCGTGCGCTGGTTGCCGAAGATCTTGCTCTGCAGCGTGTGCAGCCGCAGGTCGCCGCTGACCGTGGACTGGCATGCTGGCGCGGGCGCGGTGGCTGGCGCGGCAATGCCGGGCAGGGCATACGTCAGGACCATGGCGAGCAGGGCACGGCGCAGCATGGGGACTTGCTCCTCGAGGTGCATCACGGTGGGGAAGGCAGTCTAGCGCTCAGGTGCCGCAGAACGTATTGCGGACGCGCTCGTGCGCAGCCGGAGGGGCGGCGAATTCCGCCGCTCCCGGCTGGTCGTCGTACGGCGTGGCCAGCACTCGCCGCAGGCGATGGAAAGGCTCGAAGTCGCCGTGCCCGACCGCCGCGGACAGCGCCGCCTCGACCCGGTGGTTGCGCGGGATGAAGGCCGGGTTGGCGGCACGCAGGGCAGCGGCCAGGGCGCTGCCGGTACGACCCTCGCGCTCCGCGCGCGCCAGCCAGCGCCCGGTCCAGGCCTGCAAGCCGGCGGTCGCTGGCGCCTGGCCCTCGGCGACCGCCGCGAGGTCGCGGAAGGTGTTGGTGAAGTCGGCCCGCGATCGTTGCATCGCCTCGAGCAGCTCCTGCAGCAGCGACTCGTCGTCCGGCGCGGCCGTGGCCAGGCCGAGCTTGCGGCGGAACCCTTCCAGCCAGTACTGCGCAAACCGTGCCGGGATGCCGTCGACGATCGCCGTCGCGCGCTCGACGGCACGGGCCGTGTCGGCGTCGAGCAAGGGCAGCAGCGTCTCGGCAAAGCGCGCCAGGTTCCACTGCAGGATGTGCGGCTGGTTGCCATAGGCGTAGCGCCCGCGGCGGTCGATGTAGCTGAAGACCGTCGCCGGATCGTACTCGTCCATGAAGGCACACGGCCCGAAGTCGATCGTCTCGCCCGACACCGTCATGTTGTCGGTGTTCATCACGCCGTGGATGAACCCGACCTGCAGCCAGCGCGCCACCAGCGCCGCCTGCCGCTCGGCCACCGCCTGCAGCAGCGCCGCGTACGGTTCGTCATGCCCGCGCAGGTCCGGGTAATGCCGGTCGATGACGTGGTCGGCCAGCAGCCGCACGCCGGCGACGTCCTCGCGCGCCGCGAAGTACTCGAACGTGCCGATGCGCACATGGCTGGCCGCCACGCGGATCAGCACGCCGCCCGGCAGCGGGCCGTCCTCGCGCAGGACGTGTTCGCCGGTCGCGACGGCGGCGAGTGCGCGCGTGCTCGGAATCCCCAGCGCATGCATCGCCTCGCTGACCAGGTACTCGCGCAGCACCGGGCCGAGGGCCGAGCGGCCGTCGCCACGCCGCGAGTACGGGGTCTGGCCGGCGCCTTTCCACTGCAGGTCGCGGCGATGCCCATTGGCATCGACAACCTCGCCCAGCAGCAGCGCCCGGCCGTCACCGAGCTGCGGCACGAACGAACCGAACTGGTGGCCGGCGTAGGCCATGGCCAGCGGGCGCGCGCCCGGCGGGATCTCGTTGCCGGCGCAGTAGCGCGCCAGCTGCACCGGATCGATCGCCGTGACGTCGATGCCGAGTTCCGCTGCCAGCGCGTCGTTCCAGGCGATCAGCGTCGGTGCCCGCACCGCCGTGGGATGGACGGCGGCGTGGAAGCGCTCGGGCAGCGCGGCGTAGGTGTGGGAGTAGCGGGCGTGCATGCGGCGAAAACTCAGCCGAACACTGCGACCGTCTGGTGACTGACGGCATAGGCGTGACCGTCCAGCCCGTGCAGCACCGACGTCTGGCTGAGGTAGCCGGCGGTGCCGGCCCGCACTTCGGTGTCGAGCAATACCCAGTCGTGGATGTCGAACTGCGCCGGATCGCGCAGGATCTCGATCATCCAGTTGACCGAGCTGGCCGGCGTCGGCGTCGTCAACATCGACAGTACCGGCGTTGGAATGACGTCGGCGAGCGCGAGCAGCGCGTCCTCGCGGCCGCAGGCGCGATCGCGCAGGCGCGCGTAGATCTGCGAGCGGGGTTCCGTGTGGCCGGAAAACGGCCGCGCGCCCGTGGCGATGCGGACGTCGAAGTGGCGCAGGAACTGCGGCACCATCGCCGGGTGCGCAAATTCCGGATCCGATTCTTCCGGGTGAGCGCGCCACGGACGGATACGGCATCTCGCGCACGAACCGCGACTCGCGCGGTCCGCCGAAGATGGCGACGACCGTGCAGGCGATGGCGCCATCCTCGTGTCCCAGGTCGCAGCGCGCGTGCGCCGTCGACTTGCCGACGCGCAGCGTCTGCGCCTGCAAGGCGGATCGGCGCGTCGCCGAGCAGCGGCCCGACGAACGTCATCTGCGCGCTGCGCAGGGGCAGGGAAGCGCTCGACTCCGGCAGGGCGGCACGCATGGCGCGTGCGCCGAGCGCCATCTGCATGCCACCAAAGACGGTGCGGCCCTGCAGCCAGTCCTGCGGCACGACCACCACCGAAGAACCGTCTGCGCGCGGTTCGATGGCGGCAAGCACCTGGGAGAACTCACCTCACGCGATCACGCAGCAGGCGCTGGACCCGATCGTGCTGACGCCGGTGACCAGTCCTTCGCCGAAGGCCCAGGCCAGCACGCGCGCAAGGTCGTTGGCGTCGGCTCCGGTCGAGTCGATCGCGGCGCCCAGCGTCTGGCCGTCCACCAGTGCGCCCAGCAGCGCAAAATCGATCGGGTCGAGCCGGTACACGACCACCCGATCAGCGGCGCAGGCCACGACGCAGTGCTCCGCGCCCAGCGCCAGGTCGACGGTCGCGGGCTCGGCATCGCCCTGGTTCGCATGCCACACCGAAAAGACCGGGTACGGCGACGGCACTCGTCGCAGTGAAGCCTGCCACAGCAGCCGCAACGCCGGCAGGTCATCCGGCGCAAACTGCGCCAGGGCCGCGAGGTCGATGGCCTCGGCACCTGGGGCGACGACCGCCTCCTCGCAGGCCCATTCCAGCCTGGCCAGGTCCGCCAGCCACTCATAGCCGGTGCCGTCCAGCCGGTCCGCCAGCCAGGACGGGAATTTCTCGCCGACCCAGTGCAGGTCGCCGCAGCGCGACGGATGCACCTCGCGGTACTCGCGTGCCAGCTGGCGGAAGTAGTCCGGTCCGACGCGACGCTGCAGCACCGGATACGTCCGCTCCAGCGCAGCCTGGAAGAACTGCCAGGCATTGTTGCGGTAGACCTCGAAGCGTTCCTCGAACGCGCCCGTGTCGCTGCCGGCCGCCAGTGGCTGCAGGCCGGCACGGTCCGGCATGCCGGAGCGGAGGCCCTGGCCAAACGTGTCCTGCAGTCGCTGCAATTCGTTCACGATGGACTCATGCGGCCGCGGCCCGGCAGGCGTCGAGCCGTCGTTGTGCCTGCAGCGCCTCGCCGACCAGCTCCTCGAGCGGCGGCACGTCCGTGTCCCATTCGATCAGCGTGGCCACCGGCCCGAACTGCCGCAGCGCGCGTTCGTACAGTTGCCAGACGGCGTCGCAGACCTGGCTGCCGTGATCGTCGATCAGCAGCGGACCTGCGCTGGTCTGGCGCCGTGAATGGCCGGCGAGGTGGATCTCCTGCACGGCATGCGCCGGCAACGCGGCCATGAATGCATCGAGGTCGAGCCCGAGGTTGATGGAGTTGACGTAGGCGTTGTTCACGTCCAGCAGCAGGCCGCATTGACTGCGCTCGACCACCGCGGCGAGGAACTCGCCCTCACCGAGCTGCGACGCGGCCAGGCTCACGTATGCGCTCAGGTTCTCGATCAGCAGCTGCCGCCCGAGGAAATCCTGCGCCTGCCGCACGCGCGACGCCAGGTGCTCGACGGCTTCCTCGGTGTAGGGCAGCGGCAGCAGGTCATTGAAGTGCTCGCCCGCGACGTGCGACCAGCAGGCGTGTTCGCTGACCAGGCCGGGCTCGAAGCGGCGCACTGCGTCGCGGATCCGCGCCAGGTGCTCCATGTCGAGCGGGGCCGCGGAGCCCAGGCCCAGGCCGACGCCGTGCAGGCTCAGCGGATAGGACGCACGCGCGCGCTCGAGGGCCCGCACCGCGGGGCCGCCGGCGTGAAAGTAGTTTTCCGTGTGCGCCTCGATCCAGCCGATGCGCGGGCCGGCGTCCAGGATCGATGCATGGTGCTGGGCCCGCAAGCCGATCCCGGCCCGGGCCGGGATCGGATCGCGCACGACGGACCCGTGCGGGGGTACGTCGCGCATCGGCGGTTACATGGCCTTCTTGTCGTCGCCGACCTTGCCGCCGGCCTTTTCGCATTCGGCCTTGGGCATGAACTTCCACTCGGCCGGGTCGTTGTCTTTCTTGGCCGCGCCGGCGCAGCTGTGGCTGGCGGTGGCGCAGTCGTTCTTGCCGGCCTTGGCGACACCGTAGCACTTGACCTTGTCGCCCGCGCCACCCTCGTGGTGAGTGGCATTGGCCACGCCGGCCGCGAACAGGCTGCCCACGGCGGCAGCAATCGTCAGGTTCTTCAGCTTCATCGTTGGCAGACCCCTTGCGTGAGACAGCGGAATCATAATGTACGGAACGGTTCGCGCATGCGCGCCGGTTGGCTTCAGCCCGGGTCGGTGGCAGCATGCCGGCCTTCTCTGGCAGCAATGGGTCGGACATGGGTCTCAAGGATTGGTTCAGCCGGGTCACCGGCGCTGCCGACGCGGCCGACCAGGGCACGGCCGCAGGCCCCAACCTTGCGGTGGCGGCCCTGCTGGTGGAAGTGCTGCGGGCGGATTACGACGTCGGCCCCGACGAGCGACAGGAAGTGGTGCGGTCGGTGTCGGCGATGCTGCAGCTCGACGCCGCCGCCGCCGAGGGCCTGACGGCCGAGGCCGAACGGCACGCCGACCAGTCGCACGACCTTTACCAGTTCACTTCGCAGGTCAACCGGACCTTCTCGGACGAGGAAAAGGTCGCCCTGCTCGAGGCGTTGTGGCGCGTTGCCCAGGCCGATGCCATCGTGCACAAGTACGAAGAGCACCTGATCCGCCGGGTGGCGGACCTGATCCACGTCTCCCATCGCGGCTTCATCGCCGCCAAGCTGCGGGCCGCGGGGGAGCTGCCGCCCGCCGACTGACCGACTGCCGGAACCGACAGCACTTTTTGCACTCAGGCTTGCGGCCCGGCCGGGGGCTCGGGTACGGTCGCCGCAGTCCACCCGAACCGTTGCTCATGGAACAGCCACTGTCCGCGCCCGCCCTGCAGAAGATCGTCGTGCTCAACCCGAAGGGCGGGTCGGGCAAGTCGACCATCGCCACCAACCTGGCGGCGTATTACGCCTGGTCGGGCCGCAGGGTGGCGCTGATGGACTTCGACCCGCAGGGTTCGAGCATGCGCTGGCTGCGGCAGCGCCCCGAGTCCGCCCCGGCGATCCACGGCATCGCGGCGTACGAACGCAAGATGGGCGTGACGCGCGCCTTCGCGCTCAGGACGCCGCCGGGCACGGACCGGGTGATCGTGGACACGCCGGCCGCCGTGACGGCGCTGCAGTTGCCCGAGCTGACGCTCGATGCGCATGCCATCGTCGTGCCGGTGCTGCCGTCGGACATCGACATCCACGCGGCTTCGCGCGCAATTGCCGACCTGCTGCTGGCAGGCCGCGTGCATCGGTCGGAGCGCCGCCTGGTGATCGTCGCCAATCGTGCGCGCCGTTACACCAAGGCCTTCTCGTCGCTGATGCGGTTCCTGGAGAGCCTGCGGATCCCCGTGGCGGCGGTGCTGCGCGATTCGCAGGCCTACGTGCGCTCGGCCGAATGCGGTCTAGGGCATCCACGAGATGAAGGGCGCCCTGCTGCAGGAAGACCTGGACACGTTCAAGCCGCTGGTCGACTGGCTCGACCAGCGCTCGCTCGTGCAGGAGCCGGCGGCCGCCGCCGTGCCAGCCGAGGCCGTTCAGCGATAGCTAGCGGGCGGCGCGTTCGAGACCTTGTCGGCGTCCTTGGCGAACAGCGATGCCTCGTCCGCCACCGAGAACACGACCTTCTCCGGCTTGCCGTCGGGGCCATTCGCGCTGCTGACCACCACGATGATCGGTGCGTCCTTCAGCCACAGCATGTTGGTGTACTTCGACTGGATCGCGCCTTCGTCGCGCTTCACGGCATCGAAGTCGCCGAACATCGTGCGCGAGCGGTTGACGACGGCCAGCAGCGAAGGCAGCGACGGGTCGAGTCGCGCACTGGCGGCACCCATCGTGTTGTCGCCGCCCATCAGGAAGCAGAGTTCGCGCGTCTGGTGCGGCGCAGGCAGCTTCAGCAGCACCTGCCGGCTCGGGGCGCAATAGCGTTCCCGGCCTTCCTCGTCCTTGTCCCAGGCGCCGCCAGGGTACTTGGCCTGGATCGCGGCCTTGTTGGCGCTCCACGGCAGGCCGAACGCGCCGCTGCGGAACTGGTTGGCGACCCCGCCCGCGGCCGCGTTGCCGGCAAGCATGAACAGGGACAGGCCACAGAAGAGGCTGGCATTGATGACACGACGCATGCGCTCGGCTCCCAGGCAATAAGATGACTTCGTACGCGCGAGAATATTTCCCCGGGCCGCCCGCCCGCGGGCCACGCGACGAAAGCACGACATGGCTCTCACGCCATGCCCGATCGGCTTTACATAATACTTCAGCCGGGGCCTGGCTCGCTGCCCGTCTGCGCAGCGTCGACCTGCAGCAGGTCGTCCGGCGTGTCGAGGTCGATGCCGGCATTGCTCATCGGCACCCGCACGACGCGGTCGATGTTCTTGCGCAGCACGCTGCGCGGATCGCGCTCGCCCCGCAGCGCCAGCAGGTCGGTGTAGGCCCAGCGCGGAAAAATGGCGGGCAGGCCGGGCGCGCCCTGGTACAGCGCGGCGGCAATCAGGATCGGATGCCGCTTCCAGCTGGCGTACAGGCGCCGCAGGTCGTCGGCGGTGATGGCCACCTGGTCGGCCAGCAGCAACAGCAATGCGTCCGAGGCGGGCGGAGCGCGTGTGCACGGCCATGCGCACCGAACTTGCCAGGCCTTCCTCCCAGCCGCGGTTGATCGCGATCGAGACCGCGCGCTGGCGCAAGGCGGCGGCGATCCCCGCGGCATGCGCGCCGAGCACCACGGTGACCGACTGCCCCGCGACGAACGCGGCGTTGGCGGCCAGCGTGTGCAGGACCGGCTCGCCGGCCAGTCGCACCAGCGGCTTGATGTCGCCAAAGCGAGTGCCGGGCCCGGCGGCGAGGATGGCGGCGTGCAGTCCGGTGCCGTGATCGTCCATGGCGCCTAGTTTGCCTGCCGCGATGCAAGAAGATAGAGTTTCAAGGTTTGAAGCACCGAAAATCCCCGTCGAGCGAGTCCGCAGCGTGCAAGCCTGGAAAGTCCACAAGTTCGGCGGGTCGAGCGTTGCCGACGCCGCGTGCATGGAGCGCGTCGCGCGCATCATCGAAAACGACCCGGCGCCGCGCAAGGCCGTCGTGCTGTCCGCCTGCCGCGGCGTCACCGATGCGCTGCTTGGCCTGATCGGCCTGGCCGAGCAGGGCTCGGCCGAACTGGACGACCGGCTGCTCGAGCTGCGCCAGCGCCACGTCGGCATCGCGCGCGAGCTGCTCGCCGGCGAGGCCTGCGACGACTACATCGACCTGCTCGAGACCGATTGCCGCGACATCGGCGGCATCCTGCAGACGATCCGCCTGGTGCGCAGCGCCTCGACCACGATGCGCGACCTGATCTCGGGCTATGGCGAGATCTGGTCCACGCGCCTGTTCGAGCGGCTGCTGCGCCGCCGTGCCGCGCGGCCACGTGCGGTGGCTCGACGCGCGCAAGGTGCGTGGTGGTGGAGTGGGGCCCGCTCGGCCCCGGCGTGCAGCTGGGAGCAGTCGCGCGCGCAGCTGCAGGCGCTGGTCGCCAGCGATTTCGTCGGCACGCTGGTCATCACCGGCTTCATCGCCACCGACACGCACGGCCTGCAGACGACGCTCGGCCGCAACGGCAGCGACTTCTCGGCGTCGATCTTCGGCGCGCTGCTCGACGCCGCCGAGATCCATCATCTGGACCGACGTCGACGGCGTGCTGTCAGCGCCGATCCGCGCCGCGTGCCCGAAGCGCAGGTCATCGACTCGCTGTCCTACAACGAGGCGATGGAACTCGCGTACTTCGGCGCCAAGGTGATCCATCCGCAGACCATGGCGCCGGCCGTGCGGCCGCGCATCCCGATCTGGATCCGCAACACGTTTGCGCCCGACCAGCCCGGCACGCTGATCTGCGCGACCGCTCCGAGCCCGATCCGCTGGTCAAGGGCATCACCACCATCGAGAACATCGCGCTGGTCAACCTCGAGGGCGCCGGCATGATCGGCGTGCCCGGCACCGCGCACCGGCTGTTCGGCGCGCTGCGCGAGGAGGGCATCTCGGTCATCCTGATCTCGCAGGGCAGCTCCGAGCATTCGATCTGCTTTGCGGTCCCGGCCGGCGAGGCCGAGCGCGCCGAGCGCGTCGTGCGCGCGCGCCTTCGACCCGCGAGCTGCGCGAAGGGCAGATCCAGAGCGTCGAGATCGACCACGGCCTGCAGCATCCTGGCCGTCGTCGGCGACGGCATGGCGGGCACGCCATGGCGTCGCGGCCAAGGTGTTCAACGCGCTGGGCGCGGCCGGCGTCAACGTGCGCGCCATCGCGCAGGGCGCCTCCGAGCGCAACATCTCGGTGGTGGTCGACGGCCGCAGGCAGCGCCCGCGCGCTGCGCGCCGTGCACGCGAGCTTCTATCTCTCGCCGCACACGCATCTCGATCGGCCTGATCGGCCCGGGCACGGTGGGCGGCGTGCTGCTCGACCAGCTCGCCGTCGCAGATGCAGCGCCTGGCGCGCGACTTCAAGCTCGACCTGCGCGTGCGCGGCGATCGCCGGCTCGAAGACGCATGCTGCTCGCCGGACCGGCAGCATCGACCTGGCGCCGCTGGCGCGACGAGTACAAGGCCGGCGGCGATCCGCTCGACCTCGACAAGTTTCGTCGAGCACGTCCACGCCGACTACTTGCCGCACGCCGTGATCATCGACTGCACGGCCAGCGCCGAGGTGGCGAAGCACTACGCGCGACTGGCTGGCCGCAGGGCATCCACGTCGTCACGCCCAACAAGAAGGCCAACAGCGCGGCCTATGGCGTACTACGAGCGCGCTGCAGCGAGGCGCGCCGCACCGGCGGGCGCGCACTACCTGTACGAAGCCACCGTGGGCGCCGGCCTGCCGGTGATCCAGACGCTGCGCGACCTGCGCGAGACCGGCGACGAGATCCGCCAGCATCGAAGGCATCTTCTCGGGCACGCTGGCCTACCTGTTCAACGTCTGGGACGGCAGCGCAGCCGTTCTCGGCGATCGTCAGGCGAGGCCAAGGCGCTGGGCTACACCGAGCCCGATCCGCGCGACGACCTCTCCGGCACCGACGTGGCGCGCAAGCTGATCATCCTCGGCGCGCGAGATGGGCCTGCGCTCGGAAATGGCCGACGTGAAGGTCGAGAGCCTGGTGCCGGCGGCGCTCGACGGCTGCGGCGTCGACGAGTTCCTGGAGCGGCTGCCGCGAATTCGACGCCGGCCATGCTGCAGCGGCTGCGAGGCCGCGACGGCCCGCGGCAAGGTGCTGCGCTACGTCGGATCGCGTCGACGCCGAAGGCCGCGGCGACGGTCGGGCTGGTCGAGCTGCCGCGTACGCATGCCTTCGCCAACATCGCGCTCACCGACAACATCGTGCGCTTCCGACCGCGCGCTACGCAAGAACCCGCTGATCGTGCAGGGGCCCGGCGCCGGGCCCGGACGTCACCGCCGGCGGCGTGTTCGCCGACCTGCTGCGGGTCTGTCGCGTACCTGGGAGCCAAGTCTGTGACGACGCCGGGACAGCGCGCCTCGGCCACTGCATTCGCGCCGGCCAGCGTCGGCAACGTGGCGAGTCGGCTTCGACATCCTCGGTTTCTCCGTCGATGCGCTCGGCGACCGCGTGACGCGCGATCCGGCGCGCCGAGCCGGGCGTCGCGCATCCGCTCGATCACGCGGCGTGGTCGAGGACCTGCCGCTCGAGGCCGAGAAGAACACGGCCGGCATGTGCGCTGCTGGCGCTGTGCCGCGAGCTCGAGCTGCCGCTTCGGCTTCGAGATGCGAGATCGAGAAGGGCATTCCGCTCGGCTCCGGGCCTCGGCGGGTCGGCCGCCTCGGCCGTGGCCGGCGGTGGTCGCGGCCAACGCGCTGGTCGACGAGCCGCTGCACAAGCATCGAGCTGCTGAAGTTCGCGATGCAGGGCGAGGCGGTGGCCAGCGGCTCGGTGCACGTCGACAACATCGCGCCTTCGCTGTATCGGCGGCCTGGTGCTGACCGTCGGCATCGACAATCCGCGCGTCAAGCAGATCCCGGTGCCCGAGTCGCATCCGCTGCGTGCTCGTGCATCCGCACATGGTGCTGTCCACGCGCGAGGCGCGGGCGATCCTGAGCAAGACCGTGCCCTGTCGGATTTCGATCTGGCAGACGGCGAACCTCGCCGGGCTTCATCTCCGGCTGCTTCACGCAACGACATCGACGCTGATCCGCGAGTCGCTGCTCGATGTCGTGATCGAGCCGCAGCGCCAGGTGCTGATTCCCGGGTTTGCCGCCGTGAAGCAGGCCGCGCTCGCGGCCGGCGCGCTCGGCTGCTCGATCTCCGGCGCCGGGCCGACGGTGTTCGCCTGGGCTGGACGAGGCCGACGCCGAACGCGTCAAGGCGGCCATGGTGCAGGCCTTCGCGCAGCACGGACTCGCGACCGACGACTGGATCGTCGGCGATCGATCGCGCCGGCGCGCGCGTGGTAGGGGACTGACCGGTGCAGTTCCAGAGCACGCGGGATGCGAACCATCGCGTCGGCCTGAGCGAGGCCATTGCGCGCGGCCTCGCGCCGGACGGCGGGCTGTACGTGCCGACGGCCTTGCCGCGCATTCCGCTCGCCGCGTTCGACGGCGCCAGCACGATCGCCGCAGGTGGCGGAGGTCCTGCTGCAGCCGTTCGCCGCGGGCGATGCGCTGGCGGCACAGCTGCCGGCGATCGTGCGCGACGCCTTCAATTTCCCGGCGCCGCTGGTCGACGTGCCGGCGGCCGCCGGTCCGCTGACGCGTGCTCGAGCTGTTCCACGGCCCGACGGCGGCCTTCAAGGATTTCGGCGCGCGCTTCCTGGCCGCGTCGCTCGAACGCATCCCGCGCCATGATCCGCGCCGGCTGACGCATCCTGGTGGCGACCTCGGGCGACACCGGCGGCGCCGTGGCCGCGGCGTTCTACCGCGGCCCTGGGTGGACGTGGTGGTGCTGTATCCCGAAGGGCCTGGTGTCGCCGCGGCAGGAGCAGCAGCTCGCCTGCTGGGGCGACAACGTCACCACGCTGGCGGTGGCGGGCACGTTCGACGACTGCCAGCGCATGGTCAAGGAAGCGTTCGTCGACCCGGCGCTCGGCCGCGAGCTGCTGCTGTCCTCGGCCAACAGCATCAACGTCGGGCGGCTGCTGCCGCAGATGGCGTACTACGCGCAGTCGAGCCTCGCGCTGTACCGGCGCGACGGCCGCGCGCCCAACTACATCATTCCCTCGGGCAATCTCGGCAATGTCGCGGCCTGCCTGTGGGCGCGCGAAGTCGGGCTGCCGATCGGCGAGGTCGTGCTGGCGACCAATGCCAACACCACGGTGCCGGAGTTCCTGCGCACGGGCGAATGGCAGCCGCGCCCGAGCCTCGCGACGCTGGCCTCCGCCATGGACGTCGGCAATCCCAGCAACATGGAACGCCTGCGCTGGCTGTTCCCGGGCCTCGAGACGCTGCGCGGCGCGATCACGGCGGAATCGGTCGACGACGACGCGATCCGCGCCGCGATCCAGCGCGATTACCAGGCGCTACGGCCAGACCTGGTGCCCGCACACGGCCACCGCGGCGCACCTGTACCGGCAACTGCCGGCGGCGCGCGCAGGCCGAGCGCTGGGTGCTGGTGGCCACCGCGCATCCGGCCAAGTTCAACGACGTCGTCGAGCCGCTGATCGGCACCACGGTGCCGGTGCCGCCGGCACTGGCAGAACTGCTGCTGCTGCCGTCGCAGCAGCGCGACGTGGCGCCGACGCTTGCCGATCTGCGTCGCGTGCTGCAGGGAGATGCCACTTGACCGCCTACCTTGGCCTGCCGCTCTGGCTGTGGGTGATTTTCGCGCTGGCGCTGCTCGGCACCGCCGGCTATTTCATCCGCGAGAAGGTGCGGCAGGTGCGCGCCCGGCGCGCGATCGACAACGTCATCTCATCGGTCGCGTTCGACGAGCTGCGCAACGTGCTGCTGCCGACCGGCACCGGCGACCAGATCCACCTCAACTGCCTGCTGCTGACCCAGAACGGCCTGCTGGTGATCGACCTGTTCGACGCGCACGGCATGATCTTCGCCGGCGAGAAAATGGAGCAGTGGTCGATCTTCGGCCCCAAGCGCCATTTCATGATCAGCAATCCGCTGCCGATGCTGTACGACCGCGTCGCGGTGGTGCGGCAGTTTGCCGGCGACGACGTGCCGGTCGAGGGACGCATCGTGTTCTCGATGCGCGGCGAATTCCCGAAGGGGCGGCCCGAGTCGGTGATCCGCCTCGACGAGCTGCAGGACCAGTTCCCGGCGGTCGAGCGAGCCGCCAGCGGCGGCGCAGCCGCCGCATTTGCCGACGTCTGGGACCGGATCAAGCTCGCCTCCCAGCCCAACCCTCTCGCCGACTGAGCGTCCGCGGGCCGTGCGGGCGGCAGTTGCCCCTTCGGCAGTCTTTCCCGCTAGACTCCGCGCAGAATGAGAACAAGACGGCAGGGGCTATGACGGGGGCAGTCCGCAGTCGGGACGGTGCGCGCTGATGGGCGCCGCCGCCGTCCTGCACGATCATTCCAGCCTGCGCGGCTTCGACGAAGACGCCTGGGACGACCTCCTCAACTACATCGAGGAGCGCCGGGTCATTCCGATCGTCGGGCCCGACCTGCTGCGCGTCGACACCGACCAGGGTCCGCGCCTGCTGTACGAGTGGCTGGCGGAAAAGCTGGCAGCGAAGCTGTCGGTCGATCCCGCCGGGCTGCCGCAGCCGCTGACGCTGAACGACGTGGTCTGCAGCTACCTCGGCCAGCGCGGGCGCCGCGAGGAGGCCTACACGCGGCTGCGTTCGATCATGCGCGAGGTGCAGATCGCGCCGCCCGCCGCGCTGCGCCAGCTGGCGCAGATCACCGACTTCGACCTGTTCGTGACCACCACGTTCGACCCCCTGCTCGAGCAGGCGATCAACCTCGAGCGCTTCGGCGGCCAGCCGCACACCGAGGTCATCTCCTACGCGCCGAACCGGGTCTCGGACCTGCCGGCCGAGCGCGGCCAGCTGCAGCGGCCGGTCGTCTATCACATGCTCGGCAAGCTGTCGGCGTCGCCCACCTACGTGGTGTCGGACGAGGACATGCTCGAGTTCATCTGCGCGCTGCAGTCCGAGCACCTGACGCCCGAGAAGCTGTTCCACGAGCTCGAGCACAGCCACCTGCTGCTGATCGGCAGCGACTTCTCCAACTGGCTGGCGCGGCTGTTCCTGCGCATGGCCAAGCGCAAGCGCCTGTCGGATCCGCGCGACGTGGGCGAGATCCTCGCCGACGATCACACCTCCAAGGACGACCGCCTGCTCGCCTTCCTGCAGCAGGTCAGCGTGCGCACCCGCGTGTTCAGCGGCGCGGAGGCCTTCGTCGCCGAGCTGCACGAGCGCTGGCAGCGCCGGCAGCAGCCCGCCGCGGCGACGGCGGGCCACGCCGCAGCGCTTCCTGCCGCCGGCGCGCGAGATGCCCGAGAACGCGATCTTCATCAGCTACGCGCGCGAGGACCTGCCCGCGGTGCAGCGGCTGAAGTCCGCGCTCGACGCCGCCGGCCTCGTCACCTGGTTCGACCTCGACCGGCTCGAGGGCGGCGACGACTACGACCGCAAGATCCGCGCCAACATCGGCCGCTGCAGCTTCTTCCTGCCGGTGATTTCCGGCACGACGCAGCGGCGGCTCGAGGCGTATTTCCGCCGCGAGTGGAGCTACGCCGTCGACCGCTCGCGCAACATCGCCGAGGGCGCGGTGTTCATCCTGCCGGTCTGCATCGACGACACGGCCGAGGCCGACGCGCAGGTGCCGGAGAAGTTCCGCGCCGTGCACATCTCGCGCCTGCCCGGCGGGCGAGCCGTCGCCGGAGTTCATCCGCCGGCTGCAGGAACTGTCGAACGCGCGCCGCTCATGAGTTCACGCGTGCCAGAACTGTCGACCGAGGTGCGGGTCGATCCGGAGAATCCCTGGATCGGCCTGTCGAGCTACGACGAGGACACCCGCGCCTATTTCCACGGCCGCGACGACGAGGCCGCGGAACTCGCGCGGCGCGTGCAGCGCAAGCAGCTGACGATCCTGTTCGGCCAGTCCGGTCTCGGCAAGACCTCGCTGCTGCGCGCCGGCCTGGTGCCGCGGCTGCGCGGCGAGGGCTTCTGCCCGGTCTACGTCCGCGTGGACTACTCGCCCGACACGCCGTCACCGGCCGAGCAGATCAAGCAGGCCATCTTCAAGGTGACCGCCGAGGCGGGGCACTGGACGCGCGCCGGCTCGGCCGTCGAGGGCGAGTCGCTGTGGGAGTTCCTGCACCATCGCGGCGACCTGCTGCGCGACCGTGACGGCAAGCCGCTGCTGCCGCTGCTGATCTTCGACCAGTTCGAGGAGATCTTCACGCTGGCACAGGCCGACGACGCCGGCCGGCGGCGCGCCCAGGAATTCATCGAGGAACTGGCCGACCTGGTCGAGAACCGGCCGCCGCACGCGCTCGAGCGGCGCCTGGAAAACGACGATGCGGCCGCCGACGATTTCGATTTCGCCCGCGCCGACTACCGCATCCTGATCTCGCTGCGCGAGGATTACCTGGCGCACCTCGAGAGCGTGAAGGGCGTGATGCCGTCGATCACGCAGAACCGCATGCGGCTGGCGCGCATGACCGGCGCACAGGCGCTCACCGCCGTGCTCAAGCCGGGCGGCCGGCTGGTGTCGCAGGAGGTGGCGGAGTCGATCGTGCGCTTCGTCGCCGGCGGTTCGGAGCTGCAGAACGCGGAAGTCGAGCCTTCGCTGCTGAGCCTGATCTGCCGTGAGCTCAACACGGTGCGCCAGTCGCAGGGCAAGGCCGAGATCTCGGCCGACCTGCTGGCCGGCTCGCGCGACACGATCCTGTCGGAGTTCTACGAGCGCGCGCTGGCGGACCAGCCGGCGGGCGTGCGGCGCGTGATCGAGGACGAACTGCTGACGGAATCAGGCTACCGCGAGAGCCTGGCCGAGGAGCGCGTGGCCAAGGCGCTGCTCGCGGCCGGCGCCGCGCCCGACGCGCTGGCGAAGCTGGTCGACCGCCGCCTGCTGCGCATCGAAGAACGCCTCGACATGCGCCGCGTCGAGCTGACGCACGACGTGCTCTGCAGCGTGGTCCGCGCCAGCCGCAACCTGCGGCAGGAACGCGAGGCGCGTGACGAGGCCGAGCGGCAGCTGGCTCGCGCAGCAGGAAAGGGCGGCCGAAACCCGGCGCACGCTGCAGAAGACCCGCCGCTTCGCCATGATCGCCGCGGGCCTGATGCTGGTGGCGCTGGTCAGCGCGGTGTTCGGCTGGGTCAACTGGAATCGCGCCCGGGTGGCCGACCAGCAGGCGCAGCAGGCGCGCGCCGACGCCGAGAAGCTCGTCGGCTTCCTGATCGAGGATTTCTACGCCGAGCTCGAACCCACCGGCCAGCTCGAGACCATGGGCAAGCTCGCGCACATGGCGGTCAGCTACTACGACGGCCTGCCCAGCGAACTGCTGACGCCGCAGACACGGATCTACCGCGGCATGGCGCTGGTCCGCGAAGCGGGTGCGCTGGTGTCGAGCGGCGACATCGCCGCGGCGAATCCGAAGCTCGACGAGGCCTGGTCCATCTTCGACCAGCTGCGCCAGGACGGCGACACCAGCGAGGCGGTGGCGGTCGGACTCGCGCTGGCCAAGTTCGTGCGCTACTCCAGCTGGGGCGTCACCGGTGCGCCGGGCTCGAAGGCCAGCGACCTGCAGGACACCGCCGACCTGCTGCGGCCATGGATCGCGCGCGAGGGCACCTCGCCGCAGACGAAGATGCTGTACGCGGACGTGCTCAATTACCTGTCGCATACGATGCCCGTCGACGAGAGAATCGCCACTGCCGAGGAAGGGCGCAGGATCCTGCTCGAACTGGGTGCGCGTGATCTCTCCAACCTGGCCGCTGCATCGATCTACGCCGACACCAGCGATTCGCAGGCGCGCCACGCGCTGCGGGCCGGCCAGGTGGCCGAGGCGGAAGAGCTCGCACTCGAGGTGTACCAGGTTGCCGAGAAGGTGCTGGCGCGGCGGCCCGGCGACCTGCGCTCGATGGCCAACCGTGTGCTGGCCGCCGGATTCCTGGGATCCCTGGCGATGCGTCGCTACGACCCGGCGACGGCGCTCGAGCATGCGAATCGTTCGGCGCTGGCCGGCGAGAACTACGTGCGCTTCAACCCGTCCGACCTGGGTTCCTGGGCTTACTGGATCCTGGGCAAGGCCCAGGTGGCGGCATTCCAACTCGAACAGGGCAGGGTGGGTGATGCCCTGGCCAGTTACCGCAGCACGGTGGCGCTGGGCGAGGACCCGCGACGGCCGGCCAGCCTGGCGCCGGTGTTGTGGAACCAGTGGCCGCCGTTGGTGGTGCTCGAGGCCCGGTCGGGCGACTTCGCTGCGGCCGAGCGTATCGTTGCAGCGGACCCGGGTGGCATTCGGCGAGGCGGCGGCGCTGGAAAAGCCAGGCTCGAATCGCCGCAAGCTGTTCGACTTCGGCCTCGAGGGCCTGCGCCTGCGGATCGAGGCCTTCCGCGGCAACGACGCGCAGGTGTTCGAGGCGTCCGGCCAGCTGGCCGCCGAACTGGAGGCGCTGGACCTCAGCAACGAGGATGCCGGCGGGGCGGTGATGCGGCCCGCGGTTGCCCGCAACAACATGATCCGGGCCCAGCTGGCCAACCGGACACAGGCGGGACTGCGCCTCGGCCGTTACGGCGAGGCGGAACAGGCCGCACGACAGCGGCTGGCCCTGCCGCCGAATCCGGTCTCCGAATTCGATCCGCAGGACGAGATCTCGCGGGCACAGATCACGCTGGCGCACGCACTGGTGGGACAGGGCCGGCAGCGACGAGGCGCGCCAGATCCTGGACGCCGAGCTGCCACGCTACCGCAAGCTGCAGGAGCAGGGCGCGCAGGGCCTCGAGCTTCCGTCGTGACCTGGCCTACGCGCTGTACGTCGATGCCATCGCCCGGCCGGCGCAGGATCCGCAGCGCAAGGCGGCGCTGGTGGCCGCACGGCGCTACGCTCGATGGGCTCTCGGCGGAAGCGCGCCAGCTGCTCGACATCCGCGAGCTGTACGCACGGATCGCCGCCGCCGGCTGACGTCCCGGCGGAGTTCCGTGTACGCGGCCTCAGGCCGCGAGCTTCCGGCCCTGCCGCACCGCGTGGTCCGCCAGCACCTGCGAAACGCAAGCCGTCACGTTGCGTGCCGTCGCCAGGTGCAGGAACTCGTTCGGGCCCATGCGCGTTGGCGTTGGGCCCCAGCACGCCGGTGATCAGGAACTGCGTGCCCGGGAATTTCTCGCCCAGCATGCCCATGAACGGAATGCTGCCGCCGGTGCCCATGTACATCGAGTCCTGGCCGAAGAACGCGCGTGAGGCGCGCTGCATCGACTGCTCGAGCCACGGCGCCAGCGCCGGCGCGTTCCAGCCCGCCATCGCCGACTCCACCTGGAAGCTGACGCGCGCGCCGTAGGGCGGGTCGTGCTCGAGCGTGCGCTTGAGCGCCGCCGCGGCGAGCTTCGGGTCCATGGTCGGCGTCAGCCGGAACGACAGCTTCAGGCTGGTGTAGGGCCGCAGCACGTTGCCGGCACTGCCGAAAGCCGGCAGGCCGTCGGCACCGGTGACGCTCAGCGTCGGCCGCCAGGTGCTGTTGAGCAGCAGTTCCAGCGGATCGTTGGACATCGGCTGCGTGCCGGGCGCGAACGGCATGCGGCCCGCCACGGTGGCGCCGAGCACGCGGGCGGCCGCCTCGGCCTGCGCGCGCCGGTCGGCGGGAATCGGCGTGTTCAGTTCCTCGACCAGGATCGCGCCGGAATGGACGTCCTCGACGCGGGCGAGCACGTCGCGCAGCACGCGGAAGCTCGACGGCACGATGCCGCTGGCCATGCCGGAGTGCACGCCCTCGGTCAGCACGTCGACCCGCAGCGTGCCGATCAGGTTGCCGCGCAGCGAGGTCGTGCACCACAACTGCTCGTAGTTGCCGCACTCGGCGTCGAGGCACACCACCAGGCTGGGCGTGCCGAGGCGCGCGCCGAGCGCGTCGATGTGCGCCGGCAGGTCGGGGCTGCCGCTTTCTTCGCTCGCCTCGATCAGCACGACGCAGCGGGCGTGCGGCACCTGCTGCTCGCGCAGGGCGCGCACGGCCGCCACCGAGGCGAACAGCGCATAGCCGTCGTCGGCGCCGCCGCGGCCGTAGAGCTTGCCGTCGCGCAGCACCGGGCTCCAGGGCGCGAGTCCGTCGGACCAGCCGGTGAACTCCGGCTGCTTGTCCAGGTGCCCGTACATCAGCACGCAGTCGTCGACCTGGCCGGGGATGTCCACCAGCAGCACCGGCGTGCGTCCCGGCAGGCGCAGCACCTCGACCGTGGAGCCGGCCGGCGCCTCGGCCTGCGCCCAGCGCTGCATCAACTGCACGGCGGCTTCCATGTGGCCGTGGGCTTCCCACTCGGGATCGAACAAGGGCGACTTGTTGGGGATGCGGACGTAGTCCACCAGCGGCGGCAGGATCGAGCGCTCCCAGGCGTCGTCGATAAAAATCCTGGCCTTGTTAATATCCATCATATCAATTGGTTACGCTTGACTATTAAGGTGATGTGGGCGCTCAGGCCGGGTCTGCGAAGCCGAAGAATTTTAGCGCATTGGCGGTCGTGGCGGCAGCCACGCGGGCGTAGGGCTCGTCCCGGCAGGCGGCAATCACGCGGGTGATGTGCGGCAGGAATTTCGGCTCGTTGCGCCGGTGCGATGGCCGGGGCTGCAGGTCGCGCGGCAGCAGGTACGGCGCGTCGGTCTCGACCAGCAGCCGGTCGAGCGGCACCTGCCGCACCAGCTCGCGCAGGTGCTGGCCGCGCCGCTCGTCGCAGATCCAGCCGGTGATGCCGACCATGAGCCCGAGGTCGAGGTAGTCGTGCAGCTCGCGCGCATCACCGGTGAAGCAATGCGCGACGCCGGCGGTGAGACGCGGCCGGTGCTCGCGCAGGATCGCCATGAAGGCGTCGTGCGCATCGCGCTGGTGCAGGAACACGGGTTTGCCCAGCTCGACTGCCAGCTGCAGCTGCCAGTGGAACGCGCGCTCCTGGTCGGCGTGGCTCGAGAAGTTGCGGAAGTAGTCGAGGCCGCACTCGCCGGCGGCACCCACCTCGGGCGCCATCAGCAGTGCGCGCAGCCGCGGCAGGTCCTCGGCGCGCAGTTCCGCCGCGTGGTGCGGATGCACGCCGGCGGTGGCACGAAAGACATCCGGCCGGGTCCGCACCAGCTCGATCGCGCGCTGCGAGCTGTCGAGGGTGCTGCCGGTGATCACCATGTGGCACACGCCGGCGGCGAGTGCGTGCGCCACGACCTCGTCGCGATCGTGGTCGAAGCTGTCGTGGGCCAGGTTCAGGCCGATGTCGACCAGGGGCGGAGGCGGGGTCATGCAGGGGTGGCTGTGTTAAATTGCGGTGCATCCCCAGACTAGCGAGTCCGCATGGCACTGGACAAGACAGCGCTCGAAAGCCTGCGCATCGAGCGGGACGAGGGCGCCGAGAAGTATCGCGAGCGCGGCGGTTCGCGCCGCTGGCTCTGGTACGTGGTCGCGGCGGTCGCCGTGGTCGCGGCCGTGTTCGCCTGGCGCGCACTGAACAGCGCCGTGCCGGTGACCACGTTCACGGTCGAATCCTCTGCCGCCGCCAATGGCACGGTGCTCAATGCGTCGGGCTACGTCGTGGCGCGCCGGCTGGCCACCGTCAGCTCCAAGGTCACGGGCCGCGTCGCCGAAGTGCTGTTCGAGGAAGGTGCCGAGGTCAAGGCAGGGCAGGTGCTGGCGCGCCTCGATCGCGCCACCGACGAAGCGCAGTACGCCGTGGCCCGCGCCAGTGCCGAGGCCGCGCGTCGCAGCCTGCGCGAGATCGAAGTGCGCTTAGCCGACGCGCGCCGGACCCTCGAGCGCAACCGCTCGCTGGTCGAGCGCAAGCTGGTGTCGCAGAGCGTGCTCGACGGCGCCGAGGCCGAGGTGGCCGCGCTCGGCGCGCGACTCGCGGCCGCGCGGGCCGACGTGGACGTTGCCAATGCCCAGGTCGACCTCAGCCAGCAGGGCCTCGCCGACCTCGAGATCCGCGCGCCGTTCAGCGGCGTGGTGCTGTCGAAGGATGCCCAGCCCGGCGAGATGGTGTCGCCGATGTCGGCCGGCGGCGGCTTCACCCGCACCGGCGTGGCCACCATCGTCGACATGGACTCGCGCGAAATCGAGGTCGACGTCAACGAGTCCTACATCAACCGCGTCAGTGCCGGGCAGAAGGTCGAAGGCGTGCTCGATGCCTATCCGGACCTCAAGATCCCGGCGCACGTGATCAGCATCGTGCCCACCGCCGACCGGCAGAAGGCCACGGTGCGCGTGCGGATCGGCCTCGACCAGCTCGACCCGCGCATCCTGCCGGACATGGGCATCAAGGTGAGTTTCCTCGAGGACACCGCGCAAGCTGCGGCGAAGGCCGCGTTCGAGGTTCCTGCCGGGGCGGTCGCGCGCGAGGGCGACGCCGCGTTTGTCTGGGTCGTGCGCGACGGCAAGGTCGAGCGGCGCGCCGTGACCGCCGGCCCCGCGCGCGACGGCCAGGTGCCGGTCACGGACGGGCTCGCCGGCGGCGAGTCGATCGTGGTCGACGCGCCGAAGCGCCTGCGCGAGGGCACGGCCGTGGAGCTGAAGGCGGCGTCATGAGCGCCGCGCCGGCCGCCAGCGACGCGCGGGCGATCGTCCGCATCCGCGATCTCGTCAAGGAATACCGGCGTGGCACGGTCGCGGTGCGCGTGCTGGACGGTCTCTCGCTCGACATCGCGCAGGGTGATTTCGTCGCGCTGATGGGCCCGTCGGGTTCGGGCAAGTCGACGCTGCTCAACCTGATCGGCGGCCTCGACCGTCCGACCTCGGGTTCGCTCGAGGTCGACGGCCTGAACATCGACCAGCTGACCGAGGGCTCGCTCGGGCGCTGGCGCGCCGACCACGTCGGTTTCGTCTTCCAGATGTACAACCTGCTGCCGGTGCTCACCGCCGAGCGCAATGTCGAGTTGCCGCTGCTGCTGACCTCGCTCGACCGCGAGCAGCGCCGGAAGCGCGTGGCGGCGGCGCTGCAGCTGGTGGGCCTGTCGGATCGCGCCAAGCATCGTCCGCGCGAACTTTCCGGCGGGCAGGAGCAGCGCGTCGGCATCGCGCGCGCGATCGTCACCGATCCCACGCTGCTGCTGTGCGACGAGCCCACGGGCGACCTCGACCGCAAGTCCGGCGACGAGATCCTGACCTTGCTCGAGGCGCTCAACGACGAGTACGGCAAGACCATCATCATGGTCACGCACGACCCGCACGCCGCCGAGCGCGCGCACCGCGTGATCCACCTCGACAAGGGCACGCTGAGCGAAGACCACGCATGATCGGCGTCGCCAAATACCTGCCGCTGCTGGCCTCGAGCCTGCGCCGCAAGCGGCTGCGCACGTTCTTCACGGTGGCCTCGATCCTGATCGCGTTCCTGCTGTACGGGCTGGCGCAGTCGCTGCAGTACGCGCTGAAGTCGGGCGTCGACGTGGCCGGCGCCGACCGCCTGCTGACCATGCACAAGGTGTCGTTCACGCAGTTGCTGCCGGCCAGCTACGAGAGCCGCATCAGGGCGGTGGACGGCGTGGTCGCGGTGTCGCCGCAGACCTGGTTCGGCGCCTGGTTCCAGGACGAGCGCAACCAGTTTCCGGCGTTCCCGAGCGACCCCGAGGCTTACCTGCGCATCTACCCGGAGATCATCCTGCCCGAGGACCAGAAGCAGGACTGGTTTGCCGACCGCGGCGGCGCGCTGGTCGGCCGCGCGATTGCCGACCTGTACGGCTGGAAGCTGGGTGACCAGATCCCGCTCAAGTCCGCGATCTGGCGCCGCATGGACGGCTCCGACACCTGGGACATCACCGTCCGCGCGATCTACGACCTGCCGGAAGGCGGCGACACGCGCCAGTTGGTGCTGCACCAGGAGTACTTCGAGGAGGCCAAGCAGCAGGCCAAGGGCCTGATCGGCTGGTACGTCGTCAGGGTGGATGACGTCAGCCGGGCGCAGGCCATTGGCAAGCAGATCGACGCGATGTTCGCCAACTCGCCGTACGAGACCAAGACCTCGTCCGAGCGCGCGATGGCGCAGTCGTTCGTCAACCAGGTGGGCAACATCGGCGCGATCATCTCGGCAATCGTGGCCGCGGTGTTCTTCACCATGCTGCTGGTCACCGCCAACACCATGGCGCAGTCGGTGCGCGAGCGCACCAGCGAGCTCGGCGTGCTGAAGACGCTGGGCTTCAGCAACGGCGGGGTGCTGGGGCTGGTGCTGGCGGAGTCCGTGCTGGTGACCGTGCTCGGCGGCCTGCTCGGCATGTTCTTCGCCTGGTGGATCGGCATCCAGTTCGCCTCGACGCTCGAGCAGTACCTGCCGGGCTTCCGTGTCTCGCCCGCCACGTTCCTGCAGTCGCTGCTGTACATGGTGGCGCTCGGCGTGGTCGCGGGCACGGTGCCGGCCTGGCAGGCGATGCGGCTGCGCATCGTCGAAGCGCTGCGGCGCGACTGAGCCGGCATGAGCCTGCGCGCCTCCTTCAACCAGCTGCTGACCGTGACGGGGATGAACCTGCGCAACCTGCCGTCGCGCATCGGCACCTCGCTGGTCGCCGTGATCGGCATCGGCGGCGTGGTCGCGGTGCTGGTGTCGCTGCTGTCGATGGGCGAGGGGTTCCGCGCGGCGCTCGACCTGTCCGGGCGCGAGGACGTGGCGATGATCCTGCGGGGCGGCTCGCCGGACGAGCTGTCGAGCTCGATCGGCCGCGAGGAGTACAGCGTCATCGTGCTCGCGCCGGGCATCGCCCGCGACGCGCGCGGGCCGATCGTGTCGGGCGAGCTGTACTCGATCGTCGACCTGCCCATGCGCAGCACCGGCACCGGCGCCAACGTGCCGTTCCGCGGCGTGGGCGAGCGCGGACCCGAGCTGCGCGACGGCTTCGGCATCGTCGCCGGCCGCATGTTCCAGCCGGGCCAGAACGAGGTCATCGTCGGCCGCGGCGCGTTCTCGCAGTTCGAGGGCATCGACCTCGGCCGCGAGGTGAAGTGGGGCTCGCAGACCTGGAAGGTCGTCGGCGTGTTCGAGGCGGGCGGCAGCGTGTCGGAGTCCGAAGTCTGGACCGACGCGGTCGTGCTGCGAGGCGTCTATCGTCGCGGCAACACGGTGCAGAGCGTGCGCGCGCGGCTCACCTCGGCCGCCGCGCTGCAGACGGTCAAGGCGAACCTCGAGCGCGATCCGCGGCTCAACCTGTCGGTGCGCTCCGAGCAGGCGTTCTATGCCGACCAGTCCCGCATCCTGCTGGCCCTGATCAAGTACGTCGGCACCACCATCGCGGTGCTGATGGGCGTGGGGGCCGTGTTTGCCGCGCTCAACACCATGTATTCGGCGGTGTCGTCGCGCACCCGCGAGATCGCCACGCTGCGCGCGCTGGGTTTCAGCGCGGCGCCGGTGGTCGCCTCGGTGCTGCTGGAGTCGGCCGTGCTCGGGCTGCTGGGCGGCGTGGTCGGCGGCCTGCTGGTGTACCTCGGGCTCAACGGCTACCAGGCGACCACGCTCAACTTCGGCAGCTTCAGCCAGCTGACGTTCGCCTTCACCGTCACGCCCAACCTGCTGGTGACCGGGCTCTGGTACTCGCTCATACTCGGCGTGGTCGGCGGCCTGCTGCCGGGCATCCGCGCAGCGCGCATGCCGGTGACGACGGGCCTGAGGGAACTGTAAGTCGATGCGCAGCCTCGGTCGCGGCGCCGCGGGAACCGCCCCCGGCACACACTCCAGCCAGATGCCCTTGTGGACGGACCGCGAGGCCGTCAGCGCCTGGAACGTGCGCATCAGCCGCCGCGCAAAGCGCATGGCGATCCGCGTGTTTCCGGGCGGGCGGGTCGAGGTCGTCGTGCCGGCCGGGGCCGGCCTGCCGGCGGTCGAGCGGTTTGTCGCGCGCCACCGCGACTGGGCCGAGCGACGCGCGCACGAGCTGCGGCAGAGCGCGCCGGTGGCGGCCGACCGCCAGCCGTCGCAGATCCGGCTGGAACTCCTCGGCCGCGAGTGGGCTGTGGAGTACCTCACCGGCACGCGCCGGCAGGTGACGGACATCGACGGCACGCGGCTGCGGGTGCAGATGCCGCAGGTGACCGAGCGCCAGGTGGCGCAGACGCTGATTCCCTGGCTCACGCGCCTGGCGAGCCACGAGCTCTCGCAGCGGCTGCGTCCGCTCGCGCACGAGCTCGGTATCGATTACGCGCGCATGAGCGTGCGCCGCCAGCGCACGCGCTGGGGCAGCTGCTCCACGCAGGGCACGATCAGCCTCAACGTCTGCCTGCTGTTCCAGAGCCCGGCCGTGGTGCGTTACCTGATGGTCCACGAGCTGTGCCATCGCCGGCACATGAACCATTCGCGGCGCTTCTGGGCGCTGGTCGAGTCGCTCGAGCCGGGCTGGAAGCCGCTCGACGCCGAACTGCTGCAGGGCTGGCGCAAGGTGCCGGCGTGGGTGTTTCCGTGAGCGACAAGCGCGACGACGACCACGGCGCGCGCCGGCCGTCGCTCGGCTCGCACGTCGAGCTGGCGGGCGAGGGCGTGCACTGGGACCTGGGCGAGTCGCTCAGTTACGGCGACTACCTGCACCTGGACAAGCTGCTCGGCGCCCAGGCGCCGCTGTCGGGCCAGCACGACGAGATGCTGTTCATCGTCATGCACCAGGCCTCCGAGCTGTGGATGAAGCTCTGCATCCACGAGCTGCGGGCCGCGATGGCGCAGATCCGCCAGGACGCGCTCGACCCGGCGTTCAAGATGCTGGCGCGGGTGTCGCGGGTGCAGGCGCAGCTGACGCAGTCGTGGGACGTGCTCAGCACCATGACCCCGGCCGACTACTCCGCGTTCCGCGATTCGCTCGGCAAGTCCTCCGGCTTCCAGAGCCACCAGTACCGCACGCTCGAGTACCTGCTGGGCAACAAGAACGGCGCCATGATCGAGGTGCACCGGCGCACGCCCGCGATCTACCGGCAGCTGCACGAGGCGCTGCACACGCCCAGCCTGTACGACGAGTCGCTGCGCCTGCTCGGCCGGCGTGGCTTCGCGCTGCCGCCCGACTGCCTCGAACGCGACTGGAGCGAGCCGTACGTCGAACGGCCCGAGGTGATCGCGGCCTGGCTCGAGGTCTACCGCAACACCGACGAGCACTGGGACCTGTACGAGCTGGCCGAGAAGCTGGTCGACGTGGACCAGCGCTTCCAGCTGTGGCGGTTCTCGCACCTGAAGACGGTCGAGCGGATCATCGGCTACAAGCGCGGCACCGGCGGCACCAGCGGCGTGTCGTACCTGGCCAAGGCGCTGGAGCTGCGTTTCTTCCCCGAGCTGTGGAGCGTCCGCACGTCCATGTGATGTGTAAAATGCCCGGCCCGCAGGCCCCCAGGCCTGCCCGTGGAAGCGCCATGCAGGAAAGACTCCAGAACATCAACGTCCTCTCGAGCGAGCTGCTGCCGACGCCCGAGGCGATCAAGCGCGACTTGCCGCTGGGCCAGCCGGCCGAGGACTTCGTCTATCGCAGCCGCCAGGCCGTGCGCCAGATCCTCGACCGCACCGACCCGCGGCTGTTCGTGGTGGTCGGGCCGTGCTCGATCCACGACCCGGTGGCAGCGCGCGAATACGCCGGCCGGCTGCGGCAGCTGGCGGCGCAGGTCGAGCAGACCCTGCTGCTGGTGATGCGCGTGTACTTCGAGAAGCCGCGCACCACCGTGGGCTGGAAGGGGCTGATCAACGACCCCGACATGGACGACTCCTTCCACATCGAGAAGGGCATCCGCACCGCGCGCGAGCTGCTGCTGCACCTGGCCGAAAGCGGCGTGCCCGCGGCCACCGAGGCGCTCGACCCGATCATGCCGCAGTACCTGGGCGAGCTGATCACCTGGACGGCGATCGGCGCGCGCACGACCGAGTCGCAGACCCACCGCGAGATGGCCAGCGGCCTGTCGACGCCGATCGGGTTCAAGAACGGCACGGACGGCTCGCTGACGGTGGCGATCAACGCGCTGCAGTCGGTGCGCCACCCGCATCACTTCCTGGGCATCACGCAGCAGGGCCAGTCGGCCGTGTTCCGCACGCGCGGCAACACCTACGGCCACATCGTGCTGCGCGGCGGCGGCTCGCGCACCAACTACGACTCGGTCAGCCTGGCGCTGTGCGAGCGCGAGCTGGAAAAGGCCGGCCTGCCGCAGAACATCGTCGTGGACTGCAGCCACGGCAATTCCAGCAAGGACCCGGGCCTGCAGCCGCTGGTGGCGGAAAACCTCGCCAACCAGATCCTGGACGGCAACCGCTCGCTGGTCGGCTTCATGCTCGAGAGCAACCTGCACTGGGGCAACCAGCCGCTGCAGGCCGACCGCAGCAAGCTGCAGTATGGCGTGTCGGTGACCGATGCCTGCGTGGACTGGGAAACGACGGAAGGACTGCTGCTGTCGCTCAACGAGCGGTTGCGCACGGCACCGCGGTTTGCGCGCTGAGGCGCACGCTCACCAGACCAGGTCGTCCGGGACGACGAAGTCCTTGTAGGCGTCGTCGACCGGCGCGGTCTCGACCTTGTCGGCGGTGTTGACCACGGCACGCGGTTCGCGTTCCTTGACGCGCTCGCCGATGGCGGCCGGCAGCAGCTCGTAGTGGCCGTCGCAGCGGACGATGGCGATCTCGCCGCGGACGATGCGCTCGCGCAGCGGCGCGTCCACGGCCACGCGACCCACCTTGCCGTTGATCACGAAGTTGAAGTAATCGTCGCTCTCGGGCTTGGCGATCCGGTTCTGCTCCACCAGCTGGCGGATCTCGGCCCAGCGCGCCTTGGCCGCGGCCTTTTCCTCGCGCTTCTTGTTGAGCGCCGCGTCCTTGGCCGCCTTGGCCTCGGCCTGCTTCTGCAGCTCGGCCTGGCGCTGCTCCTCGCGGAAGTTGCGGTCCTTCTTGCCGACCTGCTTGCGGTCGGTGAACTTCTGCCGGTTCTGGCTCTGCTCGGCCTGCTTGACCTGCTTTTCGCTGACCAGGCCGGCCTTGAGCAACTGATCGCGCAATGACAAGCCGGACATGGGGAACCTCGGACATCCGGGGGAGGGCAGGCGGGGCCGCGTATGTTACGCAGTGCCGGCCGGGTTGCGAAGCGCCTCATGCCCGGAACCCGCCCGGCCCGCCGGGGCTGTTAAGATTCGGGGCCATTCGACCCGTCCGCAATCCTGGAGGATCCGACCATGACGATCAAAGTAGGCGACAAGCTGCCCGCCGGCACCTTCAAGACCATGACCGCGGACGGCCCGCAGAACCTGACCGTCGACCAGCTCTGCGCCGGCAAGACCGTCGTGCTGTTCTCGGTGCCCGGCGCCTTCACGCCCACCTGCGATGCCAAGCACCTGCCGGGCTTCGTCGAGAAGGCGGGCGAGTTCAAGGCCAAGGGCGTCGACACCATCGCCTGCATGGCGGTCAACGACGTGTTCGTGATGAACGCCTGGGGCAAGCACGCCCACGCGGGCGACGGCGTGCTGATGCTGGCCGACGGCAACGCGGACTACGCCAAGGCGCTGGGCCTGGAGCTCAATGCCTCGGGCTTCGGCATGGGCATCCGCGGCCAGCGCTTCGCCATCATCGCGAAGGACGGCAAGGTCACGGGCCTGTTCGTCGAGGGGCCGGGCGAGTTCAAGGTCTCGAGCGCGGACCACGTGCTCAGCCAGCTGTAAGCCGCCATGCCGTTCAACCCGCCGGTCGTCACGATGCTGTACGCCGCGCTCTGCGGCCTGCTGCTGATCGCACTGGCCCTGAACGTGGTGCGCTTGCGCCTCGGGCGCAAGATTCCGCTGGGGATGGGCGAGGGCTCGGCGCTGGAGCAGCCGGTGCGCGTGCATGGCAACTTCACCGAGTACGCGCCCCCGTTCCTGATCCTGCTGCTGCTGGCAGAGCTGGGCGGTGCCTCGTTCGGGTTCCTGCACCTGATGGGCGCCACGTTCATGGTCGGACGCCTGCTGCACGCGTATGGCCTGAGCACCGTCCGGGCGCGCTCGTTCGGCCGCTTCTACGGCTCGGCGATCTCGTGGGGCGCCATCCTGGTGCTGAGCGTTTACCTGCTGGTGCGGGCGTTCGGCTGAGCCAGTGCGCCGTTCGCGCTGCGGGCGCGGGACCGGTGCGGGCTGATCATCGCCATGAACACGCTTGAACCGGAACTGCGGACACTGCATGCCGAGGGCATGATCGACGACGCAACGGCGTCGGTGGCGCTGGCCCGCGAGCGCAGGGACGTGTTCTCGGTGCACCCGGAACTGCGCCTCACGCTGTACGCGGGCGTGCTGCTGGTCATGGCGGGGGTGGGCATCGTCCTGGCACGCAACCTGGACCGGATCGGCCCGCTGGCCATCGTCATGGCGCTGGTCGTGGCCGCGGCTGCATGTGCCGTGCCTGCGGTGCGCTCCAGGCGCGCAGGGCAGCCTCTCGGCGTCGCGGCCGACTATCTCCTGCTGCTGGCCGCGCTGCTCGCGAGCGCGGCCCTCGCTTACGCCGAACGCCAGTTCACGCTGCTCGGGCCGTGGTGGTCGTGGCACCTGCTGTTGCTCGCCGTCGTGCATGCAGCGGTCGCCTACGCGTTCGCGTCGCCGCTGGTGCTGGCGGCGTGCGCTCACGTCGCTGGCCGGCTGGTTCGGCGTCGGGTGGCACGCTCGGTGACCTGATGCCTTTCTCCTATTCCTCGCCGGCGCTCGGCACGCGCGCGCTCGCCTGCGCCGCCGTGATCGCAGCCTGGCGTCAAGCCGACAGCCGCGCGCAAAAGGATCGTCGCTTCGGCGGAGTGTTCGATCACTTCGTCGCGAACCTGGCGTTCTGGGGCGCGCTGGCGTGGTGCCTCGAGTGGCCGTGGCTCGCGGCCGGCCTGCCGCTGCTGGCGGCGCTGGCCTGGGCGTCGGTGCGTCATGGATTCGCGACGGGTCGCGAGGCGTTCCTGGTGTACGGCATCCTGTACGCGGCGCTCGGCCTCTGCGTCGTCGTCGTACCGCGGCTCTACGGCATGACCATGTCGTTCGGCTTCGTGCTGATGGTGGTGTGCGCAGCGGCGGCCACGCTGTGGCACCTGCGTCGGCGCCTGCGCGAGCCCGCTGCATGACCTACCGTTGGCGCCCGACGCCCGACGAGGAGCGCTGGCTGGCGCTGGCCGCGAAGCTGGGCGCGGCCGTCCCGAACGCAGTCTCCGCAGCGCGCACCGGCGGCTGGCGCAGCACCGGCCTGCTTGCCCGCGCCGCGCTTTTCGTACTGGGACTCGTTGCCGGCGGGCTGCTCGTCGGCCTGCTCGGTTTCAGCAGCGAGATCACGCTGCTGATCGCAGGGCTCTTCGCCGCGCTCGCGGCCGAATGGCTCATCGTGACCAGGCGCCTGTTTGCATCCGGCATCGAGGAGGGCCTGTGCGTGGCCGGGTACCTCCTGGTCGCCGTGGTGGATCACGACGCTGATCCCGCCAATGTCGGACAAAGGCGCGGAACGCATCGCGGCGCTGGTGCTGATCGGCGCGGCGGGCGCTGCCGGGCTGCGCTTGCTGAATCCACTGGTGACTACGTGCGCCGTGTATGCCTTCGTGCAATGGGTCGGCTCGACCGCCGCCGCGCGACACGGTCGACCAGGTGATCGGCGGCAACATGACGATGTTCGTGACCGGTTGCGCGGTTGCGGCACTGGCGCTGGTGCTGGGCGCGCGCCCGTACCGGCGACCGTCCTACGACCGGATGCTCGACTGGCTGGTCGTGGCGATGCCGCTCGCGGCCTGCGCCGGGTCCGCGAGCTGGAACGCTTACGCGATGTTGGGCACCGCCGCCACCGGTTCGAGCCGCCTGCCGACGGCCTTGCTGCTCGGTTGTCGCTGGCATCCGCGATGCTGTTCACGGGCCTGCGGCAACGGCGGCACGCGCCGCTGCTCGGTGCCATGGTCTGCATCGCCGGCCTGGCCGTGGAGCTGCGCTTCGCTACGCCGGGGATCGCAACCGAGGCCTGGCTGATCGGCTGCGGCATCGCGGCACTGGTCGTCGGCGTGGCACTGGACCGCTACCTGCGCGAGCCGCGCAACGGTTTCACCTCGAGGCCGCTGACATCGCGCGAGGGGCCGCTCGACCTGCTGCAGACCGTCGGCGCAGCCGCGCTGGCGCAGCGCTCGGCGCCCGACCTGCCGCCATCGGAACCTGCCATGACCGGGGGCGGGGGACGATTCGGCGGCGGCGGCGCCTCGGGCAGTTACTGAGACGGCGGCGGCAGCCGTCGACGCACCGCGCGATTCGTCCATACTGTGATTCCATGAATCCATTTCTTGCACGCGGCGCGCAGACCTTGGCGGTCGTGACCTTGTCCGTGTGGCTGGCCGCCTGCGGTGGCGGCGGCGGCGGTGGTGGCGGCTCGAACCCGCCGGCAGACACGATCGCGCCGACGGTGCCCACGGGCCTGAGCGCCACCGCAGCGAGCCAGGCACGGGTCGACCTGCAATGGAACGCGTCGACCGATTCGGGCGGCAGCGGCCTGGCGGGTTACCGGGTGCTCCGTGGCGGTGCGCAGATTGCGACGGTGAATGCGCCGGCGACGACGTACGCCGACACGACCGTCGTGGCCGGCACGCAGTACACGTACACCGTGCGCGCGTTCGACGCGGCGGCGCCGGCCAATGTCTCCGGCGATTCGAATGCCGCGACCGTCACGACGCCGGGGAATCCCCCGGCCTCCGGTCTCGATTCGCGCCCGCTCAACACGACCTGCGTCGCGCCCGCGCGCCCGACCGCTGGTTCCGGGCTGCAGCTCGTACGGGCGTACTCCAACCTGTCGTTCTCCTCACCGGTCGGCCTGTACCAGGCGCCCCGCGACACCAGCCGCTGGTTCGTCGTGCAGCAGGGTGGCGTGATCCGGACGTTTCCGAACGAGCCGGGCGCCCAGGCAGCGCAGGTACAGACCTACCTCGACCTGACCGCCCGCGTGACCAGCGGCGGCGAGCGCGGATTGCTCGGGTTCGCGTTCCATCCCAACTGGCCGACGGTGCCGCATGCGTTCGTCTATTACACGTCGACGGCCAGCGGCAACCAGCTGATCGTCGCGCGCTACCGCTCGACCAACGGCGGCGCGACGCTCGATCCGGGCACCGAAGAGCGCCTGCTGACACTGACCAAGAACCAGTCCGACTCGAATCACAACGGCGGCCAGCTCGCGTTCGGGCCCGACGGCTACCTCTACATCGGTACCGGCGACGGCGGCGGCGGCGGGGATCCGCAGAACAACGCGCAGAACCTCAACGTGCTGTTCGGCAAGATGCTGCGGATCGACGTCGGCACCACGACGGGCTACGTGATCCCGGCCGGCAACCGCTGGGCGGCCAACGCGCGCTGCGGCAGCACCGGCGCCGGCACGCAGCCCTGCGCCGAGATCTACGCCTACGGACTGCGCAACCCGTGGCGCTGGAGCTTCGATCGCCAGACCGGCGACCTCTGGGTGGGCGACGTCGGGCAATCGAGTCGCGAAGAGGTCAACGTCGTCACGAACGGCGCGAACCTCGGCTGGAGGCTGCGCGAAGGCTCGCTCTGCTACAACCCGAGCACCAATTGCCCGAGTGCCGGCACGAACGGCGACCCGCTGGTCGCGCCGGTCGTCGAGTACGGGCGCGACGCCGGCCAGTCGATCACCGGCGGCTTCGTCTATCGCGGCACGCCGGCTCGGGTCGCTTGCCGGCCAGTACCTGTTCGCGGACTTCGCCACCGGGCGCGTGTTTGCGCACGTGCCCGGCACGGCGGCGCGCGTGCTCGGGCCGTCCGACGCGATCGCAACCGCGCAGCAGCCGTCTGCGTTCGCCGAGGCGCCGGATGGCGAGTTGTTCGTGCTCGGCTATGGCAATGGCTACGTCTACTCGCTGCAGCCAGCGACCGGCGGCGTCGATACGATCCCGGCCAGCCTCGTCGACACCGGCTGTGTCGATCCCGCCGCAGCCGACGCGTCCGTCGGCGGGCCTGATCCCGTACGCGCCCAATGCGCCGTTCTGGTCGGACGGCGCCGTGAAGGAGCGCTGGATCGGACTGCCGCCGGCGGCGCCCAACACGGTCGCCGCGGGTGCAGACGGCGACTGGTCGTTCCCGGTCGGCACCGTGCTCATGAAGAGCTTCCGGCTCGACAACCAGCTGATCGAGACGCGGCTGTTCATGCGCCATCCGGACGGGGAGTGGGCCGGCTACACGTACGAGTGGAACGCTGCGCAGACTGCCGCAACGCGCGTCGTCAACGGCAAGACGCGCGTGTTCGGCTCGCAGACCTGGGTCTATCCGAGCGAGGCGCAGTGCCTGCAGTGCCACACGACGGCCGCGGGCCGCAGCCTCGGCCTCGAGACCGCGCAGCAGAACGGCAACCTCACCTACCCGCAGACCGGCCGGACCGCCAACCAGGTGACGACGCTGAACTCGATCGGCGTGCTGAGCCCGCCGGTCACCGGCACGCTGCCAGCCTTGCCCGATCCGTACGGCACGGCCGGCACGGTGGCCGAGCGCGCACGCGCCTACCTGCACACCAACTGCTCCATGTGCCACCGGCCGAACGGCGGCACGCCGTCGACGATGGACCTGCGCTGGCAGACTTCGCTCGCCCAGACCAATGCCTGCGATGTCCCGCCGTCCGGGATGATGCTCGGAATCATGAACGCGCGGCTGATCGCCCCCGGCGAGCCGGATCGGTCGGTGCTGCTGGCGCGGGTCAACCGCCGCGACCAGCATGCGATGCCGCCGATCGGCAGCACGGTGGTCGATGCGCAGGGGGTTGCGCTGCTGCGGCAGTGGATCCAGGGGCTGTCGAGTTGCCAGTAGGCTGACGGGCGCGGCCTCGTTGCAGGCCAGGCCCAGCAGTTCGACGCGGCGCGCCCGGATGATCTCGACCGCTCGCCAGGTTCTTCATCCGCATTCACCCAGCCGTTGGCGCACGTCGGCAAATACCGCCAGCGTGCTCTGGCGAAATTTTGCCTTGCTGGCCGGGTCGAACAACTGCCAGGCGTCGCTGTCCACCAGCATCATGATTTCCAGCAGTGGCAGCAGCGCCGGGCGGATGCACAGCGGCACTTCCGCATCGGTCAGGCTGCAGGGGCTGGGCCATTCCGGCACCACGTTGAGCGACTGGTGCAGCATACGGCCTGCACGATCAGCGAGGCCGGCGATCCGGCGCCGAAGAGCCGGTCCAGGCCCTGCAGGATTTCCGGCAGCACGCGATTGTCCGGGATCGGTCCCTTGCCATCGGGTGCGGCCACGCACGCACCGAGGACCAGCGCCGTCCAGGGCTCGATCCCCGCGGGATAGGGTCGCTCGTGGCAAAGCCCGCGTGCGGCAGCGCGCGCGCCGCCATCGTCGCGGAACGAAACGCATGCAGCGCATCACGCTGCCCGTCGATCACCTGCTTGCCCAGGTCGTGAAACAGCACGATCCATTGCATCATCGCCTGGTGTGGCGGGGAGCCTGCCGGTATTCCGGCAGTCGCTCGAGCGCGATCAGCACCTGGGTGATGTGATGCAGCGTCGCCCGGTCCGCGTAGGCCGCCATCGCCTGCCAGCCCGGGGCCACGGCCTCGATGGCCTGCATGCGGTCTGCGGTGTAGAAGTCGCGCAGGCGCTGCAGCAGCTGCGTCGCCGTCCTGCAGGTCACCGGCGTCGATCTGCCGCGCCAGCGCACGGACGAAATCGAACACCTCGGGCAGGCGGTCTTCCAGGTTCGGGATGGGAGCTGGCATCGGTGCAGGCCAGGCCCAGGTCAACGAGGCTTTTCGCCATGGCGGCGGCGGCCTCGGGCGCGGGGATGAACGTGATGCCGAGCGTACGCCGCGTGAGGGACGTATCCACCTTTAGCTCCTTGCCGAGTTCGGGGATCGCGAGGCGTGCGGTGGGATCAAAGAGTCCGGCGAGCTTGACGGCCCAGTCCGGCAGCTCCCGGGACGGTACCTTGCGCGCGGCATCGCCGAGGCTCGCGCGGATGGCGCGCGCGATGTCGATCATCCACAGGGACTCGGCGCAGCCGAGGTAGCGTCCACCGCTCGGGCGCGTCGACCTCGAGCGCGAGGCGATGCATGCGCGCCACGTCGCGCACGTCGATGCACGGGATGGCCATGCGCGGCGCTCCGGGGTACTTGCCCCGCAGCATCATCTGGACGATCTCTGCCGAGGTGCCGATGTCGCGGTCGAGCGCCGGCCCGAGCACCAGGCCCGGGTTGACCGACGCGTAGCGCAGTCCCGAACGGTCCTGCGCCATGAACTCGCGCGCGGCGCGCTCGGCCAGCGTCTTCGACTTCGCGTAGGCGGTGACGCCGGGCGTCGTCGACCTGCGTCCAGTCCGCCTCGGTGAACGGCGCGGTGCGCTCGTGCGGATGGCCGTACATCACGGCCACCATCGACGAGGTCTGCACCAGGCGCTCGACGCCGGCGGCCGCCGCGGCCCGCAGCACGCGCAGCGTTCCCTCACGGCCGGACGGATCAGTTCCTGCTCGTCGCGAGGCTGTTTCGCCGGGAACGGCGAGGCCACGTGCAGCACGTGAGCGCAGCCGGCCACCGCAGCGTCCCAGCCGTCGTCCGACTCGAGGTCCGCCTGCGCGAAGCTGAGTCGGGAAACGTCGGCATGGCGCGAAAGCGACGCGCTGCACTTCGGCGGAGCGCTGCAGGGAACGCACCGTGCCGCGCACGGCGTAGCCGGCGTTGAGCATCTCCACGGCGCAATGCCGGGCGATGAAGCCGGAGATGCCAGTGATCAGTACCGTCGGCTTCGCCAATTCCATCCCCCAGAGAGCAGCGATTCCAAGAATACCTAAATCCTCGGCGAGCCTATCGACTATCCCGACTTGCGGGTTCCAGACGCGGCTCAGACTGGCCCTGTGGGGACCGACGACGCCCCGCCCATGGAGCGCCCAATCCTCACCCAGTGAAGGAGGAGCGCCATGAAACGGACATTCCCGGGCATCAAGCGATGCTCCATTCTCCTGTCCAGTGCCCTGTTGCTCGCCGCGTGCGGCGGCGGCGACGACGGTGGCGCAGGGCCGGCGCCGGACGCAGCCGTGGGAGGCATGGGGAGGGTGCGACAACCATTTCGGGTCAGACACTCGAAACGGTCGGGCTCGTGGCCGAAAACGGCAAGGGCTACGTCCTGCTTGAAGACGGGGCCATGTACTGGGGAACGGTCACGTCATCGGGCAGCCTGATCAATGCCGCGCTGACCGGCGCACCGGAGAGGGGCCTGACGTTTGCGGATGGCTCGATCAGTGGCACGGGGTCGATGAGCGGCACGATTCAGTCGCGGGTGTCGATCAGCGAAAACACGAGCTTCACGACCGCACTCGGTTCGACCAGCAGCGGCGCGGTGTCGTTGAGCTTCGTGCCCACCTACAACGACGACTCTCGCTTGCCTTAATCGCCGGCAACTACGTCGATTCGCCTGGTACTTCGGGGGAATGTTCAACATCGCCAGCAATGGCGATACTTCTCCCAGGACCCGGGGATGTTCTGCGTCATCAACGGCAGGGTCTCGATCATAACCCGTCCTACAATGCCTACGGTATCGAGTACACCTACAGCAATTGCATTGCCGAGTTCGCCTTCCTCAATGGCGTGACTTCGACGGACTTGCGACGTACGACGCGGCGTCCGGGCTGTTCATCATGTTTGCGGACGGATTGGAGGCGGGTGCGCCGACCTGGCAGATATTCCTGCTGGAACGCCAGTAAGCGTCAGCAGTTCGCGGTGATCCATTCGGCCAGCTGGTCTTCGGTAAGGTCGCCGGCGGCGAGTTGCAGGAACGTGGTGACGCACTGCGCGTCGGTGGCGACGAGATTGAAGCCGTTCAGGTCGAGAAACAGTTCGGCGACCACCAGGCTGGTGCGCTTGTTGCCATCCAGGAACGGGTGATTGCGCGAGAGGCCGAAAGCGTAGCTCGCAGCAAGGCGCGCGATCGATTGTTCGCCATGGGCGAACTGGTTCCGCGGTCGTGCCATGGCCGACTCGAGCAGTCCTCGATCACGCACGCCGGGTTGGCCGCCGTGCTCGGCCAGTTGCTCGTCATGAATCGCGAGCACGACCTCGAGGTCGATCCAGACCGGCTCTGTCATCGAGGTAGGGCGCGGCTACTTCGCGAGTTCGCGCAGCGCGGCGCGACGCTTCTTCATGATCTTGCGGGCGGCCGTCATCTGCGATTCGAACTCGGGGTTGTACGGGGTCAATCGATAGCCGTCCGGGGACTCGGTCAGGTAGACCGCGTCGCCCTTGGCCAGCTTCAGGCGCGCCAGGACTTCCTTGGAGAAGACGACCCCGGCAGAGTTACCTACGGCGGTGAGCTTGAGTTTGATCATGACGAAGATGTTAGTACCAGAGTAATAACATGGTCAAGGCGCCAAGCACCGCGGCGAGCGCGCCTGCAGCAACGCCCGCCGTTCGGCCGGCGTCGCCGCGAGTGCCGTCTTGCCAACTCGATCCATCACGCCCGGGAACGCTTCGCCAGGCGGGCCAGTGGTGCCACGAAGTCGAAGGTGGCGAGGTAGCGGACTCGCGTGCCGTCCGCGAGTCGCCGACCAAGTCGTCGACCGGCAAGTCGGGTGGCTGCGCCACGGGCAAGTATTTCTCGAACGCCGTCCTTGTTGCGCGCGGGCAGCGTTACGAGCTCGCAGACGTGGTCGAGACGTCCTGCGCCGTGGCCGACGGCCTGGTCCGGAAGAACTACACCGGACACGTCACGCTGATGAAGTAATCGTCGTCCATGCCCGGGCGACACGAAGCCCGGCACCCGCCGGGCTTCTCTGTTTCTGCAGGCAGATTCCATCGTTCTCGCGCGCTCCGGCGTCATGCTGGCAAGCCCGCTGGTGGGTCACTGCTGGATTTGTGACGTGTTGCACCAGATTTGTGGTTGCCCTGCTGGCTCGTTCCTTGTACAGCAGGCGGTGCAGGGGGAAGCTGAGCATGCGTGGGAGGTCCGGAGGGAACGCCGATGCTGAACATGGATCCGATCACGCTACGCACTGCACTCGCGCAGCTGGAACAGGCCACGCGCGACCACGTCGAGTGGCACGAGAATCTGCTTCGCGCGATCGTCTGCAGACTGCCGTTCAATCCGAACGAGATGGCGGAGGACGCGCACCTCAATTGCCGGTTTGGCCGATGGTATTACGAGCGAGCACCCGCCGAGCTGTGGGGGCAGCCGGTCTTCGCGACGATCGGCGGGGAGCACGAGCGCCTGCATCGGGCTGCCGCGCGGCTGCTGCGCGAGGTGGCGGCGGATGCGCCCATCATCCGTGAGGACTTTGAAGACCTGCTTGCGGGACTGGGGGAGCTGCGCCTCAAGCTTGACTTGCTGCGGGACGAGATCGCCAACACGTTGCGGAACCGCGATGCGCTGACCGGCGCCTACGACCGCGCCGAGATGCTGCCGCGGCTGCGTGAGTGGCACGAGCTGGCGAAGCGGCAGCGTGCAGCCGTGCTGCATCGTCTTCATGGACCTCGACCACTTCAAGGAAGTCAACGACCGCTACGGTCACGGCACGGGCGACGAGGTTCTGGCCTGCGTCATTCGACACCTCAGCCACTGCCTGCGGCCCTATGACAAGGTGTTTCGCTACGGTGGTGATGAATTCCTGATCTGCCTGCCCGGGGCGGATCTGGCGATTGGCCAGACGGTGATCAAGCGCGTCCGCGAGAGCCTTGCCAGCCAGCCGCTGGTGGTCGGTCCCGAAGGCATCGCACTGCCGGTGACCGCGTCGTTCGGGCTCGCGTTGCTGGACCCGGAGGTCAGCGTGGAGGACTCGATCGAGCGCGCCGACCAGGCCTTGCTGCTGGCGAAGACGGCGGGAAGAAATCGTGCGATCAGCTGGGATCCCAACGTCACGACCGGCACGCGACTGCCGCGCCTGCGGATCGAGGATGTGCAGGGATAGAGCGCTGCGGATCAACGCAGACCGAAGAACGAAGCACGGCAACGATGACGACGATGGCGCCGATGATGTAGATGAGCCTGTTCATATGTAGTCCCTTTGTGTGGGCTACAGGCGCGAATCGATAGGACCGCTTAACCTGTGCGCCCATGACAAGCGTATCGATCGCGGCCAGGAGACTCCGTACGGTGGCGCGCATTGCGTCCTCGCTGTCGAACCCTTGCCGGGGCGACCAGCGAATACGATCCGAGCGATTCAGAGTACTGCGAACCGCATCATGGCGACGCCCGCGATGCCGACGCCCCAGATCGCCGCGACGAGTTGGAGCAGGGTGGTCATGGGGTCCTCGTGTGAGAGTCCGGTCGGCGAGTTCGGAAGTCCAGCGTCATCCGGGCACGCGGCTTGGATCGGGTGCACACCTCCAGGCGCCAGGATCGACACGCACCTCCTCGATGCCCGCAAGGACGGACCTCATGCAGACCCTCATCGACACATTGCGCACGGCGGGGCGACCTGGAACGGATCGGTCAATCGCGAGCAGATGCGGGACTGCGTGAACCTGATGGGGAAGCTGGTGCCGCTGGTCATCGAGGTGATGATGGATCACCCGGGGACGCTGTGGGGGGATGAGATTTGGTGGCGGAATGACGGTCGTGGTTGTCGTCATGACCAGGTCGAACATCAAAAAAAAAAAAAAAAGGGGGGGGGGGGGGGGGGGGGGGGGGGGGGGGGGGGGGAGGGGGTGGCGACCGGGGGACAGGAAGGGGTTGCCAGACTCTGCCCGCGCGCGGATCATCGTGTCGTGAGCATGTCATTTTCAGACACGGTTTGCGTCTTCTGGCGGCGGCTGTTGCCGCTCTACGCGGCGCTGACGCTGCTGGTGGCCTGCGGTCGGCCGGTCGATGCGCCGCAAAAGAACGTCGTCGACACCGCGGCGCGTAACGATGGCGATGCGATCGTGGCGAGCATCGGCGGACGCGTCATCACCGCCTCGCAAGCAGACGCGCCGCTGCAACTCGCGTTGCATGACCTCGAGATGCAGGAATACCGGCTGCGCCGGCAGGCGCTGGAAGCCGAGCTGCTTGCGTGCGCTTCAGTCTGAGGCGGTGCGAGCCGAACTGCGGAGATCCTGCTGGTACCCCCTGCGCCGCCACGCCTGGACGTCGAGGCCGATCCGGCTTCGTACACGACCGACCGAGGACGCGCCGGTTACCGTGGTCGCGTTCTGCAATTTCGAGTCGCCTCACTGCGCGCGGCTGCAGATAACGCTGTCACAGGTCCTGCCACTGTTTCCCGGTGGCGTGCGCTACGCGGAGCGCGACTTGCCGCTTGCGTTTCACCGGCACGCCGGCAAGGCCGCGGAAGCCGCCCACTGTGCGTCGGACCAGGGAGGTTACTGGCGTTTTCACGACATTCTTTATGCGACGAGCGGTGTACCGGATCGCGCGGCGCTCGACAGTTCCGCACGTCGAGCAAATCTCGAGATGAACCGTTTTGCCGAGTGCCTCGACGGCGACCAGCAAGCTGCGACGGTGGCAGCGGATGCGGCGCGGCGAAGTCGCTGGGGCTGTCCGTCGTTCCTGCCGTGTTCGTCAATGGCCTCTATGCCAGTCCTGACGTGCAGCCATCGGACCTGATATGGCTGATCGAGCTCGAACTGGCAGCGCGCGGCATTGCTTCGCCGCGACGGGTCGAGGCTCGAGTCGCATCATCCGTGCCCATGGAACTGCGAGGACTGATTACATCGTCCCAGGCCGGCCAGGGCCTCGCGTTGCTGGCGCCATCCACCGCGCCGGAACAGTCGCACGCCTTTCGCGAAGGCGATGCCATCTCGACCGGTCTCGTGCTGCGCCGCATGACCGACCACGGCATCGAGATGATGCGGGAAGGCCGGGTCGAACGGGTGGGCTGGGACACGTATGGGCGTCCGCGAAACCGGTTGCGGCGCCGCGCGGCTGATGCCATGGTTGTGACGCCACATCGCGCCATGCCGGTGACGCTGGACCGCGGCCAGGTACTGATGCTGCTGTCGGACAGGATCGGGTTGACCGAAGCCCTGCAGCCGGTGCCGATGACCACTGACGGTTACCATCAGCTCCGCGTGCAGACGGTCGCTCCCGGGAGCCTGTACGAGCTGCTCGGCTTTCAGCCCGGCGACGTGATTCTCAGCGTCAACGAGCAACCGGTGCACGAGGCGTCGAATCCGCTGTGGGACGCCCTGGAGAAGGAAGGCGAGGTCCGCGTCCGGGTGATTCGGAGCGGGGGCCTCGCCAAGCACTTCACCTACCGGTTCGGCGACTGATCCCGTCCTCGCCTACTTGTACGGGTTCCGGCCCCAGATGATCTCGGACAGCTTGTTCTGCCCCTGGATGCTGGGGTGGAAGCAGTCGCCGCCATTGATGTCACTCGCCTGGAAGCTGTAGCTGCCCACGGATGCGTTCGTCGTGGGATCGAATTCAGCGACGACTTCGACACCCGTCGTTGTCGCGCGCGCGTTGTATTCGCCCGCAAGCACGACCAGCTTGTCGTTGTAGGCCCGCTGCTTTGCACCGATGGCGGAAAGCCGGGTGGCCAGGTCGCCACCGTCCGCCGTGGCGATTCGGCAGACGTCATAGCTCGCCCAGAAGTTCTGGCAGTTGACTGACCGCCGGACGCTGTCTGCTTCGCGATGCCCGCCGCCCGCAGGTCCTGTACGCGGGGCACGCTGACCAGCATGACCGTCGAACCATCGGGCAGCCGGTGACCAGCGTCTCGAGCCCGGTACGTACGGCCGTCTCCCACACGGCGTCCGTGTAGAGGTCGTTCACGGTCGCGCGGTTGCAGATGTCGTTGCCACCCAGTTCGACGAAGACGCGCGTCGGCTGCGTGGCGGCGCTGACGATCGCGCTGGCCTGCGTCGCGAAGTTGTTCTTCGTCGCGTCGGTCATCTCGGAGCCCGACGCGGACGCGGCCTTGCCGCCGGTGACCTGTGAATCGAGCTGGATGTAGCGATCGACGATACTGGTCACCGCGGTGCTCGAACCGTCGAGGAACGAGTTGGCCGGCTGTTCGCCGCCGCCGTAGCAGAGGAAATCGAACAAGCCGGTGTTGGACGAACACGAGGCGTTATAGCCCTGCATGATGCTGTCGCCGGCGCCCTCGACCCGGCGCACCGACGCCAGTGCCTGCAGGCCGCTGCCGGTCAGTGGGACCGTGACTGTCGGCCGTTGCTGGCGTTCGAGGTGATGACGAGGTTTGCAGTGAAGGTGCCGGTCCGGCCGGGCTGAATCGCACGCTGACCGTGCAACTCGCGGCCGGTGCCAGGGTCGTGGCACAGGTCGTGGTGTGTGGGAACGACGGGCGTCAGCCCGGATTTCGTGATGCCGGTGAACTGCAGGTTCGCCCGGCCGGTGTTGCTGATGGTCACGGACTTGGCCGCGCTGGTCGTGCCAAGGCGCTGTTCACCGAACGACACGCTCGACGGCGTCACCGAGATGGCCGGCAACTTCGTGCCGCCACCGCCACCACCACCGCCGGCTTGGCCGCCTCGGCGAGGCCCGCGAAGGTCATTGAGCCCGCCAGCAGAACCAGTGCCGCGCACTTGCCCGCGGACAGGCTGCCACGCACGCGTTTCGGTCTTCATGAGGTTCCCCCCTCTTGTTCTGGACTTGACGCCTTGCGCAGCATACCTCAGTCCGGCCAGGGGCGCACGTGCCGCGGAACATCCACCGGCCGGGCTGGCGCGCCACGGCCATGGCAGCGCGGGTTGGCACGCAAGACGTGCATTTCGCCGTCGCGAGCACTTCGCGACAGGGAGATCAGTAGATCTCCGGAACCCAGCGCTGGCTCGATTTCTTCGGCCGCTGGTAGCCGGCGTCGGGTTGGCGCGCGGGAGCTCGATTTCGACCGGGGTCAGGTCCTTGTAGGGGATCTGGTCGCAGGAGGTGGGCGATGCAGTTCAGGCGGGCGCGCTTCTTGTTGTCGGCGTCGACGATGTGCCAGGGGGTCGCTTGCGGTCGGTGTGCTTGAGCATCACGTCCTTGGCCCGGGAGTACTCGACCCAGTGCTTGCGCGACTCCAGGTCCATCGGGCTCAGCTTCCAGCGCTTGATCGGGTTGTGCATGCGCTCGCTGAAGCGCCGCTCCTGCTCCTCGTCGCTGACGGAGAACCAGTACTTGATCAGGACGATGCCCGAGCGCACCAGCATCTCCTCGAACACCGGGCAGGAGCGCAGGAATTCCTTGTACTCCTCGTCGGTGCAGAAGCCCATGACGCGCTCGACGCCGGCGCGGTTGTACCAGCTGCGGTCGAACAGGACGATCTCGCCGCGCGCCGGCAGGTGCTGCGACGTAGCGCTGGAAGTACCACTGCCTGCGCTCGCGCTCGGTGGGCGTGCCGAGAGCGACGATGCGGCAGACGCGCGGGTTGAGGCACTCGGTGATGCGCTTGATGACGCCGCCCTTGCCGGCCGCGTCGCGGCCTTCGAAGATGACGCAGACCTTGAGGCCCTGCAGCCGCACCCACTCCTGGAGCTTGATCAGCTCGAACTGCAGGCGCGCGAGTTCATCGACGTACCGGTAGTTGCGCGGCGCCCGTGTCGGGGGTCCGCCCGGCCCAACGACGCGCCAGCGGCCCTCGGCGGCAACGATTTCCTCGGCGTCGCGGCGGAGCTCGCCCGCATGTGGCGTCGACTGGGTCCTTGCCCTTTGCAACCTGCCGGCGTTTTTTCATCGCGATCCTGTCCCTCGGTGTCTACCGCGATTTGTGTGCACGGCAATGCCAGCTAACGTAGTTCCGATGCGCTTCACCAGGTCGGCGTATCGCGGGTCGCCCCGCAGCGGCTCGTAGCCCGGATCGAGGTGCAGGTAGATCAGGCCGGCCGAGCGCGCCTGGTAGGCGCGCTCGAGTGCCTCGAAGGCGCGGTCGAGGTCGCCGACGGCGGCGTGCCCCATCGCCAGGTACTCGGCGCGCACGTACTGCTGCCGCGATTCGCTCTCGAGCCGCGCCAGGATCTCCTCCGCCTCCTCCCGCCGGCCGAGCGCCGCGAGGGCCCGGACGATCATCGCATCGTAGGAACGCACCGCCGTGTCGAGGCCTGGCCGCGCTGGAACCAGTCGAGTGCCGTTCCGCGTCGCCCATCGCGAGATAGCGCGGACCCGACGAACATGAAGCCGCGGCCGTACTTCTCGTCGATCTCGAACGTCTCCTCGCCCTGCGCGATGCGCGGCCTCGTAGTCCTTCGCATACAGCAGAAGCGCGTGGCCCAGCCGAGTACTCGACGCGCAGCGGATCGAGCTCGAGCGCGCGACGCACGGCTCGATGCCTTCGCGCAGGCGTCCCACCAGCGGCAGCGCCGTGCCGAGCACCCAGTGCGCTTCGGCGTTGTTCGGGCTCAGCGCCACGGCGCGCTCGAGCTGGCGCACGCCCTCGGCGAACTTCCACTCGTGCCAGCACAGCACCTTGCCGATCGAGATCATCGCGTCGGCGAGCTCCGGATCGCGCTGAAGCGCGCGCTCGGCCGCCGCTTTCGCCCGCGGATAGGCATCGTCGGGCGCGACCCAGTCGTCGGCAAGATCGCACCACACGTCCGCGATGCCTGCGTACGCGCGCGCGAATCCCGGATCCTGCAGCAGCGCATTCTGGAACAGGTCAGCGCCTTGCGCAGCCCGGCTCGCTGAACTTGTTGAAGTGAAAGCGGCCTTTGAGATACGTCGTGTACGCGTCGAGATTCTTGGTCGGCGCGACGACGGCCGCCTCGTCGCCGCCCAGCCGCAGCTTCAGCGCGTCGACGATCGAGCGCGAGATCTCGTCCTGCACCGCGAAGACGTCTTCGAGCTGCCGGTCGTATGTCTCCGACCAGAGCTGGTAGCCGTTCTCGACGTTCACCAGCTGCGCCGCGATGCGAATGCGGTTGCCGACCTTGCGCACGCTGCCTTCGAGCACTGTCGTCACGCCGAGCTTCTCGCCAATCTGGCGGACATCGACGTCCTTGCTTCCCTTGAACGCGAAGCGAAGACGAGCGCGAAGCGACGTGGATGCCCGGCACTTTCGACAGCGCGTTGATGATCTCCTCGGTCATGCCGTCGCTGAAGTATTCGTTCTCCGGGATCGGCGCTCATGTTCGCGAGCGGAAGCACCGCGATCGCCTTTCGGACCGAAGCGAGCTTCGGCGGTTCGGCGGCGCGGGTCTTCCCTCGCCCTCGTCCTGTTGCGCGGTCGCCTGGGCTACGCGCTCGCGCAAACGCCGCAAACGCAGAGTCCCCGGTCAGCCGTGACCACTGCCGTTCGCGAAAGCGGTCGGGTACTCGAGCCTGCGCCTCACTGGTCTCGTCGATCACCACAGGCATGAAGAAACGCCTGGTCGTCGGCATCAGATGCGAGCGGTCACCGCGAGTTTCCATTCCAGCCGGAAGTACCTTCGCTGCGCGACTCGGTGTTCTTCGAGATTACCGGCACGAACAGCATGCAGTCCTTGATCCGCTTGCGGATGGAGGCATCCCACGCGTCGCCGCCGCGCAGTTCGCTCTGGTCGAACCACACCTCGAGCCCCGCCGCGCGCAGCGCATCGGCGATCCGCCGCGCGATCTCCGCGTCCTGCGAGGCATAGCTGAGAAATACGGCTCGGGTGTCTTCGTTCATGACAGTCGGTCAGCAAAGTGCAAGTATTCGGGGTCCCGTCAAAGGGGTCAACCTGGGCGACGACCGCGATCGATCGAGCAGGGAGCGCCCCGTGCGGCATTCGTAGCGGAGGCGGCGGCACGGTTCGGCGTGCAACAGACCTGCCTGACATACAATGCCGAAAGAAGACCTCGTAGTCGGGAGACTCGATGAGATTACTTGCCGGGTTGGTGATCGGTGCGGCGCTGCTGATGACGACTGGGCCCGTCGCGTTTGCGGCGGACGACACGACATCCTCGAGCGGGGATCCGCGCGTGGTGGCGGCACTCAAGGCAGCGGGTTTGACGTACACCCTGGACGAAGGCGATTTCCGCCTCGAATACGACATAGACAAGGAGCGGAAGCAGCGGGTCTGGGTCGCGTCCGAAACCGCGCGGATCGACCAGCTCGAGATCCGTGACGTCTGGTCGGTGGCGGCTCGCGGCAAGGGTGAGGTGCCGGCGGAGCTCGCCAGAAAGCTGCTCGCCGAGAACGTGCGGATGATCCTGGGGGCATGGCAGGTCAACCAGGGCCCGGAGGAGTACCTCGTCGTGTACTCGGCGCAGGTCGATGCAGCGGGGGATGCGGCTGCCCTGCAGAAAGCGATCGAGGTCGTGATGTTCAGCGCGGATCGGATCGAGAAGCAGCTGAGCGATCAGGACGCTTTCTGAAGCCCGGGTGCGTCAGGCGAAGGCCTGCATGCCCCCCAATGCCCGGTGCAGGGTCCAGAACAGGAACAGCGTGCCAACCGCCAGGCTGGCGCCAACTGCAATCGCGAGTGCCTTAGAGGGTTCTACCATCCTGTTCTCCAGCGTCGACACCGGTCCGGTGCCTGTCGACTGGAGAGCCTACACCTTAAATGTTGCGATGCAGCAAAATAATTGTGACAAGTGAGGCCTGGCACGAGCAGCGCTACGGGTGATTCGACCTGATTACGCCCCAATCGAAGGAGATCGAAGCAAGATCGCTCATTTTGACACCCGTCCAGGGCCGTACCGTTGACCAAGGGACTACGGGCTGAATTGCCAGACGTCGTTCTCGATGAGGAAAGCGTTCACGTCGGAGGGAAGGCCAAATCGCTCGCGATCGCCCCCGAAGGTCATGATCGAAGGCCGCGGACCGGCGCGACCACCGGAGAAGACAAGAGCGTCGAAGTCGTACCTCATGTCGGCCGGGGAAAAGCTATTCCACGGCGGAGCCGCAGGCGCGCGGAGTTCTGTCCAGGACTTGCCGTCGCGACTGGTCCACATGTCGGTCGGGTTCGCCGGGATCGGGGGCGACCCGGGAACCTCACCGTAGCCACCGAAGCAGACGATCTGGTTGAGGAGATCGACGCATTGGTGGCCGGGACGCGGCGACCAGCCGGCCGACGCAGTTACCAGTTCCCACGATGCGCCATCCCTGGAGCGCCACACGTCGTTGAAGTAGAGAGTCTGTGTCGCAGGCTGGCACGGGTTCGCGGACCGAAGCCGCAGCTGAAGCCCCGCTCGCCACCAAGAAGGTAGATATAGCCACCCTTCGAAACGACGGCGGCTCCGGCCCGTGGCGTCCACCGCGGGCCTTTGTCGGCAGCCTTGATCCAATGCGACCGTCGCGCGACATCCAGACATCGTTGAACAGGACTCGGCCGGTGCCGCCCGTCGAGCATCGTCGCCCTGGCTGCCGCCGAGGACGTAGATTGCCCCGCGGTGGACGACGGCTGACAGGCCGGCGCGGCCTGCCCACGGCGCGTCTGTCGTCTCCGGTGTCCACGTGACGCCATCCTTGCTGCTCCATACGTCGTCGAAGAACGTCGAGTCCGGCACGATGGGCAAGCAAGGCACTCCCGGAGGCAGGAACGCGCAGCCATCCGGGAAACAGGATTCGGCTTCGACTCGAAGTTCTGGCCGCCGATCACATACATCCGGCCGCGGTGAGTGACGGAGCCGAAGTACGCGCGTGGTTTCCACATCTGCGGTGCGCCATGTGGGCTGCCACTGCGCAACTTTCCTCCACGTGGCGCCGACGTCGGTGCTCTTCCAGACGTCGCCGTAGAGCACGGTCTCGGTCTCGAAGAAGAACGGCCCGCGGCCGCCCATGACGTAGAGGTCGTTACGCAGTTCGACGGACTGGAGGCCGGCGCGCGGCGCCCACATCGTCGGGTTGGCCGGCACGGTTGGACGCACATTGGTCCATCGGTAAGAACTGATGTTGGTCGCGCCCTCACCGGCAATCGCCGATCCGGTTGCAGCCATGACGCAGGCAGTGAAAACCAGCGAATTCAGGATGACGCGCAACGACTTCATCTTGTCTCCCTCCATGACACCGACAGCGGAAGGCCTTCTGCAGGGCCTTTATCCGGAAGCGCTACGGCAAGACGCTACGCTACAGCGGCGAACCCGGTCAATTGCAGTGGGTGGCCCGCCGCCGATCAGAAGGATTCTGTTAAATGCACCTGCCGCTTTGCGCTCCGTGGGAGCGGCGACGATGCCGATACTGTCGAGATGATTCGCCGGATATCGGACAACTGGCAGATCTGCAGATCTTTGTCCCCGCTCAGGTACAGCCGATGACCTGCTTCAACGTGTTCACGGACGCTGTAAGCCCGTCGGCCTCGGCGTCCGAGATTCATCATGCCGGCCAGCGGGACGAGCAGCTGTGCCGGCATTGCGGGGCGGTACGTCCAATTGCTGATGTATTTGCCGGCGTGGGTCGCAAAGGTGGCGCAGTACGAGCAGGAGCAGCGCTATCGGCATGCTCGGACCTTATCGAGCAACGAGGTAAGGTGCAAAATAGAGCGTCGGGAACAGGAATACAGAGCGCGTGGCTGGCGTCGGTGCGCACTGGACAGGAAGCTCGGTGGCAATCGACGTGGAGCGGTCGGGGCCGAGGACGGCGCGATGTCGTTGTCGTTCGCGTCAGATTAGTTCGTTTCAATCGTATCGGAAACTGAACCGAGTCTGGCTGGATCAGCTGCTCGAAAAGGTTCTGCGACGTCATTGAGCGCTGGCCCATGGCCGAGCCTTCTAATGGCTCGCCACGGAGCGGGATCGGCACTACGCGCTCGTGGCAGCGCTGTGAATCCGGATGCGACCTGGTCCCATTGGAACGAGCCGGCGTCGAGTTGCGGCAAGGTCGTGACGCACTGCGCATCCGAGGCGACGAGTTTGAAACCGTTCAGGTGCTCGAGGCCTCGAAGATGCTGGCGATTGCGCGATCCAGCGCGGCGTTGAACTCGACGTCTGACTGCTGAGCGGTCAGTCCTTCGGTCAATGCGCGGGAGAAGCTGGCGACCATGTTGTGCTGGCGGGCCAGGCGCGCATTCGCTTCGTCGCGTGAATACCCGCCCGAAAGTGCCACGACCTTCAGCACCCGTGGGTGGGTGATGCACTCGGCGTAGAGATTGTCCTGGTTCGGCAGCGTGAGCTTGAGCATGACCGGCTGGCCGGGTGGCAGGGCTTCGAGCCGGGTGATGATCGCGGCCTTGAGCCGGTCCTCGGCGGCGGCCTTGTCCGGGCAGTGGATGTCGATCTCGGGTTCGATGATTGGCACCAGGCCCGCGGCGATGATCTGCCGGGCGATCTCAAATTGCTGCTCCACGATGGCGTCGATTCCGGCCGGGTTGCCGTGCTTGATCACGGAGCGCATCTTGGTGCCGAAGATGCCCTTGGCCTTGGCGCGCGGCAGCAACGTGCCGAGTGCAGGCATCGGCTTCATCCGCTGTACGCCGTTCGCTTCCGCCTCGAGGCCCTGGTCGACCTTCAAGATCGGGACGATCTGTTTGACCTCCCAGAGGTATTGCGCCGTCGGTCGGCCAAGAATGTCGCGGTCCATCGTGTCCTCGAACAGGATGGCGGCCAGGATCCGGTCGCCGTTGAAGGCCGGGCTGGTGATGATGCGTGTGCGCATCGCGTGGATGAGATCCATCATCTCGCTGTCGCTGGACCAGCGGTCTTCCGCAATCCCGTACAGGCGCAGGGCCTTTGGCGTGCTGCCGCCACTCTGGTCCAGCGCGGCAATGAAGCCGGCTTGTGTCCGGATCTTGGCTTTCTGCTGCTCAAAAGTGTTCATGCGGGTCCTCACACGAGCGGTACGACGCGGTTCACGGCCGTCCTATGGTAGGCCCGGCGAGGCGTTTTCGAGAAGGTAGCGTTCGCCCCGGACCCGTACGCAGCCCTGCGCAGTATCGCGGGATCGGACGAGGGGACGCGTGGTCGTAGATAGAGCGGGTCGGCGAGCACGTCGGGGCGTCCCGAGACCAGAGGTTCTACGAGGCTCAGGCTGTGAGCCAGGCTTCGTGCATCCTCGGGCCTCAGCAGGCCATTCAGGCGGGGGCGTCGAGCATGGGATCCGGGCCAAGTACGATCGAGCGGATGCACGCGTACCAGCGCGCGACGGAGTTGAAACCGATCGGCGTTCATCGGTCGGCAGCAGACAAGCCGCTCAAGGGCGTGTCGCATGGTTGCGTGCAGTGCCGGGTCCAGGGATGCGTCGCGGTGCGCGCGTGACGCGCGTGACGCGCGAGTCTCGACGAGATCAAGACGATGCTGACGTACTGCGTGCGCGGAGAACGGTTCAGCGACGGACATGGGGGCGCCATGATCGAGCAGCGGTCACGTGCGGCGGCTGCTCGAGCGGTTGGCGGAATTGAGGGTCCAGGAGCCCTGAGCGGGGACGCTGCTCCGCAGCTCGACGCCCGCGTGCGGCGGGCGTCCTGAGGCCTGGTTGGGCGGCGGGTCCGGGTGGGTTGAATTCTGGGAAATCAGCTTGGAGTTAACATAAGAACTATTATGAATACCCAAGCCTATTAGCTGCATGATCGAGGGAGATAGCAGCACTATCGCTCTTTTTATGCGCTTTTCGTCCTGCTGCTTTGGGCCTCCAGGCTGGGGTTGGCAAGGGGTGCGCCAGGATCGGGCCGGGCCCGGCTTCGTTGCCTCAACTACGGATGCGGGCTTGGCGTCGGCGGCGTAATCAAGGCAGTCAGGCTCGGATTCGATTCCCTCGGGCGGCCTTTCGCTGCCTGCGGGGACGGAGGTGCGTCATGGCGAAACGGACGATGTGCATTGCCCTGGGCGCGGTGCTGTTGCTGACTGCTGGCACCGGAGGCGCGGCCGGCGGAGCAAGCGGTCGATGTGTACGGCGCGTGGCACTGCGGCAACGACTACTGCACCTGGAGCACGGTGCGTTCAGTCGACGGAGTTCGACGCGAAGAATCACTGGTTGATCGACCGCGGGGACGGCAGGCCGTCGGTGAATCTGGTGGTGCTGAGCTTCGTGCATCCGCTGAAGCTGCTGAACAGGACGACGGATGCCGGGACGCTGAACGGTGTGCCGCGCGGCATGACGAAGGACATCGTCGATTACTTCAAGAGCCGCGGTGTGCGCGTGATGCTGTCGATCGGCGGCATCACCTACACCAAGGCCTGGAACGACGCGCTCGCGCAGAATGCGACACAGTTCGGCCTCAATGCAGCGGCCGTCGCCGCAGCAACTCGGGGTCGGCATCGAGATCGACTACGAGGAGAACCGCTCACCGAACCTGGCGGGCCTGCAGGCTTTCATCGACGCGTACCGCTCGAAGCTTCCCTACGACTCGAGCGGGGTCAATCACGCGGCGCGCCTGACCATCGATCTGGCGGCCGGCGATCGCTGGCTGATCGGGATCACGCGCAAGGCGACGGCGGATTGGTTGGGCGGCACCTCTCCCGTGCTCGACTACGCGAATGCGATGGTGCCGGCGCGGCAACCAAGCATGCGGGACGCAATCGCAAACTGGCAGGAACACGTGGACGGCAAGCCGCAGTACGCACCGCCCATTCCGCCCCTGGCACCGGCTCGATTCACGGGATCGTGTATCTCGTCGGCAGCAAGGTGATTCCGGAGTGCAACAACTTCACCTCGTCGCTGCAGAGTTCGACCGGGGAACTTCGTGCGCAACGTGGCGCCGAAAGCGAGCGACGCGACGTCCGCCGGGATGCTCGGCTACATGTTCTGGGCGGCAGAGTGTTCGGGGACGCGTGCTGTGTGCACGGCGCCGCCGAACGGTTGCGAGGGTGGTGTCGGTGTGGGCGCGACACAGTACGCCGTTCCGATTCCGATGCCGCGCGCTGACGCAGGTACTGAGCTCGAGTCGCTTGACGCGCAAAGTCGTCGTTCGTGACGGGCTCCGGCCGTGATCCGAAGAGCGTACTGAACGCCTGCGGGCTCTCCCGATTGCGCGGGAGAGGGGGTAAGACCCTCACCTCGGCCCTCTCCCAAGCCCTCTACCAGCGAAGCTGGGAGAGGGAGCAGAGGCCCACATCCGGCAAGATCAGGAGGGTACGCCCATCTGGCTCAGGTAATGGGACCGGAGACATCGCTGTATCAATCACCGAGAGGGTGAGTTTGAGCGGCACGCTGACTTTTCAGGGGGCGCAGAACGGTGCGTCCAATTCGGGCACGCTGGCCTTGAGCTTTCAGCGGCTTTACATCGGTCGATCATCTCATGCGAAAGTGGCCGGGAACGATGTACCGCTAACGCAAGCGTCCTTGGCGATAGACACGGAGGATTCGCTTGGTAAGGAGTTCACTCAGAGCACGGAGATAGTCGGCACGTGAAAGAGGAACGGCCACTTGGGCGTCATCGATCCTCGTTGCAGCGTCTACGACTTCTCCAGACCAACCGACTGCGGCCAAGCGGAGCATTTGCAGACGGGCCTTGCCGTGCTTGACGACTCTGCACAGCGGAGAACGCTTACGATCTACGGAGAGTCAGATCGTTAACGTCGGCGGCAACGATATCTTTGCGGTCTTTTTGTGGAGTCTCGTCGGCGTTTGAAGACCGTGCAGCGTGCACGACAGATGTGTGGGAGGCCGTGCATTTTTACGCTTGCGAAGGTCGCCGGGCTTTTTGTTTTGTCGCAAGCCCTCACCCCAACCCTCTCCCGCTGACGCGGGAGAGGGAGCAGAGACTCAGCCGAGCGCTTTCTCCAGCTCCGGCACGATCGCAAACAGATCGCCCACCAGCCCCACATCCGCGCTCTCGAAGATCGGCGCTTCGCCGTCCTTGTTGATCGCGACGATGGTGCGTCGCATCCTTGATGCCGGTCATGTGCTGGATCGCGCCCGAGATGCCGATGGCAAAGTACACCTGCGGCGCGATGATCTTGCCGGTCTGGCCCACCTGCAGGTCGTTGGGCACGTAGCCGGCATCGACCGCCGCACGCGATGCGCCCACGGCCGCGCCGAGCTTGTCGGCCAGCGAGTAGATCAGCTTGAAGTTCTCGGCGCTGCCCAGCGCACGGCCGCCGGAGACCACCTTGGCGGCGGACTGCAGGTCCGGTCGGCCGCTGGTGGCGGCCGAGCGCGACACAAACCGCGTGTGCGAGGGCAGGGCCACGCCCGCGTCCACCTTCTCGATCGCGGCGCTGCCGCCCGTGGCCGCGGCCTCGAACGAGGCCACGCGCACGGTGGCCACCACCGGCGCACCGGCCGGGGCTTCCACCGTCAGGATGGCGTTGCCGGCGTAGATCGGCCGCTTGAACGTGTGCGAGCCCTCGACCGCCATGATGTCGGACACCTGGCTCACGCCCAGCAGCGCGGCGACGCGCGGCATGATGTCCTTGCCAAAGGTCGTCGACGGGCCAAACACGTGCGTGTAGCCGGCGGCGAGCTTGGCGATCTGCGGCGCGTACACGGCCGCCAGCGGCTCGGCGTTGGCCGGGTTCTCGGCCACCAGCACCTTGCTCACGCCGGCGAGTGCCGCGGCCTCGGCCGCCACGGCCGAGGCATTGGCCGCCAGCACCAGCACGTCGATCGAGGCGCCGGCGATCTTGGTCGCGCAGGTGACGCTCTTGGCCGTGCTTGCATTCAGTTTCGTGCCGTCGTGTTCGGCAACGATCAGGATCTTGCTCATCAGACCAACCCCTTCTGCTTCAGCACGGTGACGAGTTCGGCCACGTCCTTCACCATCACGCCCTTCTGGCGGCTGGGCGGCGGGTCCACCTTCACGGTCTTGAACGCCGCGCCTTCGGCCACGCCGTAGTCGGCCACGGTCTTGATGTCGAGCGGCTTCTTCTTCGCCTTCATGATGTCCGGCAGCTTGACGTAGCGCGGCTCGTTCAGGCGCAGGTCCACCGACAGCACGGCCGGCAGGTCGATCTCGAGCGTCTCGAGGCCGGAGTCCACTTCGCGCGTCACGGTGGCCTTGCCGTCGGCGATCTCGACCTTGGAGCACGACACGGCCTGCGGCCGGTCGAGCAGGGCGGCCAGCATCTGCGCGGTCTGGCCGTTGTCCTCGTCGATGGCCTGCTTGCCCAGCAGCGTCACAAACGGCTGCTCGGCCTCGGCGATCTTGTGGAAGATCTTCGCGATCGACAGCGGCGCCATCGCGCGCGTCGGTCTGCACCAGGATCGCGCGGTCGGCGCCCATGGCGAGCGCGGTGCGCAGCTGCTGCTGGGTGTCGGACGGCCCGATGCTGACGGCCAGCACTTCATCGGCCAGGCCCTGTTCCTTGATCCGCAGCGCCTGCTCCAGCGCGATCTCGTCGAAGGGGTTGATGCTCATCTTGACGCCTTCGGTGATCACGCCCGTGTTGTCTGGTTTGACACGGATGCGGACGTTGTAGTCCACGACGCGTTTGACACCGACCATGATTCTGCGCACGCGCTCGTCTCCTGTTCAGCTATGGTCATTGCAGTGCAGCATCATACCGGTCTGCCCCCTCCTGGGGCAGCCCCGGGGACGCCGGCTTCAGTCGCGCCAGCCGCGCTTTTCGTCCAGCTGGCGGGTCAGGTTGACCAGCCGGCGGTAGCTTTCCATCCGCCGCGGGTCGATCGCCCCGGCCTCCACGGCCGCCAGCACCGCGCACTGCGGCTCGCGCAGGTGGAGGCAGTCCAGGAAGCGGCACTGCGCGGCGCGCCCGCCGATCTCGGCAAAGCCCCGCTGCACGTCCTGCACGGGCACCACCGGCGGGGCGTAATCGCGCACGCCGGGGGAGTCGGTCAGCTCGCCCCAGGGCAGCTGCACGATCACCGAGGAGACCGTCGTGTGCTTGCCCTGGCCCGAGCCCGTGGAAAGGTCCGAGGTGGCCTGGTAGGCGCCCTCGCACAGCACGTTGGTCAGCGACGACTTGCCGACCCCGGACTGGCCCGCCAGCAGGGTGCGGCGGCCCGCCAGGCGCTGCCGCAGCGCGTCCAGGCCCGCGCCGTGCTTGGCCGAGACCTGCACCACCGGCACGCCGATGCGGCGGTAGGTCTCGACGAAGTCGAAGTCGGCCGGGCCGTAGGCGCCCTCGGCGGCCAGCAGGTCGACCTTGTTCAGGATCAGCAGCGGCTCGATGCCGGCGTAGCCGGCGCCCGGCCAGGTAGCGGTCGATGATGAAGGGGTCGCAGGCCGGGCGCGGCGCGACCACGATCCCCAGCTGGTCGAGGTTGGCGGCGATGTCCTCGGTCTGGCCGCGGCTGTCGGTCCGCTGCAGCACGTTGCGGCGGGGGAGCCGCTCGGCCACCACCCAGTGCCCCGGCGCCGTGCTGGACTCGGGCTCCAGCGTCACCTCGTCGCCGGCGACCACGGCGGTCTTGCGGCCGCGCACCTTGCAGGCCAGGCGCTCGGCGGTATCGCCGGTCAGGACCACGGCACGGCGCCCGTAGGATTCCACCACGCAGCCCTGGCGGCTGCCGGGCAGCGGGGCCTTGGCGGCCTCGGGGCTGCGACGGCCGGCGGGGCCTGGGCGGCGCTGGCGAGTCACGAGGAGGCGGGCACGGCGTTGCCAGGCTGGCCGGCCAGCAGCCGCGCGATGCGCAGGACCGGCGGCGGGTGGGAATCGTAGAACGGCCGAATGCCAGGGGTCGGGCGTCAGCGTGCTGGCGTTCTCGCGATACAGGCTGACCAGCGCATGCGCCAGCTCCGGCCCGCTGCTGAAGCGGGCGGCGAAGGCGTCGGCCTCGTATTCGTGGCGCCGCGACCAGGCGGCGGCCAGCGGCGACAGCACCCAGGTAAAGGCCGGCAGCACCAGCGCAAACAGCAGCACGGCCGCAGAATTGCCGGGCTGCGCCACGCCCAGCGCGTGGTAGAACCAGTCGCGCTGCGCCAGCCAGCCGAGCAGGGCAAAGCCCGCAAACGAGGTGAGTGCGCTGACCACGATGCGCTGCGGGATGTGGCGCAGCTTGAAGTGCGCCAGCTCGTGCGCCAGCACCGCCTCGACCTGCGGCGGCGTCAGCGACTGCAGCAGCGTGTCGAAGAAGACGATGCGCTTCTCGCGCCCCAGGCCGGTGAAATAGGCGTTGCCGTGGGCCGAGCGCTTCGAGCCGTCCATGACGAAGACCGCCTGCGCATGAAAGTCGCAGCGCGCCAGCAGGGCATCGATCCGCGCGCGCAGCGGCGGCGTCCGCCAGCGGCGTGAACTTGTTGAACAGCCCGGCGATCCAGCGCGGCCAGGCCCACAGCAGCAACAGCGAGAACGACATCCAGGCGGCCCACGCCACCAGCCACCAGCGGCCGCCCGCGGCCGCCATGGTCCAGAGCACGACGGCGACCAGCGCCCCGCCCAGCAGGCCGCCCAGGACCAGCGCCTTGAACAGGTCGGCGACGAACACTGCGGGGGTGGTGCGGTTGAAGCCGAAGCGCTGCTCCAGCACAAACGTGCGCCACAGCGAGAAGGGCAGCCCGAGCAGGCTGAACACCAGCAGCACCAGCAGCACGTGCAGCGTGCCGGCGACCAGCGGCAGCGGGCCCGCCACGGCCGTGGCCCATTGCCCCAGCTGCTGGATGCCGCCGCCCAGCGTCATCACCAGCAGCACGGCCACGTCGAACACCGTTTCCAGCCGGCTGAGACGATGCCGCGCCACGGTGTAATCCGCGGCCTTGGCGTGCTCGGCCGGCGACACGGAATCGGCAAACGCCGCCGGCACCTGCTGCCGGTGGCTGGCGACATGACGCGACTGCCGCAGCGACAGCCAGAGCTGCACCACCGTGTGGGCGGCCAGGGCGGCCAGGAAGGTCAGGGTCAGCCAGTGCAGGTCCAGTGACAAATGGTTCTCGGCCGGGGGATACGCCATGCGGCGCGGGGCGGGAGCTTAGCCTTTGCTAGAATCGCCCACAATCCGCGGGGCGGGCCTATGCTTTGACCTGCACATCTGTCTTTTCCGGGGCTGCGTGCCTGACCTGACCACAACGTGAACGCCGACAACCTCATCTGGATCGACCTCGAGATGACCGGCCTGGACACCAGCGCCGATCACATCATCGAGATCGCCACCATCGTGACGGACGGCGCGTTGAACCTGGTGGCCGAAGGCCCGGTGCTGGCCATCCATCAGGACGACGCGGTGCTCGAGCGGATGGACGAGTGGAACCGGACGACGCACGGCGGCACGGGCCTGCTGCAGCGGGTGAGGGACAGCCGGCTGACGGCCGCGGAGGCGGAAGCACAGACCCTGGAGTTCCTGGCCCGGCATGCCGTGGCCGCGACCTCGCCGATGTGCGGCAACAGCATCTGCCAGGACCGGCGTTTTCTTGCGCGCGAGATGCCCAGGCTGGAGAAGTTCTTCCACTACCGCAATCTCGATGTCAGTACCGTGAAGGAACTGGCCCGGCGCTGGGCGCCCGAGGTGCTGGCGGGCGTGCAGAAGGCGTCGACCCACCTGGCGCTGGACGACATCCGCGAGTCGATCAGTGAACTGCAGCATTACCGGCGGCAGTTTTTTAGGGTGGCGCTGGATTGACAACTAATTTGGGAAGTTGACTGTTTGAAAGTCGATTTGCAGGACAGGCTTCTCCAGGCTGTGACGCGCTGCATGCGGCCCGTCGCGAGCATGCTGATGGGTGCGGGTATCAGCTACAAGCAGTTCGAGGAAGTCGCCAAGCGGGCCTTCGTATTGGAGGCTTTAGGTGAGCCGGACAGAAAAGGTCGCACTACTAATACGTCGCGCATCGCTGTCAGAACTGGGTTGTCGCGAAAGGAAGTTTCGCGGGTCAAGCATGCGCTAGAGGGTTCCGCGCGGCTTGGTACCTCGACCGATCATATCGTCCGACCGGCTAGGGCCTTACAGCTTTGGCATTCCGATCCAAGGTTTATTGGAGCGGATGGTAGCCCCATCGACCTTTACTTCGATGGAGACAGCCCGAGCTTCTCTGACTTGACCAAACTGGTCGGTGGCGACTTCCCTGCGGGCGCGTTGAGAGCCGAGTTACTGGCGGCGGGTGGAATTGAAGAACTCGCTAACGGCAAGCTTCGTGCCCTAAAGCGATTTTTTATTCCGTCGGCGCTAGACGAGGATTTGATCGTTGGGCTTCGCCTGGATTGTGGCTCCGTTGCTGGAGTCTCTTAAGCACAACCTGAATTATCCCGACGACAAATTTATTCAGAGAATTGCCTACTCCGATTACTTGCCCAAGAGCGAAGTCGCGGCTTTTAGGGCAGTAAGCCATGCTCGCTCTGCGGAGTTGATCCAGAGCATCGATGAATGGATATCAAGGAAAGAGATCGAGCCGCGATCCGCGCTTCTGGCCGGTCGCCGCGTCGGTGTCGGCGTTTTCTATTTTGACAGCGGCCCGGTGTCGTCTCTCGAATAAAAAAAGCCGCGCCCAAATCTGGGCGCGGCTCTAGTGCTCAGTTCGACTAGCGAATCTCGCTGGCCAGTATTACGCCTCCACTTACCGGCTGGATGCCCATGACCGCGATTACTTCTCCTGCGGCAGGGGTCACGCCAGTGCCGGACAGTGCGGCGGTGAAATCGACAGTTTGGCGACCGATCATAAGCGTACCCATTGCGGCGTTAACGCTGGCTACCTTTCCTTTGATCATCACCTTGGTCGACCCAGGGACGTAAGTCTCCTTGAGCTTCACTACCGCTTTAGGAGTGAGCCCACCAGGCGACTTCGCATCTCCGATGACCGCTATCAACTGCTGCGAATCAGCGAGCGCGGAAAACGAGTCGATAGACCCAACCGCCTTGTAAGACTGGCCCAAGACCTTGAAGGTCTTAGCTGATGTGTCAACAGCCTCTACGGGTCCAACAGCCAACGCGTTGCGCAGTGCGCTGTTGTCGCCACCGATGATGACGTCGGTGTCGCCGCCGATGATGACGTTGCGCTTGCGACCCTTGTCGCCGCCGATGATCACGTCGGTGCTGGCCGTCTTCTGGCGGTCGCCGCCAATGATGACGTCGGTGTCGCCGCCGATGATGACGTTGCGCTTGCGGCCCTTGTCGCCGCCGATGATCACGTCGGTGCTGGCCGTCTTCTGACGGTCGCCGCCAATGATGACGTCGGTGTCGCCGCCGATGATGACGTTGCGCTTGCGGCCCTTGTCGCCGCCGATGATCACGTCGGTGCTGGCCGTCTTCTGGCGGTCGCCACCAATGATGACGTCGGTGTCGCCGCCGATGATGACGTCGCGCTTGCGGCCCTTGTCGCCGCCGATGATCACGTCGGTGCTGGCAGTCTTCTGGCGGTCGCCACCAATGATGACGTCGGTGTCGCCGCCGATGATGACGTCGCGCTTGCGGCCCTTGTCGCCGCCGATGATCACGTCGGTGCTGGCCGCTTCTGGCGGTCGCCACCAATGATGACGTCGGTGTCGCCGCCGATGATGACGTTGCGCTTGCGGCCCTTGTCGCCGCCGATGATCACGTCGGTGCTGGCCGTCTTCTGCGGTCGCCGCCAATGATGACGTCGGTGTCGCCACCGATGATGACGTTGCGCTTGCGGCCCTTGTCGCCGCCGATGATCACGTCGGTGCTGGCCGACTTCTGCGGTCGCCGCCAATGATGACGTCGGTGTCGCCGCCGATGATGACGTTGCGCTTGCGGCCCTTGTCGCCGCCGATGATCACATCGGTGCTGGCCGTCTTCTGGCGGTCGCCACCAATGATGACGTCGGTGTCGCCACCGATGATGACGTTGCGCTTGCGGCCCTTGTCGCCGCCGATGATCACGTCGGTGCTGGCCGTCTTCTGGCGGTCGCCGCCAATGATGACGTTGGTGTCGCCGCCGATGATGACGTCGCGCTTGCGGCCCTTGTCGCCGCCGATGATCACGTCGGTGCTGGCCGTCTTCTGACGGTCACCACCAATGATGACGTCGGTGTCGCCACCGATGATGACGTTGCGCTTGCGGCCCTTGTCGCCGCCGATGATCACGTCGGTGCTGGCCGACTTCTGCGGTCGCCACCGATGATCACATCGGTGTCGCCACCGATGATGGCTGGCGTCGCCGCCGATGATGACGTTGCTAGAGGCGTTCTTGGCTACCGCAGTCGCGCCTGCAAGTGACAGTGCTACCGCAATAGCAAAGCGCAAAGTCTGACCCTTCCCGTTCATTTTCATAACCTCGCGACGCGTTTCAGCGTGCACTTCTAGTTGTCACGATCTTCCATATCGTCGTCTGACGGCTCGGTGGACTTTTCAATGAAGTGAAAAATTCCAATGCCAGTCTTGATTGATTCATCGGCGGGTAGGCTCTGACCGCCCTTCGTTTCGTTATCGCCAAGCCAGTCGTCAACTTTCTCGAGGAGTTCCTGGCCCTTCTCTCGGATAAGTTCATCAAATCGCTTGAATGCTTCCGGCGAAAGGCCTTCCACCGTCATGGCGTATCTTTCGAAACGCCCTGCGCCTTGCGCCTTTTTCTGAAGATTGAAATCGACCGTGTCGATGAAGTAGTTGACGACGTTGCCAAGCCGCTCCAGCCCTACCGGGTCAAGAGGGGCGGGCAAGTAGGTCCGGTTCAGGAGCCGCACATAGCCGTCATCTGTTTCAAATGCCGCCCTTACGCGCAGCAGTTCTTCGAGCAATGCACGCGGTGGCACGTCGCCCGCGTACCGCTTGACAAGTTCTTCGAATGAAATCTTGCCGCCCGAGAAAGGGACCTCGAGGGGAAGGCCATATGGGCCCAAGTACTGGGGGTCTTGACTCCAACCCTGGAGGACGCGAGCGATGCGGCTGAGGCCGACGCCGTCAACCTCGCCGTCAAGCGAACGAATTCGAAAAACGTCTTGCTTGGTGAGGCCCGTGAGGATTGCGATCCTCGCGTCGGTCTGCGGCCTATCCGGGGGCACCAGCTCGTTCTGAGCGATGTCGATGTACGCGCCTCTAACCGAGTCCGCGAATTCCCCGTAAGAAACCCCGTGCCGAAGCAAAATCCGAACGAGCGGATGGAGCAAGTGCCTACAGGCCGCCAACAACGGCTTTTTGACGTCGTTCTCGCTCATTCTCAGCCCGTGAAAGGGCAGCTCCGACCAGGTTGCTAGTGCAGCTGACATTTGGGGTTATTGTTAAGTTCTGGAGTTAACTATATCTGCCGACCCCGGTCGGTCAAGACTTCAACATATTCGCGGGGTTAGGCCGTGGTGTTCAGGCGCGCTCTCGCGGGCGTCAACTGCCTAGAAACTGATCAAAACCTAGGCAGATCAGTGGGGTGCAGCCACTGCCTCGAACCCTCGGTAACTGCGTAATTCCGCGGCTTTTCCGGGGCAGCGCCCGCCATATGTAAAGCCGGCCTCGACGGCCATTGCACTTAACGCGGCGTCCGGCGGCCATTTCGTGACGTGCGTCACAGTTCCTTGTCGTAATTGTTATTTAACAACAAGTTAGAACGTGTTGTTAATGTGTTGATGGAGGTGATGGTTTGGCACGGCTGGCGCGCCTGCCGGGCGCGTCACGGCCAGGCGTAAAGCCGTCTCGGATTACCCGCAGCCGCGGCTGCGCGCGGGCGGCAAGCGCCGGCGGGCGGCGCCAAAGAAAACGGCCGGTCCCCTTTGCGGGAGACCGGCCGTAGCCGTCAAAAAAATCGCTTGACGTTCAGGGCGCCATCTGAATCTTCGCGGTCTTGCGAAGTTCGTCCAGGTAGGCCTGCAGCTTCTTGCGCTGGGCGAAGGTCTTGACCTGTTCCTTCACGTCCTCGAAGGCCGGCGCGGCCTGCGAGCGCACGTCATCGAGCATGATGATGTGGAAGCCGTACTCGGTCTGCACCGGCGCCTCGGTCATCTTGCCTTTCTCCAGCTTGGCCAGCGCCTCGGAGAACGGCTTGACCATCGTCTGGCCGCTGAACCAGCCCAGGTCGCCGCCCTTGACGGCGCTGCCCGGATCCTTCGACTGCGCCTTGGCGATCTTGGAGAAGTCGCCGCCGGCCTTCAGCTCCGCCAGGATCTTGTCGGCCGCTTCCTTGGTCTCGACCAGGATGTGGCGCGCCTTGTATTCCTTGGGCATGTTGGCGACTTCGCCGTCATACGCCGCCTTCACTTCGTCGTCCGACACCGGATGCGACTTCACGTACTTCTCGCTGGCCGCTTCGGCCAGGATCTGCGTCTTCAGCAGTTCGAGGCGCGCCTGCACCTCGCCGTCCTTCGCCAGGCCGTCCTTCTCGGCCGCCTGCGCCGCCAGCGTCATGTTGATCAGCTGCTCGACCAGCGCGTCGCGCTGCTCCTTGGGGGCTTCGGCGGCCGGCTTGCCGGTGACCGCCTGCAGGAAGGTGTCGACCAGCTGCTGGTTGAGCGCCGTGCCGTTGACGGTGACGACCGTCGGCGAAGCCTTGGCCGCTCGGTGCAGACGTCGGGCTGGCGGAGGTGGCGGCGTCGCCCGCGGGCTTGGTGCACGCGGTGGTGCCGAGCGCGACGACGGCGCCGAGCAGGAGAGCGGACTTCAGGTTTCGCATCGATGGGCCTCTGTGGATGAGCATCAGTCAGTGAGTCAAGTGTAAATGGTACGTCACGTCGCGGCGGATTCCCCAGGCGCCAGTGCCTGGATCGACAGCGCGTGGATGTCGCTGGTCATCATGTCGCCAACGGCCTCGTAGACCAGGCGATGCCGCCTTACGACCGGGACGCCGGCAAAACGTTCCGCAACGATCAGCACCGTGAAGTGGCCGCGGCCGTCGGCCGCGCCGGCATGTCCGGCGTGCCGGTGGCTGTCGTCGATGATCTCGAGGGCCTGTGGCTGCAGCGCGGATTGCAGGCGCGCTTCCAGCCGGCTGGCGCGGTCGCTGGCGGGGGGCGGGGTCATGGCAGCACCTTGATGAACGGCCGCACTTCAAACGACTGGAACACGCCTTCGGTCACATACGGATCGGCTGCGATCCAGTCCTGCGCGGCGGCCAGTGATTCGAATTCCGCGATGATCACGCTGCCGGTGAATCCGGCGGGGCCGGGGTCGGGCGAATCGATCGCGGGGCAGGGGCCCGCCACCAGCATCCGTCCCGCGTCGGCCAGCGCCTGGGCGCGTGCCAGGTGCGCCGGCCGCACGCGCTTGCGGATGGCCAGTGCGTCGGCGGCGTCCGTCCCGGTGATGAGATACCACATGGTCTGTTGCTGCCCGGCGCTTACTCGGCCTTCGGCGTCGCCGGGGCCTGCTCCATCCTGCGACCCAGCCAGAAGCCCTGGGCCAGGACAAAGATGAGCGTGAGTCCCATCAGGCCGAACAGCTTGAAGTTGACCCAGGTCGCCTCGCTGAAGTTGTAGGCGACGTACAGGTTGAGCACCGCGCAGACCAGGAAGAACCCGACCCACATCAGGTTGAGCGTGTTCCAGAGCGAGGGCGGATCGAGCTTCACCTGCTCGCCCATCAGGCGCTGCGACGATGGTCGGCCCCTTGGTCCACTGGCTGAACAGGAACGCGCCCGCGAACAGCACGTTGACGATGGTCGGCTTCCACTTGATGAACGTGGCGTCGTGGATCAGCAGCGTCAGGCCGCCGAACACCAGCACCAGCACGGCCGAGGTCAGCAGCATCGGGCTGACCTTCTTGTGCCGCATCCAGCTGATCGCGGTCTGCGCCAGCACGCCGACGATCAGCACGGCCGTGGCCACGTAGATGCCCGCCATCTTGTAGGCGATGAAGAAAAACACGACGGGAAGCAGGTCGAACAGCAGTTGCATCGGTGGGGCTGCGCGCGGCGACGGCAATTCAAGGGGGCGCGTATCATACCAAGTTGACCGCGGCGACCGCGGGCGAGCGAGTTTCATGGCGTTCCTGATCGCGATCCATCCGCAGAATCCCCAGCCGCGCCTGGTCCGGCAGGCGGTCGCCGCCATCCGCGACGGCAGCGTGGTCGTCTATCCGACCGACTCCAGCTACGCGCTGGGCTGCATGATCGGCGACAAGGAGGCGATGGAGCGCATCCGCCGCATCCGCAACGTCGACGTCAAGAACCACAATTTCACGCTGGTCTGCCGCGACCTGTCCGAGATCGCCAAGTACGCCCGGGTGGACAACGTCCAGTACCGGACGCTGCAAGGCCTTCACGCCCGGGCCCTACACCTTCCTGCTCGAGGCCACCCGCGAAGTCCCCAAGCGCCTGCAGAACCCGAAGCGGCGCACCATCGGCATCCGTGTCCCGGACAACGCGATCGTCAGCATGCTGCTGGCCGAGCTGGGCGAGCCGATCATGAGTTCCACCCTGCTGCTGCCGGGCGAGGCCACGACGCCCACCGATCCGCAGGAGATCAAGGAACGCCTGGACCACCAGGTCGACCTGGTGATCGACGGCGGCACCGGCGGCATCGAGCCCAGCAGCGTGGTCGACCTCTCGAGCGGCGTGCCGGTCATCGTCCGGCGCGGCAAGGGTGACGTTTCCGCGTTCGAGTGAAGGGGCGGTGCAGCCTGCGTATAATCGCCGCCTGCCTTGGCCTGGCGGGCATCGACGGGTTAAGGCATTACCCGATATTGTTCGTCCAAGCTTCTGATATAAAACAATTTTTGCCGCGACTACGTCGCAGGGAAACGGCTTGAGTTCCACCGTCACGACTCCGCGTCGAGTGCTTTCCGGTATGCGCCCGACGGGCAGCCTGCACCTGGGCAACTACCACGGCGCCCTCAAGAACTGGACCGAGCTGCAGTACCAGTACGACTGCTACTTCTTCATCGCCGACTACCACGCGCTGACGACCGGCTACGAGGACACGCGGCAACTCGAGGATTTCACCTGGCAGATGGTCGTGGACTGGCTGGCGGCCGGCCTCAACCCGGCGGTCTGCACGATGTTCATCCAGTCGCGCGTGCCGGAGCACGCCGAGCTGCACCTGCTGCTGTCGATGATCACGCCGCTCGGCTGGCTCGAGCGCGTGCCCACCTACAAGGACCAGCAGGAGCAGCTCAAGGAAAAGGACCTCGCCACCTACGGCTTCCTGGGCTATCCGCTGCTGCAGAGCGCCGACATCCTGCTGTACCGGCCCATGGGCGTGCCGGTGGGCGAGGACCAGGTGGCGCACGTCGAGATCACGCGCGAGATCGCGCGCCGCTTCAACTTCGTCTTTGGCCGCGAGCAGGATTTCGAGGCCAAGGCCGAGCGCGCGGTCAAGAACCTGGGCGCCAAGAACGCGGCCATCTACCGCGACCTGCGCAAGGGCTACCAGGAGCAGGGCCAGGAGGACGCGCTGCTCAAGGCGCACGCGCTGCTCGACGGCAATTCGCGCCTGACGCTGGCCGACCGCGAGCGGCTGCTCGGTTACCTGGAGGGCACGGGCCGCACGATCCTGCCCGAGCCCGACGCGCTGCTGACGTCCACGCCCAAGGTCACCGGCCTCGACGGCCGCAAGATGTCCAAGTCCTACGGCAACACGATCGGCCTGCGCGAGGACCCGGACGAGGTCGCGAAGAAGCTCAAGACCATGCAGACGGATCCGGCGCGCGTGCGCCGCACCGATCCGGGCAATCCCGAGAAGTGCCCGGTGTGGGACCTGCACAAGCTGTATTCCGAGCGACGACACGCAGCGCTGGGTCGACCAGGGCTGCCGCTCGGCCGGCATCGGCTGCCTCGAGTGCAAGAAGCCGGTGATCGAGAAGATCGTCGAAGAAGTCACCGGCATGCGCCAGCGCGCGCAGGAATACGAGGACAACCCCGACCTGGTGCGCGGCATCATCGCCGAAGGCTGCGAGAAGGCGCGCGAAGTCGCCGGCCAGACCCTCGACGACGTGAAGCAGGCCATGGGCCTCACGTACCGCTGAGCGCAGGAAGCACGATGGCGAAACCCGATCTCAAGCTGATCGAAGGCGGGCTGGCCCAGCTGCCGCCGGCCGAACCGCACGTGCCGGAGACGCACGAGCAGTCGGAGATGCCGTTTGCGGTGGTCGAAGGCGAGCCGGTCACGCAGATGCCGAAGGACCTCTACATCCCGCCGGATGCGCTGCAGGTGTTCCTCGAGGCCTTCGAGGGCCCGCTCGACCTGCTGCTGTACCTGATCCGCCGGCAGAACCTCGACATCCTCGACATCCCCATCGCCGAGATCACGCGGCAGTACATGTCGTACATCGACGTGATGCAGGGCATGCAGCTCGAGCTCGCCGGCGAATACCTGGTGATGGCCGCGACGCTCGCGGAGATCAAGTCGCGCATGCTGCTGCCGCGCCCGGCGGCCGCGGGCGAGGAGGAAGCCGACCCGCGCGCCGAGCTGGTGCGGCGGCTGCAGGAATACGAGCGCTTCAAGCGCGCCGCGCTCGACATCGAAGAGCTGCACCGCATCGACCGCGACACGTTCCCGGCCTCGGCCGAGCTGGTCGAGCGGCGCGTCGTCCGGCTGCGAGCCCAACGTCAGCCTGCAGGAGATGCTGGTCGCGCTGCGGGACGTGCTCGCGGCGCGCCGAGATGTTCGCGCACCACCACATCAGCCGCGAACGGCTGTCGGTGCGCCAGCGCATGTCCGAGGTGCTCGACGCGATGCGGACGCAGGCGTTCGTCGAGTTCGTCAGCCTGTTCCGCGCCGAGGAAGGGCGCATGGGCGTCACCGTCACTTTCATCGCCGATGCTCGAGCTGCTGCGCGAAGGGCTGGTCGAGATCGTGCAGTCCGAACCGTACGCGCCGATCCACGTCCGCGCCGGCGCGCCGCGCTCCGCGCAGATGATCGAGGGCGACGATGAACGGGCCGACCCGGCCCCGCAAGGCAAGGAACCATGAGCGCACATCCCCTGAGCAGCGTCGTCGAGGCGGTGCTGCTGGCCGCGGGCCGTCCCGTCAGCGTCGACCAGCTGCTCGAACTGTTCGAGGAAACGCAGCGGCCGCCGGCGGAGGAAGTCAGCGCGGCGCTGGCCGACCTGCAGCAGAGCTATGAGGGCCGCGGCATCGAACTGCGCGAAGTCGCGAGCGGCTGGCGCGTGCAGATCCGCCCGCAGTACGCCGACGTCGTCTCGCGCCTGTGGCAGGAGCGCCCCAGCCGCTATTCGCGCGCGCTGCTCGAGACGCTGGCGCTGATCGCGTACCGGCAGCCCATCACGCGCGGCGAGATCGAGGACATCCGCGGCGTCACGGTCAGCGACGACCATCATGCGCACGCTGCACGAGCGCAACTGGATCCGCGTGGTCGGCCACCGCGAGGTGCCGGGCCGTCCGGAACTGCTGGGCACGACGCGCGAGTTCCTCGATTACTTCGGCCTGAAGAGCCTCGACGACCTGCCGACGCTGGCCGAGCTGCGCGACCTGGAAGACATCCGCGAGCAGCTCGACCTGCCGGAGGCGATCGCGGCCGCCGCCGTCGCCCTGGCGCACGGAAGAAGTCGCCGACCCTCGACGACGACGGCGTGGCGCCGGTCGAACCGATCGACGCGCCGGCCGCCGGCGACAACGACGCCGCCCGTTGAGCGAACGCCTGCACAAGCTGCTGGCGCAGCACGGCATCGGCTCGCGCCGCCAGGTCGAGGCCTGGATCCGCGAAGGCCGCGTGCTGGTCAACGGTCAGCCGGCCACGGTCGGCCAGGCGCTGGAGACCGGCGATCGCGTGGTCGTCGACGGCAAGGACGTGACGCGGCTGCTCGCCGTCGAACGCAAGCTGCAGGTCATCGCGTACCACAAGCCCGCGGGCGAGATGCTGCGCAGCCGCGCCGGCGACGATCGCGAAGGCGTCGAGATGAAGCTGCCCGCGCTGCACGGCGGCCGCTGGGTGGCCATCAACGCGCTGGGTTTCGGCGAGGACGGCCTGCTGCTGCTCGCGAGCGAGGGCAGGTTCGCGCTGGCGGTGGCGCGCAAGGGCCACGAACTCGCGGTGGAATACCGCGTGCGCGCGCTGCGGCCCGACCAGGAAACGGACTGGCCCGACATGCCGACGACGTCGACGTCGAAGGGCAGCACGTGGAGTTCACCGCCGTCGAGCCGGCCGGCGCCAGCGGCACCAACATGTGGTTCAGGGTCGCCGCCGACGCGCACCGTGCCGCGCGGCGCGGTCCGCGCGCTGTTCGATGCCGCGGGCCTCAAGGTGAGCCGCACGATGCTGGTGAAGTGGGGGCCCGATCGCGTTGCCGCGCGACCTGCCGCGCGGCCGTCACCGCGCGCTGGAAGGCGCGGACCTGGACGCGCTGTATGCGCTCGCCGGCCGCGACCGCGGCGACACCGGACTCAAGCCGCGCCGCGCGCCGCGTCCCGCGCCCGACCGGCGCCGCAAGAAGACTACTGCGCGTCGAAGCGAGCGCCGCTGACGCCGCGGCTGTCGGGGCCCAGCAGGTACAGGAACGGCGCCGAGCACTTCGTCCGCCGTCTGTCAGCTGTGCGCCGGGTCTTCGCCCGGATAGGCCTTGCGCCCGCATCGGTGAGCGCACGGCACCGGGATTGACGCTGTTGGAGCGGACCGGGTGGTCGGTGGCGAGCTCGTCCGCCAGCACCTGCATCAGGCCCTCGTCGGCGAATTTCGACACCGCGTAGGCGCCCCAGTAGGCGCGGCCCTTGACCGACACGCCGCTGGTCGTGAAGACGATCGACGGATCGGCCGACTTCTGCAGCAGCGGCAGCAGGATCTTGCGTCAGGATGAACGGCGCGTTGACGTTGACGTGCATCACCTTGAGCCAGGTCGGCACGTCGTAATGGACGATGGGCGAGCGGTCGCCGAGCAGCGCGCCGACGTGCGCGAGCCCGTCGAGCCGGCCGAACTCCGCGTCGATCGCGGCGGCGAGCCCGTCGTAGGCCGCGGCGTCGGCTTTCTCGAAATCGATCGGCGCGATCGACGGCCGCGGCGCGCCCTGCGCGACGATGGCGTCGTAGACGCGTTCCAGTTTCTTCACCGAGCGCCCGCTCAGGATCACCGTGCGCGCCCAGTCGCGCGCAGGCCTGCGCCAGCGCGCCGCCGATGCTGCCGCTGGCGCCCGTCACCAGGATCACGCGATCCCTGAGCAGGTCCGGCGCCGGAGCGTAATGACGGAGGTCGGCGGAGGTGGGCTGGGTCATGCGCGGTTCCAGGGCGGTGCGTGAATGGGTATTGCGGTCGCATTCAGGCGTGGCGCACGGCGGTGCGCCAGGCCGTCCAGAAGCGTGGCCACGGGGCGAGTTCGGCCCGCGTCCGCGCGAGTTCGCGGCCGTGATCGATCCTGCTCGAGCAGCTCGCGGTGCAGTGCGGCCAGCACCAGGCCCTGCCGTTGCGTGGCGCGCTCGGCGCGGCTGAGCCGGTCGGGCAGTGCGGCCAGCATGGTGTGCAGCGCGCGACTTTTCGCGCTCGAGGAGTCGGCGGCAGCCCGGCGGCAACGGTTCCCGCAGCAGGTCGAGCCGGGTTCGATGCCCGCGCGCTTCGAGCGTCGCGAGCGGCAGGCGCAACCGGCCCGCGGCGATGTCGCCGCGCAGGTCGCGCAGCCACTCGGCGCGGGCGAGGCGCGACGCCGAGCTCGCGCGCAAACTCGCGCTCGGCGCGGCGAGGGCGGACGCGGCAGGCAGGCGGCCGTCGCGGCCAGCGTCTGGATCGTGCCGGCGGCGCGGAACGCGAGCGCATCGACCTCCGCCGGCGTGCTCGAGCGTGAGGTGCGCCAGGTCGGCGTCGGCGGCGACCAGGGCCTCGTGCAGCAGCGGCAGGTCGTCGCTGCCGGCCGCATGCAGCGGCAGCAGCGCCCGCGTCACCGGGTGCTCGGGCCGGCCGCCCAGCAGGCGGTCGATCTCCGTGCGCCACCACTGCAGGCGCGTGTGGGCAACTTCGTGGCTCGAGGCGCGAACGGTGTCGCGCACCTCGGCCTCGAACGCGTAGAGCGCGTGCAGCAGCGGCCGCGCGGCGGGCGGCGCATACAGCACGGCGAAATAGCGCAGCGAGCCCGGCGGGCGTGCCGCGCTGCAAGGGGTCGTCGGCAATCACGCAGGGTCCTGGCTGGATTCGTCGCCGTCCGCCGGCACGTCGGCGGCGACCACCGCGCGCGAGCTTGTCGATCGGCGTGAGTTCCTCGATCTCCTTCGCCGGCCGCAGGCCGAGTTCGGTGAACTTGCGCGCGCCGGGCAGCACCTGCCGCTCGAGCGAACCCACGGCCGCGTTGTAGGCCTCGACGCTCTGCCCGAGCGTGCGGCCGACCTTGGCGATGTGGGTGGTGAACGTCGCGAGGCGCTTGTACATCTCCTCGCCCAGTTCCTGGATCCGCAGCGCGTTCTCGGCCAGCGCGTTCTGGCGCCAGCCGTAGGCCACGGCCTTCAGCAGCGCGATGAAGCTCGTCGGCGTGGCGATGATCACGTGCTGGCGGATCGCGTCCTCGAGCAGCTCGGCACCTCGGCCACGGCGGCGCTCAGGAACTGGTCGCCCGGGATGAACAGCACCACGAAATCCGGGCTCTGCTCGAACTGCGACCAGTAGGCCTTCTGCGACAGCTGGCGCACGCGCTCCTGCACGGCCGCGGCGTGGCGCCGCAGCGCGACGGCGCGCGTCCTCGTCGGTCGACGCTTCGGCCGCGGTCAGGTAGGCGTCGAGCGGCGTCTTGACGTCGACCACGATCTGCCGGCCGTCGGGCATGTTGACGATCATGTCGGGGCGCAGGCGCGCCGTCGTCGCCCTGCACCGTGACCTGCTCGAAGAAGTCGCAGCGGTCGACCATGCCCGCGAGTTCGGCGAGCCGCCGCAGCGTCATCTCGCCCCACTGGCCGCGGACCTCCGGGCGCCGCAGCGCGGTGACGAGGTTGCGGGTTTCGCTTCTGCAGCGTGACCTGGCCCAGCGCGACGCTTTCGAGCGAGCTGCGCAGCGCGCCGAAGCTCTCGGCGCGTTCCTTCTCGATGCGCGCGATCTGCTCGTGCGTCTTCTGCAGCGCCTCGCGCACCGGGTTGAGCATGGTCTCGACGGCTTTCTCGCGCTCGGTCAGGTTGCGCAGCGCCGCTTCCTGCTGCTGCCCCAGCGTCTGCCGCGCCAGCTGCAGGAACAACTCGTTGTTGCCGCTTGCAGCGCCTGGCCGGCGATGGCGTCGAAACCGGCCTGCAGCCGCTGCAGCGCGGCCTCGAGCGATTGTTCGCGTTCGGTCGCGACGTCGGCGGCCGAACGCAGCGACGCCTGGGCCGTGGCGAGTTCCACTTCGACGGCGTGCGTGCGCCGGCGCGCGATGAGCCAGCCCAGCACCAGCCGAGCGCCACGCCGAGCGCGGCCAGCAGCAGGGCAGACGCTGACGGTTCGATCATGCGGTCACCGCGTGCCTGCAGATGGCGCAAGGTCACCCAGTCGAGCACCTGGGCGGGTTGCGACGATGATGCCATGCGCGTTCCACGTGCCCGGGTCGTCGGACTCGCCCAGGTAGCCGTAGGCCGCGACCACGGTCTGCATGCCGGCCGCGCGTCCGGCGACGATGTCGCGCTCGGCGTCGCCCACGTAGACGCAGCGCTCCGGCGCGACTCCCGCGAGCCCCGCCGCATGCAGCAGCGGCAGGGGATGCGGCTTGCGCTCGGCGACGGTGTCGCCGCTCACGACGCAGCAGGCGCGCTGCGCCAGGCCCAGGTGCTGCAGCAGCGGGTCGGTCAGCCAGCCGGGCTTGTTGGTGACCACGCCCCAGGGCAGGCCGTCGATCTCGAAGCGCGTGCAGCACGGCCTCGAGTCCCGGGAAAAGGCAGGTGCCTTCGGCCAGGTGCTCGGCATAGAGCTGCAGGAAGCGCAGCCGCAGGCGCTCGAACTCGGCGTCGCGTGCGCTCGGGGAAGCCGACGCTGATCAGGCGCACGGCGCCGTGCGAGACCGAGGCGCGCACGCCGCCGAAGGGCAGCGGCGCGCAGCGATTCCTCGCTCCGCAGCCGGTTCAGCGCGCCGATCATGTCCGGTGCCGTGTCGAGCAGCGTGCCGTCGAGGTCGAACAGGATGGCCTGCGCGCGGGCGTCATGCGCTGGCCGCCGGGCCGCTCGCGCCGCAGGTGCACGAGGTAGTTGACGCTCGCGTCCGTGGTCAGCCGCGGCCTTGCGCGTGAACGGGTCGTAGTCGAGGCCGGCGACGTCCGACCAGCGACAGCCCGGCCGCCTGTGCCCAGTGCTTCAGCTCGGACGGCTTGATGAATTTCTCGTAGGTGTGCGTGCCGGTCGGCAGCAGGCGCAGCACGTACTCGGCGCCGAGGATGGCCAGCGCGTAGGCCTTGGGCGTGCGGTTCAGCGTCGAGACGAACACGTGCCCGCCCGGTCGCACCAGCTGGCCCAGCGCCGCGACCACCGCGGCCGGGTCGGGCACGTGCTCGAGCATTTCCATGCAGGTGACGATCTCATAGGCGCCCGCATGGGCCGCGGCGTGCGTCTCGGCCGCTTCGAGCCGGTAGTCGACCTCGACGCCGGCTCTCGAGCGCATGCAGCCGCGCGACCTGCAGCAGGTCTTCGGCCAGGTCGATGCCCGTCACCTGCGCGCCCTTGCGGGCCATCGCCTCGGCCAGCAGGCCGCCGCCGCAGCCGACGTCGAGGATCCTGCGGCCCGCGAGCGGGCCGGCGCGTTCGACGTACTGCAGCCGCACCGGGTTCAGGTCGTGCAGCGGGCGCATCTCGCCCTGCGGGTCCCACCAGCGGCTGGCCGCGGCGTCGAAGCGCGCGATCTCCGCGGGATCGACGTTGCGCGATTCGGCAGTGCCCGACATCAGTCCTCGCTCCGGCCGTGTCCGGCCTCGATGCGTGCCCGCCAGGCTTCGGCGCGTTCGAGCACGGCGTCTTCGTCCATGTAGCGCAGCGCGCCGTCGCCGAACACGCGCCGGCCCGCCACCCAGGTGTCGGTGACCTGGCGCGAGCTGCAGGAGTACACCAGCGCCGTTTCGCACGTCGTGCACCGGCCAGCTCGCCGGCGTGCGCAGGTTGACGCAACAGAGGTCGGCCCACTTGCCCGGCACCAGGCTGCCGGTGCAGTCGCCCAGTCCGAGCGCGCGCGCGCCCTCGAGCGTCGCCATGCGCAGCAGGTCACGCGCGACCAGCGCGCCCGGCCGCGAGGTGACGCCGGCCGACAGCAGGCCGGCGCAGCGCATCTCCGACATCATGTCCAGGTCGTTGTTCGAGGCCGCGCCGTCGGTGCCGAGCGCGACGCGGACGCCGCGGCCGAGCAGTTCGGCCACCGGCGCGGATGCCGCTGCCGAGCTTCAGGTTCGACTCCGGGCAATGCACGACCGCGGCGCCGCAGGCGGCCAGCGTGTCGAGGTCCGCGCCCGCGACCTGCGTGACGTGCACGGCCACCAGCAGCGGGCTGGCGAGGCCGAGTCGCTGCAGCCGCTCGAGCGGCCGCTGGCCATGCCGGGCGAGGCTCTGCGCGACCTCCCAGGCCGATTCGTGCAGGGCATCGCGACCGGGATCTCGAGTTCGTCCGCCAGCCGGCGCACGCGCAGCAGCGTCGCGTCCTCGAGCAGTACGGCGGGCTCGAGCGCGAAGTGGGTCGCCACCAGCGGGTCGCCGCGGTACTGGTCGCGCAGCGCCATGCCTTTTTCGATGTACTCGTCCGGCGCTGGCGGCCCAGCCGGACGCCGACTGCTCCACCACGCAGCCCGATGCTGGCGCGCATGTGCAGGTCGGCCGCGGTGCGGGCCGCGATCTCGGGCCAGACGTGCATGTCGGCGAAGCAGGTGATGCCGGCGCGCTGCATCTCGGCGATGGCCAGCTCGGTGCCGTCGCGCACGTACTCCGGATCGGCCCAGCGCTGCTCGATCGGCGCGATCGAGTCCTGCAGCCAGGGCGCGAGCGGCAGGTTCTCGGCGCGACCGCGCAGCAGCGCCATCGCCGCATGGGTATGCGCGTTGACGAAGCCCGGCAGCAGCGCATGCTGCGCGCGCTCGAACAGTTCGGCCGGCTCGAATCGCGCGCGGGCCTCGTGCCGCGGCAGCACCGCCACGATGCGGCCGGCGCGGATCGCCACGGCATGGTCCGCGAGCGGCGCGCCGTCGGGTTCGACGGGCAGCACCCAGCGGGCGCAGATGAGCGTGTCTACCGGCTCCATTCGGGGTCTCGCGGATCGGGGCCCGCAGTATACCGGGCGAGGGCGGCGGCGAGCGGTTGCGGACAGCCCGCGGGACAGCGTCGGGCGATGCTCCGTGGTATCATTTCGGGTCATTTTCGGGCCGGTCCCAGACCGGCCCGGGCAGCGCAACCGCTGGGCCGTCCAGCGCGTCAGGAAACACGGACAGCATGGCAGAAATCGCCCGCGAACTACTGCACGTCAACCTCGAAGACGAGATGAAGCAGTCCTACCTCGATTACGCGATGAGCGTGATCGTGGGACGCGCCCTGCCCGATGTCCGCGACGGCCTCAAGCCGGTGCATCGGCGCGTGCTGTACGCCATGCGCGAGCTCGGCAACGAGTGGAACCAGCGCCTACAAGAAGTCCGCCCGCGTCGTCGGCGACGTCATCGGCAAGTACCACCCGCACGGCGACACGGCCGTGTACGACACCATCGTGCGCATGGCGCAGCCGTTCTCGATGCGCTACCTGCTGGTCGACGGCCAGGGCAACTTCGGCTCGGTCGACGGCGACGCGCCGGCCGCCATGCGTTACACCGAAGTGCGCATGTCGCGGCATCGCGGGCGAGCTGCTGGCCGACATCGACAAGGAAACGGTCGATTTCGTCCCGAACTACGACGAATCCGAGAGCGAGCCGTCGGTGCTGCCGACGCGCGTGCCGAACCTGCTGGTCAACGGCTCGTCCGGCATCGCGGTCGGCATGGCCACCAACATCCCGCCGCACAACCTCGTCGAGATCGTCAACGCCTGCGTGGCGTTCATCGACAATCCGGCGATCACGATCCCGGAGCTGATGGAGCACGTGCCGGGCCCCGATTTCCCGACCGCCGGCATCATCAACGGCGCGCGCGAGATCTACAACGCCTACACGACCGGCCGCGGCCGCATCGTGGTCCGCGCCAAGGCCGACATCGAGGAATACGACGACAACGGCCGCGAGGCGATCATCGTCACCGAGCTGCCGTACCAGGTGAACAAGGCGCGGCTGCTCGAGCGCATCGCCGAGCTGGTCCGCGGCAAGCTGATCGAGGGCATCTCCGAGCTGCGCGACGAGTCCGACAAGGACGGCATGCGCGTCGTCATCGAGCTCAAGCGCAACGAAAACGCCGAGATCGTCCTCAACAACCTGTACAAGCAGACGCCGATGGAGTCGGTGTTCGGCGTCAACATGGTGGCGCTGCTCGACGGCCAGCCGCGGCTGCTCAACCTCAAGGACATGATCGAGGCGTTCGTCCGCCACCGCCGCGAAGTCGTCACGCGGCGCACGGTGTACGACCTGCGCAAGGCGCGCGAGCGCGGCCACATCCTCGAAGGCCTGGCGGTCGCGCTGGCCAACATCGACGAGGTGATCGCGCTGATCAAGGCGTCGCCGACGCCGCCGGAAGCCAAGGCGGCGCTGGTCGCGCGCGAATGGCGCGGCGGCGCGGTGCCCGAGATGCTGGCACGCGCCGGCGACGTCAGCGCGCGGCCCGAGGGCCTCGATGCGGCGCTCGGCCTGCACGGCGCGATCTACCGCCTGTCGCGAAACCCAGGCCCAGGCGATCCTCGACCTGCGCCTGCACCGGCTCACCGGCCTCGAGCAGGACAAGATCCTGGCGGAGTACGCCGAGCTGCTCGACGTCATCCGCGACCTGAGCGACATCCTCGCGCGCCCCGAGCGCCTGCTGCAGGTGATCCGCGACGAGCTGCTGGCGATCCGCGACCAGTACGGCGACGCGCGCCGCACCCGCATCGAGCGCGACGAGTCCGACCTCACGATCGAAGACCTGATCACGCCGCAGGACGTGGTGGTCACGCTGTCGCACGGCGGTTACGCCAAGTCGCAGCCGGTCAGCGAGTACCGCGCGCAGGGTCGCGGCGGCCGCGGCCGCTCGGCCACCGCGATGAAGGACGAGGATTTCGTCGAGAAGCTGTTCGTCGCCAACACGCACGACACGCTGCTGTGCTTCTCCAGCCGCGGCCAGCTGTACTGGCTCAAGGTCTACCAGCTGCCGATGGCCGGCCGCGCCTCGCGCGGCAAGCCGATCGTCAACCTGCTGCCGCTGGAGGAAGGCGAGCGCATCACCGCGGTGCTGCCGATCCGCGAGTACGAGGAAGACAAGTACATCTTCATGGCCACGGCCATCGGCACGGTCAAGAAGACCTCGCTGGTCGCGTTCTCGCGGCCGCGCACCGCCGGCATCATCGCCGTCGGGCTCGAGGACGGCGACCAGCTCGTCGGCGTCGACATCACCGACGGCAAGCGCGACGTGATGATGTTCACCACCGAGGGCAAGGCGATCCGCTTCGCCGAGGACGACGTGCGCCCGATGGGGCGCAACGCGGCCGGCGTGCGCGGCATCCGCCTGCCGGAAGGCGAGCGCGTCATCTCGCTGATCATCCCCGACCCGCAGGGCCTGATCCTGATCGCGTCCGAGAACGGCTACGGCAAGCTCACGTCGGTCGACGAGTTCCCGGTGCACGGCCGTGGCGGCCAGGGCGTCATCGCCATCCAGACGACCGAGCGCAACGGCCAGCTGGTGGCGGCCACGCAGGTGGCGACCACCAACGAGCTCATGCTGATGAGCTCGGGCGGCACGCTGGTCCGCACCCGCGCCGCGGAAGTCTCCGTGCTCGGCCGCAACACGCAGGGCGTGCGGCTGATCCGCCTCGACGAGGGCGAGCGGCTGATCGGCGTCGAGTCGGTCGAGCCGGAGCCCGAGTCCGAGCAGCGACGGCGGAGGCAGGCGTCCGGGCGAGGGCGCCCCCGAGCGCGCCGTCGACCCGCGGCATGCCGCAGGCGACTGGCGACGGCGTCGTGCCGACTGCTAACTGCAGTGCAACCCGCTCTCCCGGAGATCTGCCGCCATGACCCGCGTGTTCAATTTCAGCGCCGGCCCCGCCGCGCTGCCGCTGGAAGTGCTCGAGCAACTGCGCGACGAGATGCTCGACTGGCACGGCCAGGGCATGTCGGTGATGGAGATGAGCCATCGCGGCAAGGCGTTCGTCGGCATTGCGCAGCAGGCCGAAGCCGACCTGCGCGAACTCCTGGCGGTCCCGGCCGAACTACAAGGTGCTGTTCCTGCAGGGCGGCGCCACGGCGCAGTTCGCCGCGATCCCGCTCAACCTCACGGCCTCCGGAGCGGTGGTCGACATACGTCAACACCGGCGCCTGGTCGAAGAAGGCGATCGCCGAGGCGAAGAAGTACTGCAAGGTCAACGTCGTCGCCGATGCGGCCGCGGCGCAACTACACGCACGTGCCGGCCCAGGCCGAGTGGCAGCGCTCGGCCGAATGCCGCCTACCTGCACTACACGCCCAACGAGACCATCGGCGGCGTCGAGTTCCCGTTCGTCCCGCGAGGTCGACGTGCCGCTGGTGGCGGATTTCTCCTCGACGATCCTGTCGCGGCCGCTCGATGTCAGCCGCTTCGGCGTGATCTACGCCGGCGCGCAGAAGAACATCGGCCCCGCCGGCCTCGTCGTCGTGATCGTGCGCGACGACCTGCTCGGTCGCGCGCGCGCCGGACGTGCCGACCGTGTTCGACTGGAAGGCATGGCGGCCGACGGCTCGATGCTCAACACGCCGGCCACGTATTCCTGGTATGTCGCGGGCCTCGTGTTCCAGTGGCTCAAGCGCCAGGGCGGCCTCGAGGCCATGGGCCGAGCTCAACCAGGCCAAGGCGCGCAAGCTGTACGACGCCATCGATGCGTCGGGCTTCTATCGCAATCCCGTGGCGGTCGACAGCCGCTCGTGGATGAACATGCCGTTCACGCTGCCGAGCGCGGAACTCGACAAGCCGTTCATCGAGGGCGCGAAGCAGGCCGGCCTGGTGACGCTGGAGGGCCACCGTTCCGTCGGCGGCATGCGCGCCAGCATCTACAACGCCATGCCGATGGCCGGCGTCGATGCGCTGGTGCAGTTCATGAGCGAGTTCCAGCGCACCCGCGGCTGAGCCATGCTTCAAGATCCTGACCCTGAACAACATCTCGCTGCGCGGGCTCGAGCGGCTGCCGCGCGACCGCTACGAAGTGGCCTCGGACATCGGCTGCACCCGGACGCGATCCTGCTGCGCTCGGCCGACATGCATGCGCTCGAGATCCCGGCGAGCGTGCTCGCCGTGGCGCGCGCCGGTGCCGGCACCAACAACATCCCGGTGGCGAAGCTGAGCCAGCGCGGCATCCCGGTGTTCAATGCCCCCGGCGCCAACGCCAACGCGGTCAAGGAACTCGTGCTCGCCGGCATGTTCCTGGCGGCGCGCAACATCTGCCAGGCCTGGAGCTTCGTGCGCTCGCTCGAAGGCGACGACGACGCGCTCGAGCAGGCGGTGGAGCAGGGCAAGAAGAAGTTCGTCGGCTACGAACTGCCCGGGCGCACGCTCGGCGTCGTCGGCCTGGGCGCCATCGGCGTCGAGGTCGCCAACGCCGCGCTCGGCCTGCGCATGAAGGTGCTGGGCTACGACCCGCAGATCACCGTGCAGCGCGCCTGGCAGCTGTCGTCCGGGCGTCGAGCAGGCGCTGAGCCTCGACGACCTGTTCGCGCGCTGCGACTTCGTCACCGTGCACGTGCCGCTCAACGACCACACGCGCGGCCTGGTCAACGCGGCGCGCATCGAGCTGATGCGCCGCGGCAGCGTGATGCTGAACTTCGCCCGCGCGCAGATCGTCGACGAGCAGGCCGTGCTCGCGGCGCTCGATGGCGGCCAGCTCGCGGCCTACATCTGCGACTTCCCGACCAATGCGGTCAAGGCGCACCCGCAGGTCGTGGCGCTGCCGCACCTCGGCGCCTCGACCGGCGAGGCCGAGGAGAACTGCGCGATCATGGTCGGCGGACACGCTGCGCGACTTCCTCGAGAACGGCAACGTCCGCAATTCGGTGAACTTCCCCGAGGCGGTGCTGCCGCGCAGTCGGCGAGCAACCGCGCTCGCGATCGCCAACGCCAACGTGCCGAACATGGTCGGCCAGATCTCGACCTGCCTGGCCGAGGCCGGCTCAACATCGCCGACCTGCTCAACAAGTCGCGGGGCGAACATCGCCTACACGCTGATCGACACCGACGCGCCGATCGGCCGAGCGCTGCTGGCGAAGCTGCGCGCCATCCCGGGCGTGCTGAGCGCCCGCCTGATCTGAGCCGTGACCATGCGCCAGGAAGCCGCAGCGAACCAGGACCCTCGCCCGCAAGGCGCGCGGCCGGCCGCAAAGACGCGCGGCGGCGGCACGCCGGCGACGCAAAGACGCGCCGCTCGAGCAGATCCGCGAGCGGATCGACAGCGTCGACGCGCAGCTGCACGCGCTGATCAACGAGCGCGCGCGGCTGGCGCAGCAGGTCGGCGTGTCGAAGCACGCCGCGGGCCACACCGTCGACTTCTACCGTCCCGAGCGCGAGGCGCAGGTGCTGCGCATGGCGCTGCAGCGCAACCGGACGCAGGACGGCCCGCTGCGCGACGAGGAAATCCTGCGCCTGTTCCGCGAGATCATGTCGGCCTGCCTGGCGCAGCAGAACGCGCTGAAGATCGGCTACCTCGGCCCCGAAGGCACGTTCACGCAGCAGGCGGTGCTCAAGTACTTCGGGCACTCGGTGCGGCCGCTGCCGCTGACCTCGGTCGAGGAAGTCTTCCACGAGGTGGAATCCGGCGCGGCCGACTTCGGCGTCGTGCCGATCGAGAACTCGACCGAAGGCACGGTCAACAACACGCTCGACATGTTCCTGACCACGCCGCTCAAGATCATCGGCGAGGTGGAACTGCGCATCCACCAGAACCTGATGGGCCGCATGACCATGCTCGGCGACATCCGCCGCGTCTGCGGGCACCCGCAGTCGCTGGCGCAGTGCCGCGGCTGGCTGCAGGAGCACATGCCCGGCGTGGAACGCGTGCCGGTCAGCAGCAACGCCGAAGGCGCGCGCCGCGCGCGGGACGAGGACGGCACCGCCGCCATCGCCGGCGCCGCGGCGGCCGAGGTCTACGGCCTCGACCTGCTGGTGCCCGAGATCGAGGACCAGCCCGGACAACACGACGCGCTTCCTGGTGATCGGCCGCAAGGCGCGCGAATCCCAGCGAAGTCCGACAAGACCACGCTGCTGGTCTCGGCCGCGAAGACCGATGCGCCCGGCGCGCTGTACCGCCTGCTCGAGCCGCTGGCCGAGCACGGCATCAGCATGACGCGGATCGAGTCGCGGCCGTCGCGCAAGAAGAAGTGGGACTACGTGTTCTTCATCGACCTCGACGGCCATGCCGAGCGCGAACCGCTCGCCACCGCGCTGGCCGAACTCAAGAGCCGCGCCTCGCTGTTCCGCATCGTCGGGCTCCTACCCCAAGGCGATCCTCTGACGATGCGGCTCGTACGTCGTGGCCCCGGCCGAGCGCGTGGCCGGGGAAGTCACCGTTCCCGGCGACAAGTCGATCTCGCATCGCGCCGTGATGTTCGGCGCGCTGGCCGAGGGCCGGACCCACGTCACGGGTTTCCTCGAGGGCGAGGATTGCCTGTCGACGATGCGCGCCGTCGGCGCACCTGGGCGTGCAGGTGCAGCGTCCCGGCCCGGGCGAGGTGCATCGTCGACGGCGTCGGCCTGCGCGGCCTGCAGGCGCCCGGCTGTCACGCTCGACATGGGCAACGCCGGCACGGCGATGCGGCTGTTCATGGGCCTGCTCAGCGCGCAGCCGTTCGATTCCGTGCTGGTCGGCGACGAATCGCTGATGCGGCGGCCGATGGAGCGCGTGGCGAAGCCGCTGCGCGCCATGGGCGCGCGGGTCGAGACGCAGGACGGCAAGCCGCCGGTGCGCATCACGCGGCGGCGCGCAGCTGCACGGCATCCGCTACGAAATGCCGGTGGCCAGCGCGCAGGTGAAGTCCGCCGTGCTGCTGGCGGGACTCTATGCGGAGGGCGAGACCACCGTCGTCGAGCCCGCCGTCACGCGCGACCACACCGAGCGCATGCTGCAGAGCTTCGGCTGCGCGGTCCGCGCCCGCGACGGCGTCGTCAGCCTCGACGCGCCCGCAGCGCTGCAGGGCACGCAGATCCAGCGTGCCGGGCGACATCTCGTCCGCCGCGTTCTTCCTGGTCGCGGCCTGCATCGGTGCGCGCGAGCCGTTCACGATCCGCGACGTCGGCGTCAACCCGACCCGCACCGGCATCCTCGAGATGCTCGCGCTGATGGGCGCGGACCTGCGCCTCGATCAATCACCGCACCTGGGGCATGGAGCCGGTCGCCGACATCGAAGTGCGGCCGTCGCAGCTGCACGGGCGCGCGCATTCCGGAGCGGCTCGTGCCGCTGGCCATCGACGAGTTCCCGGCGTTGTTCGTCGCCGCCGCCTGCGCCGAGGGCGAGACGCTGGTGACCGGCGCCGAGGAACTGCGCGTCAAGGAAAGCGACCGCATCGCCGCCATGGCGCGCGGCTTCGAGGTGCTCGGCGTGCGCACGAGGTACTGCCCGACGGCATGCGCATCACGCGGCGGCCACCCGTTCGGCGGCGGCACGATCGACAGCCGCGGCGACCACCGCATCGCGATGGCGTTTGCCGTGGCCAGCCTGCGGGCCACGGCGCCGATCGAGATCCTCGACATGGCCAACGTCGCGACGTCGTTTCCCGGGCTTCGACGCGCTGGCCAACCGCGTCGGCCTGCAATAGAGTGAAGTGGACAGGGACTAGGGATAGTAGGAGAGCTAGCGACGCTCAGCTCGCTCTGGCCCGCTAGCCACTAGTCCCTAGTCCCTAGCACCCTATCCGCTAGCCCTTCCCCATGCTCCCTGTCATCGCCATCGACGGTCCCAGCGGCTCCGGCAAGGGCACGATCGCCCGCCGGGTGGCGGCCGCGCTCGGCTTCCACCTGCTCGACAGCGGCGCGCTGTACCGGCTGGTGGCGCTGGCGGGCGCCCGCCAGGGGCTGGCCCCGGACGACGCAGGCGGGCCATGCGGCAGGTGGCCGCAGGGCTGGACGGTCGAGTTCGGGGTGGACGCGGCCGGGGAGGAGCGGATCCTGCTCGGCCGGCGACGACGTGACCCGGGCCATCCGCACCGAGCGGGCGGGCGCCGAGGCCTCGCGCGTGGCCGCGATGCCGCCGGTGCGGACGGCCCTGCTCGAGCGGCAGCGCGGCTTCGCCCAGCCGCCGGGGCTCGTCGCCGACGGCCGCGACATGGGAACGGTGGTTTTCCCGGCGGCGCCGCTCAAGATCTTCCTGACCGCCAGCGCCGAGGAACGGGCGCGCAGGCGTCATAAGCAGTTGAAAGAAAAGGGAGTTACGGTTAACCATCGCCGACCTTTCGCAGGAGATCCGGGAGCGGGATTTGCGCGATTCGAGCCGTCCGGTGGCGCCATTGCGCCCGGCGGAGGACGCGCTCGTCCTCGACTCCACGGGACTCGGCATCGAGCAGGTCGTGGACGCAGGTCCTCGAGCTCGCCCGGAGCCGGCTCCCCGCGATGGTTTTGACTGGCGCCGGCGGCCGCGCGAGCGGGGCTGGTGCGATTTCTGTCGTTGGCGCCAGGCAGGAAGCCTGGCGTCTTTTCAATCAACCCTGTGCGGGCAGGATGCGCGCGAGGCAAAGGGCCACGGCCCCTAGGTAGAAGTGAAGAGCATGAGCGAAAGTTTTGCCCAGATGTTTGAAGAGAGCCTGGCGAGTCCCAGCGGATTCGCCCGGGCCAGATCCTCACCGGACGCGTGATCGAAGTCGGTCCCGACGTCGTCGTGGTGAGCGCAGGACTCAAGTCCGAAGCCGTCATCCCCACCCAGCAGTTCAAGAACGAGCGCGGCGAAATCGAAGTCAGCCGTCGGCGACGACGTCGAAGTCGCGCTGGACAGCGTCGAGGACGGCTCCGGCGAAACACGCCTCTCGCGCGAAAAGGCGAAGCGCGCCCGCACCTGGGAGCGCCTCGAGACCGCGTTCGAGAAGCAGGAGGTCGTCAAGGGCCTCATCAACGGCCGCGTCAAGGGCGGCTTCACCGTCGAGATCGAATTCGTGCGCGCGTTCCTGCCCGGTTCGCTCGTGGACGTGCGCCCGGTGCGCGACCCGAGCTACCTCGAAGGCAAGGTCCACGAGTTCAAGATCATCAAGCTCGACCAGAAGCGCAACAACGTCGTCGTCTCGCGCCGCGCGGTCGTGGAGCAGGAATACAGCGCCGAGCGCACCGAACTGCTCGACAAGCTGCAGGAAGGCGCCGTCATCAAGGGCGTGGTCAAGAACCTCACCGACTACGGTGCGTTCGTCGACCTGGGCGGCATCGACGGCCTGCTGCACATCACCGACATGGCGTGGAAGCGCGTCAAGCACCCGTCGGAAGTCGTCAACGTGGGCGACGAGATCGAAGTGCGCATCCTCAAGTTCGACCGCGAGCGCCAGCGCGTCAGCCTCGGGCTGAAGCAGCTCGGTTCGGACCCCTGGCAGAACATCGCGCGCCGCTACCCGGCGGGCACCCGCCTGTTCGGCAAGGTCACCAACATCGCCGACTACGGCTGCTTCGTCGAGATCGAGGAGGGCGTCGAAGGCCTGGTCCACGTCTCCGAGATGGACTGGACCAACAAGAACGTCAACCCGTCCAAGGTCGTGCACATCGGCGAGGAAGTCGAAGTCATGGTGCTCGACATCGACGAAGAGCGTCGCCGCATCTCGCTCGGCATCAAGCAGTGCCAGCCGAACCCGTGGCGTGAGTTCGCCGACAACTACAACCGCGGCGACAAGGTCAGCGGCCAGATCCGTTCGATCACCGACTTCGGCCTGTTCATCGGCCTGGCCGGCGGCATCGACGGCCTGGTGCACCTGTCACGACCTCTCCTGGGACGTGACCGGCGAAGAAGCCGTGCGCGAGTACCAGAAGGGCCAGACGGTCGAGGCGGTCGTCGTGGCGATCGACCCCGAGCGCGAGCGCATCTCGCTCAGCGTCAAGCAGCTGGCGAAGGACCCGTTCTCGAACTGGATCGCGCGAGCACCCGAAGGGCACGATCGTGCGCGGCATCGTGCGCGAGGTCGAGGCCAAGGGCGCGATCGGTCGACCTGGGCGGCGGCATCGACGGCTACCTGCGTGCCTCCGAGCTCACCCGTGACCGCGTCGAGGACGCGCGCACGATGCTGAAGGTGGGTGACGAGGTCGAGGCCAAGTTCACGGCGGTGGACCGCAAGGTCCGCACCGTGGCGCTGTCGATCAAGGCGAAGGACATGGCCGAGGAGCACGAGGCGATGCAGAGCTATCGCTCCGACTCCACGACCGGCACCAGCCTCGGCGACCTGCTCAAGGAGCAGATCTCCGGCCAGGACAACTGATCCGGCAGGGACCCGCGGCGGCAGTGATGCCGCCGCGGCGTTCCGACGCAGAGCAAACAGAGACAGATTCCGGGGAGTGTTCGAGTGGACGCCGAGCGCAGCATGACGAAGTCCGAGCTGATCGAGCTCATCGCCGCGAAGCAGAGCCATCTGCCGGCGAAGGACGTCGAACTGGCGGTCAAGCAGATCCTCGAAATCATGAGCGATGCCCTGGCCCAGGGGCAGCGCATCGAGATCCGCGGCTTCGGCAGCTTCAGCCTGCATTTCCGGCCGCCGCGCCAGGGGCGCAATCCCAAGACCGGCGAGACCGTGGCGCTCGCCGGCAAGTACGTGCCGCATTTCAAGCCCGGCAAGGACCTGCGCGAGCGGGTCAACGATCCCGAAGACGAGACCCCGGCGCCCGCGCGCGCCCTGGCACCGGCCGGCAGCACGCTCGACTGAGCCCGACCCGCGGGCGCGCGCCATGCGGATGCTAGACTGCGTGGGGTTCTTCCACGCCCGTTCCTGCCGGTGAACACCGCATGTTGCGCCGCGTCGCCTTTGGCATCGTCCTCGCGTTCCTCGTCCTGCTCGCCATGCTGTTCACTGCGCTGAACCAGCAGCGCTTCGACGTCGACATCGCCTTCGCCCGGTTCGAGGTTTCCTCGGGCCTCGCGCTGCTGATCGCGTTTGCCGCCGGCCTGCTGAGCGGCTCCTTTGCGCGCTCGCGCTGGGTGGCCGAGCTGCTGGCCGAGCGGGGACGCCTGCGCCAGGCACTGCGGCTGGCGGAGCGCCGGCTGGTCGCCGCCAATCCCGCCTCCAGCCCCGCGGCGGCGGAGCCGTCCACCGCAGGCTGCGCCGCGTACCGATGGCCACTGAGGTCCAGCACACTTTCTGGTTCACGCTGGCGGGCACGCTCGCGATCGGCTGGGCGCTACACCGTGGCGCACGCTGGTGCGGCGCAAGCGCCGGCATCGAGCGCCGGGCCCGCTACCTCGAGGGCGTGCGGTTCCTGCTCGACGACAAGCCCGACCGCGCGCTCGAGGTCTTCCTGAGCCTGGCCGAGGTCGACGACGAGACGGTCGACACGCACTTCGCGCTCGGCAGCCTGTATCGCCGGCGCGGCGAGATGGAGCGCGCCATCCGCGTGCACCAGCACATCGTCGATCGCGCCAACCTCGAGCGAGGGCACGCGCGACGCGGCGCTGACGGAACTGGCGCGCGATTTCTTCCGTGCCGGCCTGTACGACCGCGCGGAGCAGATCTTCCTGCAGCTGGCGGACCACGGGCGCGAGCCGGCGGTGGCCCTGTCGCACCTGGTGCGCATCTACGAGATCCAGCACGAATGGCACGCGGCGGCCCTGGCGCACCAGCGCTGGCGCAGCGTCGGCGTGCCGGAGCAGCCGGCCGCGATCGCGCACTACTACTGCGAGCTGGCCGAGACCGCGATCGCCGCGCGGCAGTACGACGAGGCGCTCGACCTGCCTGGGCCAGGCCTTCGCCGAGCAGAGCGAGTTCGGCCGCGGCTCGATCCTGCGCGGCGACCTGGCGCTGCAGGCAGGGCGACGCGCTGCTGGCGGTGCAGATGTATCGCAGCGTGATCCGGCGCGATTTCCACCTGCTGGCGCTGGTGCTGCCGCGCCTTGCGGACGCGACCCGGCAGGCCGGCGAGCCGCTGGCAGTTCGAGGAAGCGCTGCAGGACCTGATCCGGCAGGGCGCCGGCAACCACGCCGAGATCGCCTATGCCGCCATCGTCAGCGGCTACTACGACGATCCGCTGATCCTCGACTGCGTGCGCGAGATGCTGGCGATCGACAGCGACCTGCGCGACATGACGGCCGCGTTCCTTGCGCCCGGCGCGGAGCCGTCGCGCGAGCAGCTGCATTCCATCGCCGGCGCGCTGCGCAACGTCGTGCTGCGCCATGCGCGCTACAAGTGCAGCCAGTGCGGCCTCGACAGCTCGAGCTTCCTCTGGCGCTGCCCGGGTTGCCACGCGTGGGAATCCCTGCGCGGCGTGGCGGCGCTCGAGTTCCTGCCGCGGGCGGCGCTGCCGCGCTCCGCCGCCTGATTTCGGCGCAAAGCCGCGACTTTCGCTGCGCATCCCGCTGCTGGCCTTGCCGGTACCTTCAGTGCCGGCCGTGGCGATCCGCCGCGGTGTGTCAGTAACCAAGGAGCTGCGCTCATGAAACACAAGACGATCCGGACCATGGTCCAGGGACTGATCCTCAGCCTGCTGCCCGCCGGCGCCGCGCTCGCCGGCCCGGTCAACCTCAATTCGGCCGATGCCGCGACGCTGGCCCGGGAACTCGACGGCATCGGGCCGGCGAAGGCCCAGGCCATCGTCGAGTTCCGGCAGAAGAACGGGCCGTTCAAGACCCCCGAAGACCTGCTCAAGGTGCAGGGCATCGGCGAACGCGTGCTGGAGCAGAACCGCGGCAACATCCGCCTGAGCGGCGCCGCCGGCGCACCTGCGGCACGGCCCGAAGCCGGCACCGAAGCCGGCGTCCAGGCCGGCGCCACAGGCCGGCGCCGGAGCGCCGATCGGCGCACGCGACGGCGAGACGCCGGCAGACCTGCCTGGCGTCTCGTTGTGGCGCCGGCGCGTGGAGGCGCGCGTGGCCGATCCAGTATCATGCGGTACCGGCCGGATGCCGGTGACACCAGGGTTTGCACCGCATGAAGATCAGGACGGCAGTATTTCCGGTCGCAGGGCGCGGCACGCGCTTCCTGCCCGCCACCAAGGCGAGCCCGAAGGAGATGCTGCCCATCGTCGACAAGCCGCTGATCCAGTACGCGGCCGAAGAGGCGCTGGCCGCCGGAGCCGAGAAGCTCGTCTTCATCACCGGCTATGCCAAGCGCGCGATCGAGGATCACTTCGACACCGACCACGAGCTCGAGCAGGAACTCGACGCGCAGGGCAAGCAGGACCTGCTGGACGCCGTGCGCGGCATCGTGCCGTCCTACGCCAGCTGCATCTACATCCGCCAGCCGGCGCCGCTCGGGCTCGGGCACGCCGTGCTCTGCTCGCGCGCCGTCGTGGGCGACGAGCCGTTCTTCGTCCACCTGGCGGACGACCTGATCGACGCCGAGGAACCCTGCCTCGAGCAGATGGCGCGCGTGTTCGCCGAGCGCGGCGCGAGCGTGCTCGGCGTGCGAGACCGTCGAGCCGCGACCAGACCGACAAGTACGGCATCGTCGCGGTCGGAGCCGGTCGAGCGAGCGGGTGTCGCGGGTCAACCGCATCGTCGAAAAGCCCAAGCCGCAGGACGCGCCGTCGAACCTCGCGGTGGTCGGCCGCTACATCCTGACGCCGGCGGTCTACGCCAAGCTCGAGACCATCGGGCGCGGCGCGGGCGGCGAGATCCAGCTGACCGACGGCATCGCGGCGCTGATGGCGGACGAAGCCGTCTATGCCTACGCCTTCGAGGGCAAGCGCTACGACTGCGGCTCGAAGCTCGGCTATCTCGAAGCCACGGTCGAATTCGGCCTGAAGCACGAAAACCTCGGCGACCAGTTCGCCAACTACCTGGCACGCCTCGTGGCCGACCGGCTGCGCGGCTGACCGTACGCAAGGGGAGAACACACGATGTCCAAGAACCAGGACCTGCAGGGCCGGCGCGACGCAGCCTTTGCGCGCGGGCTCGGCAACCAGTTGCCGGTCTACGTCGAGCGGGCGCGCAATGCCGAGCTGTGGGACGTCGAGGGCCGCCGCTACATCGATTTCGGCAGCGGCATCGCCGTGCTGAACACGGGCCACCTGCACCCGAAGGTGCAGGCCGCGGTCGCGCGGCAGCTCGACGCCTTCAGCCACACCTGCCTGATGGTCACGCCGTACGGCGTCGCCGTCGAGCTGGCGGAGAAGCTCAACCGGCTCGCGCCGGGGCCCGACGCCGAAGAAGGCGATCTTCGTCACCACCGGTGCCGAGGCGGTCGAGAACGCATCAAGATCGCGCGGGCCCACACCGGGCGCGCCGGCGTGATCGCCTTCGGCGGCGGCTTCCACGGCCGCACGTTCATGGCGATGGCGCTGACGGGCAAGGTGGCGCCGTACAAGGCCGGGTTCGGGCCGTTTCCGGCCGAGGTCTACCACGCGCCGTTCCCGATCGCGTACCACGGCGTCAGCGTGGCCGACAGCCTCGCCGCGCTCGAGCACATCTTCAAGTACGACATCGAGCCCGCGCGCGTGGCCGCGATCATCATCGAGCCCGTGATGGGCGAGGGCGGCTTCTACATCGCGCCGCCCGAGTTCCTGCAGGCGCTGCGCAAGCTGTGCGACCAGCACGGCATCGTGCTGATCGCGGACGAGATCCAGACCGGGCTTCGCGCGCACCGGCCGCATGTTCGCCATCGAGTACTCCGGCATCGAGCCCGACCTGATGACCATGGCCAAGAGCCTGGCCGGCGGCTTCCCGCTCGCGGCGGTGGTCGGCAAGGCGCACATCATGGACGCGCCGCGGCCCGGGCGGGCTGGGCGGCACCTACGCCGGTTCGCCCATCGCCTGCGCGGCGGCGCTGGCCGTGCTCGAGGTGATCGAGTCCGAGCAGCTGTGCCAGCGGGCGCTGGCGATCGGCACGCTGATGACGGACACGCTGCGCGCGGCGCAGTCGTCGTTGCCCGCCATCGGCGAGGTGCGCGGGCTGGGCGCGATGGTGGCGATGGAACTCGTGCAGAACGGCGATGCGCACCAGCCGGATGCCGACCTGACCAAGGCGCTGGTCAAGCGCGCGGCGGAGAAGGGCCTGGTGCTGCTGTCCTGCGGCCTGTACGGCAACGTGATCCGGTTCCTGGCGCCGCTCACCGCGTCGGACGAGATCGTGCGCGAAGGCCTCGGCATCGTGCTCGAGAGCCTGCAGGAACTCACCGGCGTCGCGCAGCGCAAGGCGGCCAACTCGTGAGCGGCGGCCGCATCATCCGACAGCTACGGATGCAGCGGTGGTGGCAGGCATGGCCAGCCATGCTGGCGCTGGGCATCGCCGCGGCGGCAAGCGCGCAGGCGGCGGCGACTGCGCCTGCACTCAAGCTGCAGGATCCCCCGCGAACCCGGTTCGCGCAGCCGCCGTTGCTGCTCAAGGATTTCGAGCTGATCGATCAGGACGGGCGACCATTCAAGTGCAGCGCGCTGCGCGGTCAGACCGTGCTGGTTTTCTTCGGCTTCACGAATTGTCCCAAGGGCGTCCCACAGCCATGCAGTTGCTGCGCCAGGTGCGGCGATCGTGGCAGCAGCAGGCCGTGGCCGTCGACGTCGTGCTGATCAGCGTGGACGGCGAGCGCGACACGCCCGCCGCGATGAAGGCGTTTCTCGAGCCGTTCACCCGGGTTCATCGGGCCTGACCGGGGACCCGAGGGACGTGCGACGGATCGCCACGGCTACAAGGCCGTGTTCTTCAAGGGCATGCCGCGGACGGCGGGTGGCTACAACGTCGAGCACACCTCGCAGGTGTATCTCGTCGATCGACTGGGTCGGCTGCGAGCGACGTTCCAGGGTGCCGGCAGCGAGGAAATGCCTCACTCGCACGTACCGTCATGCAGGAGACGCAGTGATGTCAAAGCGGCGGGTCGTGGACTGCATGGTTTCGGCATGCGCATCGCAGCCGTGGCGTTCGCGCTGGGCGGCGCCTTCGGCAGCGCGGCGCGCGCGCCGACAACATCGTCGGCGCCTGGCTGTCTCCCACCGACAACAACTGGCCGCTGATCCCGATCCATGCCGCGCTCACGCCGGACGGCGGGTGCTCACCTACGGCACGACGGCACCGGCAAGCAGACCGGCTTACTTCGTCTACGACGTCTGGGACCCCGCGGCAGGGCATCGAGCCGGGCACATCACGCTCGACAACCTGACGCTGACCGACATCTTCTGCAGCTCGCAGATCGTCCTGCCGCAGAGCGGCAGCGTCTTCATCGCCGGCGGCGACAACTGGACCGGCACCGGCACGACCAACACCGGCAACAACAACAGCAACGTCTTCACGCCGACCGGCAACACGCTCACGCGCGGCAACAACATGAACCGCGCGCGCTGGTACTCGTCCTCGACGGCGCTGCTCAACGGCGAGATCTACATCCAGGGCGGCTCCAGCGGCGGGACCGGCCCGAGGTGCGGCAGCTCGACGGCACGTTCCGGCTGCTGAGCGGGGTCGACACGCAGCGCTGCGACTGCTGTTCCCGCGCAACTTCCTTGCGCCCGACGGCCGCGTCTTCGGCTACGACACAACGGGCAACATGTACTACGTGAACCCGACGCGGCACCGGCCAGATCAGCCGGCGTCGGCGCAGTTTCCTCGGCCTACGCCGGCTGGACGTCGAGCGCCGCGATGTTCCGGCCCGGCAAGATCCTGCAGATGGGCGGCAACTCCAACGGCGCGATCGTCATCGACATCAACGGCGCCACGCCGGTGGTCACGCCGACGCAGCCGATGTCGTCCCAGCGCCAGTGGGTGATCGGCCACGGTGCTGGCGGACGGCCGGGTGCTCGCCACCGGCGGCAGCGCGCGTCGAGAACGAGCTGACCGACGTCAACAACATCGGCCGAGATCTGGGACCCGACGAACGGGCCAGTGGACCGTCGGCGCCGAGCGGCGCGCGTGCGCGCCTGTACCACTCCAGTGCGCTGCTGCTGCCCGATGCCACGCGTGCTGGTGGCCGGCGGCGGCGCGCCCGGCCCGCTGGTCAACCTGCACGCCGAGATCTACTACCCGCCGTACCTGTACGACGCCGCCGGCAGTTTCGCGCCGCGCCCGGCCGATCATCGTCGGCGCCCGACGCGATCGAAGTCGGGCAGAGATTTTTCGGTCGACGGTCGGCCGGCGGCAACATCAGCCGCGTGACGCTGGTCAAGACAGGTTCGGTCACCCACAGCGTCAACATGGACCAGCGCTTCATCGAGCTGGCGTTCACCGCCATCGAGCGGCACGCTGTTCGTGCAGGCGCCGGCCGCGCGCCGCCGACGCGCCGCCGGGCTACTACCTGCTGTTCGTCTCGACGACGCAGGGCGTGCCGTCGGTCGGCAAGATCGTGCGCATCAACATCGCCGCGAACCCGTCATCCGGCTCGACTACACGCCGATCATCGGCGGCACGGGCGGCACGCCGTTCACGCTCTCCTGCAATGCGGACGAGATGCTGGTCGGCATCTACGGCAACTCGGCCGGCACCTACGTCAATCAGGTCGGCGCTTCAATGCGTCGCAGGTGGACCAGAATGGGCGCTGGATCGGCGACCCCGTCAATCGCGGGTTCACCGGGCTCGCGACCGGCGCCGCGTACATCCGAGACCTGCCCGCGCGAATTCGCGATCAGCGGCTTCCGCGGCCGCTCGGCCCAGTACGTCGATCAGCTCGACTTCGAGTGCCGGGCGCTGACCTCCACGGGCAAGGTCACCGGCGCGGCACAGTACCTGGGTCCCGTCGGCGGCACCGGCGGCACGGCGCAAGGGCCTTACAGCTGCGGCACCGGCAACCCGGTCTATGCGCTGACCGGCCGTTCGGGCAGCTGGCTCGACGCTTTCGGCATGCAGTGCCGCCAGGCGCCGATCACGACGACCCGTCAACTCGCCGCCGACTGGTGACGAACCCGGCAACCAGGTCGGGCAGCGTCGGGCTACCGGTCGACGATCAACCTGTCGGCGCTCGACCCGGACGGCGAACGCTGACATTCGGCGCCACCGGACTGCCGGCGGGCCTGGCATCGTGCCGGCACCGGCCTGATCACGGGCACGCCGACCGACCGCCGGCACCATCAACGTCACGGTCACCGTCACCGATGGCACGGCGACGACCACCGCCAGCTTCACCTGGACCATCGCCGAGCCCGACCCGCTGGTGCTCGACGCCGATGCCGCGGCAGCCGCCGACGCTGGTGAACACCGCGGTGACCTACACGGCGACGACGCGCAACGGCGTCAACACGCGGTACCGATGGTACTTCGACGATGGCAGCGAGACCGCCTGGTCGCTCACCGTCGATCACGCACACCTTCACCAGCCCGACGATCTACTGGGTCACGGTCACGGCGACGCGACGATCGCGGCGACCGAGCAGACCCAGACGTTCTCGCAGACGATCCACCTGCCGATGACGGCTGATCGCCCGGCGAATTCCGAGCACGCCTCGGCCGCTCGGCGCACGGCCGGCTCTGGGTCGTCAACCAGGACAACGATTCGGTCAGCGTTTTCGACGCGGTCCACCAACGCGAAGCTGGCCGAAATCGCGGTCGGCACGGCGCCGCGCACGGTGGCGTCGCCCCCGGTGGCGCATGCTGGGTGACCAACAAGCGTGTCGGCACCGATCAGCGTCATCGATCCGGCGACACGCTGCAGGTCGTGCCGCACGATCGCGCTGCCGTACGCATCGCAGCCTTACGGGCTCGCGTTTCGCGCCCGACGGGCGCGGCGTACGTGGTGCTCGAAGGGCTGGGCCGGGTGCTGCACCTCGATCCGGCCACGCGGCGCAGAACGTGGCGGGCGTCGACGTCGGCGCCGAACCCGCGCCATCTCGCGGTCGATGCGGCGGTGCGCGACTCTATCGTTTCGCGCTTCATCACGCCGCCGCTGCCGGGCGAGGAAACCGCCGTCGTGCAGACCACGCCGGACGGCGGCCAGTGTCGGCGGCGAAGTGCGTCGTGCTCGACGCGGCCACGCATGGCCGTGCTGCGGTACGCATCGTGCTGCGGCACAGCGACGAGCCCGACTTCGAGAACTCCGGGCAGCGGCGTGCCCAACTACCTCGGCGCGCCGGTCGATCTCGCCGGACGGCACGCGCGGCCTGGGTGCCGTCCAAGCAGGACAACATCAAGCGCGGCACGCTGCGCAGCGGCGGCAACCTGAACTTCCAGAACACCGTGCGCGCCATCAGCTCGCGCATCGACCTGGCGACGCAATGCCGAGGACTACGCGCGCGCGCATCGACCACGACAACGCGAGCCTCGCCAGCGCGGCCGCCTTCGACCCGTACGGCGTCTACCTGTTCGTCGCGCTGGAGACCAGCCGCGAGGTCGCGGTCGTCGATGCGCATGACGGCGTGCGAAATCTTCCGCTTCGACGTCGGCCGCGCGCCGCAGGGCCTCGCGGTGTCGCCGGACGGCACGACGCTGTACGTCAACAACTTCATGGACCGCACGCGTCGGCGTCTACGACCTGACCACGCTGCTGGACCAGCGGCGCAGACGCAGCGTCGCCGCTGCTGGCCACGCTGCCAGCCGTCGCGACCGAGAAGCTCGAGCGCCGACGGTGCTGCAAGGGCAAGCAGTTCTTCTACGACGCGCGCGACACGCGCCTCGCGCGCGACGGCTACATGAGCTGCGCGCGCTGCCACAACGACGGCGGCGCACGACGGCCGCATCTGGGACCTCACCGGCTTCGGCGAAGGCCTGCGCAACACGATCAGCCTGCGCGGCCGCGGCGGGCAGGCGCAGGGCTTCCTGCACTGGAGCGGCAACTTCGACGAGGTGCAGGACTTCGAAGGCCAGATCCGCAAGCTTCGCGGGCGGCACCGGCCTGATGACCGATGCCGATTTCAACACCGGCACGCGCAGCCAGCCGCTGGGCGATCCGAAGGCCGGGCGTCAGCGCCGACCTCGACGCGCTGGCCGCCTACGTCGCGTCGCTCAACGCGTTCGACGCGCAGCCCGCTACCGCAACGCCGACGGCACGCTGACCGCGGCCGGCGCCGCCGGCCGGGCGGTGTTCGCGGCCTGAACTGCGCGCAGTGCCACAGCGGCAGCCATTCACGGCGAGCGGCGACGCCACCCTGAGCAACATCGGCACGATCAAGAGCCGAGCAGCGGCAGCGGCTCGGCGGCGCGCTCGACGGGCATCGACACGCCGACGCTGCGCGACGTGTGGGCGACCGCGCCGTACCTGCACGACGGCTCGGCGGCGACGCTCGAGCAGGCCGTGCGCGCGCACAACGGCGTGGCCCCGGGTGCCGACGACCTGGCGAAGCTGGTCGCGTACCTGCGGCAGATCGACGGCAGCGAGCCGGCCCCCGTGGTCCCGCCGCCGCCACCGCCGCCGGACACGACGGCGCCGACCAAGCCGCCGAGTCTGTCCATCAGCAAGGTCAATGGCTTCCCGCGGCTGACCTGGGGCGCCTCGTCCGACAACGTCGCGGTTGCCGGTTACCGCGTGCACCGCTCGCAAGACGGGACCTTCGGCCCGGCGATCGCGTCGGTGGCCGGTGGTGCACTG
>CAVUVH010000018.1:0-25252 GCA_963744735.1 uncultured Gammaproteobacteria bacterium
AGGCGAAGACGACGGCCCCGCCACCGCCGCCGCCGCCGTGCCGCCGCCGCCGATGAACGTCGATGTCATCGAAGTAGTAACGTCTGGGCACCGGCCCCGCGCCGGTCGCGCCGAAGTTGAAGAAGATGATCACCTGGTCATAGTGCAGGCCGGGTTCAGCGGCGGCGTGCCGGCGACCGGGTTGGCGAAGTCGAAGGTCAGCGTTTCCCAGCCGTTGGCCACGGTAGTGACCGCCTCGGTCTCCACCCGTGCGGGTCCGCGGGATCCGCCGAGTCCTCGACCTTGAGCCGCACGGGGATGCCGGCGGCGGGCGAGTACACGCGCACCGTCATGCGCGTGTTGTCGGCGTCGAACGGTATGATCCCGACCGTCGCGCCGGTGGTGCCAACGACGGTCCCGGCAAAGGACCACGGCCGCATCCGACCGGTTGACCCGCGCAACCTTGTTGGCTCCACCGATCGGGTCGGCCACCACCTGCGAGTCCTCCGCGCCGCCGAAACCAACGAGCGAGTAGTTGATGTCGGGCGAGTCGAAGGTGATCGTGCAGAAAGACACTGCTGGATCGAAAAGCCGGCGCCCTCATACAGGTCGTCGTTGCAGGCGGGGCCCGCCGGCGTGCCGCACAAGGCATAACGCGCCTGGCGGTCGATATTCCACAGGCCCCAGCCGTCATCGATGCCTTTCCACTGCTCGTCGTAGCCCTCGAAGAAGAAAATCGTGGGCGGGCCGCCGACCGATCCCTGCCAGGACTCATACCCGCCGGGTTGCCGTACAGCAGGTCGAAGTACCACTTCTGGTTCGCTGGCAGCGCCGCAAAGTGCTCGATCTCCGCTGCAGGGTTGGTCTGCCGGGCCTTCCAGCCGGTCTCGCCGACGGTGATGGGCATCGAGTCGCCGACGCTCACCGTGACGCCGTCCGCGCCGACGTACCGGTAGTCGACGACTTCGCCGTACCACTCCTTCAGGGCAACGAGCGAGGTCTCCATCATGGCCTGCGCGCGCTCCGGCCCCTCGGGGACGCTGGTCTGCCGCCAGTCCCAGACCGTGTAGCTGAACGGATACATGTGGATGGAGGCGAAATCGATCAACGGCAGGATCGTGTCCGGCTTGACCGGGACCCGGTCGCCGCCGCCGCCCGACTTGCCGGCGTAGAAAGTCCAGTCGTCGTCGGTCGGTGACCGGCTGCGTCACCTGGGCGCGGATCGTGCGGATGTAGTCTTCGAGGCAGGGCAGGGGCATGAACTTCGAAAAGAACGACGTCTCGTTGCCGACGCTGATCGTGACGACGTTGGGGTACTTGGACAGGTTGCTGATCAGGTAGGCGATGTTGAAGTCGTTATCCGTCTGGCTGCACGAGGTGAGGCCCTTGAGTTCGAGCCCGAGCTGGAACTTCATGTCCGGGAAGGTCTGCGCCGCGATGCGCAGGATCTTTTCAGCCACCACATCGGTCGCCGGGGCCTTGGCGCCGAACAGCCTGAGCAGGTTGAAACCGGCCGTGTTGAGCAGCGTGAGGTCCTGCAGTATGTCCGCGTCGCTGGGCACCTCGAGCGTCGATGGGTCCCCCGGCGGTCCGGTACGGGCTGTAGTTGATGGCCTTGCCCGTGCTGTAGATCGCGGGCAGCGCGCGCCGCGTGAAGGTGTAAGGCACGCAGGTCACGGTCGCGCTGAAAACGTCGCCATGCGCCGTGCCGATGCCGTTCGCCACCGTGCAGGTCTGGCCGGCAGGCTGTGTCGCGACGACCACGGCGTAATTGCTGCCGTTGGCAATCTTCAACGGAAACTTGAACGCACCATTGCCTGGGATCGTGAGCCTGTCGGTGCCATTGTTCCACAACGCCAGCGATCCGCCCGAGAAGCCCGTGACACTGACGCCGACGGTGACAAACTTGGCTGTCGTCGTCCCAGTTCTGGCTGGAACCGCACGCGGCCAGCCCGAGGCACAGGCCGAGCGAGACGAGCCGCCGGGACGATGCAAAAATCGACGAGACGCTCCGCATGATGTTCACCGCTTGCCTGCCGGAAAGTAAAAATGTTGGTCGCGCGGACAGCCGGGATTCCTGCACGGAGCGCCGCACAGTTCGAAAATCGATCCGGCTCATCTGCATCGAACCCCCCACTTGCCAAACGGTCCAGGTCTTCGGCCGGCGGTGACGCCGCGCGGCGTTTTGCCTGTGGACCGTGGCAATCTTGAAAGCGCTTGCAGAAACTAGCGGAGCCCCGGCATCCTTGTCAATCTTGGATCTGCCCGTTCTTCAAACGCTCGCGATTTCTTATTGCGGCGCGGCAAAGCTGGCAGACAAACAGCCCGTTGCACTCGCGCCCCGGAAACCAGGAATCGAAGCATGCGTCGATCCGAACTTGAGCGACGTGCCGCAGCGGCTGCATCCGGCTCGGCCGTGACCCTCGAGATGGTCGCGCGCGAAGCCGGGGTTTCGCCCAGCACCGTTTCCCGCATCCTGAACGGCACTGCGCGCGTTCGCGATTCGAAGGTCCGGGCCGTCGAAGCCGCCATCGCCAAGCTGCAGTTCATGCCGAACCCGGTGGCGCGTTCGCTTGCCGGCGGCAAGTCGATGAGCGTCGGCGTCGTGACGCAGGCCATCGACAGCCCGTTCTACGGCGTGACCCTGGCCGGCATCGAGAAGGGCCTGCTGCGGGCCAATTACTCACCGCTGTTCGTCAGCGGCCACTGGCGCGAGAGTCATGAGCGACGTTGTGTCGACCACCTGCTCGGCCGGCGCGTCGAGGGCATCATCCTGTTGACCAGCCGCCTGCCGGACGAAGAACTCGTGAGCCTGGCGCGCAATGTGCCGCTGGTCGTGACCGGCCGGGCCGTCGTCGGCGAGCGCATCTACTGCCTGGACGTGGACAGCACGATGGGCGCCCGCGTCGCGACCGACTACCTGGTGGGGCAGGGCCATCGCCGCATCGCCTTCATTTCCGGCCCGCCGGACCATCCCGACGCGCTGCAACGGCTCGACGGCTACAAGGCGGCACTGGCGGCGGCGCGGATTCCGTTCACGAGCAAGCTCGTCGTTGCCGGCGATTACCTCGAGACCGGTGGCTACGCGGCGGCCAACGCGCTGCTCGACGCGCGTATCGAATTCTCGGCCGTGTTTGCCGCGAACGACCAGACCGCATTCGGCGTGATGCTGGCGCTGCACCGCCGCGGCATCAAGGTGCCGCAGGATGTTTCGGTGGTCGGCTTCGACGACCTGCCGGCCTCGGCGTTCATGGTCCCGCCGCTCACGACCGTCCACAGGCATTCAGACGAGATCGGCGAGCGCGCGGCGGAAGCGATGATCGACCTGATCGAGCGGCGGATTCCCCAGGCCCGGATCTCCGCCCCGACACTTGCGATCCGCGAATCGACCCGCGCCTGGCGCGACTGACGGCCCGCCTGCGCCCGGCCCGGTGACGTCGGGCGCCGTTTGACACGACCAAGAGAGCGCTGTGCTAGATTTGATTTGAAAGCGCTTTCTAAAAATTGCACCCGGGGCTTCGGGCAGGGGTGCTGATCAAGGCGGTCGCCGACTCGCCGGCGCGAGGGCCACCGTACGGTTGCAGCGAACGACACGATGCTGATGCATTCCGACCGACATGCGGGCAATCGGCGGCTGGGCCCCGAAGCCGGCGCCCTCGCCGGGCGCTTTCCGCGCGATTTCGTCTGGGGCGTGGCGACGAGCGCCTACCAGGTCGAGGGCGCAGCACACGAGGACGGTCGCGGGGATTCCATCTGGGACGAGTTCTGTCGCCGGCCCGGCGCGATCAGGGACGGCAGCAGCGGCGAGCATGCCTGCGATCACTATCACCGCAGCGACGAGGACATCGGCCTCATCGCGAGCCTCGGCGCAAACGCCTACCGGTTCTCGATCGCCTGGCCTCGCGTACAGCCGCTGGGTGCCGGGGCGTGGAACGAGCGGGGATTCGATTTCTACGACCGGCTGGTCGACGGCCTGCTCGAGCGGGGCATCGCACCGTACCTGACCTTGTACCACTGGGACCTGCCACAGGCGCTGCAGGAAACTGGCGGCTGGGCCAATCGCGAGACCGCCGCGCGGTTCGCGGAATATGCGGTGGAGGTCGCGCGCCGCCTGGGCGACCGCGCGGCGTCGATCGCCACGCACAACGAGCCCTGGGTCGTCGCCATCCTGGGCCACGAGGCAGGGACCTTCGCGCCCGGCCTGAAGAGCCAGAAGGTGGCGATGCAGGTCTCGCACCACCTGTTGCTGAGCCACGGCATGGCCCTGCAGGCAATGCGTGCCGAGCGCTGCGCCGCGCCGCTCGGCATCGTGCTGAACCAGGCGCCCGTGCATGCCGCCACGGATTCGCCGGAGGATCTCGCCCGGGCACGCCTCGATGACGGGTTGACGATCCGCTGGTACATGGACGCGCTGCTGCACGGGCGCTATCCGCAGGACGTGCTCGAGTTCCTGGGCGAGGACGCGCCGCAGGTCGCGGCCGGCGACCTGGACGTCATCCGGCAGCCGCTGGATTTCCTCGGCATCAACTACTACACGCGCAATCTCTCCGGCACCGGAACTCCGCTGGCTCCCGTCGACCACGGCCGCGAAGTCACCGACATGGGCTGGGAGGTGTTCCCGGGCGGATTGACGGAACTGCTGCTGCGGCTCAAGGCCGACTATCGCCTGCCGCCGCTCTACATCACGGAAAACGGCGCGGCCTACCGCGATCGCGTGGTGGGCGGGCGCGTCGCCGACCCGGAGCGGATCAGCTACCTGCACCGGCACATTGCCGCCATGGCCGACGCGCTCGAGGGCGGGGTCGACCTGCGCGGCTACTTCGTCTGGAGCCTGCTCGACAACTTCGAGTGGGCCGACGGCTACTCCAAGCGCTTCGGGATCGTCTACGTCGACTACGCCACGCAGCGCAGGACGCTGAAAGACAGCGCGCTCTGGTACCAGGCGTTCTGTGCGCAGGCCAGGGCCGTCGCGGACGCCGATTCTTCGACGACAGGGGGACGCAGCCATGGCCGCTAGGGGCAAGCGCTGGAAGCTCGTCTGGAGCGACGAGTTCGACGGGGAGGCGATCGACCCGGCCAAGTGGGACTTCGAACTCGGCAACGGCTTCTTCAACTACAAGAGCCACCAGTGGGTGGCCGGCTGGGGCAACGAGGAACTGCAGTACTACACGCGCGAGCCGGACAACGTCTCGGTCAGGGACGGCATGCTGTACATCCGCGCGCTGAAGGAGCCGCTGCACGGTTGCGGCTACACCTCCGCGCGCATCCGCACACGCCGGCGTGACGGCACGCCGCTGTTCGCCCAGCGCTACGGCAAGTTCGAGTTCCGCGCCAAAGTGCCGCATGGCAAGGGACTGTGGCCCGCGATCTGGCTGCTGCCGCTGGACGACAAGTACGGCGGATGGGCGGCCTCGGGCGAGATCGACGTCATGGAGATCGTCGGCGAGAAGCCCGAGCAGTATCTCGGCACGGTCCACTTCGGCTCGACCTTCCCGAAGCGCGAACTCGTCACGCACGTGCACAAGTTCCCCGCCGGGCAGTCGGTGGCGGATTTCCACGTCTATGCCGTCGAGTGGGAGCCGGGCGAGATCCGCTGGCTGGTGGACGGCGAGACCTGGGCGACGCAGTCGTTCTGGTGGAGCTGCAGCAAATTGCGCGGCGGCAAGGGGATCGTCGCCCGCAGCAGTGCGGACCTGAACCCGTGGCCTGCGCCGTTCGACCAGCCGTTCTACATCGTCATGAACGTCGCCGTCGGCGGCAACTTTCCGGGCGTGCCGAATCCGGCGACGCAGTTCCCCGCTGAACTGGTCGTCGACTACGTGCGCGTCTATGACCGAGTCGGGGGTTACGGCGCGGCTGCGCCACGCGGCAAGGGCCGGCTGCCTTACCAGAAGAAGCGCTGATCAGTTCGCGCCCGCGCGGCGCGTCGGGGGATCGAGTGAAGACAGAAGACCACAAGCTTTCCGTGTCGGAGAAATTCGGCTACGGGCTCGGCGACCTCGCGTCGAACATGTTCTGGCAGATGTTCGCGATCTTCATGGCGAAGTTCTACACGGACGTGTTCCTGCTCGGCGCGGCCACCATGGGCACGATGATGCTGGTGACGCGCGTCGCGGACGCGTTCTTCGACCCGATCATCGGTACGATCGCCGACCGGACGGTGACGCGCTGGGGGCACTTCCGGCCGTACCTGATCTGGATGGCGATCCCGATGGCCGCGACCGCGGTGCTCGCCTTCACGGTGCCGGACCTCACCGGGACCGCGCGCACGGTCTACGCCTACGTCACCCTGACATTGATGATGTTCGCCTACTCGGCCATCAACATCCCGTACTCGGCGCTGCTCGGCGTGCTGACGCCGGACTCCCGCGAGCGCACCAGCGTCACGTCCTACCGCTTCGTGATGGCGCTCATTCCTGTGTTCATCATCGTCAACACGGCCCTGCCGATGGTCCGCCACTTCGGCGGCAGCGACACCTCGGCGTACGGCTGGCAGATGACGATGCTGGTGTATTCGGTGATCGCCGTGCTGCTGTACTTCGCGACGTTCGCGCTGACGCGCGAGCGGGTGCAGCCGCCGCCGAAGCAGGAGACATCGTTCAAGACCGACCTCAAGGACCTGCTGCGCAACCGGCCGTGGGTCGTGCTCTGCGGCGTCGGCATCGCGGCGCTGACCTTCGGCAACATCCGCAACACCGTCACCATCTTCTACTTCGAGAACGTGGTGCCTGGCGGCGGCAGTTACTTCGGCCCGGTGATGACCACGGGCGCCATCGCGTTCATCCTCGGTGTCATGGCCACCTCGCCGCTGGCCAAGCGCTTCGGCAAGCGCAATTTCTACCTCTTCTCGATGTCCCTCACGGCGCTGCTGACCTTCGGCTTCTACTTCGTGCCGCCCGAGAACATCAAGCTCGTGTGGGCGGCCAACACGATCATCAACTTCTGTGCTGCGCCGACCGCGCCGCTGGTCTGGGCGATGTACGCCGATACCGCCGACTACTCGGAATGGAAGTGGGGGCGCCGCGCGACCGGCCTCATTTTCTCGGCCGCGTCGTTCGCGCAGAAGCTCGGGTGGGCCATCGGCGGGGCGGGGGCCGGCTGGCTGCTGGCCTACTTCGGCTACCTGCCGAACGTGGCGCAGAGCGCCCGCACCGTGCACGGCATCGTCATGATGATGAGCATCATCCCGGCCATCGCGGCGGTCGCCGCCGTCGCGGCGCTGTGGTTCTATGAAATCGACGAGGACACCGTGAAAAAGATGTCGTCAGATCTTGAGACGAGGCGCAAAGACGGGCCGGACGGGGATCGGGCCACGGCGGCCGATGTCGTGCCACCCGTCACCCCGGCGTTCGTGCCCGCTGTGCCTCCGGTCGCCGCCGGTCCTGCCGCGCCGGTTGGCGCTGAATCCGGACCCACCGCGGGCGCCCCGCTGCGTTCCCCGTCCGCCCCGAGGATTCCCGTCCTGGGGGCTGCGCGCGGTGCCACCGCGGCGCCGATCCCGGCTGCGCTTTCGTCCGAGGAACTCGCGGACCTTGCCGGGGAGTTCGCGGAAGCCCTGCATGCCGGCGTGCACGGCCTGTGCTTCAGTCCGTACCTCGAGGGGCAGTCGCCAGGCTCGCTGGTGGACGAGGCGCAGATCCGCGCACGCCTCGGCATCGTCCGGCCGTACACGCGCTGGGTGCGCAGCTTCTCCTGCACCGACGGCCACGAGATCACCCCGCGGGTCGCCCACGAACTGGGCATGAAGACCCTGGTGGGTGCCTGGCTCGGCACCGACCGCGAGATCAACGAGCGCGAGATCGCCGGCGCGATTGCCCTGGCCAGGGCAGGGCACGTCGACATCCTGGCGGTGGGCAACGAGGTCCTGCTGCGCGAGGACATGAGCGAGGACGAACTGATCGGCTACATCGAACGCGTCCGGCAGGCGGTGCCGCCGGGCATTCCCGTGGGCTACGTCGACGCGTACTACCTGTTCGAGCGCCACCCGCGGGTCACGGCGGCCTGCGACGTGCTGCTGACCAACTGCTACCCGTTCTGGGAAGGCTGTCCGCGCGAGCAGGCAATCGCCTACATGCAGAGCATGTACCAGCGCACGGTCGCGGTCGCCGCCGGCAAGAAGGTGATCATCAGCGAGACCGGCTGGCCCCATACCGGCACGCCTTCCACGGCGCCGTGCCCTCGGTGGAGGGCGCCATGCGCTACTTCATCGACACCTGCCGCTGGGCGCGGCAGGACGGCGTCGAAGTGTTCTATTTCGCGGCCTTCGACGAAGCGTGGAAGGTCGGCGCCGAAGGCGACGTCGGCGCGTACTGGGGCCTGTGGGACAAAGACGGCCTGCCGAAGTACGTTTGACACCAGGAACGCACAGCATGCTGCAACTGCCGCGTGGAAACGCCATCTGCTACTCGGGTTACCGGCGCGGCCAGAGCCCGGCCGAGAAGATCTACCCGACCGTCGCCGAGATTCGCGAGGACCTGCACATCCTGCAGAAGAACTGGCGGCTGCTGCGCCTGTACGACTGCAGCCTGCACGCCGAGCGGGTCCTCGAGGTCATCCGCCGGGACCGGCTGGACTTCAAGGTCCTGCTGGGCGCCCACCTCGCGGCCGAGATGAACAACTTCGGCTGCCCATGGGGCGCCACCCACAGCGAATCGCAGCTGGAAGCCAACGTCGCCGAGAACGATGCCGAGGTGGAGCGGCTCATCGACCTGGCCCGGCTCCACGACGACATCGTGTTCGCGGTGGCCGTCGGCAACGAAGCCACGGTCGACTGGACCGACCACTTCGTGCCGGTGGAGCGGATGATCGAACTCGTGCGCCGGGTGAAGCGCGTGGTTCCGCAGCCCGTGACGTTCTGCGAGAACTATGTGCCGTGGCGGGACAAGCTTCGCCCGCTGGTGCGCGAGCTGGATTTCATCTCGCTGCACACCTATCCCGTCTGGGAGTACAAGCACGTGCACGACGCACTGGTGTATTCCAAGGACAACTATCACAGCGTCGCCAGCCTGTATCCCGGACAAGCCGGTGATCATCTCCGAGGCCGGCTGGGCGACGAACTCCAACGGCCGTGGCATCTGCCCGCAGAACACCTCGCAGGAACTGCAGGCGGTGTACTACGCAGACCTGATGGACTGGACCGGCGCAGGAAGGCATCCTGACCTTCGTCTTCGAGGCGTTCGATGAGCCCTGGAAGGGCTCGCCGGACCCGCTGGAACCCGAAAAGCACTGGGGCCTGTTCACGGTGGATCGGGAGCCCAAGCGGGTCATGCAGTCGCTCTATCCGGAACTCCTGCGACAGACGCGGACGGCCTAGCGCGATTGTCGCTTTGCAGCAAAGTTGGCGGCGGCCGTGCGATTGACACGCACGATATCCGCTGTGTAGATTCAGCCTTGAAAGCGCTTTCGGAGAGGGGCCCGAAAGCGACGGCCGCACGGGTGGCGAGTCCCTCGCGTTCGCGTCCAGTACCGTAGCGGGAGACATCAGATGACATTCCCAAGGCAGATTTCTCTGCTCGCCTTCCTGGCCTTCCTGGGCCTCGCCCTCACGGGGTGTCAGCCTTCTGACCCGGACTCACCGAACGTCAAGCAACTGACCTCGATCGCGGTCACGCCCAACCCGGTGAACATGGTGGTTGGCGGCATGCGCGTCGCTGACCGTCACCGGAACCCTCGAGGACAACTCGACCTACGTCGTCAATTTCGGCACGACCTTCGCGTCGTCCGCGCCGGCGGTCGCGACCGTCGACTGCTGACACCGGCTACGTGACGGCCGTCGCGGCCGGCAACGCGACCATCACGGCCACGCACACCGCCTCCGGCCTGACGGCGACCACGACCGTCGTCGGTCTCGCCGTTGCGCGTCGTTTCGATCGACGTGGCGCCCGCGACCAGCACCCTGGCCGTGGGCTCGGCCCAGTCGCTGGTGGTCACCGCGACCTACAACAACGGCGACGTCGGGCAATGTCACGGCCGACTCCACCTTCGTCTCGTCGAATCCGACGGTGGCGACCGTCGGCGCGTCTGGCGTCGTGTCCGCGGTCGCCCTCGGCGACGCCGTGCGATCACGGTGACGCACACCCCGTCGGGCAAGACCGATACGGCTGACGGTCACGGTCGGCAACGGCGGCGGTGGCGCACGCTCCGCTGATCAGCTTCGACGAACGTGCCGCCCCCGCAAGGCTGACCGACTTCGGCACGAACGGCGCGACGGTGCCGGGTGCCTTCATTGCGAGCGACCCCGCGGGCGCGTGCGAACAAGGTGCTCCAGGTCTTCAAGTACGCGCTGCCGCCCTGCCGGGTTCCGAGCAGTGGGCCGGCACCACGATCTCCACGATATCCGGCGGTTCCGACCCGAGCCGATGCGGGTCTCGATCCCGGCCATTCCGTTCTCCGACATCGGCCAAGACCATGACCGTTCGCGTCTGGACTCCCGCCGGTCGGCGTGCGCGTGCGGCTGAAGGTCGAAGATGCGTCGAACCCAACGCATCAGCGTCGAGACGGATGCGATCACCACGAAGTCTGGCGAGTGGGAAACCCTGACGTTCGATTTCGCCAACCCGGGCCTGAGTCCCCCGGTGGGTGGCGGTCCGACCTCGCCGCTCGACCTGACCAAGACCTACAACCGGCTCTCGATCTTCATGGACTTCGGCCTGGGCAACGGTGGCTCGGGCCCGCTGCCGGCCGACCGCGTCTACTTCGTCGACGACATTACCTTCGTCGGTGGCGGCGGCGGCGGTGGCGGCGGCACGGCGCCGACCGACGCGCCGGCGACGGTGATCCCGGCGGGGTCGGTCACGATCTACAGCGATGCCGCCTCGTGACGGGCTTCGACCCGTTCCCGAACTGGGGCCAGGACCCGCCGGTGGCCAGCAGCGAAGTGACCATCGCCGGCAACAAGTCACTGAAGTACGTCTGGGCGGGCCCGGACGGCCTGTACCAGGGGCTCGACTGGTCTTCCAGCCCGGTGGACGTCTCCGGGCAAGGCCAAGCTGCACATCGACTTCTGGACGCCGGACGTGACCAGCGTGAAGGTGTCGATCATCTCGGCGGGCCCATGGAGAACGCCTATACCCAGGCCCTGACCACGGGGGCTGGAACAGCGTCGACATCGACCTCAGCAACTACAGCGCGGACAAGTCGGCGATCATCCAGATCAAGCTGGAGCCGCCACTCCCGGCACGCTGTACGTCGACAACATCTATTTCTGGGGCACGGCCGGTGGCAGCGGCAGTTGCGGCACGACGGAGCCGGATTGCGCACCGACGACGGTGATCCCGGCGGAGTCGACCACGATTTACAGCGATGCCGTCTGACGGCTGGGTTCGACCCGTTCCCGTACTGGGGCCAGAACCCGCCGGTGACCAGCAGCGAAGTGACCATCGCGGGCAACAAGTCGCTGAAGTACGTCTGGCCAGGACCCGACGGCCTGTACCAGGGATCGACTGGGCCGCAGCCCGGTGGATGTCTCGGGAAGGGCAAGCTGCACATCGACTTCTGGACGCCGGACGTGACCAGCGTGAAGGTGTCGATCATCTCGCCGGGCCTCGAGAACGCCTATACCCAGGTCCTGACCACGGGGGGCTGGAACAGCGTCGACATCGACCTGAGCAACTACTCGGTGCCGAACAAGGCGAACATCATCCAGATCAAGCTCGAACCCGCCGCTCCCGGGCACGCTGTACGTCGACAACATCTACTTCTGGGGCACTTCCAGGGCGGCGGCGGTGGCGCCGGTGCGCCCGCGGACATGGGCTCCGGTGGCCCGCAGACCCTGGTGCTCAGCAGCGGCGACAGCAAGGGCATTTTTGTCGCGGGCGAAGCCATTTTTGCCGTCGACTACAAGGGCAGCCTCGAGTCGCGGCAATTATGGGGCTTTCCCGAAGCCACCGGACGGCACGCCCGGCGGCGGCAACATCGGCTATTTCAACGATAGCCGCTGAGCACCTCGGGCCAGAAGGTCGAGGAAGGCGGCTGGATCGCCGGCACCTCGGTCGACCCGGGTGGCATACCCAACTTCTTCCGTTACTTCGTGCTGACGGCGCCGGCCGCAACGTTCAGCGCGGTCCTACATGGGCCTGTATGCGAACGCGCCCAACAACGGCACGCTCAACGTACAGGCGTTCAGCAAGATCAAGTTCACGGTTGTGGGGGCCGGCGGAGATGTACCAGCAGGCCAACTTCAATCCGGTGATCGAAATGGTGCTGCAGGCCCGAAGGTGGCGGGTTGCGTCGCCACGGAATCGGGCGGCACTGAAATCACGCAGACCTTTACCGCGGACCAGAAGATCGGCGCGGGCTCGGTTTACATGCTGCCGTTGGCGGGCTTCACGGTCAAGGGTCTGTGCGGCAGCGACACGGCTGGGACCGCGGTGGCGGCGGTGCTGTCCAAGCTGTCGCGGGTGACCGTGACCGTGCCACCGACCAGCTTCAACTTCACCAATGCGAACACCAGCAGCAACCCTGTCTCGTATTCGACCGGGGTGAACCTCGGCCCGATCGGCTTCACCAACAACTGACCCTCTTCGGCACGACCGGGTGCCGAAGAGCGGAAGGGGATACCCTGGCGCCCGCCCTGATGCGTTCGAACGCATCGGGGCGGGAAATCCGGCGCTGATTGCCGCCTTAGACCAGATAGGTCGCGATCGATCGCGGCGGCAGTTCCGTCGCAACCCCCGCGCCGTCTACGCGCAGCGTGATGCGCAGCGGCTGCTCGTTGCGGTTCAGCACGACGACCGCCGTCGAGCCGTCGACGTTGCGGAACGCCGCCGCCTCGATGTCCTGGATGCGCGGTGGTGCAGAGCACGCGGTGCGCGCCGGGCCGCACGAAGCGCGCAAAGTGCCCGATGTACCAGTACGAGCTCTGCAGCGTGAATCCGTCGAACGCTGCATTGGTATGGATCGGGGCGCTGCAGTAGTTGCCGACGTGGTTCGGGCCGCCGTCGTGGTCCAGCAGCAGGTTCCAGTCGATCCAGCCGACCGTCCAGCGGTTGAGGTCGTTGATCATCGAGCGCGCGTAGCGCTCGCCCAGCTCCCACGAGCCGTGATGCGGCCCGCCCTCCTGGCAGCCCTCGGTAAACAGCAGGTGCTTGTCGGGCCAGGCGTCGTGGACCTGCTGCACGTGATCGAAGCAGTCCTCGCCGTACCAGTGGAACCCGGTGCCCCAGACGTAGCGCGCGGCGGCGGGATCCGAGTACACCGTATTGGCGCGCTCGAACATCAGGTCGCGGTTGTGATCCCAGATCACGATGCGCACCCGCCCGAGGCCTGCGGCCTCCAGCTCCGGCCCGAGGAAGTCGCGCACGAAATCGCGCTCTTCCTCGGCCGTGTACAGGCACGAATCCCAGCGCTGCGTGGCCATGGGTTCGTTCTGCACCGACACGCCCCAGATCGGCACGCCTTCGGCCTCGTAGGACTCGATGAAGCGGACGTAGCAGCGCGCCCAGGCGCGCCGGTGCTCCGGACGCAGCTTGCCGCCCTCGTTCATGCAGCCCGTCGACTTCATCCAGGCCGGCGGACTCCACGGCGAGGCCAGCAGCTTGATCGGCGCGCCCGCCACGCGCTGCGCGGCGTGGATGAAAGGCAGCAGCGCCTGCCGGTCGCGGTCGATGCTGAAACCGGCAAGCTCCGGGTCGTCCGCGTCTTCGGCGTGGGCGTAGTTGCCGAGCGCGAAGTCGCAGCTGCCCATGTGCACGCGGCACAGCGAGTACCCGTGTCCGCGTACCGGGTCGAAATAGGCCTCGAGCACCTGCTGGCGGTGGGTCTCGTCCAGCGCCAGCCAGTTGACGGCCGAGGACTCGGTGAACGCACCGCCAAAGCCCTCGATCTGCTGGAACGTGCGACCGGTGTCCACGGTTACCGTCGGCAGCCCGGGGTCGCCCGCATGCGACTGAAGCGCCGGCCGCTCGGCCAGGCGCTCGCCTGTGTCGCGCGCGGTGACGAAGCAGCGAATCAGAATTTCCAGACCAGGTTCAGCTGCAGCGTGTCGAACGAGGGCGTGCTGGTCGCGCTCTCGAAATCCACCCAGCGCATGCGGTAGGCGCCGTCGGCCGCGAAGGCGCGGCTGAAGTTGTAACGCATGCCGAGCCCCACCTCGTACGCCAGGCTGTCCACGGTGCGCGTGTCCTGCCAGCTGGTGCAGACGTAACCCCACCAGGGGTGCCACCAGCAGCCGATCTCGGGCGGCTCGGTGGAAATGTTGGTGTCCACCCAGGCCCAGCCCACGCCTGCGGCCACGTAAGGCGTGACCGGCCCGGTGAGGAACGTGTACTGGACGTCGAACATCAGCGACATCGTGTCCAGGCTGCCCTCGATCGCGTACGGCTCGTCGGAATCGTCGCCCACGACGTCGGCGCTGTAGTCCTTGCTGTCGTAGTTGAAGGTCGAGCCGAATCGCAGCTGGTCGGTGAAGTGATAGCCCGCGCCCAGCGTGAAGCCTATCCCGCCGTCGATCTCGGCCGTCGTGCCGCCGTCGAAATCCACGTCGGTGGTCGCCGCCGAGGTCAGGCCGATCGTAGCCTCCCACTGCCCGGCCTGTGCCGGCGCACCCATTCTCCAGCCGCCGCCCGATTGCCCGCCGGCGCCCCCGGAATTCGCGGCCGCAAGTGCCGCGCAGCGCGCGGTGTTGGGCAGGTCGGGCACGTTGTTGATGTCGTTGCTGGCCCTGACGTCGTCCGCCACCTTGGCCAGATCGTCGAGGCCGAGCCTGCGGTACGCCGTGGCCAGCAGCCCGAGCGCGTCGTCCACGGCCGGTGCGCCGTCGTAGTTCTCGATCACGCCCTTGGCCCGGTTGGCGGCACCGACGAAGGCCTCGCGCTTCATGTAGTACCGGGCCACCTCGATCTCGTAGTCGGCCAGGCGGTTGCGCAGGAAAATCATCCGCTGGCGGGCATCGGCGGCGTAGGGGCTGTTGGGGTACTGCTGCACGAGCTGCTGGAAGGCCTGGAACGACTTGCGGGCCTCGCCCGGCGGCCGCCGGGCGAGGTCGACGTCGAACTTGCGCTCGAGCCAGTTGACGCCCGACTCGAAGTACACCAGGCCGCGGACGTAATAGGCGTAGTCGACGCGCGGATGCGTGGGATTCTCGCGGATGAACTGGTCGGCCTGGTCGATGGCGGAATCGCCCGAGCGGTTCTTGTAGTAGGCGTAGATCAGGTCCAGCTGGCCCTGCTTCGCCTGTTCGCTGAACGGGTAGCGGGCCTCGAGCATCTCGTAGCGGGCAATCGCGTTCGGGTAATTGCTGTTCTTGATGTCGCGGATCGCTTCGCGGTAGAGCTGCTCCGGCGAACCCTCGATCACCTCGTCGCCCTTGTCCTTGTCCCAGAACTTGAGGCTGCTGCAGCCGGCCGTGCCCGACAGGGCCAGGGCCAGCAGGCCGACGACAAGAGCGCGTTGGGCGGGGGCAAAAGCCATGGAAAGTCCTGAGCGAGACCCTGCGGAGGGACGCGAAGTATATAGAATTCGCCCCCATGCCGACGTCCACCCTGACCCTGAGCCTGAAGATCCCCGACACGCAGGCGGGCCAGCGGCTCGACCAGGCGCTGGCCGAGCTGCTGCCCGACTATTCCCGCAGCCGGCTCAAGGCCTGGATCGAATCGGGTGAGATCCTGGTGGATGGCGCGGTGCGCCGGCCGCGGGACAAGATGCACGGGGGCGAGGCGATCACGGTCGCGGCGACGCTGACGGAGCAGTCCGCCGCCGTGGCGCAGGACATCCCGCTGCAGGTGGTCCACGAGGACGCGCACGTCTACATCGTGAACAAGCCGGCCGGGCTCGTCGTGCATCCCGGGGCCGGCAATCCGGACTGGACCCTGCAGAACGCGCTGCTGGCCCGTGATCCGGGCCTGGCGACGCTGCCGCGGGCAGGGATCGTGCACCGGCTCGACAAGGACACCAGCGGCCTGCTGATCATTGCGCGCACGCTGCCGGCCCACACCGCGCTGGTGCGCATGCTCGAGGATCGCGACATCCACCGCGAGTACGAGGCGATCTGCCGCGGCGTCATGACCGCGGGCGGCACGATCGACGCGCCGATCGACCGGCATCCGACCGATCGCGTGCGCATGGCGATCCGCGACGGTGGCCGCGCCGCGGTCACGCACTACCGGGTGATCCGCCGGTTCCGCGCACACACGCACGTGCGCGTGCAGCTGGAAACGGGGCGCACGCACCAGATCCGCGTGCACCTGGCGCACGCGGGTTACCCGATCGTGGGCGACCGGGTCTACGGCGGGCGGCTGGCGCTGCCCAAGGGCTGCAGCGAAGAACTGCGGGTGTCGCTGCGGGCGTTTCCGCGCCAGGCCCTGCACGCGGCCCGGCTGCAGCTCGCGCACCCCGTCACCGGCAAGCCGCTCGAGGCGCAGGCGCCCCTGCCGCAGGACATGCGCGACCTGGTCGCGGTGCTGGCGGCGGACGCCGCGACGGTCAAGCAGTGACGGGCGCAGCCGACGTCGCCGGCCTGGCATGGCTCACGCCCGAAGCCGCGTGGCCGTCCACGGTGCGCGCGCTCACCACGCTCCGCCACGGCGGCGTGAGCACCGGCAGCCATGCCGGCCTGAACCTGGCCGCGCACGTCGACGACCAGCCGGCGCATGTGCAGGAGAATCGCCGTCGCCTGCGGCTCGCCGCCGCGCTGCCGGCCGAGCCGGCCTGGCTGGAGCAGGTGCACGGTGTGGCGGTGTTCGCGCATGACGGACCGCTGCCGGCAGCACCGCCGCGGGCGGATGCCGCGGTCACCTCCCGGCCCGGCCAGGTGTGCGCGGTGCTGACGGCCGATTGCCTGCCCGTCGTGTTCGCCAGCCGCGACGGTACCCGTGTCGGCGTCGCGCATGCCGGCTGGCGTGGACTCGCCGATGGCGTGCTGGAGGCCACGGTCGCGGCGCTCGGCGTGCCTGCCGCGGAGGTCGTCGCCTGGCTGGGGCCTGCCATCGGCCCGCAGGCCTTCGAGGTCGGGGAGGACGTGCGCACGGCCTTCATCGCCCGCGCCGCCGAAAATGCCAGCGCCTTCGCGCCGAACGAGGCCGGCCGCCATCACGCCGACCTGTACCGGCTGGCGCGGCTCGCGCTGGCGCGTGTCGGCGTGCACGAGGTGACCGGCGGCGGCTTGTGCACCGTGACCGACGCTGACCGCTTCTATTCGTTCCGGCGCGATGGCGGGCGCACCGGCCGCATGGCGACGCTGGCCTGGATCCAGCCCGGGAACAGGAACGAGCCGTGAGCACCCTGACCCTCATCGTCGTGTTCACCGCGCTGAGCGGCCTGCTGAGCGCGCTGGCCGCCGGCGTATTCCTGGCGCTGGGCGCGAAATGGCGCGGCGCCGTGCTGCCGCACCTGGTCAGTTTCGCGACCGGCACGCTGCTGGGCGCCGCGTTCCTGGGCCTGATCCCGCATGCGCTGGAAGGCGCGGGGCCGGCGGCGACGCACCAGGTCGGGCTGGCGCTGCTCACCGGAATCCTGCTGTTCTTCATGCTGGAGAAGTTCGTGCTGTGGCGTCATTGCCACGACGATCCCTGCGAGATGCACTCGCCCAGCCATGAGGCGCGCGACCAGGCCTCGGCCAACCTGATCCTGGCCGGCGACACGTTCCACAACCTGCTCGACGGCGTGCTGGTCGCGGCGGCGTTCATGACCAACCCGCAGCTGGGCATCGTCACGGCCCTGGCGGTGTTCGCGCACGAGATCCCGCAGGAGGTGGGCGACCTTGCCATCCTGCTGCACGGCGGCTTCAGCCGCAGGCGTGCGATGACGCTGAACCTGGTCTCGAGCCTGACGTCGGTCGTGGGCGGCGTGCTGGCGTACTTTGCGCTCGGCACCGCGCTGCACCTGTTGCCGTATGCGCTGGCGTTCGCGGCCGCGAGCTTCATCTACGTCGCCGTGGCGGACCTGATTCCCGGCCTGCACCGCCGCGTCGATTTCCGGGCCAGCGCCGGGCAGATCCTGTTCATCGCCCTCGGGGTCGGGCTGGTGTACCTGACGCACCAGGGAATGCATTAGGGAAGGGGCTAGGGAGCTAGGGACTAGGGGCTAGGGGCTAGTCGGAGGCAGCACCTGACCGGGTAGGTCCGCGTAACAATATGAATATATTGTATTTTTAGCGCCTGAGCGCCCAAGTCGTCCGACGTGCGTTCCGACTAACCCCTAGCCCCTGACCCCTAGCCCCTGACCCTGGCCCCTTTTAGTTCGTGGCTCCGGCCCCACATCTGGCGGCATCACGTCCTACGGATAGAGCCCCCATGCGCCAGGACAAATTCACGACCAAATTCGCGGCTGCCCTGCAGGACGCGCAGTCGCTCGCCCTCGGCCGCGATCATCAGCTGATCGAACCCGTCCACCTGCTGCTCGCGCTGCTCGACCAGCAGGGCGGCACCGTGCGCCCGCTGCTCGACAAGTGCGGCGGCAACGGCAACGTGCTGCGCTCGCGCCTGCGCGAGGCGCTCGAGCGCCTGCCGCGGGTGGAGGGCACCGGCGGCGAGGTGCACGTCTCCAACGACCTCGCGCGCGTGCTCAACCTGATGGACAAGGTCGCGCAGAAGCGCGGCGACCAGTACCTGACCAGCGAGCTGTTCGTGCTGGCCGCCCTCGAGGACAAGGGTCCGCTGGCGCAGATGCTGAAGGACGCCGGCGTCGGCAAGGTCGCCGTCGAGCGCGCCATCGACGAGATCCGCGGCGGCGCCAGGGCTGACGACCCCAACGTCGAGGAGCAGCGTGGCGCGCTCGACAAGTACACCATCGACCTGACCGAGCGCGCCGAGCAGGGCAAGCTCGACCCGGTGATCGGTCGCGACGACGAGATCCGCCGCACCGTGCAGGTGCTGCAGCGTCGCACCAAGAACAACCCCGTGCTGATCGGCGAACCCGGCGTCGGCAAGACCGCCATCGTCGAAGGACTCGCGCTGCGCATCGTCAACGGCGAAGTGCCGGAGAGCCTGCGCAGCAAGCGCATCCTCGCGCTCGACATGGGCGCGCTGATCGCGGGCGCCAAGTTCCGCGGCGAGTTCGAGGAGCGGCTGAAGGGCGTGCTCAACGACCTCGCCAAGCAGGAAGGCAACGTCATCCTGTTCATCGACGAGCTGCACACCATGGTCGGCGCGGGCAAGGCCGAGGGCGCCATGGACGCGGGCAACATGCTCAAGCCGGCGCTCGCCCGCGGCGAGCTGCACTGCGTGGGCGCGACGACGCTCGACGAGTACCGCAAGTACGTCGAGAAGGACAAGGCGCTCGAGCGCCGCTTCCAGAAGGTGCTGGTCGACGAGCCGTCGGTGGAAGACACGATCGCGATCCTGCGCGGGCTCAAGGACAAGTACGCCGTCCACCACAACGTCGAGATCACCGACCCCGCGATCGTCGCGGCGGCCACGCTGTCGCACCGCTACATCGCCGACCGCCAGCTGCCGGACAAGGCGATCGACCTGATCGACGAGGCCGCGTCGCGCATCCGCATGGAGATGGACTCGAAGCCGGAGGAAATGGACCGGCTCGACCGTCGCATCATCCAGCTCAAGATGGAGCGCGAGGCGCTGAAGAAGGAGAAGGACGAGGCCTCGAAGAAGCGCCTCGAGGTGATCGACGAGCAGCTCGCGGAGCTGGGCAAGGAGTATGCCGACCTCGAGGAAATCTGGAAGGCCGAGAAGGCGACGGCGCAGGGCACCGCGCAGATCACGCAGGACCTCGAGCGCGCGCGTCTCGATTTCGAGGCCGCGCGCCGCGCGGGCGACCTCACCCGGATGTCCGAGCTGCAGTACGGCCGGATCCCGGAACTGGAGAAACGCCTGAAGGACGCGCAGGAAGCGGAGGGCAAGGCGCCCACGCTGGTCCGCAACAAGGTGACCGAGGAGGAGATCGCCGAGGTCGTCTCCAAGTGGACCGGGATTCCCGTCTCCAAGATGCTCGAAGGCGAGCGCGAGAAGCTGCTGCGCATGGAAGAGTCGCTGGCGCGGCGCGTCGTCGGCCAGGACGAGGCCGTCAAGGCCGTGTCCGACGCGATCCGGCGTTCGCGCGCGGGGCTGTCCGATCCCAACCGGCCCAACGGCTCGTTCCTGTTCCTCGGCCCGACCGGCGTCGGCAAGACCGAGCTCTGCAAGGCGCTGGCCGAGTTCCTGTTCGACACCGAAGAGGCGATGGTGCGCATCGACATGTCGGAGTTCATGGAGAAGCACTCGGTCGCCCGCCTGATCGGCGCGCCCCCGGGATACGTGGGCTACGAGGAGGGCGGCTACCTGACCGAGGCCGTGCGCCGCCGGCCGTACTCGGTGATCCTGCTCGACGAGGTCGAGAAGGCGCACCCGGACGTGTTCAACGTGCTGCTGCAGGTGCTCGACGACGGACGCCTGACGGACGGCCAGGGCCGCACCGTCGATTTCCGCAACACGGTCGTGATCATGACGTCGAACCTGGGCTCGAACGTGATCCAGGAGCTGGCGGGCGAATCGAACTACGCGCAGATGAAGGCGGCGGTGATGGAGATCGTCGGCCAGCACTTCCGGCCCGAGTTCATCAATCGCGTCGACGAAGTCGTCGTGTTCCATCCGCTCGGCCGCGAGCACATCCGCCAGATCGTCGATATCCAGCTGGGCTACCTGCGGCAACGCCTGGCCGAGCGCGAACTGGCGTTCGAACTCGACGACGCGGCGCGCGACCTGCTCGGCGAGGCGGGATTCGATCCGGTGTACGGCGCGCGGCCGCTCAAGCGGGCGATCCAGCACCAGCTCGAGAATCCGCTGGCGCAGCGGATCCTGCGCGGGGACTTTGCCCCGGGCGACACCATCCGTGTCACGGTCCGGGACGGCGCCCTTGCGTTCGAGCGCGTCTCCAGGCCGGTATAATCCCGGCCGGCTGCCCTCACCCCGACCCTCACCCCGGCCCTCTCCCGTCGAAACGCGGGAGAGGGTGCAAGTGTATAAAGACGACAACATGCCGATCTACGAATACCAGTGCGAGAAGTGCCACCACCACCTGGAGGCGCTGCAGAAGATGTCGGACAAGCCGCTGCGCGAGTGCCCCGAATGCGGCAAGCACACGCTGAAGCGGCTCCTGTCCGCACCGTTGTTCCGCCTGGCGGGCAGCGGCTGGTACGAGACCGACTTCAAGTCGGACAAGGAGTCCAAGCGCAACCTTGCCGGCAAGGACGAGGCGCCTGCGGCGGCCGATGCGGGCGGCGAGAAGAAGCCGTCGGAGACGAAGGCCGATGGCGCCAAGAAGACCGTGGTCGCCAAGCCTCCGGTGAAGACCGCGGCGAAGGCACGGTCGAAGACTGCGGCGAAGAAACCCGCGGCCAAAGAAAGCCGCCCGCAAGCGCTGAACGCGGCCCCTGGAATCCCCTAGTGCCAGAGATCAAGCCCCACGGCGCAGGCAGCGACGGCGACAAGCCCGGCAAGCGCCATCCTGCGCGCGCATTGCGCAACTACCTGATCGGCGGCCTGCTGATCTGGGTCCCGATCGTCGTGACCGTCTGGGTCGTGCGTTTTCTCTCCGGCATCCTCGACCAGTCGATCGTGCTGCTGCCACCCTCGTGGCGGCCCGAGGCCTTGTTTGGCCAGTACATCCCGGGGTTCGGCATCGTGCTCGCGCTGCTGGTCCTGCTGCTGACCGGCTTCCTGACGCGCGACCTCATCGGCGAGAAGTTCGTCGAGGTCGTCGAGCGGCTGATCCGCAAGATTCCCGTCATCGGGCCGGTCTACGGCGGTGCCAAGACCTTCAGCGAGACCGTGCTCACCGACAAGGGCACCTCGTTCAAGCAGGTGATCATGGTCGAGTTCCCGCGCCCCGGCGCCTGGAGCATCGGCTTCCTGATGGCGGACAATCCGGCCGAGATCCGGGCGCGGACCGGTCGCGACCTGTTGAACGTGTTCGTGCCCACCACGCCCAATCCCACCACGGGGTTCCTGATCGCGGTCGAAAGGACCGAGTTGCACTTCATGGACATGTCCGTGGACGACGCCTTCAAGCTGATCTTCACCCTCGGCGTGATCACCCCGGAGTGGCAGCCCAAGGTCGAAAATCCGGCGAATCTTGCGCCGCAGCAACCCGCTCCGTAACATCTTGCGGCTCAGCGTGGCGGACAGGCTCCCGGGCCGGTCCCCGCGCCCCTTCCTGACGGGATTTCCCCATGCCCATGCGCACCCATTTCTGTGGCGACGTCAACGAACGCCTGGTCGGTTCCACGGTCGCCGTCGCCGGCTGGGTTCACCGTCGCCGTGACCACGGCGGCGTGATCTTCGTCGACCTGCGCGACCGCGACGGCCTGCTGCAGGTCGTGTTCGATCCGGATGCGGCCGCGGTCTTCGCCGAAGCCGAGCGCCTGCGCGGCGAGTGGGTCATCAAGGTGACCGGCACCGTGCGGCCGCGTCCGGCCGGCACGGCCAACGCCAACCTTGCCTCGGGCCAGGTGGAACTGCTGGCGCGCGAGATCGAGGTGCTGAACCGCTCCGAGCCGATCCCGTTCCAGCTCGACGAAGAGGTCAAGGAAGAGACGCGGCTCAAGTACCGCTACATCGACCTGCGCCGCGACGTGATGCAGAAGCGGCTGCGCCAGCGGCACGCGATCACGCGCTCGATGCGCGAGTACCTCGACGGCAACGGCTTCATCGACGTCGAGACGCCGATGCTGACCAAGGCGACGCCGGAAGGCGCGCGCGACTACCTGGTGCCGAGCCGCACCCAGCCGGGCAAGTTCTTCGCGCTGCCGCAGTCGCCGCAGATCTTCAAGCAGCTGCTGATGATGTCGGGCTTCGACCGCTACTACCAGATCGTGCGCTGCTTCCGCGACGAGGACCTGCGCGCCGACCGCCAGCCGGAGTTCACGCAGCTCGACATCGAGACCTCGTTCCTGGCCCGCGACGACATCATGGACCTGATGGAGAACCTGGTCCGCAAGCTGTTCAGGGACGTGCTGGGCCAGTCGCTGCCGGATCCGTTCCCGCGCATGACCTACGCCGAGGCGATGCGCCGCTATGCGTCCGACAAGCCCGACCTGCGCATCCCGCTCGAGCTCGTCGACGTCGCCGACCTCGTCAGGGACTGCGAGTTCAAGGTGTTCTCCGGTCCGGCCGCGGATGCGGAGGGCCGCGTGGCGGCGCTGCGCGTGCCTGCCGGCGGCGAGAAGCTTTCGCGCAAGCAGATCGACGACTACACCGCGTTCGTCGCGCGCTACGGCGCGAAGGGCCTCGCGTACGTCAAGGTCAACGATGCGACGAAGGGCCGCGACGGCCTGCAGTCGCCGATCCTCAAGTTCCTGTCGGACACCGCGGTGGCCGGGCTGATGCAGCGCACGGGCGCGCAGACGGGCGACCTCGTGTTCTTCGGTGCGGACAAGGCCAGGGTCGTCAACGACGCGATCGGCGCGCTGCGCCTCAAGGTGGGCCAGGACCTGGGGCTGGTCGCGGACGGCTGGGCGCCGCTGTGGGTCGTCGATTTCCCGATGTTCGAGTGGGATGCCGACGCGAAGCGCTGGGCCGCCATGCACCATCCGTTCACGGCGCCGGTCGACGACGATCCCGCGGCCCTCAAGGCCAGTCCGGGTTCGGCGCTGGCGCGGGCCTATGACATGGTGCTGAACGGCTCGGAGATCGGCGGCGGCTCGGTGCGTATCCACCGCAACGAGATGCAGTCGACCGTGTTCGAGCTGCTCGGCATCGGTGCAGAAGAGGCTGCGAAGAAATTCGGCTTCCTGCTCGACGCGCTGAAGTATGGCGCGCCGCCGCACGGCGGCATCGCGTTCGGCCTCGACCGCCTCGCCATGCTGATGGCGGGCGCCGAGTCGATCCGCGACGTCATCGCTTTCCCGAAGACGCAGACGGCGACCTGTCCGCTGACCGACGCGCCGACCGAGGTGTCGGAGCAGCAACTGCGCGACCTGCACATCCGCGTCAAGCTGCCGCTCAAGGAGTGATGGCCGCGACGCCGCGCGACCCGGTCATCCTGGTGCACGGCCTGTGGATGAACGGGCTGGAGTTCGGCGTGCTGCGGCATCGCCTGCAGGCGCAGCACGGGTATGACGTGCACGTGTTCTCGTACCCGTCGATGAACGGCGACGCAGCGGAAATCGCGGCCGAGCTCGCTGAGTTCGTCGACCGCCAGGGTCGCTCGAGCGAGCGCGTGCACCTGGTCGGCCACAGCCTGGGCGGCGCCATCGTCTACAAGGCGCTGGTCGAGCAGGGCATCCAGGATCGCCCGGGCAACGCCGTGCTGCTGGGCTCGCCACTCGGCGGCAGCCGCGCCGCCCAGGGTGTCGCGCGATTTGCGGCACTGCGGCCGCTGCTCGGGCCGCACATCCTGCGCGAACTCGCCGAACCCTGCGGCCGCTGCTGGGGCGACGGTCGCACGCGGGCGCTGGGCGCCATTGCCGGCACCCGGCGTGTCGGCACCGGGCAGTTCTTTGCGCACTTCGACGACGAAAACGACGGCACCGTTGCGGTCAGCGAGACGGTGATCCCCGGCCTGAACGATCACCTGGTGCTGCCGCACAGCCACGTCGGCATGCTGTTCGCGAAGGACGTCGCTGCGCAGGTGGCGCATTTCCTCCGGCATGGGCGCTTCGCTCCGGGCGAGAAGACGACACAGGGCGGACGGTAGGTGAGGGCGTTGATTGGCCGCGACAGGCGCGCCGCGCGCTCCTTTCAGGGTGACCGCCGTCCAGTGGACCGCGGAGTTGGGGCGCCCTGGGAATGCTTGTCGGCATAACTGTCGAGCAAGGTTCGAATCATCCGCTGATACGGAACCTTCGACTGCGCGGCATGCGCCTTGAAGAAATCGACGCTCTTCTTGCTGAGGGAGATGGTGACCTTCACGCCGTCTTCCCTCAAGACAAGCTGATCCGGCGGTGGAAGGAAGTCTTCCACCACCTCTACGCGACCGAGCGGTTCATTTGTGTACTTTCGAGTGTGCTTCATAGAGTTTCTTGCCTCTGCGCCAGTATCCGGCACCGATGATGCGAATGACATTTCCGCGGTAGGTGAATCGGACCGTGAGAATGCCGTCGGCCACACGGCCGAAACAGTAGAAGCGCGGCTCTGTGCGACTGTGCTCCAGGTCCCGGGCGATGACACGACCGGAATCGAGGAATGCAGCCTGAGCTTCTGCGAACGACACGCCGTGCTTGCGCTGGTTCTCCGCGTCCTTGTCGGGGTCCCATTCAAAGCTCGCAAACATCTGCTTCTTTTACCATGGATATGGCTAATGAGCAATATGTTTATATGGCCGCCGAACTTGAGCGCCCCGTCTCCTAACCGCCCGACGACCCGCACCCGTGCCCGATAGCAGACAGTCAACGGGAAAAAGCGAC